>NZ_JALKFX010000031.1 GCF_023243045.1 Frankia sp. AgB32
GCCGGGGCCCGGTCCCACGCCACCAACCGCCACTCCGGCCCGACACCGATCGACCCGACCACCGGCCGACCCGTGCGACCGCGCCGCCCACCGACCCGATCGACTGGTCCGTCGATCGGGTCCGGCGCGCGGCGCGCCCGCGGAACCCGCACCGTTTGAGCAAACGATCATCGGGGGGCACCCTTGACGACGACCCCAGCGGAATCGCCCACGTCCGGCGCGTCGAACGCGACCGCCCCCGCCGCGGAGCCCCGGGGGAAAGCCCGCCCGGCGATCCTCACCGTCGACGACGATGCGAGCGTCTCCCGCGCGGTCGCGCGCGACCTGCGACGGCAGTATGGCGAACGGTACCGGATCGTGCGCGCGGAGTCAGGGCCGCAGGCGCTCGACGCGCTGCGGGAGATGAAGCTGCGCGGTGACCGGGTGGCGGTGCTGCTCGCCGACTTCCGGATGCCGGAGATGAACGGCATCGAGTTCCTCGAACAGGCGATGGACCTGTATCCAGCGGCGCGTCGGGTGCTGCTGACCGCCTACGCCGACACCACCGCGGCGATCGACGCCATCAATCTGGTCGATCTCGACCACTACCTGCTCAAACCCTGGGATCCGCCGCAGGAGAAGCTCTATCCGGTCGTCGACGCCCTGCTGGATGCCTGGCTCGCCACCGACCACACCCCCGTTGCCGAGACCAGGGTGGTCGGCCACCGCTGGTCGGCACGCTCGCACGAGGTGCGCGACTTCCTGGCTCGCAACCAGGTGCCCTACCGCTGGTACCTGTCCGACGAGCCGGAGGGTGCCCGGCTGCTGACCGCGGCGCAGGCCTCCGCCGACACGCTGCCCGTCGTCATCACGCCCGACGGCGTCGCCCTGACCGATCCGACCGACGCGGAGCTCGCCGGCCGGGTGGGGTTGAGCACCACGCCGACCGCGGACTTCTACGACGTCGTGGTGATCGGCGGCGGGCCGGCGGGGCTCGGCTCGGCGGTCTACGCCGCGTCCGAGGGGCTGCGCACGGTCCTCGTCGAGCGGATGGCCACCGGCGGCCAGGCGGGGCAGAGCTCGCGGATCGAGAACTACCTCGGTTTTCCGGACGGCGTGTCGGGCGCCCAGCTCACCGACCGGGCCCGCCGGCAGGCGATCAAGTTCGGCGCGGAGGTGCTCACCACCCGCGACGCCGTCGCGCTGGAGGTCAACGGACCCGCCCGCACAGTGCGCTTCGACGACGGGCAGGAGATCTCCGCGCACGCCGTCATTCTCGCGACCGGGGTGTCGTACCGGCAGCTGACGGCCCCGGGGCTCGACGAGTTCACCGGTCGCGGGGTGTTCTACGGGTCGGCGCTGACGGAGGCCCCGTCGTGCGCCGGGCAGGAGGTGTACATCGTCGGCGGGGCGAACTCCGCCGGGCAGGCCGCGATGCACTTCGCCCGCCACGCCCGGCGGGTGACCCTGGTGGTGCGGGGAAGCTCGCTGGAAGCGTCGATGTCGCACTATCTGATCCAGCAGATCGCCGCGGTGGAGACGATCACCGTGCGGACCTGTACCGAGATCATCGCGGCCGAGGGCGACGGCCACCTGGAACAACTCACCCTGCGGGACAACTCGACCGGCCAGACCGAGATGGTCGACACCCAGTGGGTGTTCATCTTCATCGGCGCCGCGCCGCGCACGCGCTGGCTCGACGGAGTGCTCGTCCGCGACGAGCGCGGATTCGTCCTGGCCGGCCCGGACCTGCTCGTCGACGGGCGCCGGCCGGCCGGCTGGTCGCTGGACCGCGACCCGTACCACCTGGAGACATCCGTCCCCGGCGTGTTCGTGGCCGGGGACGCGCGGGCGGAGTCGGTGAAGCGGGTGGCCTCGGCGGTCGGCGAGGGCGCGATGGCGATCGCGCTGGTCCACCGGTATCTGGAGAAGCGCTGACCGGCGTGGAGCAGCCGAGGCGGTGGGTCGAGACGGGAGATCGACGATGACTCAGGTTCCGTGCAGCGCCAGCGAGCTGCGCACCCTGTTCCTGTTCGAGAAGCTGGCCGACGACCAGCTGGCCTGGCTGTGCGAGCGTGGGCACGTCGAGCAGATGCGGCCCGGCCCGGTCTACACCGAGGGTGATCCGGCGGAGTGCTTCTACGTGCTCATCGAGGGCGCGGTGGTGATGTCGGCCCGGGTCGGCGCGGACGACGTCGAGGTGCTGCGCACCGACCAGCGCGGCGTCTACGCCGGCGCGTGGCACGCCTATCTCGGCGACCGGGTCCCCCAGCTCTACAAGAACTCGCTGCGGGTGACCGAGCTCAGTCGCTTCTTCGTTCTCGGCGCCGAGGACGTCGCGATGATGATGCGCGAGTGGTTCCCGATGGCCCTGCACCTGCTCGAAGGCCTGTTCTTCGGCATGCAGAGCACCCAGCAGGTCGTCGGCCAGCGGGAACGCCTGCTCGCGCTGGGTTCGCTGTCCGCAGGGCTGACCCACGAGCTGAACAACCCGGCCGCCGCGGCCGTGCGGGCCACCGCCGCGCTGCGCGAACGGGTCGCCGGCATGCGCCACAAGCTCGGCATGATCGCGTCCGGCCCGTACGAGCGTCCGGAGCTGGAATCCCTCGTCCGCCTGCAGGAGGAGGCGGTGGAGCGGGTCGCCAAGGCGCCGACGCTCAGTCCGATGGAGGCGACGGACCGCGAGGACACCCTCGGCGACTGGCTGGACGAGCGGGAGATCGGCGACGCGTGGGACATCGCGCCGATCTTCGTCCAGGCCGGCTTCGACGTCGACTGGCTCGAGCACGTGGCCGCCTCGGTGCCCCCGAGCGTGCTCGGCGGCGCGCTGCGCTGGCTGACGTACACGGTCGAGAGCGAGATGCTGATGCGGGAGATCGAGGACTCGACCAGCCGCATCTCCTCGTTGGTCACCGCAGCCAAGCAGTACTCGCAGATGGACCGGGCGCCCTACCAGACCGTCGACATCCACGAGCTGCTCGACAGCACTCTGATCATGCTCGGCCGCAAGATCGGCGATGATGTCGACATCCGGCGGGACTACGACCGGTCGCTGCCGCCGATCCCGGCCTACGCCGCGGAGCTCAACCAGGTCTGGACGAACCTCATCGACAACGCGGTGTCCGCGATGGCCCACCGGGGAGTCCTCTCGGTGCGCACGTTCGCCGACCACGACAGCCTCATCGTCGAGATCGGCGACACCGGGCCGGGTATCCCCGCGGAGATCCAGGGACGGATCTTCGAACCGTTCTTCACGACGAAGGCGGTCGGCGAGGGCACCGGGCTCGGCCTGGACATCTCGTGGCGGATCGTCGTGAAGAAGCACCACGGCGACCTGCGCGTCGAGTCGGCTCCCGGCAACACCCGGTTCCAGGTCAGGCTTCCGTTCGTCGCGCCGCGTGAGGTCACGCTACCGGGCTGAGGCCCCCGTCGAGGTTGATCGCCGCCCCGGTGATGTACCCGGCCCGCGCGGAGAGCAGGAACGCGACGAGGTCGGCGAAGTCCTGGGCCGCCCCGAAACGACCGAGCGGGATGCCCGCCGCGGCGCCCTGCTGCTCGTACAGCTGCTCGACCGGAATGCCCTGCGCCGCCGCGGCCCTCTCCCACTGGCCGCTGCGGACCAGCCCCACGAGCACCGCGTTGACCCGCACCCCGGCCGGCCCGAACTCCTTCGACAGAGCCTTCGTCAACGCGAGCCCGGCGGCGCGGGTCACCGACGACGGCATGGAGCCCGCGCCCGGCGCGCGGGCCGCCACCGCCAACGAGTTCACGATGGCGCCGCCGCCGGCCTCGCGCAGCAGGGGCAGCACCAGCCGGCTGGCCCGGATCGCCGCGTGCAGCTTCAGGTCCAGGTCGGCCTGCCAGACCTCGTCGGTGTGCTGCTCGAACGGTCCGGCGGAGCTCGCCCCGGCGTTGTTGACCAGGGCGTGCACGGCGCCCCACCGGTTGGTCGCGGCGGCGACGAACCGGCTCAGCGCCGCCGGGTCGCGGACGTCGGCCACGATCGGCAGCACCTCCCCCGGGCCGTCGGCGGCCTGGACCGCGACGGCGCGCAGCCGCGTCTCGTCCCGTCCGCAGAACGCCACCCGGGCCCCCTCGGCGGCAAGCGTGCGCACCAGCGCCGCTCCCAGGCCGTCGGACCCACCGGTGACCAGCACCACCCGCTGCGAAAGTTGAAGGTCCATCCCGCTCCCGTCGACGTCGGTCCGCACCGACCTGCGTCCACCCAACCACGCGACCGGCCGGCGACCGCCCCGGACGGCATGCGCACGGGCCGTTCGGGTATGACCGCCGGTGAGCCGCACGGGTGGGGTGAAGTGAGGATCTGTGGCACAGCAGCGCCTCTGGCCCGCTACCGGTTGTGTCTCCAGATCGCCACGGCGGAGATCGTCGGCGACGAGAGCACGATGATCGCCCTGGGACGATCGCCGGGGACGTCGCCACCGCCACGCAGCTGGCGACGCTGCGGGCATCGCGGTGCGACCTCGTCTTCGGTCCTGCGGTGGGCGGCCCGACGGCGCGCCTGCCCCGGCTCGGCGACCCGCGCTCGCCCCGACCGGAGCCGGTAGGGTCCTGACCACCACGGAAAAAGAGTTATATCTCCGAATTGAGTGCGCACATTTTGCTTCGCGGAGACAGGTCGCGCCCCGGTCGGTGGCGCCTCGTTCGTCCGGGACGGTACAAACAGAGCAGGTGGTACGTCTCACTCAGTCGACGGAACAGGAGGTTCAACATCATGGGTGTTCAGACGAAATCGGGTGCCCGTTTCCGGTCCGCCGTCGACCAGACGGAGATCATCGTCGTGCGGCCGGCGAGCGAGCCGGTCGACCTACGCTGCGGCGGCCACCCGGTCGTCGCGATCGGCACGGAGGTCCCCGGGAGCCTCACCCTGGACCCCGCCTTCGCCGGTGGCACGCAGCTGGGCAAACGCTTCGCCGACGCGGACTCCGGCCTGGAGCTGCTGTGCACGAAGGGCGGTGAGGGAGCGCTGTCGATCGGCGAGACCCCGCTGCCGCTCAAGGACGCCAAGCCGCTGCCCTCCTCGGACTGAAGGGTTCCTGCCGATGCACCTCGGAATGCTGCTGGACATGGCCGCCGACGGGATGGCGGACCGGGTCGCGCTCGGACCGCTGGCCGACGGCCTCACCTTCGCCGAGCTGGCCCGCCGGGCCCGCCGCCTGGGCGCCGCCCTCGCGCTACGCCCGGGCGAGCGGGTCGGGCTGATCGACCTGAACTCCTCCGCCGTCCCGCTGACCCTGTTCGGCTCGGCGATCGCCGGCAGACCGTTCGTGCCGATCAACTACCGGCTGGCGGACCCGCAGCTGCGGGCGATCGTCGCCCGCACGGCGCCGGCCACGATCATCGTCGGCGAGGGTGTCGCCGACCGGGTCGGACCCATCGACGGCATCGAGTTCCTCAGCCGGGCACAGGCGCTGGCGCTGGCCGAGGACCCGGCGGGCGTGCAGGCCAACGGGTGGGCAGGCGAGCCGGAGGACATCGCCGTCCTGCTGTTCACCAGCGGCACGACCGGTGAGCCCAAAGCCGCCGTGCTGCGGCACAGCAACCTCGCCGAATACATCATCTCGACGGTGGAGTACGCCGGATCCACCGAGGACGAGGCCGCGATCGTCAGCGTGCCGCCGTACCACATCGCGGGCATCTCGGCCGTGCTGTCCTCGACCTACTCCGGGCGCCGGGTGGTGCAGCTCGAGGCGTTCGAGCCGCACGCCTGGGTGGACACCGTCCGGTCGGAGTCGATCACCCATGCCATGGTCGTGCCGACGATGCTCGGCCGCATCCTCGACGTCGTCGAGGCGGACGGCGCGGGCCTGCCGTCGCTGCGCTCGCTGTCCTACGGCGGCGGGCCGATGCCGCTGTCGGTCATCGAGCGCGCCGTCGGGATGCTGCCGGACGTCGGCTTCGTCAACGCCTACGGCCTGACCGAGACGTCCAGCACGATCGCTGTGCTCGGCCCGGACGACCACCAGGCGGCGTTCGCCAGCGACGAACCGGCGGTGCGGGCCCGGCTCGCCTCCGTCGGCCGGCCGCTGCCCACGCTGGAGGTGTCGATCCGCGACCTCGCCGGCGAGGAGGTCCCGGTCGACGAGCGTGGGGAGATCTGGGTGCGCGGCAGCCAGGTGTCCGGCGAGTACCTCGGCCGAGGCACCACGCTGGACTCCGACGGCTGGTTCCCCACCCGGGACGAAGGCCATCTGGACGCCGAGGGCTTCCTGTTCGTCCACGGCCGTCTCGACGACGTGATCGTGCGCGGCGGGGAGAACCTGTCCCCGGGTGAGATCGAGGCGGTGCTGCTCGAACATCCGGCGGTGCTCGAGGCCGCGGTCGTCGGCATCCCCGACAAGGAGTGGGGCGAGGGAGTCGCCGCCGCCGTCGTCACCTCGGGTCAGGTGACCGAAGAGGAACTCAGGACGCACGTGCGCACCCGACTGCGCTCCAGCCGCACCCCCGACCGCATCCAGTTCCGCGCGGAACTGCCGTTCAACGAGAGCGGCAAGCTGCTGCGCCGGGTGCTGCGCGCCGAGCTCGCGGACGCCTTCGCCTGACCCCACCGACCGCCGGGAACCCGGCCGATCCCCGCGGGGCCGATCCCCGCGGGGCCGGCCGCGCGGGAAGGCACTCCCACGCACCACGGACGACCGGATCCGGACGTCACCGACCGGGCCCGGCGGACCGGGACCGGCGCGGGCGCACCCCGGCGCGGGCACACCGGTCCCGCACCGCCGCCGCGGCGACGCAGACGGCCGCCAGGAACACCGAATGGCCGATGCTCCACGCGAGGCGGGCCGCCGCCGGGGCATCGGTCCCGGCGGCGCGCCGCACGCCGCCGACGAGCACGGCCGCGACGACGGCGAACCCGGCCAGCCGGGCCGCGCGCCGCCACGGCAGCGCCGGTCCGACGAGGACCGCGGGCACGGCGATCGGGGCGAGGGTCGCCCAGTGGGCGCCGGCTCCCGCCGCGCCGGTCGCCACGACACACGTGGCCGCCACGGCACCGCGCAGCGGGACGCCTTCGGCGATCCGCGCCGGACCACCGGCCTGGGCCACCACCGGTTCCGCGCCCCCGCTGCCCTGCCGCCACCGGCAGCCCCGCCCGCGGGTCGCCCGCGGCAGCGCTGGAACCCGCCGCACCGACGGCATCCGCGCCCGGCGCCATCGAGGCCAGGGTGATCGTCGCCGGGGTGACGCCCTCCCGGAAGGTCCGGCCGTCCGTTCCGTAGCGAACGGGGCGGGACAACGCCGTGGTGCCGAACCGGCGCCGGTCCCGGAGCTGATCGCGCCAGATCACCAGGGCCAGCACCAGAAACATGGCCGCAAGCATCGCCGTGGCGATGAGGATGCGGTCCCATTCGAATGCGGAGTGCACGCGTCCGTCCGAGGCTGCCGTCAGGCCGCGGATCCATCCGCGCGGCCGTGGTCTCGGCCGGCCCGATCGGCACAGCGACCGCCGCGGCGACGGGCAGCGCCCTGTCCCCGGGGTGGGCCGACCCGGTGCCGCCCGCGCCCGGAGGGCCGTCCACCAGGCCGATCAGAACCAGCAGGGACGCCACCCACACCGCGCGCAGGCGCTGACGGTCGAGGGTGGCCAGACAACGAGGCGTGATGCCCGGCGGGCCGGCCATCGCGCCGGCAGCGACCCGGAGGGGAGTTTCCCCGCCAAGACAGCCGGCTGCCGATTACCGGGGGTGGGGATTCCGCCTGCAGTCCGGCTCCGGCCGGCGCCGAAGAGTGGCCCGTCCCGACGGGACAGCCGCGCCAGCCCACCCGCAACGAGGTGTCGGCTATCCGTCATGCGCGGGTCGCGGGATTCCGCGAAGGCGGCACACGACCGGTTTCATGGCCCCACCAGAGCCGCACTTCCGAGGCCGCGACATGTTTTCCGTGGGCCGAAAGCCCTGCGGCAGCACGAGATCGGCGCCGCTGGGCGGCGGACCGTCGACGGAGCGGGACCCACTGAGACCGGAACAATCCGACCGATCGGAAACAGCATCCGCGACCGGGGCATTCCACCACCGATCCACGTCGACACGCTTCCAGCTGCCTTCCTGGACACCGACCCTCCCCCGCCATATTTTCAATTCACACACCACCCAGCCGCCAGGCAACGGATTCCAGCCAAACACGCAGCCGGGCAGCAGGAATGCGGTGTGAGTGCGCGCCCACAGCCATCACGCCAATGAATCGCCACTCATTACTCGGACGTGATGGCCGGGCGCCCACTGCGCCGCCCTGGGGAGCGGCGGTTATTCACCTTTCAACATTCCAAGGAGCCTACATGAACAGCACCGCAATGCGCCGTGGCCTGGTTGTTGCCTTCGGCGGCCTGGCGCTCGCCGGCGTCGTGGCCGTGGGACAGCCCGCCAGCGCCGCAAGCCCTGTGAACACGTCCGGGCCGGTCCCGCCCGCGGCGGTCTCCGCGGTCGGCGCCGCCAGCGCTGCCCAGACGTCGGCGACCGCCCGCAACCAGGGCGGCGGCGTGCGGGCGTCGCACCTCGACGGCGTCTGCAACACGTACAGCAGCGGATACGGCGACCTCTGCCTGTGGTATCTGCAGAACTACACCGGCAGCCACGCCGACTTCTACTTCGGCGACGGCAACCTGAACGACAACTACTTCAACAGCCCGGGCGCCGGCCAGGGTCAGCGGGTGGGCAACAACTCGGAGTCGGACTGGAACTACGACCGGCACCTGACCGCCCGTGTCTTCACCGGGGTGAACTACACCGGTGTCGCCGGTGATATCGCGCCGTACACCGGCGGAAACTTCAACTCCACCTTCCGCAACAATGTCGAGTCGTTCTACTGGGTCTGATCCCCGCCCCTACGACGACTGACCGTCCCACACCGCTCCACCGGTAACGGGCCGACCTGCCGGCCGGTTCCCGCCCTTGCGGCGGGAACCGGTCGCGGTGTGTCCGCGCGTCTCGCGGAGCCTCGGTGGCGGGCGGATCGGCAGTACGTAAAGGACTTCCAATGCCATCTCGGATGGGTCGCGGACACCGGCGCGACGGATCGCGCCGCCGGACCAGGACGGCACGCTCCAGCGCCGCCGTGAGGTGGGCACTGGCAGCGGCGCTGACCGTGCCCGCGGCGGTCGGCGCCGGATGCGGCGGGGCGACCTCGAACCCCGCCACAGGCGTCGCGCCGGCCCTGACCGACGCGTCCCACCTGCGGCTCCCGCTGGACCGCTACCTGCTCACCCCGCACGACGCGGACCTGGTGGCCCGCGCCCACCGCGTCCTGCTCCGCCGCTGCGAACAGCGCTTCGGGATCACCGGGCCGCCCGAGCCCCCGGCGACGGCCGGGCCGCGAACGCTGAACGAGCGCCGCTACGGCATCACCGACCGCGCGCTGGCCGCCACCGCCGGTTTCCGGGTGTCGGCCAACGGCCCTGTCACGGTGCCGAAACCGACCGAGCCGGCGGACCCCCGCACGTTGGACGTGCTCAGCGGCGAGGGCCGCCGGGTCGTCGACGGCCAGCCCGTTCCGCCGGGTGGCTGCTCCGGCGAGGCCAAGCGGCGCCTGGGTGCCGGCGCGCCGGCCGGTGCCGACCGGTTCCTGGCCGAGCGACTCAGCCGGGACAGCTACTTCCGCGCCGAGAGCGACCGGCGGGTGCAGGCCGCGATGCGTGCCTGGTCGATCTGCATGCAAGAACACGGATTCACCTATCCCACCCCGCTGGCCGCCGCCGCCGATCCGCGCTTCCGCGCCGGCCCGGTGACGCCCACCGAGATCGCCACAGCGACGACCGACATCGACTGCAAGGCGCGGGCCAACCTGGTCGGCGTCTGGTCCACCCTCGAAGCCGACCTGCAGCGCCCCGCGATCGCCACTCACCGCGACGCGCTGGACACGCTGCTGCGGGCGAACGACGCCGAGCTGCGCGTCGTCCGCGGCCTCGACCTGCGCTGACCGACCACAGGAGACCACCGGCATGAGACGGCCCCAGCTTCGACCATCCCAGCCCCGACGGCCACAGCGTCAACGGCCACAGCGTCAACGGCCACAGCGTCAACGGCCATGGGGCCGACGGCGACCGCCGGTGCGCACCGCCCGCGTGGTCGCGACGGTCGCCGCCGCCGCAGTGCAACTCGTGCCGCTGCAACTGGCCGCGGGCGCAACCGCGCACGCCGCGCCGCCGGCTCCCAACGGCCGCTACATCGTCGTGCTCGCGTCAGCACCGTCCGCCAGCGGCACGCCCGCCGCCCTCACCCGGGCCCGGACCCGCGGCGTCCGCATCACCCGCGAGTTCCGGCACGTCATCAGCGGCTACGTGGCGCAGCTCGACGCCTCCCAGCTGGAGTCGGTGCGCAACGATCCCGACGTCGCCTACGTCGAGCCAGACCAGATCGTGCGCGCCAACGCCGGGGAAACGGATTCCGGCGCTGCCCCCGCGCAGCCCGCATCCACCGACGATGCGCAGGTCGGGGCGGCCGGCGGCAGGCCGGTCCAGGCCGACGTCAGCCAGCGACCGGCCACCTGGGGCCTGGACCGCGTGGACCAGCGCCGGGGCAACCTGGACGGCGCTTACACCTACCGGTCCACCGGCGCAGGCGTCAGCGTGTACCTCGTCGACTCGGGTATCCGAGCCACCCACAGTGACTTCGGTGGGCGCGCCAGCGGCGGCTTCTCCGTCGTCGACGACGGCCACGGCACCGACGACTGCAACGGCCACGGCACCCACGTCGCCGGCACCGTGGGAGGAACCGACAAGGGCGTCGCCAAGCAGGTGCGCCTCGTCGGAGTACGCGTGCTCGACTGCGACGGATTCGGAACCATCAGCGGCGTCATCGCCGGCATCGACTGGATCAACGCGAACGCCAGTCGGCCGGCGGTGGTGAACCTGAGCCTCGAAGCCGGCACGTCGCGGGCCCTCGACCAGGCCGTCCGACAGTCGATCGGCAGTGGACTGGTCTACTCCATCTCGGCCGGCAACGGTGGCCTCGACGCGTGCGACTCCTCACCCGGGCGCGTTCCCCGGGCCATCACCGTCGGCGCGACGACCTCCGCCGACAGCCGGGACACCGGATACTCCAACTACGGCCGGTGCGTCGACCTGTTCGCCCCCGGCACCGACATCACCTCGGACTGGATCGATTCCGACACCGCGACCAAATCCGAGACCGGCACTTCCATGGCCGCCCCGCACGTCACCGGCGTCGCCGCGCTGTACCTGCAACGGCATCCGCACGCCGGTCCCGACCAGGTCCGCGACGCCATCGTCGAGGCCGGCACCAGGGGCGTGCTCAGCAACATCGGCGCGGGCTCACCGAACGTCCTGCTGTACTCGCGCGAAAGAGATTTCTGAGCCCGGCCGGGGATGCTCAGGCGGCCGGCCGCTTCGCGCGAAAGCGGAAGCTGCCGGCCTCCCGGTCCACGGTGACCTGCTCGAACCCGACCGCGGCGAGCCGGTCGGGCAGGCGGTCGGGATCGACCACGACCATGGTGTCCCGCAGGTGCAGAAGCCGAAAGACAGCGCTTGCCACGCCGTCGCTGCCCGCGAACACCCCGCCCGGCCGCAGGACACGGAACGCCTGGACTGGAGCTTTTCCTGCCTGACCCTGGCCGGGCTTCCTCCCAGGGTTTCCTCGTTACTCACCTGGAAGCCACGGCTGCGACCATCGCTCCAGTACTCCGCGCGGTGGCCCGACGCCGCGGCACAGTCGACATCGATACCGCGCCGGAGGCACTTCTACCTGCCGGGGTCAGTGTTCACACGACTGGAAAGCGTTACACACTGGCCTTCATGACGCGCGGTGCCGCTCGACTCGCCGACCCGGATGAAGCGGCGCAGGTCCCGCACTGGTCGCCTGTCGAGCGATGGCTGTGGTTGCTGGCCTCGCGGTCTGCGCATTCGGACTATCCGCCCGATCCCGACGACGCCGATGCGCTCCTCGCTGGTCTGGTGAGGCTCTCCGCGGACTGGCGCGCTCTGATCAACCGGGACGGTGCCGCCTTTCTCGGACTGCGCCGAGACCTCGGCGCCAGCGACCCCTATTTCGGGTTCGCGAAGGTTTACATGCACACGGTGTACCTCGATGCCCTGCTCCTGGGTATGACCCAGCGGCTGAGCATCGACCAGTTGACTGACAGCGCTGCTCGATCTTTCCAAAGCCGTGATCTTGCCAGCCACCTCATGGAGCTGGAGATCCGGGCAGCGCACTTCCGAGCGATGTACTGGCTGCGGGACACCGGCGACCATGGGCATGCCACCCAGATTCTCGCCGCCTACCAAGGCCAGTATGATCTGGACGCTCGGTTCCACCTGGTGGTCAACGAGATTTCAGAGCTGGCCCGGGTCGTCCAGGCCCGGGGAAACGAGCAGGTGAGCGCGGCCCTGGGCGTCATCACAGTGCTCGGGCTCCCGATCGGCGTCACGCTGGGCATCGTCCAGATCATCGGCGCGAATGGCGTGGTTCCGGTTTCGGTGGCGCTGGGCGCCTCATTTTCGGCTACAGCGGTGATTCTTCATGTCCACGAAGTTCGGCCGCTTCCTGGCCCGCCAGCTGGCGCGCCGCCTGCCCTGACCTCCGCCGTAACGCCTGCTCTCGTTGCGCCAAGCCAGCCGGCCTGGCCACCCAATCATGGCGGCCTGCCCGCTCCGTTGGCCCGGAGATGGGGCTCGACACTTACGGGAGCCAGAGCGGCGCTCGGCCCGGCCCCAACACCAGTGTGGGTTAGCCTGGACTCACGGCGAAAGATGTCGTGACAAAAATGCCCACCCGACAGAGTCGGGCATAACCAGAGTTGGGTGGAGCTACGAGGATGGACATTGAACCCCGATCTTGACCTCTACCTGCGGGAATGGCGTCGGCGGAGCTTGAGCTAATACTAAGAGTGGCTGTTCGTCACGTTCGGCGACGGACGGCCGTGGTGTGGGATGGGTTCGGGTGACCTGGAACGCGCCCGTGGGGGTCTTCCTCGCGGGCGCGTTCCGCGTTCGGGGTTACTTCTGGTCGTTGGCTGCGCGGGTGGCTGGTGTGTGCGCGGTGATGGCTTTCGGAGCTTCTTCGGATGCTGGGATGCCATCGTCGGCGGTGTCCACGCAGCCGCCTTGGTAGAGCCATCGCACCCGCACAGCGCCGGGAATCATGTGGTGTAGTCGTCTGGCAATGTCGATGAGTTCTCGTCCTCCGCCGAATCCGTCGTCGACGATGAGGCGAGATGACGCTTTATCGGTGTAGTTCACGATCAGGATCACGTCGTTTCCTGGTGGCCCTGATCGTCGTTTTGCTGTGTCGCGTGGGCGGCGACGTAGAGCTTGAAGGTAAGTGTGGCTTTTGTCTTGTTGGCAGTGACCCCGGTGAGTCGCGCGTCGGCAGGAATGAGGAGAGAAATGGCGGAGGTGAGATCCGACGCTCGAATGCCATTGTCGACGTCGAGCGTGGCCGCGTTGTCGCGGTAGCGGGCAGCGGTTCCCGGCATTGACCGAAGACGGATGTCTTTGGGCTCCCATGGTTCCGGAGCCTCGTGATTCGCTGCTGTGATCGGTGTGGCGCCCATACGTAGATTCACCCGCTCCTGATCTTCCAGGTGTCGCCGTTCGGAATTGATATGTCCGGGAGCGGCTGCCCGGGTCCGGGAATCGAGGGGATTGAGCGAGGGAGCCCCTCGCGTCGACCGAACCCGGGCGCCTGTGAAGAAATCTAGAGTGTACGGATGAACGACGCGAGACGCGGCGCATGGCAGTTGCCGGTCCGCTCGCCTTTGGACTACCACGTAGCGTGGTAGTCGCCTGCTTCCTAGTCGGTCAGCTCCATGAAATCGACAAGGGAACGGAGTTCCTGGCTCAACGGGCGCTTGCGGCTCCGCAGGATCGCCGACAGGACGTCTTTTCCCTTGCGCTGATGCCGGAGCCATTCGGGCGAGTTCTGCCGCAGGTGAACGAGAACATCCGCCGCGTCGCGATGGTCACGAAGCGCGGCATGGGCGGCTGCGACGTCGAGGAGATGCCGACTGAGGTTGTCGGACCGGTAGCGGTCCGACCGTGGCGCGGGTATGCGATCCGCAAGCCGTAGGACACCCCGCGCGTCACCCATGATCATCAGGGATTCGGCGCGTTTCATGGCCACGACGGCCGGGCCAAACGTCGTCAGGTACTGGTGATAGCCGTCCGGTGGTCGGGCCATCGATACGCGGGTGGCTGCTGTCTCGGCGAGTGACAGGAATTCGTCGGAGGAATCACGGCGGTTGTCGCGTATTGCGGCGGCCGAACCGCGCAGCAGCAGCCAACCCCATGCCGAAAGCTCCGCGTCGCTGGCAGTGGACATGCGTGGCTCGATAGCCTCGGCGGTGTTCCGGGCAAGATTCTCGGCGTCGCCGAACCGGCCTTGCCGGATGAACAGCCATGCCTGAGAAATAGCGCCCGATGCTGCCGTAAGGCTGTCTCCCGCGCTGGTCGCGTCCTGTATCGCGTCGCGAATCGCGGCATAGGCCAAATCGTATTGGCGCACCTGCGTGAGGAACCAGCCGGCAAGTTGGTAGATTTCGGCGCGTAGCCGCAGCAGCGGGGATCGTGTTTCGACGGTGGCCCGGTCGATCAACTGGTGGCTGTCGCGAACCATGCGGGGGAGCATCATCGCGACCGCGTCGAAGTCATCGGCATGGTAAAGGCGGACCGCTTCGGACAGCGCGGCCCGTAGGTCAGCTTCCTGAACGTCGCCAGACGTTTCCGCGCCGAAGGTCACGATTCCACGGATGCCGACGACCGGAGTCAATACCTGACGCAGCGGAAGGAGATTCAGCTTGTCTCCCTCTTCCGCATCCGGCACCGGACCGGGGGAAGTAGAGCCGAAAAGTGATGAAGTCTCGACATCGAGCGCCCGAGCCAGCGCGTGTAGCGTTTCGATCCGAGCACTTCCGCCCTGTTCGATCTTACGGACGGTGGAAACACTGAGTTCGGCCGTGTGGGCGAGAGCTTCCTGAGTGAGGCCGCGCCGATGACGCAGGTTCTGGAGATGGATTCCCGGTGCCAGCTCGCCTGTCATGACGCCCTCTTCTCGCCCACGTACGGGGGTCAACTCCAGGATACGGCGACGTGGCGCACAGACCGAGGCTCGCGGAGGCAGCGTGACGAGCGCGCCGAACCCCATTCCGCGTGCTGCCTCCCGGCGCCCGGCGGAATCGTGATCATGGCTGTCGGGTAGCGCGCGCCCTGGCCGTCGGAGGCTGCCGTCCGGCCGGTGTGCACGCTCCGGTGGCCGCTGGGCGCCAACGCGCGCAGACGCGCGTGCGCGCGTTGGCGCTGTGCATGCACACCTCGGTGCACACCCCGTGCACGCCGGTTGCAAAGCCCCGTGCACACCCTCGTGCACACCGGTCGGCCGTCTGGCAGCGACCTGCCGGGGCACGAACACCCGCAATCACGAATGCCTTTTATCGGAAATCGACTTTCCGCGTTCAAACCATGATTTTCGTCCTGCCTTTCAGGGGTGTTCTTCGGTTCGCAGCCATGAGATAATTAGGGTGCGATAGGCGTGTCTTGCCACACGCCGACTCGGGTGATCGTCAGTGCAGCTCGTGAGAGTGGGGTGGCTATGACATCTCTGTGGATCTTCGCTGGCCGTTGGGGACATCGGCAGGATGCGTCAATGCGGCACATGCACGGCTGTCTGACGCTGCGCGGCAGGCACGTTCTTGCGACCGCTGTCGAACCCGGACGTCAGGCGGTAGCTGTCGTGAAAACCGCCATCACGCGACACGGTGGATCACCATAGCTGTCACGCTATTCACTCAGCGTGACAGTAGCGGGATGTCCGCGACCAGGTAGCGGCATCGCTGTCTGGTCGCGGGACCCTGCGGCCTGTTTGAGCTGGGCAAATGTCTGAGGGTAGCCGTAGCGGCCTTGGGTCGCTGCCGCGCGTGCCCGCGTAGGGCGGGGGGCGACGGGCCGGGGCGCCGCTACTGCCACCCGGTCGGTTTCGACGTTTCTTGGATGATCCGGATCACGCGAGAGAAACGGGTATCGGCTCGTTGGACGCGGCACGCCGTGAAAAAGTTCAAGTCCTCGCCGAACATCAGCCAGAAATCGACTGCGACGACTTCGCAGCCGCGATAACAGCATGGGTTGACATCCTCATCCACGAAAAAGCGGACGGCAAAATGGACGCTCCCGCCCCGCCCCGAAAGAAAGAAGGGCGAGCGAGGAAACGGTAATCAAAAAGCCGAATTTCGTAGGGTCGCGCTGTGCTACCATGCCCGCGACGATCACCACGGAAATGAGGTACACCCATGCCCCCGAAATATATCGCGGGATCTCCTGTGCCAGTGCCGGCATCTACCGCCCGTCGACTACGTGCCGTTTTCTACCTTCGGGTGTCGACGAAATCCCAGGTCCGCACCGACTATGATCCGGAAGGCATCTCGATTCCTGCGCAGCGGGTCGCGTGCGGGGCGAAAGCCGAGGCATCGAATGCCGACATGGTCGGTGAGTATGTCGAGCCGGGCGTGTCCGCGCACAAGAACCTGGAACGCCGCGAGGCTTTCCGGGCGATGGTCAACCGCATTGAGCGGGACCGCGACGTCGATATCGTGATCGTCTATCAACTCAGCCGTTTCGCGCGGGACCGGTACGAAGACGCCGCGTTCACGCTGCGACTGCGGAACCTCGGTGTTCTTCTCGTGTCCGCAACGGAGAACATTGACGAGACACCGGCCGGTGAGCTTCTCCACGGGATGCTGGCCGTGATCAACCAGTATCAGTCCGCTGCCAGCGGGAAAGATATTTCCTACAAGATGCGGCAGAAAGCCGCGAATGGCGGAACCCCTGGTCTCGCGCCGATCGGCTATCTCAACGTCCGTATCCGCAGCGACGGGCGGAACATCGCGGACGTGATCCTTGACGAGGACCGGTGGCGACTTGTGCAATGGGCTTTCGAGCGGTTCGCGACCGGTGCGTGGACGGTGGACAGCCTGACCGGTGAACTCAACCATCGCGGCCTGACGAACCGCGCCAGCGGGAAACGCCCGAAACGTCCCCTGCAATCCTCGCATGTGCACAAGATGCTGACGAACCGCTACTACGTCGGCATTGTCACCTTCGACAAAGTCGAATATCCGGGCGGCCGGCATCCTACCTTCGTGGCGGAGAAAACGTTCACCAGGGTGCAGGGAATACTGAAGTCCCGGGCGACCGCCGGCGACAAGCCGAGCAAGCATTTCCATCCACTGAAGGGCAGCCTGTTCTGTGGCCACTGCGGATCGGCTTTCGGCATCACGAAGGCGACCGGACGGCACGGCGGTACATACCCTTACTTCTACTGCCTTGGCCGGCAGCGCGGAAAATGCAGGCAGCCCTATGTGATGATCGACGTCGTGGAGAAACTCGTCGCGGACTGGTGGCGCCGCGTCGAGATCACCTCACGGCAGAAAGCCCGCATTCGTGACATCGTCCTCGACAGCGCGCAGACCCTCGTGACGAACGGCACCGAACAGGCCGACCGACAGAAACGCCGCATCAACGAGCTGGAAAACGAACGACGGTCATGCCTACGCGCCTACTACAACGGCGCCATCGGCGAAGAACTTCTCAAGGAAGAGCAATGGCGGATAGACAGCGACCTTGGCAAGGCACGCGCCATGCTCCATTCCTGCCAAGGGGAATGGCAGGCGATCGGCGGAATCCTCGACCGGCTGCTGAGCCTCTGCGACGACAGCCACACTCTTTACACCACCGCACCCGCAGTCGTGCAACGCCAACTCAACCAAGCCGTTTTCCGGCGCTTCTGGATCATCGACAAGGGGATTCACGGAGCGGATCTGTTTCCCCCACTAGCCCAACTCCTCGGCGACGATCTTGCTGCACTGCTGAACCAGGAAACCGAGAATATGATCAAAGCTCAGAACGCCACAGAAGCTCCAGAAAACCCAGACCTACACATCCCCACCAACGAACCGTCTACGTCCGCCTACGGCGACGACGGGCCACGCCGCGGGCAGACAGAAGCGCCGCTCGGCATCTATCCGAACGGCGCAACGCCTTTCCAGGGACAGAGGGGGGAAGATCGTGTTCCGAACTTCACCACTCTCGTGGAGCTGAGGGGATTCGAACCCCTGACCCTCACACTGCCAGTGTGATGCGCTACCAGACTGCGCCACAGCCCCAACTACTGTTCTTTTATATCAGACCGAGACGACCTCGGTGTTTTGCCGGTTCCGGGGCCGAACCGCAGCGCCCGGAAGCTACTTCGGCAAGTGTACAGGCTCCGTGTCGGACCCGGCCGAGCCCCCCTGACTGGGCAGGATGGACTCGGACAGTCCCGATCCGGTGGCGCCGACCTTACCAGGCAGCAGCGGACCGGCGTTGTGCTCGGTGAGGCGGAACCCGCCCTCGACGAGGCGCAGCAGGGACCACCGGCAGTTCGCCAGCGGTCCGAAGTGCCACCACAGCTCCGGCGGCAGCCCCAGCACGTGGCCGATCAGGGATCGGCCGGTGCCACCGTGCAACACGAAGACGATGAGGCCGTCCGGGGCCGCGGGCAGCCCGTCCGCGCGGATCTCGTCGAGCAGCGCCCCGGCCCGGGCGGCGACCTCCCGGTAGGTCTCGCCGCCGCCGCGCCGCACGTCCTCGCCCGCGCGCCAGGCGCGGTCCTCCGCCGGGAAGCGCTCGGCGGCCTCGGCGCCGGTCAGGCCGGACCATCCACCGAGGTCGATCTCGCGCAGCCGGGCGTCCGTGCGGAACGGAAGCTCGAGACCGGCCGCGGTGTCGCGGCAGCGCTGCAGGTCGGAGGAGACGACGAGCTCCGGGTTCATCGCGCGGATCAGCGGGGCCACGGCGGCGACCTGGGCGCGGCCGGTGACATCGAGCGGCGCGTCGGCGTGCCCCTGGAACCGGCCGGCGTCGTTCCAGGTCGTCCGGCCGTGCCGCCAGAGGAGCAGCCTCATGGGGTGGTTGTCGCCCCGCCGCGCGGGTCGCCCGCCGCCGAGGCGCCGGCGGCGGCACCGACCGTCGCGTCGGTGAACGGGATCACCGGGCAGTCCTTCCACAGCCGTTCCAGCGCGTAGAACACGCGCTCCTCGTCGCTCTGCACGTGCACGACGATGTCGACGAAGTCGAGCAGGACCCAGCGGCCCTCCCGTTCGCCCTCGCGCCGCACGGGCTTGGCGCCGAGCTGCCGCAGCTTCTCCTCGACCTCGTCGACGATGCCCTTGACCTGGCGTTCGTTGGCGGCGGAGGCCAGCACGAAGCAGTCGGTGATGGCGAGGCGCTCGCTCACGTCGAGGACAAGCAGCTCGTGGCCGAGCTTGTCGGCCGCGGCCTGGGCGGCGGCGAGGGCAAGCTCGACGGCTCGCGGGGAAGCGGTCACGCTCGGGTTCTCTCCTGGATGCCGGCGTGCGCGGGCGGGTCACGTCGGGCTGCCCACGCGCCGCCCGCGGATCGGGCGGCTGGGTCCAGCGTGACACATCCGCGCGCGGGCAGGGCACCCATCAGGCCGGCGATGCACCGAAACCCGTGCTATACGGGCCTGCGATACACGTCAGTCGGCGCGTACCGGTCAGTCCGGGGACTGGTAGAGATGCCGTTTGGCGATGTAACGCACGACCCCGTCCGGGGTGAGATACCAGATCGGCGCACCGCGCCCGACCCGCTCCCGGATGTCGGACGAGGAGATCGCCAGGGCGGGCACCTCCAGCAGGCTCACCGTGTCCGGCGGCAGGGTGGCGTCGAGCGCGAGCTGGTAGCCGGGGCGGCTGACACCGATGAAGTGGGCCAGGGCGAACAGCTCGCGGTGGTCGCGCCAGGTGAAGATCTGCGCGAGCGCGTCCGCGCCGGTGATGAAGAACAGCTCGTCGTCCGGCCGGGAACCGCGCAGGTGCCGCAGCGTGTCGATCGTGTAGGTCGCGCCATGCCGGTCGATCTCGATCCGGCTGACGGTGAACTGCGGGTTCCCGGCGGTCGCGAGGAAGGTCATCAGGTAGCGGTCCTCGGCCGCGGACACGACGCGGTGGACCTTCTGCCAGGGCTGCCCGCTCGGCACGAAGACGACCTCGTCCAGGTCGAACAACGCGGCCACCTCACTCGCGGCCACCAGGTGGCCGTTGTGGACCGGGTCGAAGGTCCCGCCCATCACACCGAGTCGCACCTGTCGGACCCTAACCCCGCGTGTGTGGCACACGCCTGCCACCCGCGGCCGGGCAGGAGATGTCCCACACCGACCGTCACCGGAGACGATGGCTGTCACCAGCGCAGACCCTCCCGATCCGCGGCGGCGGACCGGGACGGACCGGCCGCGCGGCAGGCGATCCCGCTAGGCTGAAGGCAGGCCGCCGGCCAGCCCCGCTCCCGACCGCGAAGAGGCGCCGCCCATGCCGACCAGCCCACGCGCGGGCCAGCCCGCCGCCGCCGAGGACCTCATCGACGTCGACGCGCTCGTCGCCGCCTACCACGACCGCCATCCCGATCCCGCCGACCCGGCGCAGCGGGTCGTGTTCGGCACCTCGGGGCATCGGGGTTCGGCGCTGCGCGGCTCGTTCAACGCCGACCACATTCTCGCCACCACCCAGGCGATCTGCGAGTTCCGCGCGGCCGCCGGGGTCGACGGGCCGCTGTTCATCGGTGTCGACACCCACGCGCTGTCCGCGCCGGCGCTGGAGAGCGCCCTGGAGGTGCTCGTCGCCAACGGGGTGGACGTGCGGATAGCGCCGGACGGGCAGGCCACGCCGACCCCGGTGATCTCGCACGCGATCCTCGGGCACAACCGGGCGGGCGGGACGGGTCGCGGGGCCGCCGACGGCATCGTGGTCACCCCGTCGCACAACCCGCCGGCCGACGGCGGGTTCAAGTACAACCCGAGGCACGGCGGCCCGGCGGACACGGCCGTCACGAAGGTGATCCAGGACCGGGCGAACGCCCTGCTGGAGGCCGGTCTCGCCGGGGTCGCCCGGGTCGCGTACCCGCAGGCACGGGCCGCGTCCGTGGTGCACGACCACGTCAGCGCGTACGTGGAGGACCTGGCCGACGGCGTCGATCTCGACGCGATCCGCGGGGCCGGCGTGCGGATCGGCGTCGATCCGCTCGGTGGCGCGAGCCTGGTCTACTGGCAGGCGATCGCCGAGCGGTTCAAGCTCGACCTGGAGGTCGTGAACACCGCCGTCGACCCGACGTTCGCCTTCATGACGACCGACTGGGACGGCAAGATCCGGATGGATCCGTCCTCGCCGTACGCGATGGCCTCGCTGCTGCGCCTGGCCGGCTCGTTCGACGTGGCGCTCGCCAACGACGCCGACGCGGACCGGCACGGCGTCGTCACCCCCGGCGCGGGCCTGCTGAACCCGAACCACTTCCTGTCGGCGGCGATCGACTACCTGTTCGGCCACCGCGACGGCTGGCCGGCGGGCGCGGCGATCGGCAAGACGCTGGTGAGTTCCAGCATGATCGACCGGGTGGGCGCGGGTCTGGGCCGGCCCGTTGTCGAGGTGCCGGTCGGCTTCAAGTGGTTCGTCGCCGGGCTCACCGACGGCACGCTGGGTTTCGGCGGGGAGGAGAGCGCGGGCGCCTCGTTCCTGCGCCGCGGTGGCGGAGTGTGGACGACGGACAAGGACGGCATCATCGCCTGCCTGCTCGCCGCCGAGATGACGGCGGTCACCGGTCGCGATCCGGGCCGGCTCTACGAGGAACTGACCGCGCGCTACGGCGCGCCGGCGTACCGCCGCGTCGACGCACCCGCGTCGGCGGCGCAGAAGAAGGTACTGGCCGCGCTGACCCCGGCGAGCCTTGGCGCAACCATCGTCGCCGGCTCGCCGGTGACGGCGGCGCTGTCGCACGCGCCGGGCAACGACGCGCCGCTCGGCGGGGTCAAGGTCGTCACGGCCGACGCGTGGTTCGCCGCCCGCCCGTCCGGCACCGAGGACGTCTACAAGATCTACGCTGAGAGCTTCCGTGGGCCGGACCATCTCGACGAAGTGATCGCCGAGGCCCAGACGATCGTGGACGCGGCGCTCGCCGGCGGCTGACCGACGTCTCACGGGCGGGTCCCGTCGCGAAGCCGAAACTGTCTCGAGGAGGAGATGTCCGTGCAGGAAGTCCGTGGAGTGATCGCCCGTGCCAAGGGGGCGCCGGTCGAGGTGGCCACCATCCTCGTGCCGGCGCCCGGCCCGGGCGAGGCGGTCGTGCGGATCCAGGCCTGCGGGGTCTGCCACACCGACCTGCACTACCGCCAGGGCGGCATCAACGACGACTTCCCGTTCCTGCTCGGCCATGAGGCCGCCGGGATCGTCGAGGAGGTCGGCGACGGCGTCACCGATGTGGCGCCGGGTGACTACGTGGTGCTCAACTGGCGCGCTGTCTGCGGGAACTGCCGGGCGTGCCGGCGGGGTCGTCCCTGGTACTGCTTCGCGACGCACAACGCCACCCAGCCGATGACCCTGACGGACGGCACGACGCTGTCGCCGGCGCTCGGGATCGGCGCGTTCATCGAGAAGACACTGGTGCACGCCGGCCAGTGCACGAAGGTCGACCCGGCCGCCCGGCCGGCGGCGGCGGGGCTGCTCGGCTGCGGCGTGATGGCGGGCATCGGCGCGGCGGTGAACACCGGGGGCGTCGGCCGCGGCGACTCGGTCGCGGTCATCGGCTGCGGCGGCGTCGGGGACGGCGCGATCGCCGGGGCCCGCCTCGCCGGCGCCGCGAAGATCATCGCCGTGGACACCGACCCGCGCAAGCTGGATTGGGCCCGCGGGTTCGGCGCCACCCACACGGTCAACGCGAAGGAGAGCGACCCGGTCGAGGCGATCCGGGCGCTCACCGACGGGTTCGGCGCGGACGTCGTCATCGAGGCCGTCGGCCGGCCGGAAACGTACAAGCAGGCGTTCTACGCCCGCGACCTGGCCGGCACGGTCGTGCTCGTCGGGGTGCCGACGCCGGACATGACGCTCGAGCTGCCGCTGCTGGACGTGTTCGGCCGCGGCGGCGCGCTGAAGTCGTCCTGGTACGGCGACTGCCTGCCGTCACGGGACTTCCCCCTGCTCATCGACCTCTACCGGCAGGGCCGCCTCGACCTCGACGCGTTCGTCACCGAGGAGATCGCCCTCGACGGCGTCGAGGACGCGTTCGCCCGGATGCACTCCGGCGACGTGCTGCGTTCGGTGGTCCTCCTCTAATCGGTTCAGTGGCCGCCGTGCCGGGGAAAGTGGCGACGCACCGGCCGTCGGGGCAACACAGCCTGCCTTTTCCCGTCACCGGCACGGCGCTCGACAAGGTCATGCCGCGGGTCGGCCGGGTGCCCGCCGCGGGCGCCGCCCTGATGATCAGCCTCGGCCTCGCGAGCGCGTCGTACCACCTGGTGGAGCGGCCGGTGCAGCGGCGCCGGCCCGCCTGGACGAACCCTGGTTCCGGCCGGCTCCCCCGCCAGCGCCCGGCCGGCGTCCCGCCGGCCGCGGCCAGCCCGGTCAGGACGGCAGCAGACGCTCGATGAACTGCTGGAGCTGGTCGACGTTGCGGCATTCGACCATCTCGTCGACCAGCTCGGCGTAGATCTCCGACGCCGAGTCGCCGGAACCCCAGTAGGCGCGCGGCTCCGGATTGAGCCAGTACGAGTGGCGGGCCTGCCCGCACAGCTGGCGGAAGACGTTGGCCGACGTCGCCCGGTAGTTGTTGCGCGCGTCACCGAGGATGAGCAGCGACGTCCGCGGGCCCACCGCGTCGGAGTAGCGCTCGGCGAACACCTCGATGGCCCGGCCGTAGTCGCTGTGCCCGTCGTAGTAGACGAGGTCGGCCTCCCGGGCGATGCGCGCCATCATGTCGCCGAGGTCGAGCCCGCGCAGGAACCGGGTGACCTCGTCGGTGCTCTCGATGAACGCGAACGCGCGGACCTTGGTGAACTGCTCGCGCAGGGCGTGGGTCAGCATCAGCGTGAAGTGGGCGAACGACGACACCGAACCGGAGACGTCGCAGAGCACGACCAGTTCGGGCTTGTGCGGCTTGCGCGGCCGGTGCTTCGTCTCGACGGGCACCCCGCCGGTCGCCAGCGACGCGCGGACGGTGCGGCGGAAGTCCAGCCGACCGTCGCGGCCGAGGTGGCGCCGCGCGGTCAGCCTGGTCGCCAGCCGCCGGGCCAGCGGATACACCTGCCGGCGCAGCTCCACCAGGTCACGCTGGGAGGCGCGGAGGAACTCGACCTGGTCGTCCAGGGGCCGCACCGCCGTGCGCTCGATCGCCTCGACGCCGCGTTCCTCCGCCATCCGGCGGCGCACCTCGGCGGCGACCATCTCCTCGAACGACCGGATCCGGTCGGCGATCGTCTGCCGGGCCGCCCGCTCGGCGAGGCCGCCGCGTTCCTGGTCACCGAGCAGTGCCGCCAGCAGTTCCGCGATCAGGGTCTCGGCGGACATCGCGCGCAGCGCCCGGTAGAGGAACCAGGACCGCCCCGAGCTGCCCGGCGCGGAACCGAACGCGTTCACCGCTCGGCGGGCCAGCGAGCGCAGCGACTCGTCGTCCCCGTCGCGCAGGGCGTCGCGCAGCTCGTCGCGCAGGGCCCGGCGCAGCGCCTCGAGGTCCTCGGGGGTCAGCTCGCCGGGCTCCGCCGTGGCGTCCTCGCCGAGCGCGCCATCGGCGGACTGGTCGGCGTCCGGGTCGTCCAGCGAGACGCCATCCCCGATGCGGGGCGGGAAGTACAGGTCGAACAGCGTGTCGAAGGCCGGCCGGTACAGCGGGCGCTTACACAGCGTCGCGGCGAGCGCCGCCCGCACGGCGTCCCGGTCCAGCCAGCCCAGGGCCCCGACGGCGGCGGCGGCGTCCACCGTCTCGGCGCTGCTGACCGGGATGCCGGCCCGGCGCAGCGCCGCGGTGAACATGACGGTGCGGTCCAGCAGGTTCACGCTGGCGCCCCCCCTGTCGGTCTGGTTCGCGGTCTGGTCCGTGCTGGGATCGGGTCAGTTCGAGCCGAGTTTGAGCTGGTCGATAGCGCGTGCCTGGTCGCTGGCGTGCTTGAGCACAACCCCGAGAGTGGACGCGACCGCGGCCTCGTCGAAGGTGTCGAAGCCGAGCGCGAGCACGGTGTGCGCCCAGTCGATGGACTCCGCGATGGACGGCGCCTTCTTCAGCTCCATCGCGCGCAGCGCGCGCACGACGCGCACCAACGCCTCGGCGAGCTTCTCCGGCAGGTCCGGGACGCGGGAGAGCACGATCTCCTTCTCTCGCTCGGCCGAGGGATAGTCGAGGTTGAGGTAGAGGCAGCGCCGCTTGAGAGCCTCGGACAGCTCGCGGGTCGCGTTCGAGGTGAGGATGACGAACGGCTTGCGGGTGGCGGTGATGGTGCCCAGCTCCGGGATCGTCACCTGGAAGTCGGACAGCACCTCCAGCAGCAGCCCCTCCACCTCGACGTCGGCCTTGTCGGTCTCGTCCACGAGCAGCACGGTGGGCTCCTCGCGGCGGATCGCGGTGAGCAGCGGCCGCGAGAGCAGGAACTCCTCGCTGAAGATGTCGTCGTGAGCCTGCTGCCAGCCCTGCGTGCCGGCCTCACCGGAGCCGGCCTGAATACGCAGGAGCTGCTTCTTGTAGTTCCACTCGTACAGGGCTCGCGCCTCATCGAGGCCCTCGTAGCACTGCAGGCGGATCAGTTCCGCGCCGACGGCGCTGGCCAGTGCCTTGGCCAGTTCTGTCTTGCCGACGCCGGCCGGCCCTTCGACAAGCAGCGGTTTACGGAGCCGGTCGGCCAGGAAGACGGTGGTGGCGATCGCCTCGTCCGCGAGATAGCCAGTGGCGCCCAGACGTTCCCGCACCTCGGCGACATCCGCGAATGCGTGTTCCTGCAGCGACATGGCCACCTTCCGTTCGCATGTCAAGCATCGCCACGTCCATAGTGCCAGGACGCTGGCCAAGGCGCGTCCAGCACATCGCGGTCGACCCGCGGCGCGTGGCGCCGCGGTGTCACCGGACCGGAAACATTTTCGCGCGAACGGCGGCGCTAGTCGATACGTTCGTAGGCAGGCAGTGTGAGAAACTCGACAAATTCCGCACCAAGGGCGGTCTCCTCGAACACCGCCGCCGCGTCCTTCCACCTGCCGCCGTCGAACGCGGCTCCCCCGATGGTGCTCTGGATCTCCGCGAGCACCTCGGCGAGCATGGCGCGAACGAGCTCCGCGGTGACCGGGTGGCCGTCGTCGAGGGTGACCCCGGCGGCGATCCACTGGAAGATCTGGCTGCGGGAGATCTCCGCGGTGGCCGCGTCCTCCATCAGGTTGTCGATGCCGACCGCGCCGGTGCCGCGCAGCCAGCTCTCCAGGTAGCGCACGCCGACGCTGATGTTCCCGCGCAGGCCCGCGGCGGTGACCGAGCCGGGGGTGGCGCGCACGGCGAGCAGGTCGGCGGCGGTCACCGAGACGTCGTCGCGCTGGCGGCCGAGCTGGTTCGGCGCGTCCCCGAGCACCCCGTCGAACACCTCGGTGCACACCGGGACCAGGTCGGGGTGGGCCACCCAGCTGCCGTCGAACCCGTCGCCGGACTCGCGCTCCTTGTCGGCGCGGACCTTCGCCAGGGCGGCGGCGTTGACCTCCGGGTCACGGCGCGACGGGATGAACGCCGCCATGCCGCCGATCGCGTGGGCACCGCGGCGGTGA
The DNA here is from genome assembly GCF_023243045.1 of Frankia sp. AgB32. Taxonomy (GTDB): domain Bacteria; phylum Actinomycetota; class Actinomycetes; order Frankiales; family Frankiaceae; genus Frankia. Next base: position 26,548 of record NZ_JALKFX010000031.1, read on the forward strand.
CAGGTCGACACGAGCAGTTCCGTGTATGCCCGCAGGAACGGGACGGTCATCGTCACGCTGTTGCGGTCGGGCAGCAGGAACTCGCCCGGCCGGGAGGCGAACGTCTTGATGGTGGAGAACATGTAGTCCCAGCGGCCGGCGTTCAGGCCGGCGGAGTGCTCCCGCAGCTCGTAGAGGATCTCCTCCATCTCGAAGGCCGCGGGCAACGTCTCGATGAGCACGGTGGCGCGGATGGTGCCGACCGGGAGACCGAGTTCGGCCTGCGCGGCGGTGAACACGTCGTTCCACAGCCGCGCCTCGAGGTGGCTTTCCATCTTGGGCAGGTAGAAGTACGGCGCGCGGCCGAGGGCGCGCAGCGCGAGCGCGTTGCGGAACAGGTACATCCCGGCGTCGAACAGTGCTCCGACGATCGGCTCGCCGTCGACGGTGACGTGCCGTTCGGGCAGGTGCCAGCCTCGCGGGCGGACGACGAGGGTGGCGGTGGTCTCGTTCAGGGTGTAGCGCCGGCCGTCGGGGTTGGCGTGGCTGATCGTGCCGGCGATCGCCTCACTGAGGTTGTGCTGGCCGATGACCATGTTCGACCAGGTCGGGACGTTGGCGTCCTCCAGGTCGGCCATGAACACCTTCGCGCCGCTGTTGAGCGCGTTGATGAGCATCTTCGCGTCGGTCGGCCCGGTGATCTCCGCGCGGCGGTCCTCCAGGCCGGGCGCCGGCGGCGCGACCTGCCACTGCGCGGCGCGCACGGGCGCCGTCCCGGCGAGGAAGTCGAGGCTCGCCCCGGCGGCGATGGCCGCACGCCGGGCGGCGCGGGCCGCGAGCAGCTCCGCGCGCCGGGGAGCGAAGGTGCGGTGCAGGCCGGCGACGAAGGCGATCGCCTCGTCGGAGAGCACCGCGTCGACCTGATCCCCGGTCAGCCCCGGCACGTCCCGCACGACGGAGACACCCTGCGTGCTCACCCCGACCAACCCGCCCATGCCCATCCCCTCACCGTCGGCGCCGCACTCCGCCCTCCAGTGTCGCGGGCCGAGCGGGCGCCCGCACGAGATGCGCCCGCGGGCCCACGCTACGGGCCGGTGTGCGGTCAGCTCACGAGATGACCGTCACCCACGCCGATCCAGGTCGTCGAGGTCAGCTCGGCGAGGCCCATCGGGCCACGGGCGTGCAGCTTCTGGGTGGAGATGCCGATTTCGGCGCCCATCCCGAACCGCTCTCCGTCGGTGAACCGGGTCGAGGCGTTGACCATCACCGCCGCGCTGTCGCAGGCCAGGGCGAAACGCCGGGACGCACTCAGCGAGCGGGTCACGATCGCCTCGGTGTGCCCGCTCCCCCAGCGGCGGATGTGCGCGACCGCGTCGTCGAGCGAGTCCACCACCCGCACGGCCAGGTCGAGCGAGAGGTACTCGGCCGCCCAGTCGTCCTCGGTGGCGGGCACGGCACGCGGGTCGACGGCGCGCACCGCGTCGTCGCCGTGCACGGTGACGCCCACACCGTGCAGCGCCGCGAGCACCCGGGGGAGGAACCGCCCGGCCACGTCCCGGTGCACCAGCAGGGTCTCCGCGGAGTTGCAGACCGAGACCCGGCTGGTCTTCGCGTCCAGCGTGATCGCCACGGCCTGGTCGAGATCGGCCTGCGCGTCGACGTAGACGTGGCAGTTACCGACCCCGGTCTCGATCACCGGCACCGTCGACTCCTCGACGACGGCCCGGATCAGCCCGGCGCCGCCGCGCGGGATGAGCACGTCGACCAGGCCCCGCAGGCGCATCAGGTGCTTGACCGACTCGTGGTCGAGCCCGGGGACGAGCTGGACCGCGTCGGCGGGCAGAGCGACCGCCACGGCCGCGTCCCGCAGGACTCCGACCAGCGCGGCGTTGGACCGCGCGGCGGAGGCGCTGCCGCGCAGGAGCACCGCGTTGCCGCTCTTCAGGCACAGCCCGGCGGCGTCGACGGTGACGTTCGGCCGGGCCTCGTAGATGATCCCGACGACGCCGAGGGGAACCCGGACCTGCCGCAGCTCCATTCCGTTGGGCAGCACCCGGCCGCGCACCACCTCGCCGACCGGATCGTCCAGCGCCGCGACCTGGCGCAGCCCGTCGGCGATGCCGGCCAGCCGGGCCGGGGTGAGGGTGAGCCGGTCGACCATCGCGGGCGCCGTCCCCGCGGCCCGCGCGGTCTCGACGTCCTCGGCGTTGGCGGCGAGGATCTCCGCCGACCGGACCGGGAGCGCCTCCGCCATCGCCAGCAGGGCGCGGTCCTTGCGCTCACGGCTGAGCGGGGCCAGCTCGGCCGCCGCCGCCCGGGCGCGTACCGCCACGTCTCGGACAGCCTCCGCAGAGGTGTTCATCTCGGGATCCTCCGTAAGTGCGGGCGCTGCGGCGCAACCCACTCCTGCGAGGCTACCGGCGACAGACGGCACTCGCCGGGCGCTCGGCGAGCCTGCCGTCCGGCTCGCCGAACAGGTCGGCCATGCAGCGCGCCGCGCCGCCACACCACCGACGCCGGGGCCCGCGACCGTCACGGAGATGACCGGTGCCGACCCCCGTTGCCGGCCGGCGCCGCCCGCCTGCCTACCGTGCTCCCATGCTCGCCCTGCACACCTCCGACTGGCATCTCGGCCGCGGACTGCACGGCCACGACCTGCTGGCGGCCCAGGCCGCGTTCGTGGACCACCTCGTCGAGGTCGTCCGGGCGGAGTCCGTGGACGTCGTCCTCGTCGCCGGGGACGTGCACGACCGGGCGATCCCGCCCGTGCGCGCGCTGGAGCTGTTCGACGAGGCACTCTCGCGCCTGCGCGACGCGGCCGCCCACGTCGTGGTGATCAGTGGCAACCATGACGCCGCCCGCCGCCTGGGCGACAAGTCCGGGCTGCTCGACCAGCGGATCAGCATCCGGACGAATCCCGCCGCGGTGGCCACGCCCGTCGTCCTGGCCGACGCCGACGGACCGGTGCGCGTCTACCCGATCCCCTACCTGGAGCCGACGACGGCCCACGGCCTGCTGCCGGACAACCCGGGCGCCGCTGCCGACGGCGGCCAGGCGGGTTCGGCGGCCTCCCCGAGCCGGCCAGCCGACGATCCGCCCACCGAGGCGGTGGGCGGCCGGTCGCAGGCCGCGACGATGCACCGGGCCATGCGGGCGGTGCGGGCCGACCTCGCCCGCCGGCCGGGAGGCCGGGCCGTCGTGCTCGCCCACGCCTGGGTCACCGGCGGCGCGGCCAGCGACAGCGAGCGCGACATCTCCGTCGGCGGCGTGGGCAACGTGCCGGCAGGCCTGTTCGACGGCATCACCTACACGGCGCTGGGCCACCTGCACCGCCCGCAGTCGATCACTCCCGCGGTGCGCTACAGCGGTTCGCCGCTGGCCTTCTCCTTCTCCGAGGCTACCGACCCCAAGCAGACCCTGCTCGTCGAGCTCGGCCAGGACGGCCTCGTCGGCGTGCGCGGGATACCGGTGCCCGCGCAGCGCCGCCTGGCGGTGCTGCGCGGCACCCTCGCCGATCTGCTCACCGCACCGGCGTACGGACAGCACGAGGCCGACTTCGTCGCCGCCGTGCTCACCGATCCGGTTCGCCCGCTCGACGCGATGACGACGCTGCGTCGCCGGTTCCCGCATGCGCTGCGCCTGTCCCACGAGCCGCCGCCAGGCACCGCGGAGACCCGTTCCTTCGGCGAGCGCACCCGGGGTCGCTCCGACCTGGAGATCGCCACCGCGTTCGTCGGCCATGTCCGCGGCGCGCCGTCGGGCCGCGAACGGACGCTGCTCGCCGAGGCGCTCGGGGCGGCCCGGCTGGCCGAGGACGCGGCCTGATGCGCCCGCACCGGCTGAGCCTGGCGGCCTTCGGCGCCTTCCCCGGGCGGATCGACGTCGACTTCGACCAGCTGGGCAGCGGCGGGTTGCTCCTGTTGTGCGGGGAGACCGGCGCGGGCAAGACCACGCTGCTCGACGCGCTCGGATTCGCCCTGTTCGGAAAGGTCCCCGGCCTGCGAGGCAAGATCGACGGCGGGCCCGACCTGCGCTCCCACCACGCGGCGGCGGACACCTGGCCCTCGGTGACCCTCGAGTTCACGTCGGGTCCGGACCGCTACCGGATCACCCGCACCCCCGCCTGGGAGCGGCCCCGGCGCGGCGGTGGATCGACCCGCGAGCACCCGACCGCGACCCTGCGCCGGCGCACCGGCGAGACCCGCACGCGCGACCACGCGGACGACTGGGAGACCCTCGCCAGCAGGCCGCAGGATGTCGGCCACGAGATCGGCCAGCTCCTCGGCATGTCCGACGAGCAGTTCTTCCAGGTCGTGATGCTGCCGCAGGGACGTTTCGCGGACTTCCTGCAGGCCGGCCACGACGACCGGGAGAAGCTGCTCAAACGACTGTTCCGGGTCAGCCGGTTCGAGTTCACCGAGCAGTGGCTGCGGGATCGAGCGAAGATCAGCCGGGAGGATCTCGCCGAGGCGAGCGCCGCGCTCGATCGTGTGGCCGCGCGCATCGCCCAGGTCGCCGCCGCTCCCCTGCCGACCGCCGACGCGGCCCGGCCGGCGTCACCCGACTGGGCCGCCGGCCTGGCCGGCGCCGCCGCGGCGGCTGCCGGAGCGGCGGCGAGGGCACTCGACGCAGCGCGGACGGACCACGACAGGGCAGAGGAAACGCTCAGACGCACCGTCGAGCTCGGGCGTCGCATCGAACGGCGCCGGGAACTCGCCGCGCGGCGCGACGAACTGGACGCGGCCCGCCCGGCGATGGATCTGCTCGCCGCCGAGGCCGAGGCGGCCCGACGGGCGGCGCTGGTGCTCCCCGCCCTCGCCGACCTGCGCGCACTCACCGACGCCGCGCACCGCGCACGGGAACTGGCCCAGGCCGCCCAGCACCGACTGGACGGCCATCCGGCTGGGCTGGTGCCGTCCGGGCCGCAGCCCCCGGACGGTGACGACGCGGCGACGGACGATCTCGGCGCGGCCGACAGCGCCGGTTCGGCCGACGACGACGGCGGCGAGCGGGACGGGCCGGCTCGGATCCGGCGGCTCACCGCGGCGCTGGGCCGGTCGCACCGCGAGAGCGGACGGCTGGAGCGGCTCGCGGGACTGCTCGCCGATGCCGAGCGGGACGAGCAGGACGCGCAGCAGGCCGACGACAACGCCGCTGCTCATCGCCGTGACGTCGACGTCCTCACACACCGGCTGACCGTCGAGCTGCCGGCCGCGCGCGCCGACGCCGACGCCCGCGTCGTCGCGGGACGCGTGGCCGGCGCGGACCTTTCCCGGCTCACCGAGCAGGCCCGCCGGGCGCGGGAGCTCGCCGGGGCCGCCGCCGAGCACGCCACCGCACGGGCGGCGGCGGACACGGCGGACGGGCTTGCCCGCGCCGCCCGCGAGCACGCGGACCGGCTTCGCCGCGACCGGTTCGACGCGATCACCGCGGAACTCGCCGCGCTGCTCGACCAGGGCACACCATGCCCGGTGTGCGGGTCCCTCGAGCACCCTGATCCCGCCAAGGTGCGGGCCCACCAGGTGAGCAAGGACGAGGAGCTCGCCGCCGGCCGGGAGGCCGACCGGCTGCTGGCCGAGGCCACCACCACGCGTAGCGGCGCCGACCGCGCCCACGAACGAGTGCGCTCCGCGCACGCCGAGCTGACCCGGCCGACCCCGGGTGCCGACCAGGCCGACCAGGCCGACCAGGCCGACCAGGCCGACCAGGCCCACCAGGCCCACCAGACCCACCAGACCGACCAGGCCGACCTGCCCCGCACAGCGCCGGCGCTCGGCGGGCTGCTCGCGGCGGTGCCCGCGGCGTTGACCCAGCTCAGCGAGCTCGCCGACGCCCTGGACGCGGCGGTGGCCGGGTGTGCGGCCGCCGCGGGCGACCTCGCCGACGCCGAACGGGCCGTGGCCGACCTGCGCCATGACGAGACCGAGACAACCGCCCGGGCCGCGGCGAGCCGGGCGGGCGTCGACGCGGCGCTGCGCGCGGCGGCGCAGGCCCGCGAGCGCGCCGCCCAGCGGCTCGCGGGCATCCCGGTCGACCTGCGTGACGGCGCGGCGCTGGCCGAACGGCAGGCCGCGGTCGCGACGCTCGCCGCCGACCAGGAGACCGCACACACCGCCCTCGTCGCCACGCAGCGGGCCGGCGAGTCCCTCCGGCGGGCCCTGCGCACCGCGCTCGACCTCGTCCGCCAGGCCGGCTTCGCCGATCAGGACGCCGTCGTCGCCGCCGGGGGCGACCCGGCCTGGCTGACCGCGGCGGACGCCGAGGTCCGGGCGCACCGGGAGGAGACCGCCGCGGTCGCCGCCGCCCTCGCCGATGACGATCTCGCCGTCGACCCGGACAGCCCCGTGCCGATCGCCGAGCACACCGCGGCAGCCGCGGCGGCCCGCGCGGCACACGAGGCCGCCGTGACGCTCTGCGCGCCCGCGACGAAGCAGGCGGATGACCTGGCCGACCTGCACAACGGCTACGCCGAGGGATACGCGCAGCTGCGCCCGCTCCAGGCGGACGCGGACGAGCTGCACCAGCTCGCCGAGCTCGCCGCCGGCCGCGGTGGGAACACCGAGGGCATGCCGCTGTCGAGTTTCGTGCTCGCCGCGCGGCTGGAGGAGGTCGCGGTCGCGGCCAGCGGTCGGCTCGCCGCGATGAGCGGCGGGCGGTTCACCCTCGTCCACGACAGCACCGAACGCCGCGACCGCCGGCGCCGGGCCGGCCTCGGCCTGCTCGTCGAGGACGCCTGGACCGGCCGGCGCCGGCCGACCGGCACGCTCTCGGGCGGTGAGACGTTTCAGGCCGCGCTGTCGCTCGCGCTGGGTCTCGCCGACGTCGTGACGGCGGAGGCCGGCGGGCGCCGCCTGGACACCCTGTTCATCGACGAGGGCTTCGGCTCGCTGGACGCGGACAGCCTCGACGAGGTGATGACCGTCCTCGACGAGCTACGCTCCGGCGGGCGGCTCGTCGGCCTGGTCAGCCATGTCGCCGAGCTGCGCCAGCGCATCCCGAACCAGATCCGGGTCGTGAAGGGAACCACCGGCAGTCACGTCGAGACGACGTTCGGCTAGCGCGCCGGCAGGAGCAGCACCAGGTCGTCGCGGTGCACGACCTCGCGCTCGTAGGAAGGGCCGAGTTCCGCGGCGAGCTCACCGGTGGACCGGCCCAGCATCGCCGGCAGTTCCGCGGCGTCGAACGCGACCAGCCCCCGAGCAACCGGTCGGCCCTCGGGGTCGACCAGGTCGACCGGGTCCCCGGCGACGAAGTCACCGTCGACGGCGGTGACCCCCGCCGGCAGCAGCGACGCCCGGCGCCGGACGACCGCGGTGACCGCGCCGGCATCCAGCCTGAGCCGGCCCTCGGCGGCGCTGGCGTGCGCGAGCCACAGCAGCCGGGAGGCCCGGCGCGGGCCCGTGGGGTGGAAGACCGTGCCGACCTCGTCGCCCCGCAGCGCCGGGGCCGCGTTCGCCGCGGACGTGATGATCGCACGAAGGCCACCGGAGGCCGCCATCCGGGCAGCTTCGATCTTGGTCGCCATCCCGCCGACGCCGACGCCGGCGGTACCGGTGCCGCGGGCGGTCAGCCCGGCCAGATCCGCGTCCGAGCGGACCTCGCGGACCAGGTTCGCCGGGCCCTGCCGGGGATTGGCGTCGTAGAGGCCGTCGACGTCCGACAGGAGCACGAGCAGGTCGGCCGAGACGAGGTGGGCGACGATCGCGGCGAGCCGGTCGTTGTCGCCGAAGCGGATCTCCTGGGTGGCCACGGCGTCGTTCTCGTTGATGATCGGGACGACGCCGAGTTCGAGCAGCCGGTCAAGCGTGGTCCGCGCGTTGCGGTAGTGGGTGCGGCGGACGACGTCGGTGGCGGTCAGCAGCACCTGGCCGACCCGGAACCCGGCCCGGCCGAAGGCCTCGGCATAGCTGTGGACCAGCGAGCTCTGCCCCACGCTGGCCGCGGCCTGCTGGGTGGCGAGGTCGCGCGGCCGCCTGGTCAGCCCGAGCGGAGCCAGGCCCGCGGCGATCGCACCCGACGACACGAGCACAAGCTGGCCCGCCCTGGGCAGCAGTGCCGTCACGAGCCGGTCGAGTCGCTCGACGTCGAGCCCGCCGGCGGCCGTCGTCAGCGACGACGAACCGACCTTGACGACGACCCGCTGCGCGTCGGCCACGAACGCACGCACGTCTTCCCCACCCTCCGTACCGATCTTCTGTTGTGCCGGCGTCAGGAGTCCGGGTTCCGCTCCAGGGTGCCGACGGCCAGGTCGGGCGCGCCGTCCTGGATGTCGCCGAGGACGCGACCGCGCTGGGAGCGGGCGATCCGCTCGGCGCGCGTCAGCCGGACCGAGGTCCGCAACCGGTCGTCACTGCCACGCGGGCCGAGGGTCGCGCCGGTCGGGCTCGTGGGTTGCGCACCGTCCGGCTGGTCCTCGGCGTCCGCCGCGGCCGCGCCCGCCGCCGCGATCTCCGCGGCCAGGGCGCCGCCGCTCAGCGTCGGCTCCCATTCGAAGGTGACCGCCCCGATCGTGACATCGACACCGGCGGTCGCGCCGAGCCGGGCGAGCTCCTTCTCCACGCCCAGCCGGGCCAGTCGGTCCGCGAGGAAACCGATTGCCTCGTCGTTGGTGAAGTCGGTCTGGAGGACCCAGCGCTCGGGCTTCCGGCCCTTGATCAGGAAGCCGTCGTCGTGCGTGGACACGGTGAAGTCCGGCTCGTTCACCGCGCGCGGGCGCAGGACGACCCGGGTCGCGACCTGGGTCGGCTGTGCCGCCCGGTGCTCGGCGACCTTCTCCGCCAGGGCCAGCGACAGCGCGTGGACGCCGCGCCTGGTGGCGCTGCTGATCGCGAACACCGGGAGACCACGGACCCGCAGCTCGGGCGCCACCATCTCGGCGAGTTCGGCCGCGTCGGGAACGTCGATCTTGTTCAGCACGACGAGCCGGGGCCGGTTGGACAGGTCGGCCGAGTAGGCGGCGAGCTCGGCCTCGATGACGTCGAGGTCGGTCAGCGGATCACGGCCGGGCTCCAGCGTGGCGCAGTCGAGCACATGGACGATCAGCGAGCAGCGTTCGATGTGCCGCAGGAACTCCAGGCCCAGTCCACGCCCCTGGCTGGCGCCGGGGATGAGCCCGGGGACGTCCGCCACCGTGTACGGCGGGTGGTCGCCGGCCTGGGCGACGCCGAGGTTCGGCGCGAGCGTGGTGAACGGATAGTCCGCGATCTTCGGCCGGGCCGCGCTGAGCACCGACACCAGGGACGACTTGCCGGCGCTGGGGAAACCGACGAGGGCGACGTCCGCGACCGTCTTGAGTTCGAGGGTCGCGTCGAGCTGCTCACCGGGTTCGCCGAGTTCGGCGAACCCGGGCGCCTTGCGGCGGGCCGACGCGAGCGACGCGTTGCCGCGGCCGCCGCGGCCACCGCGGGCGAGCACGTAGGCGCTGCCGGCCCCGACCAGGTCGATGACCTGCTCGCCGTCGCCGTCGAGGACGACGGTGCCGTCGGGCACCGGCAGGATGAGGTCCTCCCCGTCGGCGCCGTGCCGGTTGGACCCCTGCCCGGGCCGACCGCGCGAGGCCCGCTGATGGGGATGGAAGTGGAAGTCGAGCAGCGTCGTGACGCTGGGGTCGACGATGAGCCGGATGTCACCGCCCCGCCCGCCGTCCCCACCGTCCGGGCCGCCGAGTGGCTTGAACTTCTCCCGGTGGATGGACGCGCAGCCGTGGCCACCGTCCCCGGCCGCCGCGTGCAGGATTACCCGATCGACAAAGCTCGGCACTGCCGCCGCCTCCCTTACCCCGTCTGTGGCCTCCACCGGGTCGGTGGCACCTGGCGCGTCGATGACCTTCGGCCGGCCGTTGGACCTCCGCACCCACCGGCAGCCGCGCCCAGCACCACCCGGCGGGCCGGACACGGCACCCGGGCATACAACCAAAACCGCGCGCACCGGACCCCGGAGCGGGATGGTGCGCGCGGTGTGGGTAGCCGAACCTGCCACAACGGAGGCTGCGGGCGAGCCCGCGCTCCGCCGCCTGGTCAAGTCCGGCCGGACGATCAGGCCGCGGGCGCCGCCTCGATGACCACGTTCACAACCCGCCGGCCGCGGCTGCGGCCGAACTGCACGTGCCCGGGCGACAGCGCGAACAGCGTGTCGTCCTTGCCGCGCCCCACCAGCTCGCCCGGGTGGAAGTGGGTCCCCCGCTGGCGGACGATGATCTCGCCGGCCTTGACGAACTGACCGCCGAAACGCTTCACGCCGAGGCGCTGTGCGTTGGAATCCCGACCGTTGCGCGAGGAGCTCGCGCCCTTCTTGTGCGCCATTGCGTCAGGCCTTCCCGGTGTCGATGCCGGTCACCTTGAGCCGCGTCAGCTTCTGGCGGTGGCCCTGACGCTTGTGGTAGCCGGTCTTGTTCTTGAACTTGTGGATCCGGATCTTCGGACCCTTGACGACGCCGACAACCTCGGCGGTCACCGCGACCGACGCGAGGGCGTCAGCCGCATGGGTGACCGAGTCACCGTCGACGAGCAGGAGCGCCGGAAGGTTCACGGCCACACCCGGCTCTCCGGGAAGGAGTTCGACGTCGACGACATCGCCGACGGCGACCCTGTGTTGCTTGCCGCCGCTGGCAACGACCGCGTACACCAGATCTCCCTGCTGTTGTTTTGCCGCTGTAACCGTGGGCGACGAGGCCGCCCACGGAGCTTTGGGTGCGCATGCCCCGACCTGCGGCCGCACAGCGGCCGGCCGGAGACTCCCGGGCGGGCCGAGCCCAGCCCGGAGGAACATGCGGCCTCCACCTTACAGGTCATCGGCACTCCGGTGACGATCGGGAGTCCCCGGCGTCGGCTGCCCGGCCAGCGATCCGACCCGCCCTCCGCCGGCGGGGCGACACCGGCCGCGCGCCGGTCCGTCCGCGTGGGACATGTCCCACGCGGACGGACCATGTAGGCGGATGACCCATACGGGCCATGGTGAACCGCCCTCGTCAGAGAGAAACATGGACCGTCCACCAGGCGTGGACCCAGGACAACGTGAGCGGGCACCGCGCTGGAAACGACGGCACATCGGGGGTGACGAGGAATGATCTGGCAACTGCTGGTCGGCGCGGCGGGTGTCGGGACGGCCCTTGCCCTGGCCATCGCGTGCCGTCCGGCTGCCGCGGTCGCCCGTCGTCACGGCTCGGTGCCGGGAACGGTGCCGGCCGCCACCGGCGCGCTCGCCGTGCTCGCCGTCATCGGCGTGGTCCTGACCGCCTTCGCCGGGCTGGCCGCCTGGGCGGGCGCCTGCTGGCTGCTGTGCACCGCGGCGGCCGCCGGGTGGATCGCCGTGCGGCGTCGCGACCCGGCCGCGTGGGGGCTCATGGCGCCGGAGCCGGTCCGCGTGGTGTCCCGGGAGCGGATGAGCGCCGATCTGGCCGATCAGGACGACCTGGTCCAGTCACTGACCATCGCGTCGTACGCGTTGCAGATGGGTGATGCCGGTCGCGCCCGGCAGGCCGTCGAGGTCGCGCTGTCCCGCTCCCGGGCGACGTTGGACGTGCTGCTGCGCGAGGATTCCGGGCGCGGCTTCGTCCGCTCCGCTCCGGCCGCGCAGACCCCGGCGGGTCCGACCGCCGCCTGACCGAGCCGGCGCCCTCTCCGAGCCGGCGCCCTGACCAACCCGCCTGACCGTCGAAGACGCCACCCGAGGCACACCCGCACTGTCGCGGCGTCTTCGACGCCCGACGTCCGCCACGGCCGTTCGGCCGTCGGTACCGGTCGGGATGGACCGGTACCGACGGCGCGGCTCATCCGCTGGTGCTCTCCGCGGGCGACGGCCCCGGCGGCGCTTCCGCACCCGGCTGGGAGACCGGCCGGGAAGCCCGGCGTCGCCGGCCCTTCGCCGGCTTGACCGCCTCCGCCCCGCCGTCCACGACGGCGACGCTGTCGGGGTCGTCGGAGTTGGCATAGACCGGCGCGGGGGCGTCCTGCTCCGCCGCCGCAGCGGGCAGGTCCACGCTGTCGTTCACCGCGGCGGCTGGCTGCTCGCTGGCCGGCGCCGAACTCTCCGGCGCCGAACTCTCCGGCACGGAGCTCTCGGGCAGCACGGAGGACTCGGGCAGCACGGAGGTCTCCGGCACGGTGAGCACAGTGCCGGAGTCGGTACCGCCGGCCTCGGGTACCTCGGTTACCGTGGCGGACCCGCCCCCGGCCTGGCTCGACGTTGCCGTCGGCGCGGGGCCACCGGCCGACCGCGTGGCAGCACCGCGCGAGCGCCGGCCTGAGCCGCTCGGCGTGGACCCACCGGCCGCCGGCTCGGACTGCCCGTTGCCGCCGCCGGTCACCGCGGCGGGTACCGGGTGGCTGTGCCCGCTGTGGCCACTGCCGTTGGCCGAGCCGTTCCCACTGGCCGAGCCGTTGCCGCTGACGGAGCCGTTGCCGTTGGCAGAGCTGCCGTTCAGGTGGATGACCACCCCGCGGCCGTTGCAGTGGATGCACGACTCGCTGTAGGCCTCCAGGAGACCCTGCCCGACGCGCTTGCGGGTCATCTGGACCAGCCCGAGGCTGGTGACCTCCGCGACCTGGTGGCGGGTCCGGTCCCGGCCGAGGCATTCGGTGAGCCGGCGCAGGACCAGTTCCCGGTTGCTTTCCAGGACCATGTCGATGAAGTCGATGACGATGATTCCGCCGATGTCCCGCAGCCGCAGCTGACGGACGATCTCCTCGGCGGCCTCGAGGTTGTTCTTGGTGACCGTTTCCTCGAGGTTGCCGCCCTTGCCGGTGAACTTCCCGGTGTTGACGTCGACGACGGTCATCGCCTCGGTCCGGTCGATCACCAGCGATCCGCCGGAGGGCAGCCACACCTTGCGGTCGAGTGCCTTGGCGAGCTGCTCGTCGACCCGGTAGTCGGCGAAGAGGTCGCCGGTGCCGGCGTAGCGGCGGATCCGGGGTCGCAGGTCGGGCGCAACGGTGTCGATGTACTCCTCGATCGTCTGGGCCTCGCCGGACCCCTGGACCACCAGTTCGGTGAAGTCCTCGTTGAAGATGTCGCGGATCACCCGGACGACGAGGTCGGGTTCGCCGGAGAGCAGCGAGGGCGCGGACGCCTTCTTCGACCGGCGCTGGATGTCCTCCCACTGCGCGGCGAGCCGCTCGACGTCGCGGGAGAGCTCGGCCTCGCTGGCGCCCTCGGCGGCGGTGCGCACGATGACGCCGCCGTCCTCCGGCGTGATCTTCTTGAGGATGCTCTTCAGCCGGGCCCGCTCGGTGTCCGGCAGCTTGCGGCTGATGCCCGCGTTCTGGCCGTCCGGAACGTAGACCAGGTAGCGGCCCGGCAGGCTGATCTGGCTGGTCAGCCGGGCGCCCTTGTGACCGATCGGGTCCTTCGAGACCTGCACCAGCACGGACTGCCCGGACTTGAGCACCTGCTCGATCTTGCGGGGCCGGCCGTCGAGCCCGGAGGCGTCGTAGTTGACCTCACCCGCGTACAGCACGGCGTTGCGGCCCTTGCCGATGTCGACGAAGGCCGCCTCCATGCTGGCCAGCACGTTCTGCACCCGGCCGAGGTACACGTTGCCCGCGTAGGACGCGGAACTGGCCCGGGTGACGAAGTGCTCGACGAGCACGCCGTCCTCGAGGACGGCGATCTGCGTGCGATCGCCGGCATGGCGCACGACCATCCGGCGCTCGACCGCCTCGCGGCGCGCCAGGAACTCGGCCTCGGTGACGATCGGCGGACGGCGCCGCCCGCTGTCCCGGCCCTCGCGCCGACGCTGGCGCTTGGCCTCCAGCCGGGTCGAACCGCTCAGACCGCGGACAAGATCCTCATCGCGCCGCGTTTCGCGGACGTGCACGACCGTGTTGGGCGGATCGTCCACCACGGCCGGTTCGTCCCCGCCGGTCCGGCGGCGCCGCCGACGCCGTCGGCGCGAGTTGCTGCCCCGCTCGTCATCCGCGTCGGAGTCCGCGTCGGAATCGGCACCGGCCTCGCCGTCGGAGTCGGTCGCGTCGTCGCTGCCGGTCGCCTCGGCCATCGGGTCCGACTCCGCGGACCAGTCGTCGATGTCGGCGTCCGTCGACTCACCGGCATCGCCCTCGGCCCCATCGCCCTCGGCCGCATCGGCCGAGGGCTCGGAGCCGTCCTCGTTCTCACGGGCGCGGCCCCGACCGCGGCGACCGCGGCGACGACGGCGGGTCGACCCGGAGGCGCCACCGCCCTCGTCGTCCTCGTCGAACTCGCCGTCCTCCTCCGCCGCGGGGAGCTCCGTCGGCGCGCTGTCGGCCGTGGTGACCAGCGTGTCGTCGTCAGGCGCGGTGCTGGGTGCGGCGTCGACCGGCTGCTCGTCGGCAGCGGCGACGTCAAGGTCGGACGCCTCGTCAACCTGGCGTTCGGGCTCGCCACGGGTCCAGCGCGGCTCGGCCGCGGCCGGCACGGGCGCCTGGAAGGTGACCATGGCCACCGGACGCCGGGCCGCCGGGCGGGCCGCCGGAGCCGGCGTTTCCTCCCCGACACCGGTCCAGGTGGGGGCGGCCACCCGCCGGGTTCGCGTCCGGGAGCGGCCACCGGTCGAGGCGGGAGCGGCGTCACCGTCCGCGGCCGGGGCGGGGCCCGCGTCGGGGCCGGACGTCACGGCCTCGACAACCGGCTCCGCCGTCGCTACGCCCGGCTGGTCGGCGAGGTCGTCCTCGTCCATCGCCGATGCGTGGCCGGCACGGACGGCGCCGGCCTCCGTCGGCACCGCGTCACCGGCCGGGGAATCCGTCGGCCCGGCATCCGCGGCACCGGCCACCGGCGCTGATCCGCTCGACTCCGCGACCGTCGGCGCCGGCCCGGCGTCCGCGGCCGAGCCGTCCGTCGTGGCCTTCGCGCTCGACGCGCGACGCCGGGTGGTGCGCGCCCTGGTCCGGGGCGCGGGAGCGGTCTCGCCGCCGGCCTCGGGCATGTCCGACCCGGTCGCCGCGGCCGGAACAGTCCCGGCGTCCGGTGCGGACTCGATCTGCTCCACGGCCGGCGGCTCGAGGCCCGCGTCCGGCGCGGTCGGCGAACTGACCGGGCCGGAGGTGGCCCGACGGGCCCGGGTGCGGCGCGGCCGGGGGGTTTCCTCGGCCGGCGGCGTCGCCGGCTCGGCCGCGGAGACAACCGCGGGTGCCTCGCCGGCACCGTCAGTGCTGGGCATGGCGGCGCCGACCCCGTCGGTGCCGGTGGTCGAGGCGCCGACGGGTGCCGGATCGGCCGGCGCGGTGTCCCGGACCGCACGGCGGCTGCGGGCACGGCGCGGCGGCACCTCTGGCTGGGCCGGGTCGGCGGTCGCCGACCCGGGTGTCGCGTCGATGGGTGGCGGGGCGGCTGCGTCCGCCACGGCCCCGGCGGGAACCGCCGGATCGGTGGTGGGCTGCGCCGAGGAGGCCGGGCCGGATGGCTCCGTCGGGGCGTCAACCGCGTCGCCGGACTTCGCGCGGCTTGGCCGGCTCGACGGCGCCTTGGCGCCGCTGGTGGCCCGGGTGCGCCGACGAGCGGGCGGCGGACTGGCCGCTGCCGGCTCGGCCTCACCCGCGGGCGAGGCTGCTTCCGGGCTGGTCACGCTGTCGGGCTGATCGGGGGGCGGGCCGGCGGCCCGTCCCGCGGCCCGGCGCCGCCGCGGCGCGGGGCGGGTGGTTTCGGTCTCTGTCTGGGTGGTCAGGTCATCGTCGGGCACGGGTTAAGAAGCCTCTCGGGCTCCCGGGCGCGCTGCCTGGTGCAGTCGCGGCCGCGCAGAAGCCACTGTCTCGGCCGACGCGGTTACCGCGCCGGTAAATCCTGCGACGCCCAGCAGCATCACGCCGAGGACTAACCCACCAGCCGGCCAGCGTCATTGCGGTCCGGAGCCAGCGGGTCCGCCAGCGTCCCGTCTTCGAGCAGCCGGCCCTGTTCCAGCCGAATGGGCTCGGGAGGCGCCGACGGGCGCAGACCGGCCACCACATCCAAGGCAGTCAGCACGTCGTCTGGTCGCACAGCGGGCGTCGTATGCCGCACGACCAAATCCAGTATCGCACATGTGTCGTTCCCTGCACGACAGTCGGCCAAGATCACGGCTGGACGCACGTCGAACCGGCGACGACCGTCCTTGGTCGCCCGCTCGACCTCGACGCTGTCTCTCCGCAGGAACTCGGCCACGGCGTCCCGCAGTGCCGGCTCGGCGACGCTCGGCAGCCGGACCAGCCACCGCGAGGCGTTGATCCGCTCGGCGAGCGCCGCACCGCCGGCCGGCACGACGCGCAGCACGTCCAGGCCCGGCGGCAGGCTCGCGTCCAGCGCGGACCGCAGCCGCTCGGGCTCCGCCGGCGCGGACAGCGCGAACTCGACGTACTCGGCCTCACTGGCGGCACCGGTGGGCGCCGCGCCGACCCAGGAGATCCGCGGATGCGGGTTGAAGCCCGCGGAGTAGGCCATCGGCACCTCGGCCCGGCGCAGCCCACGCTCGAAGGCCCTGGCGACGTCCCGATGGGACAGGAAGCGCAGCCGGCCCCGCTTGGCAAAGCGCACCCGCACCCGCGCGACGACCGGCGGGGGCGGCGGCCCCTCAGGCTGGCGCGGCACTGCCCACCGGGCTCGGGTCGCCGCCGTCCACCGGGCTCGGGTCGCCGCCGACCGCCGGGCCACCGGCGCTCACGCCGATCACCGGCAGCAGCGAACGCCCGGTCGGTCCGATCTGCGTGTCGGTCCCCATCGTCGGGCAGACCCCGCAGTCGTAGCAGGGCGTCCACCGGCAGTCGTCGAGTTCGGTGCCCCGCAGCGCCTCCTGCCAGTCGGCCCATAGCCAGTCACGATCGAGGCCCGCGTCGAGGTGGTCCCAAGGGAGCACCTCGCGTTCCTCCCGCTCGCGGGTGGTGAACCAGTCCAACGAGGCACCCAGGGGTTCGAGCTCGGCCGCGCAGGCCTGCTCCCACCGCTCGAACGAGAAGTGCTCGGTCCAGCCGTCGAACCTGCCCCCCTCGCGCCACACCCGCTCGATCACCTTGGCGACGCGGCGGTCACCGCGGGCCAGCAGGCCCTCGATGGCCCCGGGCCGGCCGTCGTGGTAGCGGAAGCCGACGGCGCGGGCGATCTCCTTGTCGGCGCGGACCGTGTCGCGCAGCAGCTTGAGCCGGGCGTCGATCACCTCGGGCGAGGCCTGCGCGGCCCACTGGAACGGGGTGTGTGCCTTGGGCACGAACCCGCCGATCGACACGGTCGCGCGGATGTCGCGGTGCCCGCTGGCCTTACGGCCGGCGCGGATCACCTGCCGGGCGAGATCGGCGATCTCGAGCACGTCCTCGTCGGTCTCCGTCGGCAGCCCGCACATGAAGTACAGCTTCACCTGCCGCCAGCCGTGCGCGTAGGCCGTGCTGACCGTGCGCACCAGGTCCTCGGCGCTGACCATCTTGTTGATGACCCTGCGCAGCCGCTCCGAGCCGCCTTCGGGGGCGAAGGTGAGCCCGCTGCGCCGGCCGCTGCGGGAGAACTCGTTGGCGAGCGTGACGTTGAAGGCGTCGACCCGCGTGGAGGGCAGGCTGAGCGAGACCTTGTCGTTCTCGTAGCGGTCGGCCAGAGCGGTCGCGATCGTGCCTATCTCGGTGTGGTCCGCGCTGGACAGCGACAGCAGGCCGACCTCGTTGAACCCGGTGGCCCGCAGCCCGGCGTCGACCATGGCACCGATCGTCTCGATGTTGCGCTCGCGCACCGGGCGCGTGATCATCCCGGCCTGGCAGAACCGGCAGCCCCGGGTGCAGCCGCGGAAGATCTCGACGCTCATCCGCTCGTGCACGGTCTCGGCGAGCGGGACGAGCGGCGCCTTCGGATAGGGCCAGGAGTCGAGGTCGGACAGGGTGTGCTTGCTCGGCCGGGCCGGGATGTCGGACCGGTTCGGCCGGACCGCCTCGATCCGCGCGTCGGCGCGGTAGGAGACGTCAAAGAACGCCGGGACGTAGACCAGCTGGCGACGGGCGAGGCGGGCGAGCAGCTCGGTGCGCCCACCGGGCGCACCCTCGGACTTCCAGGCCCGCACGACGTCGGAGATACCGAGGACGGCCTGTTCTCCGTCGCCGAGCACGACCGCGTCGACGAACGCGGCGATCGGCTCGGGGTTGAACGCGGCGTGGCCGCCCGCGATGACCAGCGGGTGGGCATCGGTGCGCTGA
Organism: Frankia sp. AgB32; assembly: GCF_023243045.1. Taxonomy (GTDB): domain Bacteria; phylum Actinomycetota; class Actinomycetes; order Frankiales; family Frankiaceae; genus Frankia. Next base: position 44,643 of record NZ_JALKFX010000031.1, read on the forward strand.
TCGGCGTGCAGCGGGATGCCGGCGAGGTCGAGCGCGGTGAGCAGGTTGGTGTAGCCCAGCTCGGTGGAGAAGCTGACGCCGAACAGGTCGAAGTCGCCGACGGCGCGGTGGGCGTCCACGGTGAACTGGGGCAGGTCGTGCTCGCGCAGCAACGCCTCGAGATCGGGCCACACCGAGTAGGTACGTTCGGCGAGCACGTCGGGCTGCTCGTTGAGGATCTCGTAGAGGATCTGCAGCCCCTGGTTCGGCAGGCCGACCTCGTAGGCGTCCGGATACATCAGGCACCAGCGGACGACGGCGGCGTCCCAGGGTTTGACGATGGAGTTCCCCTCGCCACCGACGTACTGCACGGGCCTTCGCACCCGCGGGAGCAGCGGCTCCAGGCGAGCGAACAGCGACTGTCCGGACATGCACGCGAGCCTACGGCACGGCACGCGGGTACTCCGCCGCCGTCCGTCTCCGGCCGGGGACGGAACCGGGGCAAAACCCGACGAAGCTACGACGAAGCTACATGGCGTAGGGGTCGGACCGGGACCGCAGCCGCACGTTCTGCAGCAGTCCGACCGCGATCATGTTCGCGAACATCGACGATCCGCCGTAGGACAGGAACGGCAGCGGCAACCCGGTCACCGGCATGATCCCGAGGCACATTCCGATGTTGACGAAGGACTGGAAGGTGAACCAGCAGACCACCCCGGTCGCGATGAGCGCGCCGAAGGAGTCCTGGGAGTCGAAGCCGATCGACAGCGCCCGCCACAGCACCACACCGAGCAGCACGACGATCCCGCCGGCGCCGAGGTACCCCAGCTCCTCCCCCGCGACGCTGAACACGAAGTCGGTCTGCTGTTCCGGGACGAACTGCCCCTGGGTCTGCTGACCGTGCAGCAGGCCCCGGCCGGTGAACCCGCCGTTCGCAATCGCGATCATCGCCTGGGAGACGTTGTAGCCGGTCCCGGACGATGCCTTGTTGCCCGAGGCGAACGAGGTGAGCCGGGCCTCCTGGTATGGCTGGAGCAGGTGGAACTCGAGGATCGCGCCGCCGAACAGCACCCCACAGAGAACCAGTCCCAGCACCCAGCGCCGCGGCGCGCCGCTGATCGCCAGCATGCCGAGGATCGTGAAGACCAGCACCATGACCGTGCCGAAGTCCGGCTGCAGCATGATCAGCCCGATCGGCACCACCGTCAGGCCGAGGACGAGCAGGACGTCACCATGCCCGGGCGCGCTGCGCCGGATGCCGGTGTTGCGGTTCTCGCCCTTCTCCCCCAGGATCATCGCCGCGCCGACGACCAGCGCCACCTTGGCGAACTCCGACGGCTGCAGCTGGAAGCCCGCGGGCAGCACGATCCACGAGTGCGCGCCGTTGATCGTCGAGCCCAGCACGAGCACCGCGACGAGTCCGACGAGCGAGCCCAGGTAGACGAACGGCGCGTAGGCGCGCAGCACCCGGTAGTCGACCACCGTGGCGACGGCGCCGAGCACCAGTCCGATGGCCAGGTTCAGCAGATGGCGCTTGAGGAACGTCTGCGGGTCGCCGCCGGCCTCGTCGAGACGCTGTCTGGTCGCCGACCAGACCAGGAGCGCGCCGATGACGGACAGGGCGATCACACACAGCTGCAGCGTCCAGTCGAGGCGCCGCAGCGGCGAGTGCCGCCCGGACGCCCGGTCCCGCAACTGCCCGATCCGTCCCCGGATCGGCACCGGGGACGAGCGCAGCGCGGTCGGTCCCGCCTCCTGGGTCACGCCGTCTCCTCCTCCAACCGGCGCCCCGTCCCGGGTGGTGCGCGACGCACCACCCGGGACGGGGCCTGGGCAACGGCCCGGCGGCTCGCCGGGGCCGGCTCAGGGCGGCGCGCGGCTCGGCGCCAGCGCACCCGCCGTGGGTGACGTCGCCATGGGTGACGTCGACACCGGCGGCATCACCCGCGGCGACGTCGCCACCGCGGACACCGGGGTGGCCGCCCCGGATCCCAGCGCCGCCACGGTGGGTGTCGTCGCGGTGGTGATCGTCGAGGCCGGGGTCGCGGTGATCGGCGCGCCCGGGGAGGTCGGCGCGGCCGGGGTCAGCGCGCCGACGGCCGGGGACGCGGCGATCGTGCCGTCGGCGTTGATCCGCGGCAACGCCGCCGGCGGTTTGCCGCCGGGCATCGCCGCCTGCTGGCCGATCCCGTAGATGGCCTGGTAGATCCGTTTGACGACCGGGCCGGCGTACTGGGCACCCTGGCCGGAGTCCGGGATCGTGACCACGACGGCGAACTGTGGGTTGTTCGCCGGGGCGAACGACGCGAACCAGGAGGTGTCGCCCTTGCCCTCGACCTCGGCGGTGCCGGTCTTCGCCGCGATCGGGATCTGGTCGTTCGGCCAGTCGGCGAAGACGCCGGTGGCGGTGCCGCCCGGTTCACTGGCCACGCCGTGCAGGCCGTCGCGGAGGTACGCGAGGACGTCCTGGGACACCGGTAGGGTGCCGGTCTTCGTCGGCGGGTAGGTCCGCACGACCTTGCCGTCGGGCGAGACCGCCGCCTTGGCCAGCGTGGGCTTCCACAGTGTGCCGCCGTTGGCGATGGCCGCGTAGGCGCTGGCCAGCTGCAGCGGACTCACCGCCAGGTACTGGCCCTGGCCGATGGCGAACTGGGCTGCCGCACCGCCGTTGTACAGGTATCCGTCGACGCAGGCCTCGGCGGCGTACTTGCGGAACCGCTCCGCCTTCGTCGGATCGGGCTCCTCCGGGTAGCCGTTCTTCGCCCGCCGGCAGTAGGAGTCCTTCAGTTCCTCCCAGATCGCCTTCGCCCCGGCCCGGTCGACGACCGATCCCTTCGTCTCCCCGGGCAGGTCGATCCCGGTGGCCTTGCCGAAGCCCATCGCCTCGGCCATCCGGGCGAAGTACTCCTCGGGGGGCGCGTAGGGGCCGCGGCCGTTGCGCAGGCCGCCGTCGGCGAGCCACGCGTCATAGGCGAACTGGTCGAAGATGACGTCACAGGAGATGACCAGCGCCTGGTGCAGGGTGATCGGCCCGGCGGACTCCCCGTCGAAGTTGTGGAAGGTCTGGTCGCCGATCTGCAGGGTCTGCGAGCAGGGGAACTTCTGGTCCGGCTTCGCCCCGAGGTTCTGCATGGCGACGGCGGTGGACACCGCCTTGAAGGTCGACCCGGCCGCGCCCGAGCCCTGGTACGCCCGCGAGAGCAGCGGGATGCCGTTCGCCGGGTCGGACAGCGCCCGGTAGTCCTGCTCGGACACGCCGCCGACGAACACCGACGGGTCGTAGGACGGCAGGCTCGCCATCGCCACCACGCCGCCGGTGCGCACGTTGAGGACGACGGCCGAGGCGGTCCGCGCTCCCCCGCCGAGGGAGTTGATCGTGTCCTGCAGTGCCTGCTCGGCTGCCTGCTGGACGTCGAGGTCGAGGTTGAGCACGAGGTGGTCGCCGCTGACCGGGGCGGTGGTGGAGGCGGTCCCGGCCACCCGGCCGAACCGGTCGACCTCGAGGCGTTCCACGCCGTCGGTGCCGCGCAGCTCGTCGTCGTAGGTGTTCTCCAGCCCGGCGACGCCGATGAGGCTGTTGAGGTGGTAGCCCTTCTCGTCGCCCTGTTTGTCGAGCTGGTCCTGGGTCACCGGGGCGAGGTAGCCCAGCTCGTGGGCGGCGAGCGAGCCGTGCGGGTACTCGCGCACGGCCTGCAGGTCCGCGGAGACGCCGGGGAAGCGGTCGGGATGCTCGATGACGGCCAGTGCCTGCTGCGGGGAGACGTCCTTGGCGACCGGCACGGGCTGGTAGGGCGAGCCGTTCCAGCAGGGCGGCTTGATCTGGGCCGCGCAGAACCGGATGCGCTTGGTCAGATCGTCGGCCGGGCTGCCGATCACCGAGGCGAGCCGGGCCAGCACCGCCCTGCCGTGGTCGGGCTGCCGGTCCGTCGTCGACCGGTTCACCGAGATGACCAGGGAGGTGCGGTTGCGCACAAGCGGCTGGCCGCGGTCGTCGAGGATCATCCCGCGGGTCGCGGGGGTCACCACCTCGCGGACCCGGTTCGTCTCGGCCACCTGCCGGTAGTGGTCGCCGTCGAGGATCTGCAGCACCCACAGGCGGGCACCGAGCGTGACCAGCAGCGACAGCACCAGGACCCGGAGCAGCAGGACGCGGATCCGCATCCGGTCGTTCATCGCCCGCCTCGCCGGTGTTTCCCGGCCAGCCGGCGCGAGCCGAGGAGTAACGCCGGATACAGGAACGGGGTCACCAGGGCCGCGTAGACGCCGGTGACCAGCGCCCGGCTGATCGCCTCGCCGCCGGTCAGCGCCGCTTCACCGAGGATCGAGGTGATCGCCACGTAGGCCAGGGTGCCCAGCACGCTGGCCCCGCCGATCACCACCAGGGGAACCGCCACCGACCGCTGCGCCTCATCCATCACCAGGCCAACAGCGTAGCCGATCAGGCACAGAACGAGAGCAGACTGACCGAGGACGTGACTCGACGCCAGATCGGCCAACAGCCCTACCACAAAGCCGCTGATCGACCCGACGAGCGGCCCCTCGATCAGCGCGATCGCCGCCAGCAGGGCAAGGACGAGGTCGAGTCGCCCGCCGGGCAGGTCCAGCCGGGCGATGACGGAGACCTGCACCACCAGGGCCACCACGAGCAGCCCGATCGCGGCGGCGAACGTACGCGGCCGAATGGTGTCGGCGGACTCGAACATGTCCAGCATGCCGGCTCAGCCCACCCCACCCTGAGCGGCGCCCGGCGCGGCCGACGGCTGCGCGGCCGTTGACGGCGCGGAGCTGGCGGCGGGCGGCGGCTGGGCCGCGACCGGGCGGGGCGTCAGCAGCCGATCACCCGGATCGGCCGGCGGCCGGCCGACCACCACCCCGACGAGGTCCAGGGAGCCGACCGACACGTACGGCTTGACCTCCGCGGTGCGGGACAGGCCGCCGACGTCCGTCACCTTCGTGACCTCGCCGATGGGCACCCCGGCGACGTAGTCGGAGCTGCCGAAGGTCACCAGGCGGTCACCCTTCTGCACCCGGTACGACGCGTCGTACAGGGTGAACACGAGCGAGCTCGGGCCCTGGCCACCGGCCACCGCCCCGAGCAGCTGGGTGCGTTCGAGCCGGGCGCCGATCCGGCTGTTCGGGTCGCAGGCCAGCCGGATCACCGCGGTGTGCGCGGTCACCGACGAGACCGTGCCGACCAGGCCGTCGGCGTTCAGCACGGTCTTGTCGACAGCGACGCCGTCGGCGCGCCCCGCGTTGACCGTGACCGTCCAGTCGGTGCCGGTGACGTCGCCGATCGCGATGACCTTCGCCGGAATGATCGAGTACTGGCCTTTGTCGGCGAGCAGGCGCAGGCTGGACAGCTCCCCCGCCAGCCTGGTGATCTCCTTGTCGTCGGCGAGCTGCCGGCGGAGCTGCGCGTTGTCCTGGGCGAGGCGGTCCGCGCGGTCGTGGTAGCGGTTGGGATGGGTCAGCGAGGAGGCCGTGCGGCCGATCGGGCGGACCACCGCGGTCACCCCGTCCTCGATGCCGCCGAACGCGGAGTGCATGGCGCCGCGGACCCCGGTCGCCGAGTGGCCCGTGCGGTAGTCGAGCGTGATCAGCGCGAACGCGACGACGAGCAGAGCGGCGATCACCAGGCGGGTTCGCCTCGTGTCACGCCCCACAACGGCCTCCGAAAATGATCTCAGGTCCCGGGCTGCCGGGAGGTGGGCGCCGGACAGCACGGGACGACGGCCCGCGCACACGACGGGCTGACGATGGCCGGGTCACGACAGGCCGATGGCCCGGGCACGGCCCGCGGCCCGTCGCTTCGGTCGGACGATCGGTGTCGCCGCGACGTTCCCGGATCTGACACGAACTCCCCGTTGCGGCGATGCCAGCCGGAGAGCCCCCAGGTGGGCCGGGGAGTCCGGCTCGGCGTACTACCGCCGCGGTTCGGAGATGAGCACCTGCTGGAGCGCCTCGAACTCCTCGACGCACTTGCCCGACCCCATCGCCACGGAGTGCAACGGGTTCTCGGCGATGTGGATCGGCATGCCGGTCTCGTGACGCAGCCGCTCGTCGAGCCCGCGCAGCAGCGCGCCGCCGCCGGTCAGCACGATCCCCCGGTCCATGATGTCACCGGACAGCTCCGGCGGGCAGCGGTCGAGCGTCACCTTCACCGCGTCGATCACCGCGTTGACCGGTTCCTCGATGGCCTTGCGGATCTCCTCGGCGGTCACCACGATCGTCTTCGGCAGGCCGGTGACGAGGTCGCGGCCGCGGATCTCCGCGCTGGGCTCGTCCGGGACCTTGTACGCCGAGCCGATCGCCATCTTGATCTCCTCGGCGGTGCGCTCGCCGAGCATCAGCGAGTACTCCTTCTTCACGTAGGAGATGATCGCGACGTCCAGCTCGTCACCGGCGGTGCGGATCGACTGGCTGGTGACGATGCCGCCCAACGAGATCACGGCGACCTCGGTGGTGCCGCCACCGATGTCGACGACCATGTTGCCGGTCGGCTCGTGGACCGGGAGGCCGGCACCGATGGCGGCGGCCATCGGCTCCTCGATGATGTAGACCTTGCGGGCGCCGGCCTGGTAGCCGGCGTCCTTGACGGCCCGCTGCTCGACCCCGGTGATTCCCGACGGCACGCACACGACCAGCCTGGGCTTGGCGAAGTGGCGACGGCGGTGCACCTTCTGGATGAAGTACCGCAGCATCCGCTCGGTCGTCTCGAAGTCGGCGATGACGCCGTCCTTCAGCGGCCGGACCGCCACCACGTTGCCGGGAGTGCGGCCGATCATCCGCTTGGCGTCGGTGCCGACGGCCAGGATGCCCGAGGTCGTGGTGTTGATCGCCACGACACTCGGCTCGTTGAGCACAATCCCGCGGCCACGCACATAGACCAGCGTGTTGGCAGTACCGAGATCGACGGCCATGTCACGACCGAGGAACGACAGCGAACTGGACATCGTCGGGTACCGACCTTCCCGGGGGATGCGGTCCTGGCCGCCTCCGGCACGGCGACGGGAGTTGGCTGGAGTCACCAGGTAGCGGAGTCACCCGGTAAGCGGAGTCACCAGGTAACCAGGGGAAGCGCGTGGAACACGGACAGGGGTCGTGGTTCGGGCGGGGTCACCCGGTGCGCCCACCAGGTTGCATCGCGGTGACCGACCTCGTCGACCGCCGCGACGCACCGTGCACGCTCCGGGCAGGTACTTGAAGGGTAGACCGCCGAGCGGCCCACCGCCGGCCCCACCGACGGTGGGGACGCTCGTGTCACCCTTGGTCGGGATCGACCTCGACTGGGGGTGGATGAACCACGAAGCCGATACGCCCAGCATCGGCCGTGCCTCCTACCGGAGCGTGGCCGACCTCGATCGACTCACCCCCGCCGGACGCCCGCCAGCCGTCACGCAGCCGGCCCGGACGTCAGCTCAGGCCGGGGAAGAACAGGTCGATCTCGCGCTTCGCGGACTCCGGCGAGTCCGAGCCGTGCACGAGGTTCTGACCGATCTCCAGCGCGTAGTCACCGCGGATCGAGCCGGGGGCGGACTTCACCGGGTCGGTGGCACCGATCAGCCCGCGGGCGGCCTCGACGGCGCGCGGCCCCTCGGCGACCAGGGCGACCAGGGGGCCCGACACGATGAAGTCGACGAGCTCGCCGAAGAAGGGCTTGGCGGAGTGCTCGCCGTAGTGCGTCTCGGCGACGGAACGCTCCAGCGTGCGCAGTTCGAGAGCGATCAGGGTGAGTCCCTTGCGTTCCAGCCGGCCGACCACCTCACCGACGAGGCCACGGCTGACGCCGTCCGGCTTGACCAGGATGAGGGTGCGCTCGGCGGACACGGTTCTCCTTCACGATCATCGACATCGTCGTCTTAGTCGGGAACCCGTGGGCCCCTCGTCAACTTACAGGGTGCCCGCGACACGTTCATGGCCGGACCGGGCCACCTCGGGGCGCACCGGCTCCCGCCTCAGGAACCGAGCAGGACCCTCGCCCGGCCCACGACCGGCGCCGAACCAGTGACCAGCACGCCCGCGCCGCCCAGGTCGGCGTCCTGCTCGGCCAGCCGGACGGCGTCGTCGATCGCGTCGTCCAGGCGCGGGGCCACCTCGACCCGGTCCACGCCGAACACGCCGGTGGCGACGGCCGCGAGGTCGTCCACGGGAAGCCCGGCCGGGCCCGCCCCCGAGGTGATGACCACGGCGGTGAGAACCGGTTCCAGGGCGGCCAGAACGCGGGCGGCGAGCGCCTCGTCACCGTCGATGGCGACGACGCCGATCAGCACCTCGAACGTGAACGCCTCGTCCAGGGCGCTCACGAGCGCCGCCGCGGCGGCCGGGTCCCGGGCGACGTCCAGCACGATCGACGGCGAGGTGCGCACGATCTCCAGGCGGCCCCGCCCGTCCACCCGGGCGAGGCCGGCGCGGACGGCGTCCAGGTCGAGCTGGTTCTGGCCACCGCCGAGGAATGCCTCGACGGTGGCGAGCGCGACGGCGGCGTTGTGCGCCTGATGGGCGCCGTGCAGCGGCAGGAACAGCTCGTCGTAGGTGCCACCGAGACCCTTGAGCACGACCATCTGGCCGCCGACGGCGATCCGCCGCCCGACCACGCCGAACTCCATGCCCTCCCGGGCGACGGTCGCGCCGACGCCGGCCGCCCGCCGCAGCAGCGCCCGCGCGGCCGGCAGCGCCTGCTGGGCGAGGACGACCAGGGCGTCCGCGTGGATCGCCGCGCCGACCCGCGCCGCGATCCGGTCGAGTGCGGCCGCCTCCCCGTCCGCGGCGCCCGGGCCCTTCCCCGGATCGTGCTCGGCGCCGGGGATGACGTCAGCGGCGTCCGGACAGCCGGGGACCGCATTGCCGAGGACCGCATTGCCGAGGACGGTGTCCTCTTCGCCTTCCCCGGGAACGGAGACCGGGGTCACCGCGGCCACCGGGGCGACGAGCAGGTCCGCCAGGTCACCGAGTTCCGCGGAGCCGTCCCAGCCGGACTCGATGACCGCCAGGTCGACCGGGGCGTCGGCGAACGCGGCGAAGGCCACCGCGGCGAGCAGCTCGAAGGCGCTCAGCGGCCCGTCGTCCTCCACCAGCGGCAGGTAGGGAGCGACATCCTCGTGGGCCCGACCGAGCGCGTCGGCCTCGATCACCGCGCCGGTCAGCCCGATCTGGGCGACGGCGCCGAGCCAGTCGGGCGAACTCAGCGAGCCGGTCCGGATGCCGAACTCGTCGAGCAGCGCGGTGATCATGGAGACCGTGGAACTCTTCCCCACCGAGCCGGCGACGACGATGCTGGGAAAGGTCCGTTGCGGCTGGCCGAGCACGTCGAGCAGCCGGCGCAGCCCGGGCAGCCCCGGCCCCGGGCGCACGCCCGCGCGCTGCGCGTACGCGGCGGCGAAGGAGGGCGGCCCGGCCCCGGTGGGTTCCCCGGGACCTGCGGTGGTTCCGGCGTTTGCCGCGGTGCCTGTCACGGCGTTGATCCTACGAGTTCGGAGCACCGGTGACGGCCGACGTCCACCCGAGCCGCCGCCCTGGCCGTCCGTTTCCGTCAGCAGGAAGCTCGGCTCGTCCGGGTTGTGCCGGTCGCTACTGTCAAGCCCAGACAGCGAGGGTGGGAGTGACTGGTGACATGGACCTACGAGGCGGCGAGCGCCGCACTGGCCGAATCGGTGGACCTGGAGAAGCAGGCGATCACCGCTGAGCCGCCGGTGCCCAGCCTGGACCGGATGCGGGAGCTCGCGAGCCGGCTCGGCGACCCCCAGCGCCGGATCCCCGTCATCCATCTGACCGGCACGAACGGCAAGACCTCGACGGCCCGGATCGCCGCCGCGCTGCTCGACGCGGCTGGCCTGCGGGTCGGCCTCTACACCAGTCCACACCTGGAACGAACGAACGAGCGGCTCGCCGTGAGCGGCCGGCCGATCGACGACGACGAGTTCGCCCACGCCGTCGGTGCCGCGGTGGACGCCGCCGCGCCGATGACGTCCCGCCCCACCTTCTTCGAACTGCTGACCGCGGCGGCGTACCACTGGTTCGCCGAGCGGGCCGTGGACGTCGCGGTCGTCGAGGTCGGCCTGCTCGGCCGCTGGGACGCCACCAACATCGCCGACGGCCGGGTCGCAGTCGTCACCGGCATCGGCGCCGATCACCTCGACTATGCCGGCAGCATGGCCGGCGTGGCCCGGGAAAAGGCCGGCATCGTCAAGCCCGGCGCGCGGCTCGTCCTCGGCGACGTCGAGGACCGTTTCGACGACGTGTTCACCGCGACCCCGGCCGCGACGGTGCTGCGGCTGGGCCCGGACTTCGGGACGGCGGGCGGGCGGCCCGACCCGGCGGGGCGCCGGGTCGACCTGCGCACGCCGCGGGCCCGTTATGACGATGTGCTGCTGGCGCTGCACGGGACCTATCAGGACGCCAACGCCGCGTGCGCGCTGGCGGCGGTGGAGGCGTTTCTCGACGGCCCGCTGCCGGCCGCGGTCGTCCGCGCCGGGCTCGGCGCCGTGCGGGCACCCGGCCGGCTGGAGATCCTCGGTCGCGGGCCGTTGCGGGTGCTGGACGGCGCGCACAATCCCGCCGCCGCAGCGGCGCTGGCCACGTCGCTCACCGAGGAGTTTCCCGGGCGGCGCTGGACGGTCGTCTACGGCGCGCTGCGCGGGCACGACTTCGAGGGAACCCTCGCGGAGCTACCCGGCGATCGGATCGAGGCGCTGGTCTGCTGCGAGCCCGCTTCGCTACGGGCGATCCCGGTGGACCAGCTCCTGGCTGCCGCCCGCCGGCTGGGGCACCCGGCCGTCGAGGCGCCCACCGTGGCGGCCGCGGCGGCGCTCGCTGTGGAGCGGGCCGGAGCGGACGGGGCGATCCTGGTGACCGGGTCCTTCTACCACCTCACCGAGGCGCGCCGCGGGCTGGCCGACATGCGCCAGTGAGGGCAGCCCGCCGCTCAGGTGCCGGCGGACCGCCGGCCCGCGGCGGGCGCTGCGGACGATGGCCGGTCTCAGGCCGACTTCTCCTGACGGGGCGCCCGCTTCGAGGCGACGTCCCGGGGCACGAGCGTCGGATTGACGTGTTCGAGGACGACCTCGCGGGTCACGACCACCCGCGCGACGTCCTTGCGGCTCGGGATGTCGTACATCACCGACAGGAGCACCTCCTCCATGATCGCCCGCAGGCCGCGGGCGCCGGTGCCGCGCAGGATCGCCTGGTCGGCGATGGCCTCCAGCGCGTCGGAGGTGAAGTCGAGATCCACGCTGTCCAGCTCGAACAGCCGCTTGTACTGGCGGACGAGCGCGTTCTTCGGCTCGGTGAGGATGCGGATCAGCGCTTCGCGGTCAAGGTTCGACACGCTGGTGATGACCGGCAGCCGGCCGATGAACTCGGGAATCATCCCGTACTTGAGCAGGTCCTCCGGCATGATGTCGCCAAAGACGTCGGTGGCGTCCGGGTCGTCCTTGCCGTGCAGGACGGCGCGGAAGCCCAGCGACTTCTTGCCGATCCGGGACTCGATGATCCGGTCCAGCCCGGCGAAGGCGCCACCCACGATGAACAGGACGTTCGTCGTGTCAATCTGGATGAACTCCTGGTGCGGGTGCTTACGGCCACCCTGCGGCGGCACGCTCGCGGTGGTGCCCTCGAGGATCTTCAGCAGGGCCTGCTGCACGCCCTCGCCCGACACATCCCGAGTAATGCTGGGGTTTTCCGACTTACGGGCTATCTTGTCGACCTCGTCGATATAGATAATGCCCGTTTCGGCCTTTTTGACGTCATAATCGGCGGCCTGAATGAGCTTGAGCAGGATGTTCTCGACATCCTCGCCCACATAGCCGGCCTCGGTGAGCGCGGTCGCGTCGGCGATGGCGAACGGGACGTTCAGCATCCGGGCAAGCGTCTGGGCGAGCAGCGTCTTGCCACAGCCGGTCGGGCCGAGCAGCAGAATGTTGCTCTTGGCGAGCTCGACCTCGCCCTTACCGCCCTCGCCGCTGCCGGAGCCACCGGCCTGCACCCGCTTGTAGTGGTTGTAGACGGCGACGGAGAGGGTCTTCTTCGCTGTCTCCTGGCCGACGACGTAGCCGTCGAGGAACTCGTAGATCTCCCGAGGCTTGGGAAGCTCGTCCCACTTGAGCTCGGAGGACTCGGAGAGCTCCTCCTCGATGATCTCGTTACACAGATCGATGCACTCGTCGCAGATGTAGACGCCAGGGCCGGCGATGAGCTTTTTCACCTGCTTCTGCGATTTACCGCAGAACGAGCACTTGAGCAGGTCACCGCCATCACCGATGCGTGCCACCGAGGACTCAGTCCCTTCGCCCAGACGATGGTGTCGCCTGCATGTCAGGGGCGGTTGACACCGCCCGGTCGTCGCGTGTCTGCCTGCAACCATCCCCGTGGGGACGGTACCCCGCCAAGCGACCCGGTGAGTGCCCTATCGCTCGGCTCATACCGGTCAGCCTACGGTCACCGTGGCCGTCCCCGCGCGCCCACGCCGTCCCCTTAGGCCAACGCGTCACACGTCGAACCTGCTGGCCGGATTCAATCCCGTCGGCGCGCCGTGCGTGGTATCCGCGCCGGAGCAGATACATGGGCAGCAATCGCCCCGGCGCGGGCCGCGCGACCGACGGGACCCACCTCAGCTCGTGGTGGCCAGCCGGGAGGACTTCCGGGTCTTGATGACCTCGTCGATGAGGCCGTATGCCTTGGCCTCGTCGGCGCTGAAGATCTTGTCTCGCTCGGTGTCCTTGCGGATCTCCTCTTCCTTCTTGCCGGTGTGCGCGGCCAGCATCCGCTCCAGCAGCGAGCGCATCCGCAGGATCTCGCGCGCCTGGATCTCGATGTCGCTGGACTGGCCCTCGCCCTGCGCGGACGGCTGGTGGATCAGGATCCGGCTGTTCTCCAGCGCGAACCGCTTGCCCGGCGTACCCGCCGCGAGCAGCACCGCCGCCGCCGACGCCGCCTGCCCCATGCAGATCGTCGAGATGTCCGGCCGCACGAACTGCATCGTGTCGTAGATCGCCGTCAACGACGTGAACGACCCACCCGGCGAGTTGATGTAGATCGAGATGTCCCGGTCGGGATCCTCCGACTCCAGGAACAACAACTGCGCCATCACGTCGTTCGCCGACACGTCGTCGATCTGCACACCCAGGAAGACGATCCGCTCCTTGAGCAGCTTCGAGTACGGATCCATGCCGTACTCGCCGCGGGAGGTCTTCTCGATGATGTTCGGCAGGACGTAACGGCCCTGCGGCTGCGCGGCGGCAGCCTGGCGGGCCTGCTCAGACCGCACCTGATGGTAGAGGGTCTCGTTGAACATGATGGCTGCCTCCGGGAACGGATGACGGTGGCGGTCCGGCCGAGCGGGGACCGCTCAGCTCACCGGGCCTTCGCTGGGGACCTGACGGGCCTGCTGGACGACTTGGTCGACGAAGCCGTAGTCCTTCGCCTCCTCGGCGGTGAACCATCGGTCCCGGTCGGAGTCACGCTCGATCTGCTCGATCGGCTGACCGGTGTGGAACGCGATGCGCTCCTGCATCATCCGCTTGGTGTAGAGCATCTGCTCCGCCTGGATGGCGATGTCCGAGGCCGTTCCGCCGATGCCGCCGGAGGGCTGGTGCATCATGATCCGCGCGTGCGGCAGCGAGTAGCGCTTGCCTGGCGCCCCGGCACAGAGCAGGAACTGCCCCATGGACGCGGCGAGGCCGAGCGAGACGGTCGCGACGTCGTTCTCGACGAACTGCATCGTGTCGTAGATCGCCATACCCGCGCTCACCGAGCCACCCGGCGAGTTGATGTAGAGGAAAATGTCTCGGGTCGGGTCCTCGGCGTTGAGCAGCAGGAGCTGCGCGCAGATCGTGTTGGCGATCGAGTCCTCGACCACTGATCCGAGGAAGACGATCCGGTTGGCCAGCAGGCGGTTGAACACCTGGTCGTCGAAGGCTGGTCCACCCTGGCCGGGCGAACGGAGCTCCGGACCGGGCAGGCGCGGAACTGCGAGGTTACTCACGGTCAGCTCCTCGGCTTCCTCACATGGGGCGGCTGATTGACCGGCTCGACACTATCTGTGACACGCGTGAGTTCCGGCCGTTCAGGCTCGTTGTTCGCGCTGGGCGTGAGGACCGGCCGGTCCGGACGGCCGCCCCGACGACGGGCCGCGACATCCGGCGACGCAGGGTCGACATCGGGCGGGTCAAACCGGACCCGCCGCCCGTTCGGCCCGCGAGGGGGCAGTTTCGACATACCCCCCCCGAACAGCGATGGCCCGAACGGTGATGGCCCCCGGACCGGGTCCGGGGGCCATCGGGGAACTCAGGCGGCGTCAGATGTCGCGGTCACCGCTGCCGCCGGCAGTCGCGTCGGCGGCGGCCGTCGCGTCCTGCTCGGGCTCGCCGTCAGCGGCGGCCTCGACCTCGGCCGCCTCGCCCTCGACGCCTTCGACCTCGCCCTCGACCTCGCCCTCGACGCCTTCGATCTCGGTCTCGTCGTCGGCCGCGGGGCGGGCCGGCAGCAGGAGCTGCACGTCGTTGCCCTCGCCGTCGACGACCTTGGCGTTCTCGAGGAGCAGGAAGAGCGCCTTGGTCCGCAGGACGTCGGCCATCAGCGCCTGCAGCCCCTCGCCCTGGGCAAGCTGCTGGGCGAACACGTCAGGCTGCATGCCGGACCGCTGGGCCCGCATGATCACCTGCTCCATGAGCTCGCCCTGGTCGATCCCGATCGACTCGGCGTCGATGACCGCGTCGAGGATGAACTGCGAGCGGATCGCCTTGCCGGCCGTCTCCCGGACCTCGGCGTCGAACTCCTCGGCGGACTGGCCGAGGGTTTCGAGGTAGCTGGCCCGATCGGTGCCGATGTGCTCCAGCTCGTGCGTCAGCCGGTGCTCACGGGCCTCGATCTCACCGGTGAGCAGCGAGTCGGGAACGGGGACCTCGACGCGCTCCAGCAGGCTCTCCAGGAGCTTCTCCCGGGCCTGGCCGACCTGCTCGGTGCGACGCGACTGCTCCAGCCGGCCGCGCACATCGGCCCGCAGCTCGTCGAGCGTGTCGAACTCGCTGGAGGTGGTGGCGAAGTCGTCGTCGAGGTCGGGAAGTTCCTTCTCCTTGACCCCGCGGACGGTCGCGGTCACCTGCGCCGGCTTGCCGGCCTGGTCGCCACCGAGCAGCTCGGTGGTGAAGGTGCGCGACTCGCCGTCGGCCGCACCGATGATCGCCTCGTCCAGGCCCTCGACGAGGTTGCCGCTGCCGACCTCGTAGGACAGCCCGGTCGCCTCGGCGCCCTCGACCGGCTCGCCGTCGGCCTCGGCCGACAGGTCCAGCGAGACGAAGTCGCCCGTCTGCACGGGCCGCTCCACCGGGGTGAGCTGGGCGAACCGGTCCCGCAGCGCGCCGAGCTGCTCCTCCACCTGCTCATCGGTCACCTCGACCGTGTCGACGGTGATCGACAGGTCGGCGAACTCGGGCAGGGTGAGCTCGGGCCGGACGTCGACCTCCGCCGTGAACACCAGCTGGCCGCCGTCGGCGAACTCGGTGATGTCCACTTCCGGCCGCGACAGCACGTCGACCTCCTCGGCCTGCACGGCCTCGGAGTAGAGCTGCGGCAACGCCTCCTGGACGGCCTCGTCGAGGATGACGCCGCGACCGATCCGCTGGTCGAGGATGCGGGGCGGGACCTTGCCCGGCCGGAACCCCGACACCTTCACCTGGCGGGCGAGCTTGCGGTACGTGGCGTCGAGCGAGGGCTTGAGCTCGTCGAAGGGCACCTCGACGGTGAGCTTGACCCGGGTCGGGCTGAGGGTCTCCTTGGTGGCCTTCACGGCGCGGCGGTCTCCTGGTACGACGTTGGACGGGGTGACACGCCGAGGCTATCGGTCGGGGCGGGGAGACTCGAACTCCCGATCTCCTGCACCCAAAGCAGGCGCGCTAGCCACTACGCTACGCCCCGAGGCGTTGCACGCTTATCCTACGGGGTAAGCTCGCCTCGATCACCATGCGGGTGTAGCTCAATGGCAGAGCCCCAGCCTTCCAAGCTGGCCATGCCGGTTCGATCCCGGTCACCCGCTCCAGTCCCGGACCGCCCGCGGGCGGTCTCGGCAGCTCGGCGCCAGGCCCGTGGGGCAGCGCGGGGTCGCCGTGTTCACCGGCGGTGCCCTTCGCCGATCGACTCCGGCCGGGGCGGCCGATGCCACGCTGTGGTCTGTTCAGTCCGGGTCGACGCCGTGGGCATGCCGCGATGGCATGCTTCCCGCGTGCGTCGCACGAAGTCCCGGCTCCCACCAGGGATGCAGCCGACCGTGCACGTCGGTCGAGACCCCACCGGGTACACGGGGTGTTACTCGCGCGGGTATTTTCCATTTTGGCCGATAGATCCCGAGATGTTCGGAGGTCCGTATCGTGACCAGACGCCGCGACTGGCTTCCGGTGATTGTCGGGATCGGGATCGGGGTGAACACGGCGCGACTGCGCGGCCGGCTGCACGCCCTCGAGGTCATCGACCTCCAGGGCGATGACGTCAGGGCCGACGCCGGCGCCGACGGCCTCGGGGCCGCTGACCCCTCCGCCGGATCGCCCACCTCCGCCGGATCGCCCGCGGGGACCCACTATGCGCTGCTCACCGCACCGGGGATCCGGCTGAGCGCCGAACAGCGCCGCGCCGCCACCGCGCACGCCCGCCGCCGCGAGCTCGACGTGCTCGATCTCGTCCCGGCGCGGCTGCCCGCCGGCCGCGTCCTGGACCTGGCCCGGATGGTCGACCCGACCACCTACCGGACGAGTCGGCTGGCGCGTGGCCGCAGCGCGGGATTCGCCCTGCTCGTCGACCAGGACCTGCTGGTCCGCGCCGGCGTGGCCACGGCGGACCAGCCGCGGTTCCACGCCCGCTCCGAGATCACCGATCTGACCGAGTCCGAGATGGTCGCCGCGGTCCAGCTCGGCAAGCGGCATGCCGCCGCCAGCACCGACCTCGCCGTGCTGCCGGGCCTGGTCGGACCGGATACCGACCACGGGGCCGGTCGGCTCGCGCTGCAGCGGGCGGCGTATGCCTGGGAGCCGCTGCAGCGCGTGCTGCCCGCGCTGCGCGACGGTGCCGTCCTGGGCGGCGCGGCGGGCAACCCGGCCGGCGCCGCCGCCGCGTTTGCCCTGTCCTGGCTGCAGCCCGCCGTGGTCGGCGGCCGCCGCGTGCGCGTCGCGCCGGGGGCATTCGCGTGCAGCCCGATCACCCGCCGCTCCGTCGCCGCCGCGCGGGTTCGACACGCCTGGGCGACCAGCCGTGAGCTGGCCACCCACCGGGGCTCGGGCGACGCGAACCAGCCGGTCGACAGCACGCCCGCGGTGCCCGGCGGGCAGGCCGCCCCGCGGCGCGACCCGCTCGTCGTCTCCGTCCGGCCCGATCCGGCCGCGGTCGCGCGAGCGCGGCCTGGCTACCGGGCAGAGCTCGCCGCGGGTCTGGACCGGTTCTTCGAGCCGGCCCAGACCACCTGTCCCTGGTGCGGCGGACCGAACATCAGTCCGCGCATGCGCGGGCGCGAGGTCGCCCAGGGCAAGCCCGGCGTCTTTCGGGTCGATCGCTGCGCGGACTGCGGCCACTCCTTCCAGAATCCGCGCCTGAGCCCCGGCGGACTGGACTTCTACTACCGGGATTTCTATGACGGCCTCGGCGCGGCCGGAATGGAGGAGGTCTTCGGGCACAGCGACGAGCCGTACCTCGCCCGGGCCCGCCAGCCGATCCCGACGCCCCGGAACTGGCTGGACGTCGGCGGCGGCCACGGGCACTTCTGCAACTCGGCCCGCGTCGTCTGGCCGACCACCCGCTTCGACGCCCTGGACATGGGCGCCGGCATCGAGGAGGCGGCACGGCGCGGCTGGGTGGACCACGCCCACCGCGGCTCCTTCCCGGATCTCGCCGGGGAGGTGAAGGGCCGCTACGACGTGATCAGCATGTTCCACTACCTGGAGCACACCCGGGACCCGCGGGCGGAGCTGGACGTCGCCGCGACCGTCCTGGAGCCCGGCGGCCACCTGCTGATCGAGGTGCCCAATCCGGACAGCGCGGCAACGCGTTGGTACGGCAGCCTCTGGCCCGGCTGGCTGATTCCCCAGCACCAACACCTCATCCCGGCCGCTAACCTCGTCCAGGCACTCACGGAGCGCGGATTCGAGGTGCTGGCGCCGGCCTTCGGCGAGGTCCACCAGAAGGGTGATCCCGTGATCGCCACCTACGGCCTGCTGCAGCGGCTCGCGCCGTCGCCGGCGCTGCCCTGGCGCGAGGTCGACCATCCCGGTCGAGAGCGGGCGAAGCGCGTCCTGGCGATCGCGGCGCTGGCCCCGGTCTTCGCCGCGGGACTGGTCGTCGACGAGCTCAGCCGGCCGTATCTCACCTCCGGGACCAGGTCCAACGCCTACCGGATCCTCGCCCGTCGGCGGTGACGGCGGGCAACGGCGGGCAACGGCGGGATCTGTCGCGGCAACGCGCGGGCCGGCGTCGGCCCGCGCTGACCCCGAGCGCCGAGCACGTGACGTAGCCTTCCGGCGACGGAGGGGGACGTCGGATGGGGCACACCCGCACGCGGCAGACCGGCGCGCCGAGGCGCGGCGCGGCCCTGCGGTGGCTGGCGGTCAGCGCGCTCGTCGGCGCCGTCCTGGCCGGGTGCGGCGCGGCGTGGGCCCCCCCCCCCCCCCCCCCCCCCCCCCCCCCCCCCCCCCCCCCCCCCCCCCCCCCCCCCCCCCCCCCCCCCCCCCCCCCCCCCCCCCCCCCCCCCCCCCCCCCCCCCCC
>NZ_JALKFX010000032.1:0-39770 GCF_023243045.1 Frankia sp. AgB32
GACACCCGCCGCTGGCTGCCCGGCCCGCACGACACCCACCGCGGCGCCTCCGTCGCCGGCGGTGTGGTCCCCGGCGGGGGGGGGGGGGGGGGGGGGGGGGGGGGGGGGGGGGGGGGGGGGGCCCCCCGCGCCCCCCCCCCCCCCCGACTCCCCGGACCGCAACGACCGGCAGGCCCGCGAGGCGCTGCTCGACCACCTCCCGCTCGACCCGAAGCGGGTGTTCCCGATGGGCCACCTGGCCGCGCTGCGGGCCGGCGGAGACATCGAGGACAGCGGATCGTCCGGCGGCTACGCCGACGCGGAGTCGGCCGCCGCGGAGTACGCGACGCTGCTCGCCGGTCGGGCGGCGCCGGGCGCGGCGGTCCCCGTGTTCGACGTGGTGCTGCTCGGCCTCGGCCCGGACGGTCATGTCGCGTCGCTGTTCCCCGACCTGCCGGGAGTGGTCGCGACCGAGCCGGTCATCGCCGTGCACAACAGCCCGAAGCCGCCGCCGGAGCGCATCTCGTTGACGCTGCCGACGATGCAGTCCGCCCGGGAGGTGTGGGTGATCGCCGCCGGCGAGGAGAAGGCGGGCGCGGTCGCCGCGTCCTTCTCCGGGGCCGGGCCGATCTCGGTGCCGGCGACGGGCGCGGTCGGCCGGGAGCGCACCCTCTGGCTGATCGACCGCGCCGCGGCCGGCCGTCTGCCCGGCAACACCTGACAGGCATCCGGCGGCCGACCCCGGGGTCGGTCGCCGGTGCGCCGTCCGTACGGGCCGGCGAGACACTGTTCGGCCCGTGCGCACGGCGACCAGTCAGGCGAGGATCTTCGTCTTGCCGCGCTCGAACTCGGCGTCGGAGATGACGCCGCGGTCGTGCAGGTGGGCGAGCTTGCCGAGTTCGTCGGCCCCGCTGCCCGACCCCGCGGCCTCCTGCAGGTAGGACCGCCAGGCCCGCTCATCACGTTCGGCCACCGCCTGGTTGCGATCGTGCATGCTCCCACCCCGGACGATCAGATAGGCGATCACCCCGACCCAGGGCAGGATGATGATGGCCGCGGTCCAACCCGCCTTCCCCCAGCCGGACAGGTCCTTGCTGCGGAACACGTCTGTGATCACCGCGAACAGCAACCACAGCCACAGCACAAAGGCGAAGAACCACAGCATGTAGAGAAAAACGCTCAGAAGCGGGAAGTCTGGATCCATCGCGCACCTCCAGTTCGCGCGGCCGCGCGGTTCCGTGACCACCCGTCCCGAGCCGACCGCACGGCGGCCGGCGAACGCGCCCGGTTTCCGGCACGACACGCTGACGCGCCGCTCATACCCGCCCTAGCAGCGCGGATGCTGCCAGCCCGGACCGCTCACCCGCCGCGGGTGAGCCAGCCGGAGCTCAGCCCGCGAGGCGCCGCAGGGTGCCGTGGCCGGCGGTGGACTGCGGCGACGCCGGATAGTCGAAGTCGAGGGTGCCGTCCTGGCGCAGCGCGAGGACGTCGACGCCGTTGGCGACGCAGGGCGGCGTCCCCGCGGTGAGCCGTTCCGTGAACTGCGCCGTGCCGCCCTGCGCGGAACGCAGCAGCAGATCGCTCGTGCAGCCGTCGTTCGGATTGCGCCCGCTGCCGACCGTCTCCCCCACGCGGCCGGCACGCAGCGTCAGCTCCAGGGGAAAGGACAGCGAACCCTGGGCGACGGTCCCCCACCACCGCCCGACCATGCCCGCCGGCAGGCTCGCGCCACCCGAACCCGGCACGACCCCGGCGCCGCCCGAGGAGGCGGTGGGCGCCGGCCCGGCCCGCCGCCCACCGCTCTCGCCCAGCTGACGTCCGACGACCGCGACCGCGGCGACCACGACGGCAACCACCACGACGGCAACCACCGCGCCGAGCACGGTCACGGAACGCCGCGCCGACCGATCGCCAGGCATGAACTCGGCGTCGCCGAACCCTGCGGCGTTGGCGTCCTCCGCGCGGACCTCGCCGACATCCACCGGCGGTCGGGCCGGTACGCGTGGGCGCGGAAAAGTGCCCGCGGGGGGCGGTACCTGCGGCGGCAACCGTGGGGCGGCGGAGACGCGCGGGCCGGCGGAGGCACGCGGGCGTTGCCCGGCCGGGGTGAGCGCCCAGCGCAGCAGCGCGGCCGCGCCGTCGGCGTTCAGGCGGGTCGCCGGGCTCTTCGCGAGCAGCCCGGCGATCACGGGGGCGAGCGGACCGGCCCTCGACATCGGCGGCGGCTCCTCGTGCACGACCGCGCCGATGGTCAGCGCCAGGCTGTCCCGGGTGAACGGCGAGGCGCCCTCGACCCCGAAATACAGCACGGCGCCGAGGGCGAACAGGTCCCCGGACAGCGTCGCGGCCCCGCCGAGCAACCGCTCGGGGGCCATGTAGGCGGGCGTCCCGCCCCGGCTGGCCAGCAGGTCGACCGCCGCGTGGACGAGTGGCGCCCCGCCGACACGCCGCTCGGGCAACGTCGGGTCGGACATGTGGGTCGCGATGCCGAAGTCGGTGAGCAGCACCCGGCCGTCGTGCGCCAGCAGGATGTTCGAGGGTTTCACGTCCCGGTGCAGCACACCGAGGCGCCGCCCGGCGGTCAGCGCGTCGAGGACGGCCAGACCGATCTCCCCGACCCGGGCCACGGGCAGCGGCCCTTCCCGCTCGACCGTCGCGGCCAGTGTGTCGGCGGGCACGTGGTCCATCACGATCCACGGCAGCCCGTCCTGCTCGACGGCGTCGTGCACCGTGACGACGTGCGGGTTGCCGCGCAGCCGGGCGGCGTTGCGGGCTTCCCGCATCGCCGCGTCGACCTGCCCGGCCCGCTCGTCACCGTCGAGGTCCGCCAGAAAACGGATCTCCTTGACAGCGACGTCGACCCGCAGCACCTCGTCGTACGCCCGCCAGACCGTGCCCATGCCGCCCGCGCCGAGCTGGGCGCGCAGCCGGTACCGCCCCGCGACCAGCCGGCCGGCACCGACGTCCTTCACGGTCACGGCGCACCATCCTCGGGTCGGGCCGGCCAGGCCCAGGGGCGGCCGGCCCGGCCCAGCCCAGGCTAGGAGGCGCCCCGCAGCTTCGCGAGCGCTTCGGCGAGAATCGCCTCCCCGTCCTTCTCGTTGCGCCGCTCACGTACGTACGCGAGATGCGTCTTGTACGGCTCGGTCCGCGGCGGGGCCGGGGTGTTCTCCCGGTCCTGGCCGGCGGGCAGGCCGCAGCTCGGACAGTCCCACGTGTCGGGGATCGACGCCTCGACGGCGAACGACGGTCTGGTCTCGTGCGCGTTGGCGCACCAGAAGGAGACGCGCTGCCTGGGCGCGGTCTCGCCCCGCTCCGCCTCTCCCATCGGGCCAGCCCCGACCCGGCTCCCCCGAATGGCGTTGCCACCTGCCACGGTCCGCGTGCTCCTTCGTCTCGTCCCATTGGTGTCCCCGGACACCTGCCCGGAGGTCGGGTGCCGTGGGGACCACTGCGTGGACCACCGGTCGGCTCCGCAAGCATGACCTTCCCGGCACTACCCCCCGGTTGTCCCTCCGGGTACGTCCTGGAGGGAGTGTAGGCCGCGAGGGCCCAACGTGGATGCACCGACCACCCCGACCCGGCCATGCGCAGCCGGGACGAACGGGGACAGCTCGCCGCTCACCCGGATCCCAGCGCCACGGCGGTCGGATCCGCCGTCCCGATCGAGGGGACGACGGTGAAGGTGGTGACGGCGCCGCTGTGGAACGTCGGGGTGTGGGTGACGGCCAGCGGGATGACGGCGGCGCTGCCGATGACGGTCTGTTCCACGTCGCTCCAGTCGTCGGCCGCGGTGGCGTCGCTCGCGTCCCGTAGGGCCGTGTCGAGCTGGCGCAGGGCCACCGGATCCCGGTAGCCGCCGTCGGCGGGCCGTGGACCGGTCCACTCGTCGTCCAGCAGCGGCTGGAACACCGTGCGCCCGGCGTCGCCGTACCAGGCCGGGGTGATCCACGTGAGCGCCAGGTCCCAGAACTGGCCGGCGGGGGCGACGGCCGCGGCGGCGAGGCGCTCGCCGGTGCGGATCCGGACGTCGAGGCGGATCCCGGCGCGGGCGAACGCGGTGCGCAGCGCCTCGGCGACGGCGGCGTCGGTGGCGCTGTCGGAGGCCAGCAGGGACAGCGCCGTCACGGGTCCGCCCGGGGTCTGGGCGAGCGCCTGCCGGCACCGGTCCGGGTCACCGGCCTCACCGAGGCTCGGGAACGGGTCCACCGCCCGGTAGCCGGTCATCGGCGACTGCAGCAGGCTGCCGGTCGCGGTCGCGAAGTCCGGGCCACCGAGGGCCTCGGCGAGGCTGCGGCGGTCGACGCAGTAGGGCAGCGCCTGGCGGATCGTCGACTCGCGCAGCGCGGCGGCGGAGGGCCCGTTCAGGCCGACCGTGAGCGCCAGCGTCGACCCCACCGGGTCGACGGTGAGCCGCGGGTCCTTGGCCTTCTCCAGCTCCTCCGCCCGGGTCGTGGGCAGCACGCCGTCGAGTGACATGTCCGCGTCGCCGCGTTCCAGTTCCTGCTGCATCTCCTCGGACGACAGCCCGTCCGTGATCGTGATGTGGTCCGGCAGCGCGCGGCGGATACCGTCGGACGAGGCGCTCCACGACGGGTTGCGGGCGAGGCGGAAGCCGGGCGCGTCGTCCGGCGACACGGTGAACCGGTAGGGACCCGCGGACACCAGGTTGCGCAGGTACGCGGCCGAGTCGGGCGGGTAGGCGAGCGCCTCCAGCGGCACCGGCGCGGCGGCCGGCAGCGCCAGGACGTCCACGAAGTCGTTGACCGGGGCGATCAGGTGGAACGCGACGGTGTCGTCCCCGACGATCTCGACGCCCTCGATGGTGTTGCTCTCGATGAAGGCTGCGGCGTCGGCGACCGGGGTGTCCGACAGTTCGTCACAGAACCTGCCGAAGCCGACGATCGTCGCGGCGAAGTAGCCGCGCAGCGGCGACGGGGTCGGCGGGGTGCACAGCCGCTTGATGCCGCGGGCGACGTCGTTGGCGGTGATCCGGCGTTGGTTCGGGGTGTCCCAGCGGGCCGCCGAGCGCAGCCGCACGGTGTAGACCAGCCCGTTCTCGGTGACGACCGGAGCGCCTACGGCCAGGTCCGGCCGGGGCACGGTCGAGTTCTGCGGGCTGGGGTCGGTCGGGTAGCTGTAGAGCTGCCGGGTGACGAGCCGGGCCACGGCCTGCTCACCGGGCTGGTCGGCCCAGCCCGGGTCGCCACTGGGCATCTGCCCGGTGACGATGCGCAGGGTGCCGCCGGGCTTGGCGACGGGAGCGGTGGTGGTCGCGGCGACCGGGGTGGGGCTGGCGGCGAAGGTGGCGCCGCCGGATCCGCCGCTGCAGGCCGCGGCCACGACGGCGAGGGCGGCGAACAGGGCCGCGAGTCGGAACGCAGCCCGGCCCTGGGCGAGGCACCGGCGCGCGCGCGGTCGGCTCAATTCTTCAGCAGCAGACCGAGGCCGATGATGCAGATGAACCAAATGCTGCCGACGAGGACCGTCAGGCGGTCGAGGTTCTTCTCCACCACCGAGGATCCACCGAGCGAGGAGGACACCCCTCCGCCGAACAGGGTGGACAGACCGCCGCCCTTCGCTCGGTGCAACAGCACGAGCAGAATCATCAGAACGCTCGCGATTATCAGCGCGATCGACAGACCGACCGTCATTCGGACCAGCTCCCGCTCCAGGGGAGACGGCATGCCACCGTCACCCGGTCGATCCACCTGCCAGGGCGTCCGTCCGCACCCACGCGGCGGCCACCGACACTCAGGGGATCAAGAAACCACTTCTTTCGCCATACCCCGTCATACTCGGGCACTTCTTGCCTATGACGGAGGTAGGACTCCAGGCCAGGTATCGAAAGTACCGCACCCCGGTGGGCGAACCACGGTGCCGGCCCGCCGCAACCGAAGATCCACACGGGAAGTTTTGCCCCGATGGGGTTACCGACCGGGGCCGTTGGGGGTGCCTTCGCGGAGGGGCCGGCGGCGGACATGCCGAGGGCCCGGCCGCATACTCGACCGGGCCCTGGGCCACCGCAGCTCTCCGACGACGGCCCGCCGGCCGGGGGGATCCCCGCCCGAGGTCGGGCGCCGCGCGGCTCAGGCCGCCGGGCCGCTGCGCACGATGCCGACGAACTCCTCGGCCACCAGGCTCGCTCCACCGACGAGACCACCGTCGATGTCAGGCATGGTGAACAGCTCGCCGGCATTGGCCGCCTTCACCGAACCGCCATAGAGCACCCGGATGCCGGCGGCGATCTCGGCGCCGTACAGCTCGGTGAGCTTGCCCCGCACGGCGGCGCACATGTCCTGGGCGTCCTGGGCCGACGCGGTACGGCCGGTGCCGATCGCCCACACCGGCTCGTAGGCGATGACGATCGTGGCGGCCCGCTCGGCGGTGATGCCCGCGAGCGAGCCGGCGAGCTGGCCCAGCACGTGCTCGACGTGGGTGCCCGCGACCCGGATCTCCTCGACCTCGCCGACGCACAGGATCGGCGTGAGGCCGGCGGCGTAGGCCGCCCGCGCCTTCGCGGCGACCACCGCGTCGTCCTCGTGGTGGTCGGCGCGGCGCTCCGAGTGGCCGACGACGACGTAGGTGCAGCCGAGCTTCGCGAGCATCCCGCCGCTGATGTCACCGGTGTGGGCGCCGGAGGAGTGCGGGGAGAGGTCCTGCCCGCCGTAGGCGAGGGCGAGCTTGTCGCCGTCGATGAGCGTCTGCACGCTGCGCAGGTCGGTGAACGGCGGCACGACGACGACCTCGACGGTCTCGAGCTCGGCGGGCTTGAGGTCGAAGGCGATCTTCTGCACCAGTGCGATCGCCTCGAGGTGGTTGAGGTTCATCTTCCAGTTGCCGGCGACCAGCGTGCGGCGCCCGCCCTTGCCCGCCTTGTTCGTGCCCGCTTTGTCGGTGCCCACGGTGTTGCCCTTTCGTCCGCGTCCCAGCGGTGCCATGTCGGTGCCGTCCTCAGACGTCGAGCGCCGCGAGGCCGGGTAGAGCCTTGCCCTCGAGGTACTCCAGGCTCGCCCCACCGCCGGTGGAGATGTGGCTGAAGCCGCTGTCCGGCAGGCCGAGGGTCCGCACGGCCGCGGCGGAGTCGCCGCCGCCGACGACGGAGAAGCCCTGCCCGGCGGCGATCGCCTCGGCGACCCCGCGGGTGCCGGCGGCGAACGGTGCCATCTCGAACACGCCCATCGGCCCGTTCCAGAACACCGTGGCGGCGTCGGCCAGCCGGCTCGCGAACAACGCGGTGGACTGCGGGCCGATGTCCAGGCCCAGCCAGCCCTCGTCGATGGCATCGACGGCGACGGTGGCGGTGGCGGCGTCGGCCGCGAACCGGTCGGCGACGACGACGTCGGTCGGCAGCACGATCCGGTCGCCGCCCTCGGCGAGCAGCTCCTTGCAGGTGTCGATCATCTCGGACTCGAGCAGCGACGCGCCCACCCCGTGGCCGAGCGCGGCCAGGAAGGTGAAGCACATGCCGCCGCCGACGAGCAGCGCGTCGACCTTGGGCAGCAGGGAGCGGATGACGCCGAGCTTGTCGGAGACCTTCGAGCCGCCGAGCACGACCGCGTACGGGCGCTCCGATGCCTCGCTGAGGCGGCGCAGCACCTCCAGCTCGGTGAGCACCAGCCGGCCGGCGGCGTGCGGCAGCCGCTTGGGCACGTCGACGACGCTGGCGTGCGCCCGGTGGACCGCGCCGAAGGCGTCCCCTACGTAGAACTCGGCGAGCGCGGCCAGCGCGTCGGCGAACGCCGCCCGCTCGACGGCGTCCTTGCTGGTCTCCCCCGGCGAGAAACGCAGGTTCTCCAGCAGCGCCACCTCGCCGTCGGCGAGGCCGCCGACGATCTCGCGGGCGCGCTCCCCGGCGATGTCCCCGCCCCCGTCACCGGCGAAGACGACCGGGCGGCCCAGCAGCTCCCCGAGCCGCGCCGCGACCGGGCCCAGCGAGTACTTCGGGTCGGGCTCGCCCTTGGGACGGCCCAGGTGGGAGGTCACGATCACCCGGGCGCCGCGGTCGAGCAGCGCGGCGATCGTCGGGACGCTGGCGCGGACCCGGCCGTCGTCGGTGATGCGCGGGGTGTCGCCCGACCGGTCCAGCGGCACGTTGAGGTCACTGCGGACCAGGACACGGTGCCCGGCGACCTGCAGGTCGTCGATCGTCCTCACTCTTCGTAACTCCAGGGTTCGGGGCCGGCATGGGGAGGAGGGGCGCGGTGGGGACCCACGGCGGGGCGGGCCCCCCGCGGCCGCCCCCCGCGGGGCCCCCCCGCCGGGGGGGGGGGGGGGCGGGGGGGGCCCCCCCGGCGGGCCGGCCCCGGGTCCGCCGCGCGTGGCGGCACCCGGGGCCGGGGGATGGCCGCTAGAGGCGGGCGCCGACCAGCGCGGTCAGGTCGACCAGCCGGTTGGAGTAGCCCCACTCGTTGTCGTACCAGCCGATGATCTTGACCTGGCTGCCGGCGGACATCGTGAGCAGCGAGTCGAAGGTGCACGACGCCGGGGTGTTGACGATGTCGGAGGAGACGATCGGGTCCTCGGTGTAGACCAGGTAGCCCTTGAGCGCGCCCTCGGCCGCCGCCTTGAACGCCGCGTTGACCTCGTCCTTGGTGGCGGGCTTCGCCAGCGTGGCGACGAGGTCGGTGACGGAGCCGTCGAGCACCGGCACGCGCATGGCCAGGCCGTCGAGCTTGCCCTTGAGCTGCGGCAGGACCAGCGAGGTGGCCTTCGCGGCACCGGTCGTGGTCGGGATGATGTTCTGCGCCGCAGCCCGGGCCCGGCGCAGGTCCGAGTGCGGGAAGTCCAGGATGACCTGGTCGTTGGTGTAGGCGTGGACGGTGGTCATCAGGCCCTGGACGATGCCGAACGCCTCGTCGAGGACCTTCGCCATCGGCGCCACGCAGTTCGTGGTGCAGGAGGCGTTCGAGAGGATGTTGTGCTTGGCCGGGTCGTAGGCGTCGTCGTTCACGCCCATGACGACGGTGATGTCCTCGTCCTTGGCCGGCGCCGAGATGATGACCTTCTTCGCGCCCGCCGCCAGGTGCTTGCCGGCGTCGGCGGCCTTGGTGAACCGACCGGTGGACTCGATGACGATGTCCACGCCCAGCTCGCCCCAGGGCAGCGCGGCCGGGTCGCGCTCGGCGAGAACCTTGATCAGCTTGTCGCCGACCCGGATGCCCTCGTCCGAGAGGCTCACCGGCGCGGCGAGCGTACCCAGCGTGGTGTCGTACTTCAGCAGATGCGCGAGGGTCTTGTTGTCGGTCAGGTCGTTCACGGCGACGATCTCGAGGTCATCCCGCTTGGTCGCCGCGAGCGCCCGCCAGAAGTTACGGCCAATCCGCCCGAAGCCGTTGACACCCACCCGCGTAGCCACGTCCTGGACTCCCTACCGTCGTGTGTGACGTCGAATCGTTGGGTCATGACGCCGATCGGGTCATGACGCCGTCCGGGTGGTGGCCCGAACGCTATGACGTTGTCGAGGGAGGAGCCTAACGAGTTCGCACTTCATCGGCGGTAATCCGAAGCGTGCGGTGTTGGTCTCCTCACAACATGCCACCCGCCTGCCGGGCGGACTGCCTCATTCCGACCACGACGACCCGCCGCGGCCGGAGGTTCCCCCACTGCGCCCGCCCGTGCTCCGGGCCAGGTACGACCCGGTCAGGACGGGGGCACCGTCCGGCGGAACGCCCATGCGGGCGACCGCACGGCCTTGTCCGAACATCGCCCGCACGGGCGATCCCGATGGTGCCACCGGTGATTATTCCATGCGGCCAGGAACCGTTGATCAGGCCCCGGCCGGCCACGGCGCGCTCGGTCGCCCGCCATCACCCACCGGCGCCGGATCGGCAATTCCGGCCATGTAGGTAGTGAAATGCCCAAAATTGTCCAAGCGACCTATTATCCGGGTTCAGGCGTTCTCCAGGAGGTCCGGTGAGACGCTTGCCTCGGTGTTGGGGATGCCAAGGGCATTGGCGCGCTTGTCGGCCAGCGCGAGCAGCCGGCGGATACGCCCGGCGACCGCGTCCTTGGTCAGCGGCGGGTCCGCCAGCGCGCCGAGTTCC
Source organism: Frankia sp. AgB32 (assembly GCF_023243045.1). Taxonomy (GTDB): domain Bacteria; phylum Actinomycetota; class Actinomycetes; order Frankiales; family Frankiaceae; genus Frankia. The sequence continues at coordinate 10,026 of NZ_JALKFX010000032.1, forward strand.
TCCAGCGACGCCTGGGCGTGCTCGAGGCGCAGCCGACCCGCGGCCAGCAGGTGCTCGGGCGCGTCATCGCCGAGGATGCGCATCGCCGCCTGCACCCGGGCACCGGCCGCGACCGCCGCTCGGGCCGAGCGGCGAAGGTTGGCGTCGTCGAAGTTCGCCAGCCGGTTCGCCGTCGCCCGGACCTCCCGGCGCATCCGCCGTTCCTCCCAGGCCAGCAGGCTCTCGTGGGCGCCGATGCGGGTCAGCAGCGCGCCGATCGCGTCGCCGTCGCGGATCACCACCCGGTCCACACCGCGCACGTCCCGGCTCTTGGCCTGCACACCGAGCCGACGCGCCGCACCGACCAGGGCGAGCGCCGCCTCCGGCCCCGGCGAGGTGACCTCCAACGAGCAGGAGCGCCCGGGCTCGGTCAGCGACCCGTGCGCGAGGAACGCCCCCCGCCACGCCGCCGCCGCGTCGCACGCCGAGCCGGTCACGACCTGCGGCGGCAGCCCGCGCACCGGGCGGCCCCGCTGGTCGAGCAGGCCGGTCGAGCGGGCGAGCTGCTCGCCGTCGCGCTCCACCCGGACGATGTAGCGCACCGACCGACGCAGTCCACCGGCGGCGAGCACCGCGACCGTGGACGGGAAGCCGAACACCTCGGCGACCTCGCGGCGCAGCCGGCGCGCGGTCGCACCCGTGTCCAGCTCGGCCTCGACGACGATTCGACCCCCGACGATGTGAAGTCCCCCGCCGAACCGCAGCAGGGCGGCCATCTCGGCCCGCCGGCAGCAGGGCTTCGCAACCCGTAGCCGGCTCAGTTCGTCCTTGACGGTGGCCGTCATCGCCGCCACACCGATCACTCCTTGGCTTCACCGGATGAGGTCCGGCGGTCAGCACCGCCGGACGATGGGTACGTGGTGACCGGCCGCCTGGCACCGTCCACGGACGGCCGCCGTGACGTCGCCGCGCCGGCCGGGGTGGTCCCGGCAGTCCTCGCGGCGGGTGGCACGGGCGCGGCCGTGCCGGTCGAGGCCGCGGCCTGCGCCGGTGGCGGCAGGCCGGTCGCGGCCGTCCTGGACGCCGCGTCCAACGGCGCCGGCTCCAACGGCGCCGCCGCGGGCTGCGACGCGCCGAGCGACGCGGCACCCGACGGCGCCGGGGGACGGTCGGCCCGCCCCGCGAACACCGCCTGGAAGGCCGCCGCGAGCCGAACCGGGTCGTGCACGGGCACGCCGGGCACCCGCACCGGCGCCAGGTGCAGGCGGGCCCCGAGTTCCGCCGCCGCCCGGGCCAGTGGCTCGGGCTCGGGCACGGCCGTGGGATCGGCGAGCACGACGTCCACGCGCAGGCCGGGAACGTGCCGGCGCAGCGCGTCCAGGTGCGCCTGCGGGGTGTAACCCGCGGTCTCGCCGGGCTGGGCGGCCAGGTTGAGGACCATGAGCACCCGCGCCCGGGAACTCGTGATCGCCTGACGCATTCCCGGTACCAGCAGGTGCGGCAGCATGCTCGTGTAGAGCGAGCCGGGACCGAGGACGAGCCAGTCGGCGACGCACGCCGCCGCGACCGCCTCCGCGCAGGCCACCGGCTCCGCGGGCGACAGCCGGACGCCGAGGACCCGCCCGGCGGTGGTCGCCACCGCCGCCTGCCCGCGCACCTCGCTCGTCGCGTCCGGATCCTCCGGGTCCAGTCCGGCGACGTCCGCGACGATGTCGATGCCCTCCGTGGCCAACGGCAGCACCCGACCCCGCACCCCGAGCAGGCCGGCCGCCAGGTCCAGCGCGGCCACCGGCGAGGAGGTGCGCTCGGCGAGACCCGTCAGGACCAGGTTCCCCACCGCGTGCCCGGCGAGCGGGCCCGGGCCACCGAAGCGGTGCTGGAACAGCTCCGCCCAGGCCGCCGGGTCACCGTCCGGCCCGGCCAGCGCGGCCAGCGCCATCCGCAGGTCGCCCATGGGCAGCGCGCCGAGTTCGGCCCGCAGCCGACCCGACGAACCACCATCGTCACCGACTGTCACCACGGCGGTGAGCGCCGGGGTGAGCCGACGCAGCGCGGAAAGGGACGCCGCGAGTCCGTGGCCGCCGCCGAACGCGACGACGGCCGGCGCGACCCGGGGCGGATCCACCGGGCCCACGGCCGCCGCGGGTGCGCCGGCGGCGCTGGGCCGGCGGGGATCGGTTGGCCCCACGCTCACTCCCGTCCCAGGTCGCGGTGGACGACCCGGACCCCGACGCCGTCGGCGGCGAGGCGCGAACCGATCTGCTCGGCCATCGCGACGCTGCGGTGCTTGCCGCCGGTGCACCCGACGGCCAGGGTCAGGTACCGCTTGCCCTCCCGCGCGTAGCCCTCCCCCACCAGCCGCAGCAGCGCCGCGTACTGGTCGAGGAACGCCACCGCGCCGGGCTGGGCGAGGACGTAGTCGCGCACCTGCGGATCCCGGCCGGTGTACGGGCGCAGCTCCTCCACCCAGTGCGGGTTGGGCAGGAACCGGCAGTCGGCGACGAGGTCGGCGTCCAGCGGCAGCCCGTACTTGTAGCCGAACGAGACGATGGTGGCGTTGAGCCGCCGGGCGTCCGGCTGCCCGAACGCCGCATCGATCTTGGCCCGCAGCTCGTGCACGTTCAGGTCCGTCGTGTCGAGCACCAGGTCCGCCTCGCCGCGCAGCTCGGCGAGCAGCGCCCGTTCCCGGCCGATGCCGTCGACGACCCGCCCGTCGCCCTGCAGCGGGTGCGGCCGGCGGACGTGGTCGAACCGGCGGATCAGTGCGTCGTCGCTGGCCTCCAGGAACAGCATCCGCGGGTGCATGCCGCGCGCGTCGAGGGCGGCGACCGCGGCCCGCAGGTCCGAGAAGAACGCCCGGCCGCGGACGTCGACGACGACCGCGATCCGGCTGACGGCGCCGCCGGAGCGATGGCCGAGCTCGGCCATCGTGGACAGCAGCGCGGGCGGCAGGTTGTCGACGACGAACCAGCCGAGGTCCTCCAGGCATTTCGCCGCCGTGCTGCGCCCGGCGCCGGACAGGCCGGTGATGATGGCGAGGTCCAGGGTGGGAGTGGTCATGGTGTCCGTCCCGCGTCGACGTGGTCGGGACCACCGGCCGCGTCGCCGGCGGTGCCGCCGCCGTGGTCACCCGGCGGCGCGTCGTCGAGGATCTCACCGGTGGCCGCGTTGACGGCGGGCGCGGGTGCGTCGGCGCCGCCCGGCGCGGAGCGGGCGAGCGCCGCGACGACCGCCTGCGCGGTCCGCGGACCGATGCCGGGCACCCCGGCGATCTCCTCGGCGCTCGCCGCGCGCACCTTCGCCACCGAGCCGAACGTCTTCAGCAGCGCCTTGCGCCGGGTCTCGCCGAGCCCCGGCACCTCGTCGAGCGCGGAGGCCACCATCGCGGCGGAGCGCTTCTGCCGGTGATAGGCGATCGCGAAGCGGTGTGCCTCGTCCCGCACCCGCTGCAGCATGTACAGCGCCTCGGAGGTGCGCGGCAGGATCACCGGCTCGGCGTCGCCCGGCAGCCAGACCTCCTCCAGGCGCTTCGCCAACCCGCACAGCGCCACCCCGCCCGGGCCGGCGTCGATCCCGAGCTCGTCGAGGGCGCGGGCGGCGGCGGCGACCTGCGGCGGCCCGCCGTCGACGACCACGAGGTTCGGCGGATAGGCGAACCGGCGGGGCCGGCCCGTCTCCGGGTCGATCGGCTGCCCGCGCCCGGCCTCGTCCGGGTCCGTCGCGGTCGCGCTGCCGGTCGCGGGCGCCGTTGCGTCGTCGTCGCCGGCCGCGTCGGTGATGTCGCCGAGTTCGCCGGTGCGGACCCGCTCGGCAAGGTAGCGGGAGAACCGCCGGTGGATCGTCTCGTACATGCTCGCGACGTCGTCCTGGGCGGCGCCGCGGATGGAGAACCGGCGGTACTCGGACTTGCGGGCCAGCCCGTCCTCGAAGACGACCATGCTCGCGACGACGTTGGCGCCCTGGATGTTCGACACGTCGTAGCACTCGATGCGCAACGGCGCGTCCGGCAGTTCGAGGGCCTCCTGCAGCTCGGCCAGCGCGCGGCTGCGCGCCGTCAGGTCGCTGGCCCGCTTCGTCCGGTGCAGCGCCAGCGTCTGGCGGGCGTTGCGCTCGACGGTGTCGAGCAGCGTGCGTTTGTCTCCCCGGCGGGGCACCCGCAGTTCCACCCGGCCGCCGCGGATCTCCCCGAGCAGCTCGGCCACGGCGTCGGCGTCCGGCGGCAGGACGGGCAGCAGGATCTCCCGCGGCAGGCCGGTGCCGGCGAGATCCGCCGCCGCGACTCCGGGTGGGCGCGGCGCGTCGCCGCGCACCCGCCGGCCGGCCGCCGTGGAGCCGTCGCCGGCCTCGCCGGTGCTGTCGGTGCCGCCCGCCGTGACGGCGGAGAGGCCGGTGGTCGGCGCGGTTCCGTCGAGATACTCCTGGGTGAGGAACTGTTCGACGAGGTCGGCGGTGGTGACCTCGTCGAGCCGGTCGACGACCCAGCCGCGCTGGCCGCGCACCCGGCCACCCCGGACGTAGAAGATCGACACGGCGGCTTCCAGCTCGTCCTCGACGAGGGCGACCACGTCCGCGTCGGTGCCGTCGGGCAGCACGACGGCCTGCTTCTCGATGGCCCGGCGCAGGGCGCTGGCGTCGTCACGCAGGCGGGCGGCCCGCTCGTACTCCTGCGCCTCGGCGGCCTGGCGCATGTCCTGCTCCAGCCGGCGCAGGTAGCGACCGGTCTGGCCGGACATGAAGTCGCAGAAGTCCTCGACGATCTCGCGGTGGGCGGCGGCGTCGACGCGGCCGACGCACGGCGCCGAGCAGCGGTCGATGTAACCCAGCAGGCAGGGCCGGCCGACCTGGCCGGCCCGCTTGAAGACCCCCGCCGAGCAGGTTCGCGCCGGGAAGACGCGCAGCAGCAGGTCCAGGGTCTCCCGGATGGCCCAGGCATGGGCGTACGGCCCGAAGTACCGCACGCCCTTTCGCTTCGGTCCCCGCATGACCTGCAGGCGCGGGAACTCCTCGTGGAGGGTCACCGCGAGACTCGGGTAGCTCTTGTCGTCGCGATACCGGACGTTGAACCGCGGGTCGAAGTCCTTGATCCAGGTGTATTCGAGCTGGAGGGCCTCGACCTCGGTGGAGACGACGGTCCAGTCCACGACGCTCGCGCTGCGCACCATGTGCTGGGTGCGGGGGTGGAGGGTGTACGGATCGGCGAAGTAGTTGGCGAGCCGGGCCCGCAGGTTCTTGGCCTTGCCGACGTAGAGCACACGGCCGTGCTCGTCGCGGAATCGATAGACGCCGGGGGTCTCGGGAATCGAGCCCGGAGCGGGCCGGTAGGACGCCGGATCAGCCATGGACCGAGCCTACGGCGACCATCATCCCGGCCGAGCTGCACCTGCACGTAACCATTTCATCACGCATAGCGTGCGGGCTCTACGGCGGGGCCCCCGTACCGTTGTCGCGGGATGACAGACGGCGCTCACCCGGAGAACGTAAGGTGACCATATACACACTTTCCGCTGCCAGCGGTGACCCCGCTGGCGCCGGGGGCGAGGGGCTGCGACCCTCGACACATCGGGCAAGCGAACCGAGGGAGCCAGCTCGTGCTTGGAAAGGACGTGACGGCGGAGTTCGTCGTCGACGACGGCGCAGGCCGTGGACGGGTCACGGTGCTCCAGCTCTGCTGGCGCGCCTGCGACCCGCTGGCCGTGTCGATGTCGCTGGTGTCCAGGCCGGAGCACCCCGCGCTGCCCCAGGGCAGCTGGGTGGCGCCCCGCGATGCGCTGCGTACCGGCCTGGAGCAGGCCGTCGGTGATGGAGACGTGCGGATCGGGCCGGACCAGGGCCACCGCGGCGTCCGGCTGGACCTTGTCGACGGCGACCGCCGCTCGGTGGTCGTCGTCTCGACCACGTCGCTGCGGCAGTTCCTGGACCGCACCGAACGCCTCGTGCCCACCGGCCAGGAGCACACCGAACAGGAACTGGACTCGGTCCTGGCCACCCTGCTGGAGACCTGACCGGCCCCAGCGCTCGGACCGGCCGCGGAGCCGCTCAGCGGGCGGCGGCCTCGGCCAGTGGCCGTCCCCGCCCGCCCCTGCCGGCTGCCGGTGCGGCGGCCACCCGATCCCCCAGGATCTCCCGCAGGAAGACCGCTGTGTGGCTCTCGGGTACCGCCGCGACCGTCTCCGGCGAGCCCTCGGCGACGACCCGGCCGCCACCGGAGCCGCCCTCGGGCCCCATGTCGATGACCCAGTCGGCCGACTTGATCACGTCGAGGTTGTGTTCGATGACGATGACGGTGTTGCCGGCGTCGACCAGCCGGCCGAGGACGCCGAGCAGCTTGCGGATGTCCTCGAAGTGCAGGCCGGTCGTCGGCTCGTCGAGCACGTAGACCGTTCGACCCGTGGAGCGGCGCTGCAGTTCGGCGGCCAGCTTCACCCGCTGCGCCTCCCCGCCGGACAACGTCGGCGCCGGCTGGCCGAGGCGCACGTAGCCGAGGCCGACGTCGTTGAGGGTGCGCAGGTGCCGGGCGATCGCGGGCACCGCCGCGAAGAACTCGGCGGCCTCCTCGATCGGCATGTCCAGCACCTCGGAGATGCTGCGGCCCTTGTAGTGGACCTCGAGGGTCTCCCGGTTGTAGCGGGCGCCATGGCAGATCTCGCAGGGGACGTACACGTCCGGCAGGAAGTTCATCTCGATCTTGATGGTGCCGTCACCGGAGCAGGCCTCGCAGCGGCCGCCCTTGACGTTGAACGAGAAACGGCCTGGCTGGTACCCGCGCACCTTCGCCTCGGTGGTCTCGGCGAACAGCCGGCGGATGTGGTCGAACACGCCGGTGTAGGTGGCCGGGTTCGACCGCGGGGTGCGGCCGATGGGCGACTGGTCGACGCGCACGGCCTTGTCCAGCTCGTCGAGGCCGGACACGGTGCGGTGCCGGCCGGGCACCTCCCGTGCGCCGTTGAGCCGGTTCGCGAGGACCGCGGCGAGGATGTCGTTGACCAGCGTCGACTTGCCGGAACCGGACACTCCGGTGACGGCCACGAAGCAGCCGAGCGGAAACGACACCGTGACGTCGCGCAGGTTGTGCTCGCGGGCGCCGTGCACCGTCAGCGCCCGGCCCTTCGTCGGGACGCGGCGGATGTCGGGCACCGGGATCTGCCGGCGGCCGGACAGGTAGGCGCCGGTCATCGACTCCTCGCTGGCCAGCAGCTCCTCGACGGGCCCGGAGACGACGACCCGCCCGCCGTGCTCGCCGGCGCCGGGACCGATGTCGACGACCCAGTCCGACGCCCGGATGGTGTCCTCGTCGTGCTCGACGACGATGAGGGTGTTGCCGAGGTCCCGCAGCCGGGTCAGGGTCTGGATGAGCCGGCGGTTGTCCCGCTGGTGCAGGCCGATCGACGGTTCGTCGAGCACGTAGAGCACCCCGACGAGACCGGACCCGATCTGGGTGGCCAGCCGGATGCGCTGCGCCTCCCCGCCGGCCAGCGTGCCGGCGGCCCGGTCGAGGGAGAGGTAGTCCAGGCCGACGTCGAGCAGGAACGTCAGCCGGGCGTCGACCTCCTTGAGCACCCGCCCGGCGATGGTCCGCTCCCGCTCCGAGAGCTCCAGGTCCCGCAGGAACTCCGCGCACTCGCCGATGGCCATCCCGGCCACCTCGGCGATCGACCGGCCGCCCATGGTCACCGCGAGCGACTCGGGCCGCAGCCGCGCGCCGCGGCAGGTCGGGCAGTGCACGTCGCGCATGTAGCCCTCGTAGCGCTCCCGGCTGCTGTCCGACTCGGCTTCCCGGTGCCGGCGGCCGAGGAATCCGATCACACCCTCGAACGAGGTGTAGTACGAGCGCTTGCGGCCGTACCGGTTGGTGTAGCCGACGTGGATCTCGGTGTCGCCGCTGCCGTGCAGCACCGCCTTGCGGGCCCGCTCCGGCAGGCCCTCCCAGGGCGTGTCCATCCGGAAGCTGAGGTCCTCGGCGAGCGCGGTGAGCAGCCGCTCGAAGTACTCCTTGTTGTGACCGCTCGACCACGGCGCCACGGCGCCCTGCGCCAGCGACAGCGTCGGGTCGGGCACGACCAGCTCCGGGTCGACCTCCTTGCGGGTGCCGATGCCGCTGCAGTCGGGGCAGGCGCCGTACGGCGAGTTGAACGAGAACGACCGGGGTTCCAGCTCCTCGAAGGACAGATCGTCATAGAGGCAGGCGAGATGCTCGGAGTACATCCGCTCGCGCTCGGGGTCGTCGGCCGGCCGGTCGACGAAGTCGATGAGGACCAGCCCGCTGCCCAGGCGCAGCGCCGTCTCCACCGAGTCGGTCAGGCGGCGCTTGGCCGAGGCCTTCGCCGCCAGCCGGTCCACGACGACCTCGATGGTGTGCTTGCGCTGCTTCTCGAGCTTCGGCGCCTCGGTGAGCGCGACGACGGCGCCGTCGACCCGGGCCCGGGCGAACCCGGAGCTCTGCAGCTCGGCGAACAGGTCGAGGTACTCCCCCTTGCGGCCGCGCACGACCGGCGCGAGCACCTGGAACCGGGTGCCCTCGGGGAGTTCGAGCAGCCGGTCGACGATCTGCTGCGGGGTCTGCCGGGAGATCGGCCGCCCGCACTTCGGGCAGTGCGGCCGGCCGGCCCGGGCGAACAACAGCCGCAGGTAGTCGTAGACCTCGGTGATCGTGCCGACGGTGGACCGCGGGTTGCGGTTGGTCGACTTCTGGTCGATGGAGACCGCGGGCGAGAGGCCCTCGATGAAGTCCACGTCGGGCTTGTCCATCTGGCCGAGGAACTGGCGGGCGTAGGCCGACAGCGACTCGACGTACCGCCGCTGACCCTCGGCGAAGATCGTGTCGAAGGCGAGACTCGACTTGCCGGACCCGGACATGCCGGTGAAGACGATCAGCCCGTCGCGGGGCAGATCGAGATCGACGTCGCGGAGGTTGTGCTCACGCGCGCCGCGCACGACAAGACGGTCGGCCATCGTCGAATCCTCATGATCTTCCGAAAATCGGACCCGGGCAGGTGCCGCCATGCTACGGATGGGGTCCGACAGTTTTCGCACGGCCGTTCGCCCGCATCGCCTCGCCGGATCGCGCGCGGGCGGAGCCTTCCGACGCACCGCAACCACGTGCGAAAGGATGGTGTTCCCTTCGATGCCCGGGAGACCACCCATGAGCAACGACAACGGACCCGGAGCCGCGTACACCGGAGAGGTCACCGTGGGTGGCCCGGCGGATGTGCGGGTCCTGCCCGGACTGACGGTGACGAAGGTGGCCGTCGGCTCCCTGAACAACAACGCCTACCTGCTGCGCTGCACCGAGACCGGCGAGCAGCTGCTCATCGACGCCGCCAACGAACCGGCGACGCTGCTCGGGCTGATCGGCGACGCCGGCCTCGCGACGGTCGTGACCAGCCACCGGCACCACGACCACGTGCAGGCCCTCGCCGAGGTGACCGCCGCCACCGGCGCCACCACCGTCGCCCACGCCGACGACGCCGAGGCGATTCCCGTGCCGACGGCCCGGATCGTGCACGACGGCGACGAGATCGCCGTCGGTCGGGTCACCCTGCGGGCGATCCACCTCGTCGGCCACACCCCGGGCTCGATCGCCCTGCTCCACGACGCCGACCCGGCCCACCCGCACCTGTTCACGGGCGACTGCCTGTTCCCCGGCGGTCCCGGCAACACCCGCGGCAACGCCGCCGACTTCACCTCGCTGCTGGACGGCCTGGAGGAGAAGGTGTTCGGTCCGCTACCCGACGCGACCTGGATCTACCCCGGCCACGGCCACGACACGACCCTCGGCGCGGAACGACCCCACCTCGCCGAATGGCGCGCCCGCGGCTGGTGATCCAGCGCGATCGACGGGAGCTGCGGCAGCACTCCCCGCGCCGAGGCGAGAGCCCGCGGTCAGGACCGGGGCCGCGGGGCCGATCCGCCCGGACCCGGGCAGGTGTCGACGTAGCGCGTGGCACCCACGTCACGCATCCATTCCGACCTGGACAGCCCGCCGCCCGTGATGGCGCAGGCGAACGCCGCGGGGTTGGCTCGTGCGGCGCGCAGGGCGGTGAGGTCCCAGCGGAGGATCGAGCCGTCCGCCGCCCCCGCGGCGACCATGGTCGTCCCGTGACGTCCCACAGGGTGACCGAACCGGAGTAGTAGCCGACCGCGAGCCGGGCCGCGTCCGCGCTGAGTGCGGACCGCAGTCAGGTCCGCCCTGCCCGCCACACCCCGATTACGCTCCATACGCGCCCCCGAAGCCGTACCGGTGCGCGCACAGATTACCGGCTCGCCGGCCCCGCCGAGCGCCACCGGTTCCCGGCAGACCGCGCCGGCCGGGTCCCGACCGCAGTGCGCGCGGCCGCCCGGGCTGCGACGTCGGGCCGGCCGTCACCGTGTGGTCGCGAGGTCGGCCCGGATGCGGACGACACCCTGGTGAGCGGGCCGGTCAGCGGGAGCGGGTGTCGCCGATCCCGGCCGGGCTGTCCGGTCCGGCGGTCGAGGCAGCCCGCGAGCCAGAGCGCGCCGCCTCCGCCGGCCACGCCGCCTCCGACCTGGCGGCGCCGAAGGGCGGTTGCGGCCGCGCGGGAACCGCGACCCGACTGGCGGCGGTCTCGGCGCCGGCGGCGCCCGGACGCCCTGCCTCCGCCCTCGGACCGGTCGAGGCAAAGGCCACCGGCAGACTGCGCGCGGGAAGGCGGCCGATCCCTTCGCGGGCCGGTGCGGCGACCGCCCGCCAGCGGGAGCGGACCGCGGGCTCCCAGGCCGGCCGGGCCAGACCTCCGGCGAGGCCGGCGAGGATGCGGGCGGCGCGCAGCGCGTCGTGCGGACGGCCGGTGGCCAGCTTTCGCACGGTCAGCAGGCCAAGTTGGCCGGCGTGCACCGCCGGCCAGCTCCAACCGACGTTCAGGCGGTGCCGGCGGGCGTAGAGCGCGGCCGCGCGGCCCAGTTCGGCGTGCAGCAGGCCGGAGCGGCCGACGGTCTCCCCGCCGACGTGCACGACCGGCCACTCCTCGTCGGCCCAGGCGATCCGCCCGCCGGCCGCGTGCAGCCGGGCGAACAGGTCGGTCTCCTCGTAGTACATCCAGAAGGCCGGGTCGAAGCCACCGAGGCGGACGAACGTCTCCATCCGCACGGCGAAGAACGCGCCGACGGGGTACCGCAGTCGCGGCCAGCGGGCCAGTGCGGCGGTCTCACCCCGAAGGGCGATGAACGCGCTGGTCCGCGGGGTGGGCAGGACCGCCTGGGAGCGGGCCGCCACGCCGCCGGGCGTCGCGAGGAACGGGAACCCGACCACGTCGATGGACGGCGGGTACCAGGACAGGAGCTTGGGTAGCACCTCGGCGGTGTCGTCGGGAATCGTCACGTCGCTGTTGACGACCAGCAGCCAGTGTGCCGGCGTACCGGACTCAACGGCCTCGCGGACGGCGAGGTTGACGGCGGTGCCGTAACCGACGTTGCCCTGCCCCTCGATCACGCGGACACCGGCAGGGACCGGCGGCCCGGCGAGCGGGCCGTTCTCCACCAGGGTGACCTGGCAGCCCCGAATGGCGGCCAGCCCGGACAGCAAATGGTGCAAATGGGTGGAGCCTCCGTGGGAAACGACGACCGCCAACAGACTATGCATTATCCGCCTTTACTGAGGAATCAGACGCCGAGCAACCCGGAGCGTCATCGAGTCCGACACATATCCGGACGCATGCGCCGCCACATCGGGCAATGGTTACCAATCGGAGATCCGGTAGTGCCGCCATATCGACGGCCGGTCAACGGTTCGTGGGCGGTCAGGGGGGTCGACCCGTCCCGGTCGACCAGCCCGGACACCGATCGCCACCAGAGTAACGACCTCGCCGGGATGGTCCGCGTTATTCCTACCCGGCGAGTCGCGCGACACTCTTCCGCCCCCCTCACCGAAGCGCTATCGAGATGACATCAGCAGGTACCGGAAAGTCGCTCGAAATGAGCCGCCAGGGATCACCTTCTGCCCACTGCGAACACAATTTACGGACGACTGACTCGGCCACATGTGGTGACGTCGAAAAGAACCGTGAAAGCGGGCGACCTGACCATCCCCGGCAGCGCCCGGCAGGGGATGGCCGACTCGGCCGCCAGCGGCGCCGGCGCCGACCCGCCGGGGCGGGCGCGGAGAATCACGGGCGGTTCCGGGCCAGAGCTGCCGGTGCGGCGACCCGGCGACCGCGCCGGCGCGGGCCGCGCTCCGGCGGCAGCGAGATTGCGGAAGTCCGCCGTTTCGCCATCGGTCGTGACAACGCCCTGTCAACGTGGAAACTATGCCGCACCCAGATCGACTGACCGCGATCGTCGAGGAGTTGCGCCGGGCCGGACCCGCCGGGCGCACCGCAGCCAGCCTCGCCGCCCGACTGGACGTCAGTGTACGGACGATCCGGCGGGACCTGCTCGCCCTTCAGGGCGTCGGCGTGCCCGTCAGTGGGATCTCCGGACCGGGCGGTGGATACGTCCTGGCGGAGCACGCGACGTTGCCGCCGCTGGCGTTCACCCAGGGCCAGGCCGTGGCGGCCGCCGGCGCGCTGACCATGGCCGCGGCCGGCCCGCTGAGCCGCGACGGCGCGACCGCGCTGGAGAAGCTGCTCGACGCCCTGCCGCCCACCGAGCAGCGGCAGATCGCCGAGGTCGCGTCCCGGGGGCGGTCCGGGCCACCGGCCCTGGTGCGCTCCGCCCTGACCGCCGCCGTCGAGGAGGCGCTGCGGAGCCACCGGGTGCTGGCGATCGACTACCAGGATGCCGCTGGCAGCCGCACCCTCGGCCGTCGCGTCGAGCCGCACATGCTCGCCCTCACCGGCGGGCAGTGGTATCTGCTCGCCTGGTGCCTGGAGCGGCGGGGCCCACGCTGGTTCCGCTGGGACCGCATCTCCCGGGCGGTGAACACCGGGCTGCCCATGGCCGAACGCGATCCGTTCATGTTCTTCACCGCTCCCCCGCCGGGTCCGCGCCGGCTCCGGCGGCCCGCCGCGCCGGGCGCGCACAGCGAGCCGTCCCTGCCCACCTGACAGCTCTCCCCCACCAGGGGGACCCGGCCGCACGGACAGCGCGGGCGCGGTCAGCGGTCCGCCGCTCGGGCGGGCTGCTCCTGCGCCGCGCCCGCGCCGTCCTCCTCGTCCTGGAACTCCGAATCCTGGACCTCCGAATCCTGGAACTCCGAGTCCTGGACCTCCGAGTCCTGGACCTCCGACCCGGCCTCGCCCGGGCCGGGCAGCTGCGCCGGCGCCGGGGGCTCGGTGCGCAGGGACCAGATCACCGAGACGGCCAGCGCCACGGCGATCACTCCGAGGGACAGCGCGATCGGCATGTGCCACACGTCGGTCAGCAGCATCTTGACGCCGATGAACGCAAGCACGAAGGCCAGACCGGTCGCCAGGTGGTGGAAGCGTTCCAGCAGGCCGGACAACAGGAAGAACAACGACCGCAGCCCGAGGATCGCCAGTGCATTGCTGGTGAACACGAGGAACGTCTCGTCGGTGACGCCCAGCGCGGCCGGCACCGAGTCGACGGCGAACAGCACGTCCGCCGTCTCGATCGCGACCAGGACGGCAAGCAGCGGCGTCGCCGTGAGCCGACCCGCGCGCCGAAGGAGGAACCGCTGCCCCTGGTATTCGTCGGTCACCGGCATGACCCGGCGCAGTGCCCTGACGGCCCGGCTTTTCCCGGGATCCAGCTCCACCCCGTCGTCGCGCAGCATCTTCAGCGCGGTGAAGATCAGGAAGGCGCCGAACACGTAGATGACGAAGCTGAACCGGTCGAGCAGCGCGATGCCGGCGGAGATGAAGAAGAAACGCAGTACCAGCGCACCGAGCACGCCGTAGAACAGCACCCGGTGCTGATAGGCGCGCGGTACCCGGAAATACGAGAAGATCAGGGCGAAAACGAACAGGTTGTCGACCGACAGGCTTTTTTCCAGCAGCCAGGCCGCGGTGTACTGGCCGGCGGCGTCCGGACCCTGCCAGGCCCAGATCACCGCGGCGAAACCCAGCCCCAACGACACCCACAGCAGGCTCCACCAGGCGGCCTCCCGGAAACCGATCACATGGGCCTTGCGGTGCGCGAGGAGGTCGACGGACAGCAGGACCAGAAGCGCGCCGAGAAAGGCGATCCAGGCCCACAGGGGCACGTGCACGGGCGTCTCCAACGTGGTGCCCCGTACTGGCCGGGGCGGACGGGTCGGGCGGAGGGTTCGCCCGAGCGGCCGGGCTGCGTTGCCAGCGGCCGGTCGGGGCATGCTCTTTCGGGTCACGGTCGCCACCGATCCACATCGCGTAGCGACTGGACGGTGACTTTTGGTAGCTAGGGGTGGCCGCGTCAAGGCAGACCGCCTGCGCTGGCCTGGCGGTGACGGTCTGCGGGAACGACAGGAGAGCGTCGATCGGTGCGGGCCGGGCGACCGGCCCGCACCGGTTGATCAGCGCCAGATGTTGCCGGGACGCAGGGCCCCGGCGGCACGGCCGCGCAGCGGCGCGGTCTCGATCGCCTGGCTGAGCTCGGCCGGGCCGACGGTGCCGATCATCCGCGAGCCGCCCGCGTCGGTCCGGTCGACCACGATCACGCAGCCGGCGGCCGGCCGCTCGATCAGGCGCGCGGGCAGGTCGGCCAGCGGGTCCGTCGCCTCGGCCGTGGCCACCATGGACAGCGGGACGACGACCCGGTTGACCCGGACCAGGTCGCGATCGTCCATGGGCACGGCGGCGAGGTCGCGCAGCAGGGCGATCCCGGCCAGGGCACCGTCGAAGTCCACCACCCCGAACACGGCGCGGTGGGCGGGTAGCACGACCTCATCGAGGGCATCGTCCACGGTCGACCAGGACGACAGCGTGGGCGGCGCGGGTGTCATCACGTCCCGCGCGACGAGGCCGGCGAGCGCCGCCTCGGTGCGCTGCTGGGACTGCGCCAGCCGGGACGTGCCCAGGGCGAGCCAGCCGAGCAGGGCCGCCCACAACGCCACGAAGCCGACGACGAACACGCCCACGGCGCCGGCGATGATCAGGGCCCAGCCGGTGGCGACGCCGGCACGGGAGACGGCCCGCTCGGCCCGCTCCCGGCTGCCGGTGCGGCGCAGCACCCGAGCGGCGATCAGCCGCCCGCCGGCGCTGCGCGGCGAGGGCAGCGCGTCCACGACCGTCACCAGCAGGGCGAACGTTCCCACCCACAGGGCCACCTGGGCGGCCAGGGCGAGGGTGCCGCTCGGCGCGAGCGCGCCGAGGGTCATGAGCACTGCGCCGGCGAGCGCGGTGACCGCCAGCCCGGCGCGGGCCAGCCTGGCCTCGATGCGGATGGCGTCCTCCGGCCCCCACGGGCGGGTTCCGGCAGGAAGGTCCGCACCGGTCGGCGAGACGAGGTCGACGCCGATGCCGAGCGAGTCCCTGCCGCCCACCCCCCGCACGCCGGCCGGGTGCGCCGCCGCGAGCTGCGGGGCGGGCGCCGGCGGAGCCACCGCCAGCCGGCTTCCGAAGGCGCCGAGGGTGATGCCGACGACCGAGAGTCCCGCCCGGCGGGCGGCACGCGCCCGCACCAGATCGGCGCCCATCAGGATGCCGACGAGCAGCACCGCGCCGATGAGCCCACCGCAGAAATAGGCGAAACCGGGGCGGTCAGGAACGGTCGCCGGCAGGGTGAGGGCACCGAGCAGGACGGTGACGACGGTCGCCGAGACGGCGAGTCCCGGACGCACCGTGATCGGCGGAAGCCCTCCCCGCCTGGTCGCGTCGTGGGTGGCCATGTCCGCTCAGACTCCTTTCGGTGCTGCTCGGGGCCGACTTCGACGGCCGGCCCCGGTTCGGTCCAACTGTTCTTTCCAACGTCTAGCGTGCCCTTCGTCGTCCCGGCAGACACCGCACGAAGTGCGCGAGTTCGCCTATGATTTCGCTGCCGAGCTTCGGCAGCGATCTGCGGGAGACACACAGGTGGATGAAGCGGACGAAACGGTTGATGTGACCACGTTCGACGAAGATCTTCCCCTGGGCCTGCCGGAAACGAGCCTGACCCGGCTGCCCCGCGCGGCCGTCCTCGCGGCTGCCGACTCCCGGCTGCATGCCGGGCTCCTCGGCGACTATCTCGACGTCCTCGCCTCCGCGGCGCACAGCGGACGGCGGCTCACCCGCGCCGAGCTCGACGCGTTCCGGGCCCTGGGCCAGGCGGCCGCCGAGTCCGGGGCGTCACTGCGGGCCCTGGTCGACCTCTACCTGTCCGCGACCTGGCGGATCTGGCCATCACTGCCGGCGGTGCGCGCCGCCGACCGCACCGCCCGCGAGGCGAGCCGTGCCTGGGACACCCTGCTGGAGCCGGCGGAGCTCGCCGCGGCGCGGCGCTCGGCCGGCGAGTCCGTCGGCGCCGTGTCCCGGACCCGGGCCGCCGCCTCGGCCGTGCTGCGGGCCAGCGACGACGCGGTCGCGGCGGTCTGCGAGGGTTACGAGGCGGCGCGGACCGCGCGCGCCCGCTCGGAGGAGGCGCTGCGCCGCGAGCTGGTCGACGACCTGCTGACCGGCACCTCCGCGGTCGGCCAGCTACTCGAACGGGCCGGGGCGTTCGGCCTGCGGCTGGAGGCACCGCACACGGTGCTGGTGGTCGCCGGCAACCGCCGATTTCTCGACGGCCGCGCGCTGACCAGGGCCGCCGAGGGCATCCTGCGCGACCGCAGCGCCACGGAGCCGCTGGTCGCGACCCGCGACGGCCTGCTCGTCTGCGTCGTCCACGTCCCGTCCGAGCTCCTCCTCGACCCGCCGCCCGCCGCCGTCAGCCGCTCGAGTGCCGCGAGCTCGGCAGCCGACGGGGACCCGGCCGGACCGGCGCCGCGGCGGTCCACCCGGCCGTCGGGACGGCGCCGGGCGGACGGACCGGACACCGGCCGACCCGGTTTCTCCCCACTGCCCGCGTCCGTTCCGCCGCCCGGGTCGATGGCACCCGTGGCGGCGCTGGCCAGCAGGCTGCGGGCGGAACCGGGGCTGGTCTGGCGGATCGGGGTGAGCCGCGCGCGCAGCGGCGTAGCCGGCGTGCGCATCGGGTTCGAGGAGGCCCGCTCCGCCGCGGAGCTGGCCGGCAGCCTCGGCCTGGACGGCACCGTGGTGCACACCGACGATCTGCTCATCTACAAGGTGCTGGCCCGCGACCGGGAGGCCCTGGCGGAGCTGGTGGAGGCGGTGCTCGCGCCGCTGCGTGCCGCGCGCGGCGGCGCCGGCCCGCTGATCGACACCCTCGACGCCTACTTCACCACCGGCGGGGTCGCGCTGGCCGCGGCGCGCCGACTGCACCTGTCGGTGCGGGCGTTGACCTACCGGCTCGACCGCATCCACGCCCTGACCCGGCACGACCCGACCTCGCCGACGGACCGTTACGTCCTGCAGACCGCGGTGCTCGGCGCCCGGCTGCTCGGCTGGGATCCGGCCGGCGCCTGAGCCGGCCACGGGCAAGCCGCGGGGAAACTGTCGGAGGTCTGTGGTGTTCTGGAGGACGTGAGCACAACGTTCGAACGGCCCACCACCGACCTCGAGCGGACGCGCGCCCCGTTCGAGGTCATCTCCGACTACGCCCCGGCCGGTGACCAGCCGGCCGCCATCGACGAGCTGGCCAGACGGATCGAGGCCGGCGAGTCCAACGTGGTCCTGCTCGGTGCCACCGGCACGGGCAAGTCCGCGACGACGGCCTGGCTGGTCGAGCGGCTGCAGCGCCCGACGCTGGTGATGGCTCCGAACAAGACGCTCGCCGCCCAGCTCGCCAACGAGTTCCGCGAGCTGCTGCCGAACAACGCCGTCGAGTACTTCGTCTCGTACTACGACTACTACCAGCCCGAGGCGTACATCGCGCAGACCGACACCTACATCGAGAAGGACTCGTCGATCAACGAGGAGGTCGAGCGGCTGCGTCACTCGGCCACGATGAGCCTGCTCACCCGCCGCGACACGATCGTCGTCGCCAGCGTCAGCTGCATCTACGGCCTCGGTACGCCGCAGGAGTACATCGACCGGATGGTCCGCCTGCGGGTCGGTGACGTGATCGAGCGGGACGTGCTGCTGCGCCGCTTCGTCGACGTCCAGTACGCCCGCAACGACCTGGCCTTCACCCGGGGCACCTTCCGCGTCCGCGGGGACACCGTGGAGGTGTTCCCGGTCTACGAGGAACTCGCCGTCCGCGTCGAGATGTTCGGCGACGAGATCGAGCGGCTGACCTACCTGCACCCGCTCACCGGCGAGATCGTCCGCGAGGTGCCGGAGATCTTCGTCTTCCCGGCGACCCACTACGTCGCCGGACCGGAGCGGATGGAGCGGGCGATCGCCGGCATCGAGGTGGAGCTGGAGGAACGCCTCGCCACGATGGAGCGCCAGGGCAAGCTGCTGGAGGCCCAGCGCCTGCGGATGCGGACCACCTACGACATCGAGATGATGCGCCAGGTCGGGTTCTGCTCCGGGATCGAGAACTACTCGCGGCACATCGACGGCCGGGCGGGCGGCACCGCGCCGCACACCCTGCTCGACTACTTCCCCGAGGACTTCCTGCTGGTGATCGACGAGTCACACGTGACCGTCCCGCAGATCGGCGGGATGTACGAGGGCGACATGTCCCGCAAGCGCAACCTGGTCGAGCACGGCTTCCGGCTGCCCAGCGCGATGGACAACCGCCCGCTGCGCTTCGAGGAGTTCCTGGAGCGCATCGGCCAGACCGTCTACCTCTCCGCCACCCCCGGGCCGTACGAGCTGGGCCGGGCCGACGGCGTGGTCGAACAGATCATCCGGCCCACTGGCCTGCTCGACCCGGAGGTGATCCTCAAGCCGACGAAGGGGCAGATCGACGACCTCGTCCACGAGATCCGGCTGCGCGCCGAGCGCGACGAGCGGGTCCTGGTCACCACGCTGACCAAGAAGATGTCCGAGGACCTGACCGACTACCTGCTCGAACACGGCATCCGGGTCCGCTACCTGCACAGCGAGGTGGACACGCTGCGCCGGGTGGAGCTGCTCACCGAGCTGCGCCGCGGCGAGTTCGACGTCCTCGTCGGGATCAACCTGCTCCGGGAGGGCCTCGACCTGCCCGAGGTGTCGCTGGTCAGCATCCTGGACGCGGACAAGGAGGGCTTCCTGCGCTCCGACAAGTCCCTGATCCAGACGATCGGGCGCGCGGCCCGCAACGTCTCCGGTCAGGTGCACATGTACGCCGACAAGGTCACCCCGTCGATGCGGCACGCGATCGAGGAGACGAACCGGCGCCGCGTGAAGCAGATGGCGTACAACGCCGAGCGGGGCCTGGATCCGCAGCCGCTGCGCAAGAAGGTCGTCGACATCCTCGACGACATGGTCCGCGAGTCGGCCGAGGGTGAGCTGGTCGGCGGCGGCGGGCGGGCGCGGTCCCGTGGCAGGGCTCCGGTGCCCGGGATGAAGTCCCGCGGCGGCCGCGACGACCTGGTCGGCAGGTACGCCGCCGAGCTCGCCGGCATGCCGTCGCACGAGCTGGCCCAGCTCATCCGCCAGCTCGACGACCAGATGCACGAAGCGGCCCGGGAGCTGCAGTTCGAGCTGGCCGCCCGACTGCGCGACGAGATCGGCGAGCTGAAGAAGGAACTGCGCGGCATGGGCGCCGCCGGCGTCCAGTAGGCGGGCGCCGGTGCGGCGCGGGGTCTAACCGGCGGCGACCTTGGCGTCGCGGCGGGTCAGCAGCTCCCCCCACACCTCGGCGACGCGGGAGTCGAGGTCGTCCAGGCTGCCGCCGTTGTCGATGACGAGATCGGCGGCGGCGCGGCGCTGCTCGTCGCTCGCCTGCGACGCCATCCGGGCCAGGGCCTCCTCCCGCGGCAGGCCGCGCTCGGCGAGCCGGCTCAGCCGCAGCTCGCACGGCGCCTCGACGACCAGCACCAGATCGTAGGTGCCGGTCGCCCCCGTCTCGACGAGCAGCGGAATGTCGTGCACGGCGATCCCGCCCGGGGCAAGCCCGGCGATGCGCCGCTGCGTCTCCGACCGGATCAGCGGATGGACGATCGCCTCCAGCCGGCCGCGGGCCGCGGGGTCGGCGAACACGACCCGGCCGAGCGCCGGACGGTCCAGGCTGCCGTCCGGCGCCGCGACGTCCGGGCCGAACTCGGCGAGCACCGCGGCGAGCCCGAGGGTGCCCGCGGCGACCACCTCCCGCGCGATCCGATCCGCGTCGATCACTGCCGCTCCGCGGGCAGCCAGGCGCGCCGACACCGCGCTCTTGCCCGAACCGATCCCACCTGTCAGGCCCACCGTGAACACCCTGCCGAGTCTGCCAGTCCGGTGGGCCGCGCGCGCCGACGGATCGGCGTGCCGACTCCGCCGCTGCCGTTGGCAGACTGAGGGCCGTGGACGACGCCGGCGCGGGAGTCACTTCCGGCGTCGCGCTGCCCCCGGCCGCCCCGCCCGCGCCCCAGACCGCCGCCGCCGGCAGGCTGGGGCGGGTCGCGCGGGTCATCCATCATCTGTGGCCCGTGCTGCTCACCGGGACACTGCTGGGGCTCGGCTGGCTGGGGCTCGTGCTGCTGCCGGTCCTCGTCGGGCCGGCGCCGTTGCTGCTCATCGCCCTGCGGCCGACGTGGGGGGTGCTGGTGCTGGTCGGCGGTTCGGTGCCGTTCCTGCCAGCGCTGCTGATCGCCACGGTGCTGCGCTGCCTGCTCGACGTCGGGTACTACGCCCTGGCCCGCAACAACGTTCGCTCGCTGCTGCTTCGGTCGATGGGAGGCGGCCGGCTGGTCGCCGCGCTCACCCGGCCGAGCACCCAGACGCCGCTGCTGTGGTTCTGCCTGGTGAACACCAACGTCGCCGTGGACGCGGCGCTCGGTGCCGCCGGCGTGCCGATGCGGCGTTTCCTGCGGTTTCTGGTGCCGGGCTCGGCACTGTCCAGCCTGGTCTACCTGAGCGCGGCACGGGCGGTGACGCCGTGGATGCGTGACGGCGTCGACTGGCTGGACGCGCGCATGACCTGGTTCGTACTCGGCGGGCTCGCCCTCGCGATCGTCCGACTGGTCGGCGGTCGGGCCCTGCGTCTCCTGCGATCGCGGCGCCACGGCGCCGACCGCCCGCTGGGTAGTGCTCACGCCACGCCGTACCCCGACAACCACTTCCCGCATGCAAACCGTGACTCTCTGGACATGTCAGCGGAGGAGTAGCAGGGGCGAACGCGGGTGGCCTCAGCCAGGCCGCCCGCAGGTCACCGGGTTCCACCCGGTCGTCGCCCCCTACCCCCGGAGCCGACCATGCACCGACTGCGCCCCACCGCGGCGTGCGCCGTTCCGCCGCACGTCCTCGAACGAATCGTCCGCAACGGCAGCGACCAGCAGCGGTCCTGGGCGTTGTCCACCCTGATCCAGGACGGCTCGCACCGCACTCTTCGCGACCACAACGCCCGGCTGCGCGCCGCGCGCCGAGGCGTCGAGCCGCGTTGGCCCGTGGCGCAGGCCGGCCCGCGCCGGTCCGTCTCCGACGCTGCGGGCGCCGAGACGCTGCCAGGGCGGCTCGTGCGCGTCGAGGACGGTTCCGCCGTGGCGGATACCGCGGTCAACGAGGCATACGAGGGACTCGGCGCGACCTTCGCCTTCTTCTCCGCCGTCCTCGGCCGCGACTCCATCGACGACGAGGGAATGGCCCTGCTGGCCACCGTGCACTACGGCGACCACTACGACAACGCGTTCTGGAACGGTCGGCAGATGGTCTTCGGCGACGGGGACGGGGAGCTGTTCCGCAGCTTCACCGGCTCGCTGGACGTCATCGGGCACGAGCTGACCCACGGCGTGACCGAGGACGAGGCCGCGTTGATGTATCTCAACCAGTCCGGAGCCCTCAACGAGTCCATCAGCGATGTGTTCGGTTCCCTGGTGAAGCAGTACGCCCGGGGCGAGAAGGCCGAGGAGGCCGACTGGCTGATCGGCGCGGGACTGCTGACCGACGCGGTGCGCGGCGTGGCCCTGCGGTCGCTGAAGGCCCCCGGCACCGCCTACGACGATCCGGTACTCGGGGATGACATCCAGCCCGCGCACATGGACGACTACGTGCGGACGACGATGGACAACGGCGGGGTGCACATCAACTCCGGCATCCCGAACCACGCCTTCTACCTTGCCGCGACCGCTCTCGGCGGCTTCGCGTGGGAGAAGGCGGGCCGGATCTGGTATGAGAGCCTGCGCGCCGGCCAGGTGCGGCCGAACGCGACCTTCCGGACCTTCGCCGCCGCCACCAGCCGCCAGGCCGGGGTGCTGTTCGGCGCGCCGGAACGCGCGGCGGTCGATGAGGCGTGGCGTGCTGTCGGCGTCACAGGTTGAGGGCCGAGCCCGTGGGTGGCTGGCCCGCGTCCGCGAAGGCGGGGAGGCTCGTCTCGTCCTGGCCGGCACGCAGCCGGATGAGGGTGTGAGCCGCCTGGCGGGCCAGCACGGTGAGCGCACGGACGGTCAGCGGATCGACGTTCTCGCGGATGCTGTCCCAGCGGGCTCCGATCACGCCGAGCAGGCCACCCTCACCGGGCAGGGGCAGCACGAACACCGAGCCGATCTTGAGTGGATCCAGGAACTCGGGCGTCATCAACGGAGAGGCACACGCGTCCCGGAGAAAGACCGGGCACTGCGTGCGCATCACCTGCTCCATCATGACGGTGTGGTCGCGGTGGTGCTGCTCGCCGACGGCGACCATCGGCACCGTGCCGGGAGCGGCGCTGCACCCGACCACCTGGTAGAACGTCGAGCCCGGCACCTTCGCCGTCATCAGCGAGACCTCGGTCGCGTCGAGCAGCGCCCGGGCGACGGTGGTGATGATCCTGCCGGCCCGGTCCAGGTCGTGGGGGAACGAGAGGCGGTCGAGATCGGCCAGCGCGCCGGCGACGGCCCGGAAGGCCGTGGCCTCCCGGCGGGCGTCGAGCAGAGACATCACCTGGCGGGACAGGTCGACCAGGTTGGCCCGCTGTTCGGACGTGAGCCGGCGCGGCATCCGGTCTACCACGACCAGCGCGCCGACGACCTGCCCGTCCGTCGCCGCGATGGGCATGCCGGCCGCGAACCTGATCTGTTCGTCGGCCGCGTAACGGCGATACCGTCGGCCGGCGCCGGCCGCGAGGTCCTGGATCTCCACGATCGCGCGCTCGGCGACGACCCGGGCGCCGATGCCGCACTGTTCCGCGAGGATCGACGAGGCATGTCCGACGCGCGTCTTCGACCACACCCCCTGGCTGCCGTGAAAGACGATCGCGGCCGCCGAGCAGCCGGTGGACCGCGCCGCGATCGACGCGAGGTCATCGAAGGCCGGCTCCGGCGCGGCGCGCAGGACATGGTGATTACCCAGAGCCACAAGCTTGGTGTGATCGGACAGATCGCTCGCAGCCGGGCCGCAGGCAGCGGACTCGGCGGCGCAGTCGGCGGCTCTGTCGGCCCGGACGGATCGCTCCGGCTCGCCCGGCCGGGACTGCGCCGCCTGGTCCGGGCCGCAATGAGCCGCTCGCCGGTCCGGAGCGGCCGCGGCCGCCGTGGCGGCGGACCCCGTGGCGGCGGACCCCGTGGCGGCGGACCCCGTGGCGGCGGACCCCGTGGCGGCGAACGGAGCGCGGGAGCGCAGCAGGGCCGACAGCCGCGCCGCTGGCAGCGGGTCCGACACGGCCTCGCCCTGAAGCAGGTCACACCCCAGATCGATCATCATGGCGAGGGTGCGCTGGCTCGCCACACCTTCGCAGACCACCCGCAGCCCAAGCCGGTGTCCCAGGTCGACCACGGAGCGCACGATCGCCGCGGCGGGCAGGTTGCCGCTCGCGTCGGTGACGAAGCCGCGGTCCACCTTGACCTCGTTGAAGGGCAGCGCGTTGAGGATCTCCATCGAGCTGTAGCCGGTGCCGAAGTCGTCCAACGACAGATTGATTCCTTTCGCCCGCAGCTCACGCAGGATCGTCGCCGCCCGGGCCGGGTCGGCGACCAGCACACTCTCGGTGATCTCCAGCGTGAGGGACCGGCCGGCCAGACCGTGCGCGGACAGGGCACCGACGATGCGTTGCGGCAGATCGTCGAGCACCAGCATGCGCGGGGAGAGGTTCACCGAGACCACCAGGTGCAGACCCGCCCTGGCCCAGGCCGCGCACTGCCGGCACGCTTCGTTGAGGACCCAGCCGGTCAGATCCGAGATGATCGTCGAGCGCTCGGCCATCGGCAGGAACGCTCCGGGTGGAAGCAGCCCACGCGTCGGATGCTGCCACCGCAGCAGCGCCTCGGCCCCGACGATCGTGCCGGAATGCGCCGACTGCAGCGGCTGGTAGTACAGGACCAGCTCGTTGCGTTCGATCGCGACGCACAGGTCGGCGTACAACGCGATCTCCTCAGGCTGCACGCCGACGATCGCCGGGTCCCAGACCCCGATGCTCTCCCCCGTTCGCCTGGCCCGCGCCAACGCCGAGTCGGCGAAGGCCAGCAGTTCCGCCACCGTCGTGCGGGCGTGCGGGGCGACGACGATTCCGGCCGACGCATCGACGGCGACGTC
Organism: Frankia sp. AgB32; assembly: GCF_023243045.1. Taxonomy (GTDB): domain Bacteria; phylum Actinomycetota; class Actinomycetes; order Frankiales; family Frankiaceae; genus Frankia. The sequence goes on from NZ_JALKFX010000032.1 coordinate 34,448, forward strand.
GACCCCGTCCACCTCGAACGGCCCCTGCAGGTCGCGAAGAATCTGCTGGCCGAGCGCGCGGCATTCCTTCGATCCGGCCGTTGCCGCCGCCGAGGTCATGGCCGGTGCCTCATAGATGAGCACGAACTCGTCCCCGCCTGCCCGGCCGACGATGGCGGGGCTGGGAGTGAGCCGGCCCAGCGCCCCCGCGACGGACTGCAGGAGCCGGTCTCCGCCGGCGTGCCCCAGCGCGTCGTTGAACTCGCGGAAGTGATTGATGTCGACCAGGACGAGAACCGCATCCCGCCCGGAGGCCCGAATGGCCGCCACCGCGCGCTCGCCCCGCTCAAGAATTCCCCGGCGGTTGGGCAGCCGGGTGAGAGTGTCCGTCTCCTTCGGTGGCAGTCGCACCCGGAACAGGCCCTTCACGATCACGCCGACCATGATCGTGCACAGCGCGCCGGAGATCGCCAGTGCGCCCATGCCGACGACATCGCCATGGGCGGCCGTGCCGGCCAGCAGGGCGACGACGATCAGGCCCACGACCAGCACGGCAGCGCCCGTCCGGATGAGGGCGACCGATGCGCACAGCGGTGGGAACCACAGCAGGTACATTCCGGCGGCGCCTGGCGACGGGGCTTCGGCGACGCCCAGCGCGAGCACCGCCGCGAAGGTGAGGGCCGCCACCGGGGCGACCCAGATGCGTCGTGGCTGCGCGACCAGCCCGGCGACCACGTTGGCCACCGCCACCACGACCGCGACGGTGCTCTGCCAGCGCAGGCGACCCGGCGAACCTGGCACCAACAGCACCAGCAGAAACAACATGACCCCGCCGAGCGGCACAAGGATCAGCAGCCGCGCACGGTCAACGTAGGCATGGTCGCTGTACACGAAATGCGCCCCTCCCCCCGTCACCCAGGCCCGGTGGGGCAGCGCCCCACGAATGTCGACCACGGGGGCCAGGTCCGCGGAACCGGGCTTGAGCAGGCGTCGCTCCACGCCAACCGGGCGACGGCGCCCAGCCAGCGACGGATGCGAATCCCAGCGGGCGTCGCAAGGGGCCTACCCACTGGGGCGACATCTTCCACCGTGCTCGGACGATTCGTGGTGCGAGCATTGTTCGCGAATCGGCACTTCACCGACCAGCGACGACGAACATGCCGCGTAACAAATCCCGCGGAAGTCGCGAATACCGGAGCGAGCTCCATCCCACCGCCGGCGCCGGTCGTGCAGGAACACATCACGATATTCGCGGTATCCCGCCCGCCGGCCCGTTGCGGCGCGCCCCGGTCAGTGGGCGGCGTCGTCCCAGGTCCGGCCGGAGCCGACGCTGACGTCCAGGGGTACCGACATGGTGTAGGCGGAGGTCATCTCCGCCCGGACGAGGCGCTCGACGTCCGCGTACTCGCCGGGAGCGATCTCCAGGACGAGCTCGTCGTGTACCTGCAACAGCAGCCGGGAGACGTGACCACCAGCCCGCAGCGCCCGGTCCACCCCGAGCATTGCAATCTTGATGATGTCGGCGGCCGAGCCCTGGATCGGGGCGTTGAGTGCCATCCGTTCGGCCATCTGCCGGCGCTGGGAGTTGTCGCTGGTCAGGTCGGGCAGGTAGCGGCGACGCCCGAGAATGGTCTCGGTGTAGCCGTCGCGTCGGGCCTGCTCGACGACCCCGCGCAGGAAGTCCCGCACCCCGCCGAAACGGGAGAAGTAGGCGTCCATGTGTTCGCGGGCCTCGTCCGGGGCGATGCCGAGCTGCGAGGCGAGCCCGAAGGCACTCAGCCCGTAGGCGAGCCCGTAGGACATGGCCTTGATCCGTCGGCGAAGTTCCGGATCGACCTGGCTGACGGGCAGGCCGAACGCCTCCGCCGCGACGAAGGTGTGCAGGTCCTCGCCGGAGCCGAACGCCTCGATGAGGCCCTCGTCCCCGGACAGATGCGCCATGATCCGCATTTCGATCTGGGAGTAGTCGGCGGTCAGCAGCGTCTCGTAGCCGGCGCCGACGACGAAGGCCTGGCGGATCTGGCGACCCTCCGCGGTGCGGATCGGGATGTTCTGCAGGTTCGGGTCGGTGGAGGACAGCCGCCCGGTCGCCGCGATGGTCTGGTTGAACGTGGTGTGGATGCGGCCGGCATCGTCGATCATCGGCAGCAGCGAGTCGACTACGGTCTTGAGCCGGGCCACGTCGCGGTGCCGCAGCAGCACCGGCAGCAGCGGGTGGTCGGACTGGACCGCGAGCCAGGCCAGCGCGTCGGCGTCAGTGGTGTAACCAGTCTTGATCTTCTTGGTCTTCGGCAGGCCGAGCTCGTCGAAGAGGATCTGCTGGAGCTGCTTGGGCGAGCCGAGGTTGAACGTCCGCCCGACGATCTCGTGAGCCTGCGCGGCGACGTCCGCGACCTCGCCGCTGTAGTGCTTCTGCAGCTCGCTCAGATGGTCGTGGTCGGCGCCGATCCCGGCCCGCTCCATTCCGGCGAGCACCGTGACCAGCGGAAGTTCCATGTCGCGCAGCAGCATCGCGGCGGAACGCCGTTCGAGGTCCGCGTCCAGCTCGTCGGCGAGTTCGAGGCAGGCACGGGCGCGCAGCGCGTCGGCATGGGACTCCTCGGCCTCGCCGGAGCCGTCGAGGGTGAGCTGGCCGTTGCCGGCGGGCTCCCCGGCCAGGTCACGGTGGAGGTAGCGGGCCACCAGGTCGGCCAGGTCGAACGAGCGCTGGCCGGGCAGGGCCAGGTAGGCGGCGAGCGCGGTGTCGCTGGTGACCCCGGCCAGCGGCAGGCCCAGCTCGGCCAGCGCGAGCATGGAGCCCTTGACGTCGTGCGCGGCCTTCGGCTGGTTCGGGTCGGCGAGCCAGTCACCGAGGGCCGTGAGATCCGCCGGGGTGAGCCCGGTCGGATCGATCGCGGCCGCGGCGCCGTCGGCCGAGGCCAGGGCCAGGCCGGTCAGCACGCCGGTGCCGCGGCCCCAGCTCCCGCGGGCATGCAGGCCGGTGCGGCCGACCCCGCGCGCATGCCGCGCCAGCCAGCCAGCCACCCCGTCCGGTTCGAGAATGCTCAGGTCGACCTCGAATCCCTCCTCGACCGGCGGCGGGGTCGTGGCCAGCGCCGCGTACAGCCGCTCGCGCAGCACGCGGAACTGCAGGGTGTCGAAGAGCTGGTGGACCGCCTCCCGGTCCCACGGGCGCAGCCGCAGCTCGTCCGGGCCGACCGGCAACGGCACATCCCGCGCGAGCTCGGTCAGCGACCGGTTGCGGATCACCGAGGACAGGTGGGTGCGCAGGGACGCGCCGGTCTTCCCGCCGATCTCGTCGACCCGGTCGACCAGCTCGGCGAGGGAACCGAACTGCTGGATCCACTTGGTGGCGGTCTTCTCCCCCACGCCCGGCACGGAGGGCAGGTTGTCGGATGGGTCCCCGCGCAGCGCCGCGAAATCCGGATACTGCACCGGCGACAGGCCGTACTTGGCCTGGACCTCCTCCGGGGTGAACCTGGTCATGTCAGAGATGCCCTTGCGGGTCATCAGCACCGTCACCCGGTCGTTGACGAGCTGCAGCGCGTCCCGGTCGCCGGTCACGACCAGGACCTCCATCCCCGCGGCGGCGCCGGCCGTCGCCAGAGTGGCGATCACGTCGTCGGCCTCGAAGCCGGCGGCGCTCACACCGGGCACCGCGAGGGCGTCGCAGACCTGGTGGATGAGGCTGACCTGGCCGGTGAAGTCGGCCGGCGTCTCGGCCCGGCCGGCCTTGTACTCGGCGTACTGGGTGTGACGGAAGGTCGGCGTCGGCAGGTCCCAGGCGACCGCCACATGGCTCGGCCGCTCGTCCCGCAGGGCGTTGATCAGCATCGAGGTGAAGCCGTAGACGGCGTTCGTGGGCTGCCCTGTGGACGTCGAGAAGTTCTCCACCGGCAACGCGTAGAACGCCCGGTACGCCAGCGAGTGCCCGTCGAGCAGCAGCAGGCGCGGCACCGCCGGGTCCGGTGCCGGCCGCGCGGAGCTCGCCGCGGCGGCGGGGCGGCGCGTGGCCCGGGGCCTTGCCGGACGCTTGCCGCCGCCAGGCACGCCGGCCTCGGCGGGATCGGCCTGCGCGGGAGCTGCCTCGGCGAGGGCGGCCTCGGCGGGGGCGGCCGGCTGGTCGGCGGACGAGTTTGGCGTGGTGACGGACACGCGGCGAGTTTAGGCCGTGGGTCCGACGGTTTCGTGGCCCGTGGGCGGTCCGTCGCGGTGGTCGCGCCACCACGGGCCGGGACGGGCCGGGCCATAGCGGCGCGAAGCCGCCACGGCAGACCCTTCAACCCCACGCACGGCGCACTAGGCTCATTGCCATGACCGCGGCCGACGCGACCCCGGCAGCCGACCTCCCGCCCGCTGCCAGCCGGGCATCCGACCAGCGGGCATCCGACCCGCCTGCGAGCGACGAGCCCGCGGCGGACACCCCTGGGGCCGCCGCCGGCACCCCCACCGCGGGGCCCACGGCCGGTGGCGGCGCGGTCGCGCCGGATCCGGCCGCGGTCCAGCTCGCGGCGCAGGTCAACGCGGCGCGCGGAGAGGCTGAGCGGCGATTGGGTATCCTGCTCACCGAGGCCAGCGCGGCCCGGTTGGTGGCGACGATGCCGGTCGAGGGCAATCGTCAGCCGTTCGGTCTTCTGCACGGCGGGGTCTCCGTGGTGCTCGCCGAGACGCTGGGTTCGGTCGGCGCGATGCTCGGTGCGCCGCCCGGCAGCATCGCGGTCGGCATCGAGGTCAGCGCGACCCACCACCGCTCGGCCACCTCCGGCGTCGTCACCGGCGTCGCCACCAGGGTTCACGGCGGACGCACCCTGACCACCTACGACATCCGGATCACCGACGAGGCCGGCCGCGCGGTCTGCACCAGCCGGCTGACCTGCATGATCATCCCTGCGCCACCGGACGCCGAACGCCCATAGAACGGATTCACCCGGCCTCGCGGCACCACACCGCGCCCGATTACGCGAACCGCAATACAGCGCACTGATCTACTTGTCTAACGCAATTTTCGATTTACGGTGTCCCGCGCCACCCACGCGAGGGATATCCGAACGGACACACCGGATTCCACCCGCGAGATTGACCTGGTGGGACAGGGGGCCTAATCTCATCGCCGGTGGCACCCGGGATGTGGCGAGTAGACAACGCACGGACGCGGGGAAGGTCCGTACGGCACCAAAGCCGTTCCCGGGTGCCGCAATCACGAATAGGCCGCCTGGTCGGCCGATCCCAGGATCGGCCGACCGGCCCCGGCCCGGGGCCCCCCGCCCCCCCCGCCCCCCCCCCCCCCCCCCCCCCCCCCCGGCCGGGGGGGGGGGCCGACCCGGCCCCGCCCGCCCCCCGGGCC
>NZ_JALKFX010000032.1:39780-62788 GCF_023243045.1 Frankia sp. AgB32
GGGGCGCGGCCATCCCCACCCCCGCCCCCGGCCCCGGGGGGGGGCCCGGGGGGGGGGGGGGGCCCCCCCCCCGCGGGCCCCCCCCGGCCCCGGCCGGGTCCGCCCGGCCAACAGCGCCCAGCCCAGCCTCGCCCCGCCCTCAGGGCCGGACGAGTGAGTCGACCGGGCCGAGCACGACCCGCTGTCCGTGCCGCACCTCGTACAGGTAGACCGTCGCGCCCCGGACGTCCCCGTCGCGGGCGAAGATGATCCGCTTGGTGACACCGGGCAGGTCCACGCCACCGAAGGCACCGGCCACCGAGTCCCGGCCCGCTCCCGTACCGACCCTCCGCAGGACCGCGATGACCGCGTTCGTGGCGTCGTAGGCCTCGGCGGAGTAGGTCCCGGGCCGGGTGCCGCTGTTCACCGCGCGGAACTCGGCGACGAAGGCGGCCGCGGACCGGTCATGGTTGGGATCACCGCAGGGGCAGGTCAGCAGGATGCCCTCGGCGTTGCCGGTGCCCGCCAGCGCGATGAGCTGGTCGTCGTTCGAGCCGTCGCCGCTGATGATCTTCCCCGTGTAGCCCTTGCTGCGCAGCGCCCCGGCGAGCTGGGCCAGCTCCGCGTAGTAACCGGAGTAGTAGATCGCGTCGGGCGCCACGGCGGCGATCTTACCGGCCGCGGACCCGAAGCTCCCGGTCTCGATGATCTCGTTGTGCACCGTGGTGACCCCGCGCGCCTTCAACGCCCCCTCCAGCGCCTCGGACAGGCCCCTGCCGTACTCACTACCGTCGTCCACCGAGTACACCGAGGTGGCTTTCAGACCCTTGGCGAGGTACTCGGCGGCGGCGGCACCCTGGATGCCGTCGGACGCCATCACCCGGTAGAAGGTGGTGAAGCCCTGCTCGGCGAGCGCGGGACTGGTCGCGGACGGACTGACGGACAGCAGACCGGCCCGGCTGTAGAGCCGCTCGCTCGACATCGCCGGCCCGGAGAACACCGGGCCGACGACGGCGACCACGTTCGGATTGTCGATGAGTTTCTGGGCCGCGGCCGGGCCCTGAGCCGCCATCCCCTGGTCGTCGGAGGCGACGATCCGCAGCCGGAACGGCAGGTCCGGCCGGCGGTTGGCCATGTCGACGGCGGTCAGCAGGCCGTCGTAGGCGTTGATGCCCAACTGCCGGTTGCTCCCGGACAGCGGGCCCTGGAAGCCGATGACGAACTCCTTCTTCCCGCCGTCGGACCGCGACCCGTCGCAGCCGCCGAGGGCGGCGGCCACCACCAGCACGCCCGCCGCGCCGAGCACCCCCCAGCGCCGTCCAGGAACGCTCATGGCACGCCCTTCCGCGGCATCCCGCTGCGCCGCCGGTGCCGGCGTCCGCGACGCCGGAGATCGTCAACATCGCCGTTGCGAACTTCAAGTAGTCGATCAACGACCTGATGTCACGAAATCTATGCGCGCCAAGCGGAGCCCGGAGGGCGGTGAGTGAGCGTGTCGCGGCCTCTTGTGACCAGACGTGGAGCGTCGGTCAGGAGGTTCGGGTCGTCATCGCCACGAACCGGCCGCCGAGCACGGTGTAGAGCACCACTCGGGGACCCTCGATGTCGCCCCAGCGGTCGAAGGACACCGTGCCGCTGACACCGGCGAACGTGCCCCGGCCGATCGCGGTGACGATGCCGCGCCGCGCCGCCGGGTCGACGGCGGTGCGCCGCGGCAGCACGGCGGCGGCCGCCCGGATGATCGCCCGGGCGGCGTCGTAGGCGTACGCGGCGACCGCCGGAATGGCCGCGGCGCGCCGCTGCGCGAGTTCCATGGCCGCGTCGTGGGCGACCTGTCGCTGCCGCGCCGAAGCGGCGTCCGGCGGGTCGGCGGCGGCCGGTCGCCCCGGTGCCCGCCCGGCCGTCGGTGCGGCGGCCGGCGCCGCTGCGGACGACGTGTCGCCGGCCGCCCCGTCCTCCGTGCCCTGATCCGCCGAACCGGCCGAATCCCCGTCACTGGCGCCGCTGGGCGTCGTGCCGCCCTGGTCGTCGGCGGGCCCGCCGTAACGCTGCGAGTAGGTGGCGACGAACGCGCCGGCGGCCGGCAACCTGGTCGGCGGGACCAGCAGGCTCGTGATGAGGTCGCCGTCCGCGGCGGTCTTGGCCGTGGCGGTGTAGTGAGGGCGCAGCAACGCATCCGTTCCGAGCACCTGGATGGACGTTTCGGCCTCGGCCAGTCGGGCCCGCAGCCTGCCGGCGAAGTCAGCTCCGGCGGTGACGTAGACGAGGTCGGGAGCTTCCTGCTCCAGCGACGCGGCGACGTCGTCGACGTCGGTGTCCGCGTAGGTGGGATACACGGCGGTGACCGAGGCGCCCAGGGCGGTGGCGTGCGCGGCGAACCGGTCGCCCAACGTGGTTCCGTAGCGGGGTTCGCCATCGACGACGGCGATGCGCCGGCGACCCAGCGTGGTCACCGCGTACTCGGCGGCCACCTGCGCCTGCAGCTCGTCCGTACCGCTCAGCCGGAAGAAGGTCGGGTACGGGCGAGTCCGCGCCTGCCCGCCCGCGGCTGTGCCGGTGCTGCCGGTACCGACGCCGGTCAGTGTCGGATCGGCGGTGGACGGCGCGACGACCGGGATGCCCGCCGCTGACAGCGTCGGCACCGCGACCCGCGCGACCAGCGAACTCACCGGCCCGACCACGCCGATGAGGCGGTCGTTGGCCGCGAACGCGTCCGCGGCCTGGGCTCCCCCGTCGGGCCGCGAGCGGTCATCCCGACTGGACAGCTCGAGGCGCCAGCCCGGAATGGCACCGTCGTCGTTGGCCTCGTCGACCGCGAGCGCGACCGCGTTGCGCACGCTCGTCCCGTCCGCGGAGAGCTCACCCGACAGCGGCGCCAGCACGCCGATCGTGGCGGTGCGGGTCGCCGGGGAGCCGTCCCCACCGTCGCCGCCGAGCACGGTGGCGAGGACGAACCCGAACGCCGAGGGCACGCCCAGAGCGAGCACCACGACCGCCGCCAGCAGCACCCGTCCGCGCCGGCTGCGCCACCGCGCCCGCGCCCACCGCGCGATCCGGCCGCTCACCGCGACGAGCGCCGCCCGCACCCGTCGAAATCCCGCGGCCGCCCGTGCGGACACCGACGGCGGCGCCGATGCCGATGCCGATGCCGATGCCGACAAGGATCCCAGCGTCTCCGACGGAGCCTGCGCCGGAGTCAGCGACGGTTCGACGGGGCCCGGCGCGGCACTCCCGGGTTCGGGCTCCACGACATCGGCGTCCCGCGCCGCGTCCTGAGCCTGCGGGCTGGCGGACTCGGGCGGGACGTTCCCGGGGTCCGGCGACGCTGCCGAGCCTGGCGGGGATGGATCGTTCACCCGACCCCCGACAGGTTCGCTGCCGGGAACGGGGCCGACGGGGACATCACGACCGCGGCAGGGCCTCACCCGACAGCACGGCCTCGGCGACCGCGCGCATCGTGCGGCGCTGGTTCATCGAGGTGCGCTGGATCCAGCGGAACGCGTCCGGCTCGGTCATGCCGTGCTCGGTCTGCAGCACGCCCTTCGCCCGCTCGATGATCTTCCGCGCCTCCAGGCGACCCTGCAGGTCCTCGACCTCGGCCTCGAGGCTGACGATCTCGGTGAAACGGCTCATCGCCATCTCGATCGTCGGCAGCAGGTCCTTCTTCTGGAAGGGCTTGACCACGTAGGCCATCGCGCCGGCCTCACGCGCCCGCTCGACGAGCTCGCGCTGGCTGAACGCGGTCAGGATGACCACCGGGGCGATCCGGTCCTTGGCGATCTTCGCGCCGGCCTCGATGCCATCCATCCGCGGCATCTTCACGTCGAGGATGCACAGGTCCGGCCGCAGCTTGCCGGCGAGACTGACGGCCATCTCCCCGTCACCCGCCTCGCCGACGACCTCGTAGCCCTCCTCCTGGAGCATCTCCCGAAGGTCGAGCCGGATCAGCGCTTCGTCCTCGGCGATGAGAACCCGGCGCGGGTTCGAGGAGGGCTGGCTCATCGAGTCGTACTCCCGGTCTCGGCGGTGTGGCATCAGTGTGGCAGGGCGAGCGGTCGGTCAACGTCCAGCCCGTAGGCGGGAGGGCGGGAGGTCGAAACGCACCCTACCCGGATAGAGTCTTCAGCGAGACGTTCCGGCCCGGATCGATCACCGCGGCCCGCAGGCCCGGCTACGCCTCGCTACCACGACCCACCCGCAGGCCCCGGTACTCCAACGGCAGAGAGACGGTGCTCAAACCACCGACAGTGTGGGTTCGAATCCCACCCGGGGTACGTGTTGGCTTCGCATGCTTGCCGCTTGGTGGCGGCTGCGCCGGAGCCTCGATTTCACCGGGGGCCGAGCCCCACGAAACCCCGCGAGCGAGCGGCTCCACGGCGGTTGAGGGTTCCCTGCCTGATGGCCGGGTGGGTGACGTCGTAGAGGGTCCGTTGCGGGGCGTCAGGGGCATGAGGGGCGTCATGCAGGGCGAGGCGGCGCTGCGGGCAGGGTGTCTCCGAGCAGGCGCCTGGTGTCGTGTCCGTTCGTGGTGCCGGCGGGAGTGGTCGCGGCATCGGGCGCGTCGAGTTCGGTGCTGGTGGTGATAGCTGACCGGGTCGGCGCCGAGTCGCTCGCAGATCTCGTCGTCATCGAGACGTTCTCAGTAGTTCCTACAAGATCTTGTCCCGATCAGGTCGACGGGTTCCGCCGACCAGGACACCCTGCGCGGGCGCATCCTGGGCCAGTCCGCCACCTCGAGTCCTACGCCGACGCAGCCCGCACCTGGCTGCACGACGCCGCCGGGGTCATCGACACCACCCACCTCACCACCACCCGGTCCGCCCGGGCGGATCGCAGACGCCGTCAACGGTTGAGGATCGCCCGCCACACTGGTCGCCGCGCGTGGGCGAACTGCCGCGCGTTGATGAACTGATTGACCACGGCTGGCAGGATGGTGACCGCAGGCATACGCACGGGGGGCGCACAGTGGAATCGCGGGTCATCGGGTTTCTGAGCTATGCCCACCTGGACGACGACGAGAGCATCGGCCAGCCGGTCACGGCATTCCGGAAGGCGCTCGAAGGCGCGGTGACCCGGGAGATGGGCTACCCGGCGGAGATATTCCAGGACCTCGATCTTCGTACCGGCCAGCTGTGGAAGCAGTGCATCGACGAGACGCTCGAGACCGTGGCCGTGCTGCTGCCGATCCTCACGCCGTCCTTCTTCGCCAGCGACGAGTGCACCCGGGAAACGCAGCAGTTCATGCGGCACGTGTCGGTCAAACGGGGCGGCCTCGTCATTCCCATCCGCTGGCAGAACAGCGGGGAGCTGAGCGGCCCCGCCGAGAGCTTCCGCGCCGAGCTGCTGACCCTCCAGGACGCGGACTGGCGGGACCTCCGCTTCGCCCCGCCGACCGCGGAGCGGACGATGCGGGCGCTGAACGACCTCGCCCGGGTGATCAGTGAGGCGCTGAAGCGGCCCAGGCCGCCGGAGCCCGCGGACGAGGACCATCTTCGCGCGGTGATCGGCCGGACGACCGCGGCGGTGAGCAGCTCCGATCTCGGCCTCGCCGAGCTCGTGCAGGAGCTGGTCGACGCCGTGCGCGACCTGGCCTGGCTCGAGGAGGACGACGTCCGCGCCCTGCGTCGGCTCGCCCTGGCCGGCCTCGGACAGCCGCCCGGGCACCTGCCGGAATCGCCCCGCCCCGCGATGACGCCCCGGTCCGGGGCGGCGAGCCGGGCCACGCCGCATTTCCAGCAGCAGGTGCGCACGATCGTCCAGACCGCCATCCACGCCGTCGCCAACGCGGGCAGCAACGACCAGGAGATCGTCGCCTGCCTCGTCCGGGCGGTCCGTCGGGCCTACCTGGGGCGCTCCGCCGCACCCTCGCCGGACAGTTCCCCGCTTGGCGGGCTGGAGCACGCCGTCGAGCACAGCCTCCAGTCGCTCCAGGCCGCGCGGCGCCCGCCCGAACGCCGCACCGCGCCGCCCGCGGCAGCCGACGCCGACACCTGGGTCCTGGCGCGACCGGTCGGCGACGTCGCCGCGTGGATCGGCACCAACCGGGCAGCCGACCCGCACGGCGCGCTGCGGGCCCTGCTCACCTTTGCCACCAGCCGCCCCGTAGCGGACCTCGTCGCCGCGCCGGGCGCCTTCGACGCGCAGGATCGCGACCACATCCTGCTGACCGCCGCCCTGTGCCGCGAGCCCGCCGAGGTCGCCGAGCTGCTCGCCAGCCAGTGGGGCGGCGGGTCCGCGGGCCCGGACGACGCCCTCGCCCACTCCGCCCACGGACCGCTGCGGGACTTCGCCCGCCGCCGGGCCGCCGGCGACGTCGACGCCTTCCTGCGCACATGCCGCGAACGGGGCCTGCACGCCCTCGCCGACGACGCCCTGCGGGAGTTCGCCGCGCGGGACTTCGCCAGGACATACAACATCGAGACGGCCCAGCTCTACCACTCCCTGCGGGGTGCCGGCGGCCGGTGCGCCGACCAGGCCACCGAGCTCCTCCACGGCGCCCTGGCCCGCGCGATCGACCGCGAGGCGAGCCGTCCGCTGGGCACCAGCCCCGACGAGGTGCGCCACCTCCTGCGGGCGTTGGGCCGGCTGAGCCCGCGCGAGCGGATCCTGCCGGCCTGGGTCAGCGGCCTGATCATGCTGGAGACGCAGGTGGACGACACGGCGAAGGTCGTCGCATACCTGATCGCGAACGTCGACGAGGACGCGGACGCGCTGACGGAAATCGTCGGATGCCATCTGCGGTGCCCGTACGTCGTGTCGATCTGCGGGCGGCTCGCCACCTCCCATCCGGCGAGGTGCGCGGACATCCGCCGGTACGCCGCCGCCCGCGACAACGCCGCCGGCCTGCTCGACATCGTTGCCCAGTGGACAACGGATCCGCGTCTCAAGGGAACGGTCCGCACGCTGATCGCGGAGGTCGCCGCCGGGGCCGGACGCGCGTCCGGCCCTCGTCCCATCGACGACCTCGTGGCGCTTTCGGACCTGCTGCCGAAAGACGCCCGGGACCTGTTGTGGACCACCGCGGGCGAGTACCCCGAGGGTCGCTCGGCCGAGGATCTCGGGACTATTCTGGGCCGGCTCCCGCGCCCCCGCGACGGCCATCGCCGCTTCGCCAGGGCTGTCGTCGCCAGCGCCGTCCAGAGCCGGTCCATCGATCCGGTGGAGGTCTACCTCGGCCAGCTACGGCAGCTGCGGCAGGGCGGCGAAAGGATGGCCGCCGAGGCCGTCGGGATCGAGCTGACGGACTTCGCCACGCCACCCGGCGTCCATGCCGAGACCGTCGCCGCGATCGCCGCACCGCTGTACGCGTCACCCGACCGGACGCTGCGCGGATTCGGGGAGCAGATGCTCGCGCACTATCTCCGCAGCAGCCAGCATGTCACCGCCGTCGACGTGCGGACCGTCGTCGAGGGGCTCCGGGACTGCGGCGTGGATCCCCTGCTCCGGTGCGCGCTGCTGACGAGGACGGTACGTGGCTGGCTGGGGTCGGACCCGCGCCGGCGGGTCGCCGTCGAGCTGCGGGCGGGCGGGCTGGATCGGGAGGCGGCCTGCGTCGAGGGCCGCCCGGATCAGCCCTGACGGCCCGTCCGGTCACGACAGCAGGGGTGGCACGACCTCGTTGTAGGCCCTGGAATGACGGGTCATCGACTGGCCGCAGATCGCCGACCAGACCACGACGGTCACGGCCAGGGACACCCCATCGGTACCCTGCCGGTGCCACCATGCCAGCAGCAGCAGCCCACCAATGTACCCGGCCAGACCGCCCGCCGCCCAGGCGGCGCAGCCGTCCGCGTTGACGAGGGGACGCGCCGCACGCCAGCGCCCGCGGAGCATAGGGGCGCCCACCAGCACCACGCCCCCACCGAGCAGGGTGACGGCCCGCCACAGGATGTCGAATCCGGCCTCGAACAGCATGAGCGATGCCACGGCGAAGCTCACCCGGGGCAGGAGCTCACGCCGGAAACGCCACCAGGCGGTTCGCCGTGCCGGCCGCGTTCCGTTCGGCTCGTCCCGGTCCAGCACGTGCGCCAGCGACATCAGCGCCACCGCCGGAAACGCATAGAGAAACAGGCCGAGGACGCCGCTCGTCCAGGACAGACCGGACCAGTATCCCTGCGCGAGCAGCAGCAGCACCGCCCCGACGACGACGTTGACGACGAGGACCAGCCAGTAGATGTTGTCGCCGTTCCTCCTGCGCACGACGGCGGTGCCGAGCCGGCGATAGGTGAGCGGGCGCGGTAGCTTGCTCAGCTCGGCGATCTCGCTGGGCAGCACATAGGCGTAGACGAGGCCCGCGCCCAGCGGCGCCACCACGGTCACGATTCTCAGCGTCACCTCGAGTACGTCGCGCAGATAGCCGGCCGTCGTGAGACCGGCGATGTCCAGAAAGTCCAGCGGCCTCGCACCGGTGTCGCGGGTCATCGCCCCGACATACCAGTTGTAGGCGACCTGAAGCAGGAGGTAGATCAGTACGGAGAGCAGAACGGCGCCGATGACGGTGCGCCGGATGCGGGCCTTCTCCCCGATCCCGTCCGTCCTGATGTCGCCCGCGTAGTCCAGCGGACCCTGGAAGCCCAGATAGGCGTAGACCACGCTGCCGCCGACCAGGGTGGCGAACCAGCCGTGCTCGTTGGGTTCACCGGCTCCGCTCAGGAAGGTACTGAGCCATCCGAGCCTGCCGGGATGCGCGTCATCGCATCGCGCGGGAGTGCCGGCCACATGTCGTGAGACGTCGAAACCGTGGCGCTGGAATATCACCAGCAACGCCACGCCGACAAACACAATGCCGGCGATCTTGACCACCGTGATCCACGCCATGGCGTTGATGAAGCGGCGCGCGGGGACCAGCGCCACCGCGACGGAGACTGCCACCATGATGGCGATGGCCACGCCCATTCCCGACCAGTTGAGGCTCCGACCGTCGGTGCACTGTAGAACGCCCACGCCCAGCCACGCCGACAGGTCCGGAGCGAGCGCGACGGTCGCCGCGGTGGCCTCGCTCGCCAGATTGACGACATAGTAGATCCACAGACTCGTCGCGACGACCAGCGTGACGAACGGACCGCTGCTCTGATACGGCAGGAAGATCAGCCCACCGGTTCTCGGTGCGGCCGTACCCAGCTCGACCATCACGGTGGCAATCAGGAGCATCGCCAGTCCGCCCACGGCCCAGGACAACAGCACGCGCCCGGCGGAGCCGGCACTCGCATAGGCGCCGGCGGGGGTCAGAAACCAACCCGAACCGATCACACCGCCCGCGGCCAGGCCGAAAAGACCGAAGGACCGCAGCCACCGCTCCCCCGGCACGTCGACCCGTTTGCCGCCGCGCCGCGCCTGCTCGAACGCCATCGACCGCCCCCGCCCCCACGAACGGCGGCCAATCTATCCCACGGCCGGCGCTCAGACCAACCGGAAGGCGTTCCGGTTGGGGTGTCGACGGGTTTTCGGGAAGCTTCCCGTCACCGTGGCCAGCAGTGGCAGTCGCGGCTGACCGGCCATTTGGTGAACCGAACGAAATTCGGCCGGGACAACGCTCTCGGCGGCGTCATCCACACGATGATCGAACACCCCACCGAACGTCGGCGAGAGCCGCCGACGAGCTCTCCTGGATGGTCTGACAAGCGCCACCCCAGGCACCCGGTTTCAGGGACGGCGGTCGAGGTGGGCGAGGAGGCGGCCGAAGACGGTGAAGTTGTCCAGACCGCCGGCGATCCCTGACGCCACCGTCTGGATCGGTCCGGCCGAGCCGTCGGGGCCGACGGGGATTTTCACGATCGTGCCCGTGTCGGTGTTGCTGACCCAGACGTAGCGGCCGTGGACGGTGATGCCGTTGGTGCCGAACAGGTTGACGCGGGCCAGCTCGGCGCCGCGGGCCCAGACCACGGGGACGCCGCCGGTACGGCGCACCTTCCAGACGACGCCGAGGCCGGCCCACGTTGTCGGCCGCCGGACACCGGGCATCCGTCCTCGTGTCCGAGAAAACATCGGGTACGAGGACGGATGCCAACAATCGAATGGTCGGGCGTTGTCAGCCCCGGCTTCTGCCGGTTCGGCGCGCGGTCAGCAGGTGATGGTGCCGCGGCGCAGGGCGTGGCTGTTGTCGTTGCTGTCATCCGCCCAGTAGACGGGCTTGGAGCCGGCGGTGCACTCGCCGGCGGGGGCGACGGAGAAGCCCTCGTTGTTGTAGTTGGACATGCCGCTCGGACGGTTGTAGATCGCCGTGACGGCGAAGACGCCCGAGGCGTTGACCTGCATCGTCCGGTGCTGACCGGAGCAGGTGTCATCGCAGACGACCCACAGGCGCGACGCCTGCGGCTCCCACTGCAGTTCCATCACGCCGGCGAGGCCCGTGCCTATGGACGCGATGCGGGTGAAGGCGCCGGAATCCTGGAGAACGTAGGCGTAGGCCATGCCGGTGCCCTCGACGCCGACGAGGAACACGCCGCCGCTGTGCGCGCCGTAGTGGTTCGGGTCGTAGGCCGCGCCGGTCGAGGCGTCGAGGAACCCGGCGCCGGTCAGGGTCGCGTCGGGGATCCAGGTGATGGCCTCCAGGCCGAGGTTCGAGCCGACGGGCGGCAGGTCGGCGGTGAGGTTCCACTCCGTCGTCGCGGTCAGCGTGGTGGCGGTGCCGCTGACGTCGTAGCGCAGGACGGACAGCCGGCTGGTGCCGGAGACGTCGCCGTTGCGCTCGCTCGCGACGTACACGCCGCCGGTGGAGCCGGCGCCGGTGACAGTGACGCCCTCGTCGTCAGGGGTGCCGGAGCCGCCGGGGAAGCGCAGCGTCTTGCCGGCCGACCAGCCGTTGGCGGTGTCCGCCTTCCAGGCGGTCGCCCCGTTGGGGACCAGGCGCCACAGCTTGCCGGAGTTCTGCGCCGCCCATAGCACGCTTCCCTCCTGGTAGAGGCCGCTGACGTCGGAGCCGAGCGCGCTCGCGGTGTCCGCGGTCGTCACGGAGCTCGCGCCCGGCCAGGTCGTCGCCGACAGGCCGCCGGCGCCGACGGGGCAGTTGTTCGCACCGCCGAGGGTCAGCGTCGCGGCCTGACCGAAGGTGCCGGTGCCGTCGGGGCAGCGCGACCAGGACGGGTTCGAGTGGGCCGTCCAGGTGAAGGTGTCGACGAGGGTCGTGCCGTCCGCCAGGTAGAGGCGCGCCTTGTCGGCGGCGCCGAGACCGAAGGCGTTGTGCACGTCGAAGGCGCGGAACCCGCCGGGTGCCAGCGTGGTTCCGGCGGCGATCGTGTACGTCGGGCTGGTGTTCTCGTCCCGCAGGATCCAGCCGGAGACGTCGACGGTCGAGGTGCCCTTGTTGTAGAGCTCGATCGAGTCGTTGACGCTGCCGGTGGTGACGACCTCGTTGATCCGGATGTCGTCGGCGGGGGCCGCCTGGGCCGCGGGCGCGCCCGGCACGGCGACGACCAGTGCCGACCCGGCGACGGCGGCGAGGGCGAGGCGGGCGCTCATGCGCCGCCACCGGTCACCTAAAGCGATCATTGATTCCGTCCTTGGATCGATGTGACAGGACGCAAGGACTCTGTCGAGCCAGACGGAACGGGCACCATCCGTGACATTAGTGCCACGTGAACGATCAACCAATCGTGAGATCGAACGAGTTGATCATCGACCCAGACCTTGACCATACATATATGGACATCTGCATGGTCATCGCACGGCAGAGCCGCAGCGGGTACGCGCCCCAGCGGCCCGGCGTGGAGCCGGCGTGCCGGCGCTGATCGCCGCGGCCGGGCTGCCCTCCTCGCTGCTCGGCTCCGAGCGCAGGGGCGCGCAACGGGCGGTGCCGTCCGGCCTCATCGCGATGACCGGCGCGGTCGCTGCACCGGCCCTGGCCTGGGGCTGGCGGGCCGCGGGGCCGTCCGCCGCGGGCGACTCGGAGTGGTACGGCGTGGGGTTCGGCGGCGTGTACCTGGCGGTGTTCGGCCTGCTGTGGCGCGGTGCCCTGCCCGGGCGCCGCGTGGCCGAGGACGGGGTGACACCCGAGGGGACGCCCACCGGCAGCCTCGCCTACACCCTGGGCTGCGCCGGTCTCGCCGCGGCGACGGCGGTCGGCGCGGCCACCGCTCGCGGGCGGGGTACTGGTCGGTCGGAGACCGGCCAACGGTGGGCGGGCCACCGCGGCCGGGTCGTCCGCGCCCTCGGCGGACGGTGAGTTCCGGCCGCCGCGGGCGCGCGCGTCAACCCTGCCCGCGCCCGGCCCTGACGGCGCCGCCGGGGGCCGAGGCCTGCGCGGCGATCGACGGAGCGAGCCAGCGGGTGAGGTAGCGGCGCAGCTCGGCGCCGGTGCGCGGCGGCGCACCCGGGTCGAGGACGAACGACTGCGCGGTCCGCAGCAGCTGCTCGACGAGTTCGTCGAGGTCCTCGGGGCTGAAACCGGCCCGCGCCCAGTCGACGGGGAACCGGCGGATGAAGTCCCGCCCGAGCGTGAGCGCCGCCGGGGCGGTGAGTCCCTGCGCGAACGTGCAACGCCCGGCGGACAGCAGCAGCCCGACGTAGGGTTCGGCCGGCATCTGCTCGATCAGGTAGGCGACGCCTTCGACCGCGACCTCGGCGGGCGCGCCGGGATGCTCCGCCAGGTACCGCTCGATGCGGTCGAGGAAGCCACCGGCGGCGTCGGTCGCCGCGGCGGCGAACAGATGACCGGCGGACGGAAAGTACCGGTACACCGTCTGGCGGGTGACGCCCAGTTCGCGCGCGACGTCACTGATACCGGCGCCGGCGCCGGCCCGGTCGATGCAGACGCGCGCCGCCGCCAGGATCCGGTGGACGGCCTCGGTGTCGCTCGCCGGTGGGCGCCCCGACCAGCCATGGCTACGCAACCGCGCCCCCTTCTGCCGGTTCGAATGTACCGACGGAAGGGGCCCGTCCCCGGGAGCGCCATTCTCAGGAGACGGCGGACGCCAGCGGCGTGGCGCGGCGCGGAAGGCAGAGCCGTGCGGGGTGCACCGCGCCAGGCCACGGAGATTCGCTCCCGGCCGGGACGCGGGTGGGGATTCGACGTGGGGCCGCCCTGTGCCTGGCCGGACAGTCGCGACCTCGGACGACGGGCCGCTGCCGCGCCGCCCGGCGTCAGGTCAGGGCCATCGGGTCCGTCAGCGGGCGGTGGCGCCGGCGGGAGTTCCGGCGGGAGTGCGCCGCCGCTGGGCGGGAACGGCGATCGGGCCGGTCCGGGCGTTCTCGTGCACGATGAGGATCGACGCGATCTCCCGGCGGGCCGACGGCGGGAGATCGGGGTCGCCGAACAGCGCGGCGAGCTCACGGCGCCGCGCCTGCTCCGCACGGTGGGAGGCGAACTTCTCCCGCAGCGACGGCACGAGGGAATTCTGTACGCGCATGGGAAACTCCTCGGGTAAATAGCGGGGAAGACGGGCCACTGTCATCCCCCGACTCCATTGTGCACACCGACCGGCACTCTGGAGCCCATTTCCGATGTGACGTGGACTGCAGTCCCCGATTTCGTTGAGCTATATGAACTGATTCACAGTAGGCCCGATCACAATTCGCCAAAGATCTCGCCGTAAGACATGTGGCCGCCATACACGCATTGCACCCGCGTCACACATCGTTCGCCCACAACCACCACTCCCGGGCCTGCGCGTAGCTCGTCGGGAACAGAGTTCACGCAGGTCAGAGACCATATGCGGCGGCCGGGATGGCGGTCAGGTGGGACCACCGCCCCAAACCGGAAGCCACGTCCGCCCGCACACCAACGGAAACATCGGCGTACCCGTCGACACCATCCGGACCGTGGAGACCTATTCGTTAAACGATATGAGCCACCCCACATCTTCCCCGACCGACGCAACGCGAACTCCGCTTTAGCCGTCGGGCGCCCGACACCCTGGATATATATCGAATACGGAGAGCCCATTCCCGTTCCCGTTGACCGCCAGCCTTCGGAGGCCGGCCACGGTCGCCGCTGACGAAATCGACCGCTTACGGAGACGTGGGGCGAACAATAACGGCCGCGCTGCATGAGTTCGTCGAACGACATCCGGCCCAGCCCTGCGACCGGGCGAACGCGGCCGGTCGCGACCTCCGGCCGACACCGGACACGACACCGGCGGGGCCGGCGGTGAGCACAACAACCGGCGAGGGCCCGCGGGCGGCGGAGACCGGCGGGCCGAGGGCACAGCGAGCGGCGGCGGCCGGAGGGAGCGCGGCGGCGGGCGGGCGGGAGCCCGCGGGCGGGCGGGCGGGAGCCCGCGGGCGGGCGGGCGGGCGGCGCGAGCGCGTTCCGCGACCCCGGCGGGTCGCCCGGAAAGAGTATCCCGCGGTACTTATCGAGCTATCACGGCGCTGGCGCCGCGGGCTCGCGGAGGCGGAACTCGACGCGATCACGGCACCGGTCCCGCGAGCCGCGTTATGACCCGCGGCGCGTTCCGGACCTCACCCATGGGATATCCGGTGAGCGAACCTGGGCGTCGCGCTCCGAATCCGCGGTGGTCGACCGAGCCGCTGGGCGTCGGGACCGGAAACAATGTGACCGGAGAAACATTCCCGCGGTAGTGGCGTCACGTCCGGGAAAGCGTCACCGGAGAAATATGGCGGCGTTGACGGCGAGGTGGTCCGCGCGCGGCCTCTGACGAGGGCGCGGCTGCCGCGTCCCCCGGAGGCGTTGCCGTGCGCCGCCGCGTCTGCCAGGCGGGGTGGCCGTACGCCTCCGGAGAGGGTGGAAACAGGTGCCGGGGAGGGATCACGGTGGCGGCGCCGAGCGCCGGCTGGTGACCGAGTTCCACCGGCCGCGCCTCCTTGTCGGGAGGCGCCCCAGGTCACCGACCTGGGGGAGGCTGACTCAGCGGGCGCCAGCGGTCGCCGGGACGCGCTGGTCGGTCGACCGACGCTGCCGGATGGAAGCGAGAGTCGAGGCGGCCAGGTCGTCCTGCTGCTGGATGAGGACGGTGTGGATCTCGTGGCGGGCGGCCGGCGAGAGGTCGGGGTCGCTCAGCAGCGAGGTGACCTCACGACGCTGGGCCCGGTAGGCGCGGTAGGCGGCGAACGAGGTCAGGAGCGAGGTGCCGGCAACAATCTGAGTGCGCATCTTGGTCTCCTTTGTGTGTACTTCGAGAACCACTGTGCTTCGTAGTTCATTGTGCGCCAAAAGAGACGCAACTATGCGGATCCACGACGTGATCTGGACTGCACCTACACCGGATTCGCCGGGGAATATGAGCTGGCCCACGAGATGGCGCTCACAGAAACGCGGTTTCGGTAACGGCCGTCACAGCCATGCAGCTCCGAGAACCCAGAAACGCGTTACGCCCGTCACATTCCCGCCGTTCGGTCACGCGATCCGGGCCGGCGACCGCCACTGCGACGCCCGACACATGGGCCATCCAGACGCCCCGGACCCCCGCGCCGCGGCGCCCCCGCCCCGCCCCCCCGGCGTCACCGGGTCCCGAGCCATCGCCATCGACCCCCGAGCCATCGCCCTCCAGTGCCAGACCAGGAGGAGAAAACCATCCGGTGTCCGTAGTGGAAACACGCAGCCGTGGCCGCATTCTGTTGTGTTGTCTGGTGTTGCGGCCGACCCGGGCCGCACCAGTCGGGGGAACGGGGACCGGGCATGACTGTGCGTTGGAACAGGAGTGAGCGGACGACGGGGGGATCACCGCCACGAGCGCGCCAACGGAGGCCCCGCCACGCCGCTGCCACCGCGCTGGCGAGATCGGCGACGGCGGTGACGGTCATCGCGGTCGCCGCGCTGGCCCTGCCGGGGACGGCGCGGGCCGCGGACACGGTCGGCTATCCGGCCGCCCCGGGCCGGGGAAACGGTGTGGCCGTGCCCTTCGAGGGATACGTCGGCAGCGGTGGCGGGCCGGTCCCGGTCGGCGGCGCGGTCGGCGTCGACCTCGTCCTCGGCTCCACCACCCGGCCCTACCTGCCCTGTCAGCACTACGACCGGACGTCCCGCAGCGGCGACACCTTTGTCAACGCGTGCCAGGAGCGGGGCAGTTATGCCACATTCACGCGCTTTCCGGCCGGCGGCGGACTTGTCTTTCCGCACGGCTATTTCGTCGGCAACACGCAGCCGGACCTGGTCCGCGGCGGGACGGTGAACACCGGCTGGGGGGCGCGGGCCGCGGGCCTGTCGTTCGAGTTCTACCCGGAGCAGGGCCGCGACGCCGCGTTCGTCCACGCCCGCTTCTACGTCGACCAGTTCACCCGGCACGCCAACGGCTGGACCTACTCGGCGGACGTCGGCCGGATCCCGCTGCGGACGCTGGCCGACCCGGGCACCGCCCGCCTCGGTGGCAGGCTCACGGTCGGCGGCCGCCCGCCCGCGCCGGGCAGAGTGTCGATGACCGTGTTCGGCGGGTCGGCGCGTTCGTCGAGCGGCTATCCCATCTCCTCCTTCGCCGTGTACGCGGGCACCGGCACCCCGAGCTGGGCGACCACTCCGCTTTACGCCGGGTCGCAGCGGATCACCGTCGTCGACACGGCGACCCGTCGCCAGTGCGTGCTGGATCGATTCGACGTGCGCGGCGAGGCCACTGTCGACTTCGACCTGGCGCAGCCTGGCTTCGGCCATCCGGACAGCTCCTGCACGGGCTGACGTCCTACCAGGTGACCGGCAGCTCCCGCAGGCCGTAGACGACCGCCTGCGGGCGGAACTCGAGCTGGTCGGCGGGGACGGCGAGGGCGAGCCCGGGCAGCCGGCGCAGCAGCGCGGGCAGGCCGATGCGCAGTTCGAGACGGGCCAGCGGGGCGCCGAGGCAGTGGTGGCGGCCAAAACCGAACGCGACGTGCCCCACGGCGCCGCGGGTGATGTCGAGCCGGTCGGGGTCGTCGACGAACGCCGGGTCCCGGTTCGCAGCGGTCAGCGAGAGCACGAGCTGTCCGCCCGCCGCCACCGGCCGGTCGCCGACCATCGCGTCGGCGCGGACGGTGCGCGGCACGGCGGCGTGCACGACCGACAGCCACCGCAGCAGCTCCTCGACGGCCGGGACGGTCCGCGCCGGATCGTCGCGCACCGCGGCGAGCTGCTCGGGGTGCGCCAGCAGCGCGAGCGTGCCGAGCGCGAGCATGTTCGCGGTGGTCTCATGCCCGGCGATCAGCAGCAGGTTGGCGAGGCCGATGAGCTCGGCGGTGCTCAGCTCGTCGCCGTGGTCGCGCACGAGCATGCCGAGGGTGTCCTCGCCCGGCGCGGACCGGGCGCGGGCCACCAGATGGCCCATGTACTCCCGGTTCTCGCGCAGCACGCTCAGCCGCTCGGCCACGGGCAGCGAGGTGTCGATCTGGCGGGCGGTACGGGCGTGGAACTGGTCGCGGTCCGCGTAGGGCACGCCCAGCAGCTCACAGATCACCATCGACGGCACCGGCAGGGCGAACAGTCGGATCAGGCCGACGGGCCGCCCGGCACGTTCGACGTCGTCGAGGGCCTGCTCGACGATCTCGGTGATACGTCCCTCCAGCCGGCTGAGCCGCTTGCCGGTGAACTCGGGGGTGAGCATCCGCCGCAGCCGGGTGTGCTCGGGCGGGTCGAGGACGAGCAGGTTGCCGACGCGCAGTTCGTCGAGCCGTTCGCCGTGCGGTCCGCGCACGTCGGGATCCGCGGTCAGGAAGCCGCCAGCGGCGCTGCCGAAACCGGCGGTGTTCCCCAGGACCTGGCCAGGACTCGCCTGTCCTGGGTCGCTCCGGCCGGCGATGCCTACAGACACGTGCCCGACTTTTTCGTCCGGAGTGCGGACGGGTCAGCGTTGGTGGTGGACTGCCGGCCGGCGGACCGGGTCAGGCCGCGGGATGCGGTCAAGTCCGACGCGACGAGTGGCCCGCGACGGCCCCCATGTGCGCTGGCTGCGGATCGGCACTCCCGACATCCACAAGAGTCGGTAGGCGGCCACCGATGGAAGCGCGCTGGATACGGGGAGGTGGGGGCCGAGGACATCGCGAAACGCTGGGCCAGCGAACGACGCGGGGTCTGACCGTTCACCCGCCTCAGCTGTCTACGGGGTGGCCTGGTCGGTGTCGACGTACTGGCTGGCCTGGAGGGTGAACAGTTCGCGGTACAGGCCGGGCCGCGACATCAGGTCGTGATGGTCGCCCTGGTCGACGACGGTCCCGGCGTCGAGGACGTAGATGCGGTCAGCCGTGCGGACGCTGGCGAGGCGGTGGGTGATGAGCAGCACCGTGCGTTCGCGGCCGAGCTCGCGGATCAGGGCGAACAGGCTCTGCTCGGCGCGGGCGTCGAGGGCGGCGGAGGGCTCGTCGGCGACGATCAGCGGCGCCTCCCGGTAGACCGCCCGGGCGCAGGCGATCCGCTGCCACTGGCCGCCGGACAGGTCGTGGCCGGAGTTGTACTGCCGGGCCAGGGACGTGTCGTAGCCGTGCGGCAGGGCGGCGATCACCTCGTCGGCGCCCGTGGCCCGCGCGGCCGCCAGGACGCTGTCGGGGCCGTCGGCGGCGAGTCGGTCGACCCGGCCGACGGCGATGTTCATCCGGGCGGACATCGGCCACTGCGTGTAGTCCTGCGGGATGACCGCGACGCGGTCCCGGACGCTGTCCGGGTCGACGGTGGTGAGGTCGACGCCGTCCCAGCTGACCGTGCCGTCGTCCGGCTCGTACAGCCCGGCGATGATCTTGGCGAGGGTGGACTTGCCGCTGCCGTTGACGCCGACGAGGGCGACGACCTCGCCGCGACGCAGCTCGACGGTGACGCCGCGCAGGGCCGGGGTGTCGGTGCGCGGGTAGGTGTACCGGACGTCCTCGACCCGGACCACGCTCGGCGAGAGCGGCGCCGAGCGCGCCGGGGCGGGCGGCACCAGCCCGTTGGCCCGGGCCATCCACGCGCGGTACTCGCCGAAGTAGAGGAAGTTCTCGTACGCGGTGTTGAGCGTGGTCAGCGCGGTCGTCAGGGCGCCGCGGCCGGTGCGGATCGCCAGCACGGCGGTGCCGGCGGCGGCCAGCGGCATGACGCCGGCGTCGAGCAGCATGACGAGCGTGCCGTAGACGACGCCGAGCGCGAGCCCCGACACCGCCTCGCCGGTCAGCCGGTACCTCGCCTGGCCGCGGCCGACCCGGATCTGCTCGGCCTCCTGGTCCCGGGCGAGCGCGGTGTACTCGTCGACGAGGAACGGCCCGAGGCCGAACGAGCGGATCTCCGCCGCGCAGTCGCGGGCGGTCAGGTGCCAGCGCAGCATGTACTGGCGCCGGACCTGGCGGATCTGGGCGAGCCAGGAGGTGTGGGCGAGCCGGGCGGCGCGCATCGACGCCCACCCGTCGGGCACGATCGACAGGACGAGCAGCGGTAGCAGCACCGGGTGCAGCACGCCGAGCACACCGCCCGCGGCGGCGATCTGCACCGCGCAGGTCAACATGTCGACGGCGTTGTCGACGAGCTGGCGTCCGCTCGCCGCGCCCCGCTCCGCGGCGTCGAGGTCGTCGACGAAGCCAGGGTCGTCGAAGGCCATCACCGAGGTGCGGCTGGCGAGTTCGAGCAGCCGCACGATGCAGACCCGGTCCACCCGTGGGCCGAGCCTGGTCCGCACCAGGTTCTGGGCGGCGCCCAGGCCGCTGCGCAGCGTGCCGGCGGCGGCGACGAGCACGAGGGCGGGCAGCGCGGCGCGCAGCCGCTGCGGGGTCGGGCCGTCGCGCAGCACCTCGGTGAGGGCGCCGGCGACGGCGAGCAGGCCGACCGCCTCGACGACCCCGGCGGCGACCCGCAGCACGGTCATGATGATCAGGCCGGTGCGGTCGGCGGCCCAGGCCAGCGACCAGGCCAGGCGCAGCAGCCCCGGCAGGCGCCGCGCCATCGTCCGCGCGCCGGTCTCGGCCATCGTGCGGTCGTGGCGGGTCCAGGGGCGCGTCGGGTCGTCCTCCTCCCGACCGTAGGTGAGCAGCGCGTCGCCGCCGGCAGGGCCGGCGCCGGATGCCTGCGGGGACGCCGCGGTCGGGGGGTCGGGTGGCCCCGCCGGGGCCGGTCGCGGGCCGGGGATCGAGCTGCCTGGTGCGGTCTCGTTCTCCACGGTGCCGAGGCTGACCGAATCCGTTCGCATTGACCTCCGCTTTCGCCGGCATTCGGCGCTGCCCGCGGGCGGCGTTCGTCACCGGACCGGGTTTTCGCGGCGTTGCCGGTCGCGCGGCCGACCGTCGGCATTCTTCCTGGACGCGGCCCGGAATTCCGGGTGAACAGGCTCGCCCGCGCATTTCCGGCTTTCGCTCGTCGTTGGCCGCTCGGGCGCCGCCGCCCTGCTGAGGGCCCTGTCGGGCCGGGCAGCCTTGCCGTGCCGGCTCGACTTCCGGGCCCGCTAGACTTCCCGGAAGGAATGAACACACGACATTGAAAGCGGCGTGACAATAGCAGGGATGTGGCCGGTTTGTCAACAGAGGACATTGGTTCCGAGCAGGCGTACGTCTCCGCTCTCTACGGCCGTCTCGATGGTCTGCGCGGTCGGGCCGCGGATCGGCTGCGCGGGATTCTGCGGCAGTCGGAGAGCCTGCCGCGGGCCCGCTTCGA
The DNA here is from genome assembly GCF_023243045.1 of Frankia sp. AgB32. GTDB lineage: Bacteria > Actinomycetota > Actinomycetes > Frankiales > Frankiaceae > Frankia. The sequence goes on from NZ_JALKFX010000032.1 coordinate 60,224, forward strand.
GCGGGAGGTGGCCAGTGCCGACTGCGCCGCCACGCTGGCCCGGATCCGGGCCGCGGAGCATGGCCTGTGCTTCGGCCGGCTGGACTTCGACGACGGCGAACGGCGCTACATCGGCCGGATGGGCATCTTCGACGAGGAAGCCGACTACGAACCCCTGCTGATCGACTGGCGCACCCCCGCCGCCCGGCCGTTCTACGCGGCGACCGGGGCGATGCGCCTCGGTCTGCGCCGGCGCCGGCACATCGTGACCCGCAACCGGGCCGTGACCGGGCTGGAGGACGACGTCTTCGACGTGGTCGGGCCGGCGCGGGCGCGGGCCGGCCGCGAACCGGCGGACGCGTCACCCGATCAGGCCACCCCCGGCGGTGGTCCGGTCGAGCTGATCGGCGAGCCGGCGCTGTTCGCCACTCTCAACGCCGCCCGAACCGGGCGGATGAGCGACATCGTCGCGACGATCCAGACCGAGCAGGACCGGATCATCCGGTCCGGCCACCGCGGGATCCTCGTCGTCCAGGGTGGCCCCGGCACCGGCAAGACCGCCGTCGCCCTGCACCGGGCCGCCTACCTGCTCTACACCCACCGCGACCGGCTGGCCCGCAGCGGCGTGCTCGTCGTCGGCCCGCACCGCGCGTTCCTGCGCTACATCGAGAACGTGCTGCCCTCGCTCGGCGAGACCAGCGTGGTCAGCGCGACGGTCGACACTCTCTACCCCGGGGTGACGGCGCGTCGGGCGGAGGAGCCGGCGGTGGCCGAGCTCAAGGGGCGCTCGGCGATGGCCGCCGTGATCGCCGCCGCCGTGCGCGACCGGCAGCGCCTCCCCCGCGGCGGCACGCTGGAGATCCACACCGAGGAGCGCCTGCTCCTGCTGGAGCACGGCACCTGCGCCCGCGCCCGGGAGCTCGCCCGGGAGTCCGGCGAGCTGCACAACGACGCGCGCGCCATCTTCGTCCGGGCTGTGATCGACGCGTTGGCTCGCCAGATCGCCGACGGCTACGCCGCCGAGACGATCACCGCCCAGGTGCTCGAGGCCGATCCGGAGGCGCTGGACCTGCTGGCCCCGGCCGGTTCCGGCGGGTCCAGCCTGCTCGACGACGAGGACCTCGCCCAGCTTCGCCGGGAGCTGCGCGCCGACCCGGCGGTGCGGGCGGCGCTCGACGACCTGTGGCCGGTGCTGAGCCCCGACCAGCTCGTCGCCGAGCTCTACGCCGACCCGGGCACGCTCGCCTCGGCGGCGCCGGGGCTGACCGCGGCCGAACGCCGCCTGCTGCTGCGGCCCCTCGCCGAGGACGACCCGGACCCCGACGACGACCTGCTGCGCGAGCTGCGGGCCATCACCGACGCGGCGAGCGGGGCCCACCCGGCGGGCGGGAACGAACTTTCCGGCGCGAGCGGCGCGGCCGCGGCCGCCGACCCGGACGCCGACCCGGCCGTCGGCCAGGGTCCGGACGGTGCCGGCGCGGCGCCGCGACCGCGCCCGGCGGGTGGGTGGACCGCCGCCGACATCCCGCTGCTCGACGAGGCCGCGGAACTGCTCGGAGACGACGACCAGGCCGCCCGGGCCGCCGCCCTGCGCGAACGCATCGCCCGCGTCGCCTACGCCCAGGGGGTGCTCGACATCATCTCCCGGGACGTCGAGGACGATCCGGAGATCATGATGGCGACCGACCTGATCGACGCGAGCCGGCTCGCGGACCGTCACGAGGACGTCGACCCGCGCACCATCGCCCAGCGGGCGCTCGCCGACCGGACGTGGACGTTCGGGCACGTCGTCGTCGACGAGGCGCAGGAACTCTCCGAGATGGCCTGGCGGATGGTCATGCGCCGCTGCCCCACCCGGTCGATGACGATCGTCGGTGACGTCGCGCAGACCGGCGACCCGGCCGGGACGACCTCCTGGGACCGGATCCTCGCCCCCTTCCCCGCCGCCGGCGCGCCGGCCCGGCGGGAGACCCTCACGGTCAACTACCGCACCCCGGCGGAAATCATGGCGGTGGCCGCCGACGTGCTGGCCACGCTGCGCCCGCCGCAGCAGCCGCCCCGGTCGGTGCGCACGGTCGGCGAGCTGCCGTGGCGGCTGCGGGTGCCCGCGCCGGAGCTCGGCTCGCGGCTGGCCCGGGCCGTGCTCGCGGAGCTGGCCCGGCTGGCCGTCACCGACCCGGGCGACTCCGACGGCGCCGCCGGGGCGGGGCGGCTCGCGGTGCTCGTGCCGGTCGGCCGGCTCGCCGAACTGACCGCGGCGGTGCGGGCGGCCGTGCCGGCGGCGGAGAGCGGCGCGGCGGCGGGGCTGACCGCACCGGTGGTGGTGCTCGGGGTCCGGGAGGCCAAGGGCCTGGAGTTCGACTCGGTCCTCATCGCCGACCCGGACGCGGTCCTCGCCGAGTCCCCCCGCGGCGCGCACGACCTCTACGTGGCGCTGACCCGGGCGACGCGGTCCCTCGGCGTCCTGCACACCGGCGAGGTGCCACCGGTGCTCGCCCGGCTGGCCCCGGTCGGCGCACAGGCGGCGGTGCCGGCCCGCGCCGGCCCCGCCCCCCCGGCGGGCCGGCCCCGGGGGCTGTAAACAAA
>NZ_JALKFX010000033.1 GCF_023243045.1 Frankia sp. AgB32
AAAGTTGACCGGAAAGGGATCGGGTGTTGGCGTGTCGGGATGGACGAACACCCCTCCTCCTTAACCGAGTGGCATTGCGCCATGGCCAGCAGTAAACCCTTATGCCATCGGTGGATAAGAGCCGATAGTCGGAGGGCAATCCGGTCGACACGCTCTTCTTGCTCCGAACTTTCTTTCCCGCTGCGGAATCCATCCCACCAGAAAGTGGCGGCCTGGCATATTCTCCCGGTTTGCGAGTCGCCGACACGACGGGGAACTGTTCTTGCCGTCCGCATCAACACGGCCCTACGGTGGGTGCGTGTCAAAGACATGATTCAACGCTGGCCGAGACGGTGTTCCCGACCTCCGTATCTGGCCGATCCATTTGTTTCCGAGGAGAACCGTGCCATGAACAGACACCGAATCCTTGCCTGAGCAGCGGTGGCCACAGGTGCACTGGTCGGCCTGTGCACCATTGCGGCCGTGCCCGCCCTCAGCGCCACTTCCGCGGTCCCATCATTTTCCGCCCCGCGGCTCGTTGTGAACAATTTCAGTCCCTCCACCGGCTGGCAGGTCGACCGTCATCATCGTGAACTTGGTGACGTCAACGGTGACCACCGTGCCGACATCGTCGGCTTCGGCGAAGCCGGCGTCTGGGAATTACTTCCGTCGTAACACCGAGCACGGTCCTGGCGCCGCCTCCGGATCGGTGGAGCCGACAATGGCAACACCTTGAGGTCCTTATCGAATCCGTATCTGCAAAAACGAATGTCCTGCTTCCCGTCCGGGCATGTGCCGGGCGGGACACAGGAGGTTAGGACTGCTCGACACCACCCTCGCGTACGCCGACCTGATACCCGCCATCGACGGAGGCATCGGCGTCGACGGGAGTGCACGAGAAATATCCTGCCGCCCGGGACTGTGTCGCCAACGGTGTTTCCGGCATGCTTGATCAGTAGGTCTCGGCGGCAGGCCAGTCGGGCGGTCGGGACGACGGGCCGTCGGTGGCCGTTGGCGATGTTCGGTGGCCGTTGGCGGCTGGTCGGTGGCTGTCGGCGGCGTTCGTTGGTCGTGAGGTGCGCCGCGGGTTGGCTTTGCTGGTGTGCGCGCACGTGGTAGCGGGCGGCCACCGGGTGGTGGCCGCCTGGGCGGGTCTGGGGGTGGGTCCTGCCGTGGGGTTGTGGGTCAGGGTGGGAAGGTGATGGTGGGGTTGCGGTGGCAGTGGGGGTTCTGTCGGGGCCGTCGCTGCGGGTCGATGTAGGCGGGTGGGTGAAGCTGGGGTCGGCCGTGGCCGTCGAAGCTGACGTCCCACCCTTCACTGTGGATCCGCCGGTGGTGCTCGCCACAGACGAGAACCAGATTGTCCAGGGATGTGGTTCCGTCCTGCCACCATTCGATGACATGGTGAGCGGCACACCACGAGGCGGGTCGATCACACGCGGGGAACACGCAGCCCCGATCGCGGGCGATGAGGGCTTTGCGAATCTGCGGCGGAATCGTGCGGGTCGTGCGCCCTACATCGAGTGGAACACCATGGGGATCGAGAACGATCCTGGTGATCTCACAATCGCACAGGATGCGGTTCAGCGCGGCGCGGGGCAGAGGAAGCCCCCAGCTGGTTTCGGCGGGGTTGATGCCGGCGTCGAGGAGCATTTCCCACGTCATGATCACGCTGACGTGTGGGTGGGTCCCGCCTGAGGTCGGCACGGTCTGCGCGGTCAGTGCATGGTCGATGAGTTCGAGCAGGGCGTCTGCGCGGCGCCGTGCGGGGCTGCGCGGGTCAGGGGTGTCGTTTTCCCCGGGCCGCGGGGCAGCGAGATTGTCGATGGCAGTGCGCAGCATCGCCGCGCCTTCGGCGTCGAGTTCTCCGTTGAGGAGGCTGGTGCCGGACGGAGTGTCGGTGATGGTGAACCGGCGGATGGCCGTGGGGTCGGGTGCGGGGCCGCGGTTGTCCCCGGGTCTGTCCCGCCCATCCGGGTCGCCGACGCCGCCGCCTGTCCTGTCACCGCTGTTGTCCGCGCCGCCGCTGTCGGCGTGGGGGTCGCCGCCGCCGGGGCTGATGTCGGTCATGGTGAGGCTCTCGCAGATACCGGCGGCCATTTTCACCAGGTCATAGGGGTTGTAGGTGGCGGCGAACTCCAACAGCATTGCTTCGGCCCGCGCGCGCTGTTCGTCGCTGGTCTGCGGGGGCAGGACGCGCATGGCCTCACAGATCACCCGGGCATGATCCAGATCGATGGTGCCGGTGGCCAGGGCCTGTCCGGTCACCTGGCAGGTACCGCTGAGCTCACGGGCCACCCTGACGAGACGGCGGGCTTCGCGGGGGGCGAGGGCGTGCTGGCCGATCAGCCAGGCGGGCAGGTCCGGCGCACCAAGGCGGGCCGCGAGTCCCCGGTCGGACGCTTCCACCAAAGCCACACCCCGCGCCGCCGCCACCCGCGCACCCACCCGGTGAAAGCCATGCAGCAGATCGGCGAGCTGGCCGTCAGGCAACTGCCAGTGCCCGCCCGCAAGAAGACCGTCAAGCTCGGCCTCGATCGTCTCCAAGGCGGTGAGCAGCGGATGTTTCCTCGGCTCGCCAACCGGACCACCGACTGCAGCACCCCCGGCAAGGCCGGCGCCGGGGTCTTCGTCCAGGAACATGGAACAACCGTATGGCCCCGCCACCCGGATGTCGAACTAATGTTCGAACGGGTGCGTGGGTGTCGCAACTCGCCCGACAACGACGGAGGAGACCGACTTGCCCCGCCTGGCGGCCCGCCGGGCAGGCACCTGCATCCCGGCGCTCACCGTCGGTTGACAGAGACCACCACGTCCGCGACGTACAGAGCCTGGGGCCGTCTGCGAGCGGTTCCGCGTAACCGCGCTGCCGCCGGCCGGCTCCAGTCCGGCGTGCGTCAGCTGGCGAACGAATGCAGGCGGGCCACGCTCAGGCTCTGCTGGGCGCCGAATTCCTCGAAGACACAGACGTGCCGGAAGCCGAGCCTGTCGGAGAGCGCCAGCGATCGCTGGTTGGCGGTCTGCGTGACGACGAGGATGGGCTGATCGGGCAGTTCGGCCGCCGCGGCCCGCAACGCCGCCATTGCTGCCTCGAACGCGAGCCCGGCGCCCCATTCCTCGCGCCGCAGCGTATAGGACAGCTCCAGTTCGTCGCGGTCATCCGTGACATGTCCGGGTCGGTCAGCCGGCCGTCGGGCGAGCATCAGGGTTCCGATGAGACGATCGGTTCCGTTGCGGGCAATCACGTAGCTGCCAGGCTTGGCAGTGGCATTCTCGATGCCGCTTGTGTCGAGGTGGGACTCGACGTCGCGCCGCGGCCTGGGGCCGCCGAGGTAGGTCCGTACCACTGGATCGGTAAAAAGCTCGATGATGCCACTCCGGTCGGCATCGTGCGCCTTGCGGAGCACGACACGGCCGGACGAGATCTCCTGTGCGGACAGCGTCGGCATACTCACTCACCAATCCTCGCCATGCACAGCCGACTCTTCAACGCCGCCGCGCCGCCGGCAGCGGGTGGGGTGCGTCGGGGCCGGGAGCTGCCGAGGCCCCGGAGACGCGGCTTTCCCGGTCAACGCTGATCAGCTTCTGGTCGACCGGGATGCCACCGCGCAGTCCCGCAAGCCCTGGCCGATGGCGCGAGGAGTAGGAATCTTGCCTGAAGTTGCCGGCAAGAAAGGGCAAACCAGCTGCCGATTCTGCGTGGGTGGCATCTCTCACGCTGGAATCGACGCCGCCCGGGTCCTTCGCGCAGGCTGATCGGCCCTGATCCTGCCCCGCCCGCATCGACGGCCGGGAGCATTCCCTGAACGCGAGGTCACCATGTCCCCTGAAGACTCGTCCCACGCAGTGAGCCATTTCCAGCGCCGACCGACGCGACGATCAGGTTGCGGTACGCCGCTCCGGCCTGCAGCACCCTGTCGTCCACGTGGATGTGCGGATCACCCAGGCCCGTCGACATCACGTCAGTATGCGCCGGTCAGCATGTTCCGGCGAGGTCGGCGAGATGCCTGCGACAGGAGGTGGACGGGCGTGCTGGTCAGCTCGTCGGGACGAAGGCGTCCGCAGGTCCGGCGAACCTCCCACCACCGTGACGAGGCGTGGAAGCACAAGGATTCAGGATGTGGTCGGGACGGGTCGGCATGATGTCGATCGTGTCGGCGCGGTAGACGACGACTTCTACGCCGATTCGTCAGGGGTGCGTCCTGAAGCCGTACGTCAAAGCCGATTTCCGCGTTCCAGCCCGGCAGCGGCCTCCAACGGGACCGCGAGGATCTCGATCAGACGGCTGTGCCGTGTGATCCCGCCGGGCCTCACGACCGGGACAGCGCCAAGTTTGCTGGTCAGCGGTTTGGCGCCGACAGTCCGCTGCTGCTGTGCGTCGACAGCCCCCCGGTGTACCGATGCGCGTCATTTTTGAGAATGCAATGATCATTTATGGGATCGGTCTGTGTGTAGTGGTTGCGAGGGTTGGTGGGTCACCCGCATGCTGATCGGCTGACGTGCTCGCGGGCAGTGCTCCCGCGTGATCGACCACAGCTTCCCACCACCGGTCTACAGCCCGGAGCGGATGTCAACGAGTCTGGATCAGCGGGCGCGGCGTGCGCTGAACGTCGCGGCGCTGTGGGTCGGTTGCGACCTGGTTCGCGCCGCCGCCGGCGCAGCGGCCTCGTGGTCAGGTGCGCTGCCGCGAGCCGTGGCCGCGAGCGGTCGGGGCGCCGCGGCCCGCCCGGGACGGTGGTTGCGGCCGCCGGCGGGGCGGCGTCCACGCCGGGTGCCCGTTCGAGGGGTCGGCTCGGCGCCGCGATGTCCACCGGCCGGTGTGCGTTGGCCTGGCGTGATGCTGGTTTCCGGCTCGATCGCGGGGCTGGTGAGCGACCGGACGCCGGGAGCGAGCCTGGCGAGGATGGGGTGATCGGCGGAGGCGACCCGGGTGGTCGTCGGCCTGATGCCCGCGGCGCGGGCCAGCTGCGTGACCTCACCGAGCTGTTCCGTGGTCGCCAGGGTGATGACGGTGCCGCTGTTGCCGGCGCGCGCGGTGCGCCCGGAACGGTGCAGGTAGGCCTTGTGGTCGGCCGGCGGATCGGCGTGGATCACGAGGGCCACGTCGTCCACATGGATACCGCGGGCGGCGATGTCCGTGGCGACCAGCGCCGAGGCCCGGCCGGTGCGGAAGTCGTCGAGGTTGCGGGTACGGGCGCCCTGGCTCAGGTTGCCGTGCAGTTCGACCGTGGGCACGCCGGCGCGGTTGAGGCGGCGGGCGAGCGCCTTGGCCCCGTGCTTCGTGCGGGTGAACACGACCGTGCGGCCCGGTGCGGCGGACAGGTCGACGAGCACGGGGAGCCGGCCGTCCCGCTCGACGTGCAGCAGATGGTGGGCCATGGTGCCCACCGGGGACTGGGCGGAGTCGGCCTCGTGCACCGCGGGCCTGCTGAGGTACTGGCGCACCAGGGTGTCGATGGCCTTGTCCAGGGTGGCCGAGAACAGCATGCGCTGCCCGCCGGTCGGGGTCTGGCCGATCAGCCGGCGCACGGCAGGCAGGAACCCCAGGTCGGCCATGTGGTCGGCCTCGTCCAGCACGGTGATCTCCACCTGGGCCAGCGAGCAGTGGCCCTGCTTGAGGAGATCCTCGAGCCGGCCTGGGCAGGCCACGACGATGTCGGTGCCCCGCCGGATCGCGGCGACCTGCGGGTTCTGCGCGACGCCGCCGAAGACGGTGCACGAGGTGAGGCCGGCCGCGGCAGCGAGCGGGCGCAGCGCCGTGTCGATCTGCGCGGCAAGCTCGCGGGTGGGTGCCAGGATCAGCGCGCGCGGGGCCCTGGCCCGGGCCCGGGGGCCGCCGGAGAGGCGGGTGACCACGGGCAGGAGGAACGCGAGCGTCTTGCCGGAGCCGGTGCGGCCGCGGCCGAGGACGTCACGGCCAGCGAGCGCGTCCGGCAGCGTTGCCCGCTGGATGGGGGTGGGGGTCTCGATGGCGAGACGGGTGAGAACGTCGGTCAGGCGCGTGGGCACACCAAGTTCGGTGAACGAGGACAAGAAAAGATCGCTATCTGTGTGGATGTCCCGCCGAATTCCGGAGGTCCGAGGTTCTCAACCGGTTACGCGCGGAGCTAAGGCCCGACGCTGGGCACTAGGTGCTACGACGCGCGGACAACTCGCGGCAGGAGCTCGACGAGCTGATGCGTCGAGTGTAGCTGATCCGTGTGACGGTGCGTGCGGGCCGGCGCCGCCGCCGGGTCGGCGGACACGAGAATGGCCCGCGCCTGGCAGCGGGCCATTCCGGAGGGCGGGGTCGGTTAACACCTGATCGTGACCGTCGCCGTGGCGAGCGCCGGCGGGAGCTTCGTCACGTTGATCCTGAGGATCTGGCCGTCGTCGACGATGCCGCTGGCGTCCAGCGTCTTCTGGTGGACGAGGTACCTGCCGGTCGTCGTCGACCTCACCGGCGCGCATGCCGTCGTGTCGGACAGGCCCGACGTCTCACACGCGGCCTCGTCCTGGCCGAGCAGGTGGGTCCATGCCGAAGTCGCTGTCGTTGGCGAGGTACAGCGTCCTGCCGCCGTCGAGGGCCGCGACGCCCTCGATCTTGTCGTGGCCGAACAGCGCGCCCGACGGGTCCAGCGTGTTCAGCAGGGTGCCGACCTCGAGGTAGGTGGTCTTGCTGACCGGCTTGACACCCGCCTTCGTGAGCAGCGCCTGGGCGTCCGAGGTGGACACGTCACCAACGTAGGCGTCGATCGACCTGTCGCCGATCGTGTAGCCCAGCGGGTTCGTACCGTCACCCCGAACGTCGGTCGCGCCGGTCAGGTCGATCTCGAAGAGGTCCTTGACCGCCGGCTTGCCGGGCTTCTCCTGGTTGCCGTCACGCTCGTCGACGAGGAACTTCGTCGCGGACAGCGCGCTGATCTCGCTGACGGCGTTGCCGGACGTGCCCGGGTTGTCGAGCAGGTACAGGTACTCGTGGGTCGCCCTGGTCCGCAGGTCGACGGTCACGATCCGCACCGGGCGACGTTCGCCGCCTTGACGGCCTTGCCCTTCGCGTTAAGGCCGTAGTCGGCCACCGTGAGGGCCGACTGCATGATGCCGACGAGGGGTAGCTGGCGTATCGATAGAGACAAGAGATCTTCGTGGTACTCGGGCGGGAACCAGCCGACGATCCCGCCATTTGTTATGATTGCTTGGGGTCGGTGCGGAAGAGAGCTGGCATAACATGGAACATAAGGGTCGCCGAACTGGGCTGCCACGCGGAGCTTGAAGTCGAGTACGGCATCGATACCGTCGACAGCTGCGGCCCGGATATCCTGTTTGCCGAAGAGGATGACGTTCAGTTCCTTGCCGCTGCGTAGAGCTTCGACTGCATTGTCGCTGTAGTCGCTCATGGACACCATCACGCCGATGGTGCCGGTCAGCTTGCCGTCAACCTTGCCCTTGAATTGGTAGATCGTCGATGCTGGGATCTTATTGCCATGCCACTTGGCTTCAAGGAGGTAGGCTCGGCCACACCGTACAAACGAGCCGTCGATCTCCTCGCCCTTCGGCCTGAAGGCGGGCCATGGCTGCAGGCCGGCACGGGCAGGTAGCCCCATGAGCCACGCTTCGAAGCGCCTGCCCCGCTCGTGCGGCGGTAGTCGAGCGAGTGACTCCAGCTTCTCCGTGGGCCCCCTAGATCGGAGCGTATCTGCGCGTAACCTGCCGAAGGGTGCGGTCGGAGCACTGACGGTCACCCGCTGGAGAAGCGTGCGGCGAGGTCCCGGGCCCAGCGGGCGGCGCTGGTTGCCTGTCCGGCGGCGACCGGGCTGCCCGGCAGTCGGCCCAGGCGCTCCACGTGCTCGGCGAAGCGCAGGTGCTCGCGCTCGGCGTGGTCCCGGCAGGCGAGGCAGGTGACGCTCTCCGGCCGGCGGGACGTCATGGCGTAGGGAACGCGCAGACCGCACCCCGCAGTGACGACGGTCGGCGCGTCCGGAGCGCTTCCGACCGACGCGACAACCAGATTGCGGTACGCCGCTCCGGTCTGCAGCACCCTCTCGTCGACGTGGATGTGCGGATCGCCCGGGCCCGTCGACATCGCTTCAGTATGCGCCGGCGAGGTCAGCGAAAGGTCCGGGCGAACGTGCGCGCCGACCACCTTGTCGGGCGAGCTCTCCAACCGGGGTGGGGGAAGTCGCGATCGACGCCAACCGGCCGTGTCGCGGTGAGGGGCAGCGTCGTCAACGTCGATGGGCGTTCGCGTAAAGCAGGTGCGGCATCGCGATGCTCACCGGAGACCTGGGCAGTGGATCAGTAGCCTGGCGGAATGAGCCGCCAACGTGCGACGGTCACGGTCACTGCGGACCTGGTGATCCTCACCATCCGGGCGGGGCAGCTCTGTGTGCTCACCGTGGAGCGCGGCAACGAGCCGTTCGTGGGCCTGCCGGCGTTGCCCGGCGGATTCCTTCGGGGGGACGAGAGCCTCGAGGAGACAGCCTGTCGCGAGCTTGCCGAGGAGTCGGGGCTGGATGCCACGTCCCTGTATCTGCAACAGGTGGGTGTCTACTCCGCGCCGGACCGGGATCCGCGCAGTCCGCGAGTGATCACCTGTGCGTACCTTGCCATCGCGCCGAACCTTCCGCTGCCGCAGGCGGGTTCGGATGCCCGGGCGGCCAGGTGGACCACCGTTGCCGACGCCCGCCAGGAGCAGTTGGCCTTCGATCACGGTCGGATCCTCGCGGACGCGGTGGAACTGGCTCGTGACCAGCTTCAGTTCCGTACCCTCGCTCCATCGTTCTGCCGGCATGAGTTCACCATCGCGGAGCTGCGCGAGGTGTATGAGGTCGTCTGGGGCGTGGAACTAGACAAACCTAACTTTCATCGCAAAGTGACCGAGTCGCCGGAATTTATCGTGCCGACCGGCCGGAAGCGCTCCACAGGTAACGGGCGCCCTGCTGCTCTCTACCGCGCTGGTCGCGCCGCCGAGCTGGCCCCTCCGATGATGCGGCCGCGCCGACCTGCTCTCCAGCAAGCACGGAGACCGCTTACCGTCAAAATCCGAGAATGACTTGATGTCTTGATGACACGAACGTAGTGTGGTCCTCCGTCAGGTAAAGTTCCCGATGTGCCCGTCGACGGCCAAAAAAGTCGACGCCCTCCCCTGATCATGCTGGAGGAAGCCACGAGTCCCGCTCGTCCGTGACGTTCCTGAATCCAGGCTCATCCTTCTATGGGCCTGCGACTTTCACCGCTTCCGGTGGCGATCCATCGCTGCCGAAACGGCATCCTTCTCACTTCTGTGTGTGGGATTTTCCGGTGTTGCCCCGCGGGTCTTCCGCGGTACGGATGAGCTTCGGAGGCACCGTTGTGCGCCGACTTCGAGTGCCCGCTCGAACAATGGTTTGCCGCGCTCGAAGAGTCGCTTCTCCTATCGACTCGGAGTCAGTCCAGTTTCTTTCCATACCCCTGGTCGGGAGTTCTTTGTGATTGCAATTCTGACCGCGCTGAGCGTCGAGCATGATGCGGTGCGGGAGCTGCTCGTGGATGTGGAAGAGCGCACTAGTGCCGGTGGAACGATCTTTGATGTCGGCCGGCTCGCGACGGATCCTGAGGTACGCATCGCGCTTGGCGTCACCGGTACGGGCGCGCTGAACGCCGCAACGCTGGCGGAACGAGTCATGGCCAGGTTCTCGCCAGCCGCCGCCCTGTTCGTCGGGGTGGCCGGCGGCCTGCGCGACTGGTTGGAGATCGGTGATGTCGTCGTCGCCACCAAGATCCACGGCTATCAGGCCGGACGAAGCGAGGACAGCGAGTTTCTGGTCCGTCCGAACGCCTGGCTGGTCTCTCACGAGCTGGAGCAGCTCGCTCGTCGGCTGCCGCGGGATGGCCAGTGGCGATCCGGTCTGCCGTCGAGTCCTGGGGAGAAGGCCCCCGCCGTCCACTTCGAGGCGGTGGCCGCCGGCGACGTCGTGCTGAACTCGAGGATCTCCGCGGAGGCCGAACGAATTCGGCGGAGTTTCAACGACGCCGTCGCGGTCGAGATGGAGAGTTCGGGCTTCGCCCATGCCTGCCACCTGCGTGGCCGGGTGCCGACGGCAACGATCAGGGCGATCAGCGACCGGGCTGATGGCACCAAGAGCGTCACGGATGGCCGTGGCAGCCAGCGCCTGGCCGCTGCCAACGCCGCCGCCTTCGCCGCCGCTCTCGCGACAGCCGTCGTCAACCGGGACGAGCCCCATGACGGGCAGGAGACTCGGTCGCCGAACCGTCCCGCGCCCGCCGCGCCCACGTCCGTCCGAACCTCCAACGTCGTGCGTGATGGACGGGTCGGCGTGCAGAGCGGCAGCAATACGGGCGAATTTCGGGTGACTTTCTCCGGAAGTCCCGATCATGACTGACGAGGACTCGACCGGGTACCAGAACCCGTATGCCGAGTACAGCAACTCGAATGAGAACGGGTGGGTTGGCCAGCAGGTCAACAACAACAGTGGGCATATTTTCACTCACATCAGCCCGGTCTATCACATCAACGAGGACGACCCGCCGGAGAAAAAGCAGGAAGTCGCCGTCGCGTACCTTCGCAGTGGAGCGCCGAGGCCGGCGGAAAAGATCCTTCGTGACCTCCTGTGGAACGGACATGCCACCGCGGAGCGGGCCTACTATTATGTTCTGTCGGTTCTCGGCGCGCGATCGGTATACGAGATCGACAGTGGCCTGATTGAGGAAATCTGGCAGGCCCGGAAGATCTGCGCCACGGATGCTGACGGCGAGTGGCGCGACGCGCTCGAAGTGGTCATGGGACTGCTGCGCTGGCAGCCAGACCAAAGCGGTGAGGAAGTCGAATGGGACGGTCAGTGGCAGAGTCTGCGGGTGTTCGATGCTCTGCCGGCGCGGCGGCGAGAAGAGATCGGTGAGCATCTCACGCTCGTCGTCCAGGGGCGCGTTCGTGAGCATCTTGAGGCGCAGGCACGTAGACGCGTCCTGAGCGAAAGGGTGCGGGACGACAGGGTGAAGCGCGCCTGGAAGTTCTTCGAGCTGCCGCCGCTTGAACCCAGGCTGTATCCGCGGGCGCCGCTGGCGGAGCAGCCACCCGACCGAGGGGCGTACATCGGAGGAGCACTGTTCCTGCTGGCCGGCGTGGGCGTGCTGCTGGCCAGCCTGTGGTGGACGGTGGTCCTTGCGATTCCCCTGCTGACCGGCAGCGGTTGGGTGCTGATGCGCCATCGGACGGATGCGCAGGCACGTCAGCTTGTCGACGCGGCTGACGATCTCGACGGCCAGCTGTACCGCACCTTGGGGGAGCCAAAGTCTCCCGGGCACTATGTGCCGAACGAACTCGTGGCCGATCTGCGCAGGGTGGTCGACGAGCAGTTCGCGGCGGTCCGGCCGCACCGTCGCGGGAACTGGCCGGAGCAGACGGCTGCGACCCGTGCCTATCTCAAACATCGTCTCGTCACGCAGTACGGGAACTCGCAGCGGTCGGCGGACCAGGTGAAATGGCTGGCTCGTTGGTACGCGCGTCGGGTGACCGAGCCGGTCGCCCACCCTTGGCAGCCGCGTGGGAGGCCGGTCGACGACGCGGTCGATCAGCCAAACCGCGATCGGGACTTCTGGTTCGGCGTCCTGGGTTCGGTCCTCACCCTCGCGATCCTCCTGGCCTTCGGTCAGATCGTCGCGGTGCCGCTGCTGGGCGCTGGTGCTGGGTGGGTCGTCGTGATGGGGCGCAAGGCATTTATAGTGCGGCTCGCCGGCACGATGCGACAAGGGGACGAACAACGGCTGCTGGTGGAGGAGCGGCAGGGCCTTGCCGAGTGGCACGAGTTGCTTGCTGACCGGCCGAGCGACACCGAGATGGCCCGCTGGCTGGCGATGGACAAAGCGCACATCAGGTATGACGCCATGGATCGAGCGGGCCTGACCGACCGCGATGTCGTGGCGCACATCATTATGACCGAGGGTGCCAAGGGCGCGAATGCTGCCCGTCTCGGCGATGGTCCGCTCTACTACTCGTCCTACCTGGTCAGGGTGTTCCTGCTCAGCCGCAGCGGGGTTCGGGAGGCGAGCGCCGAACTCGACCTTCTCACGGGAGACGTTCGCAACGAGAAAAGAAACCTCTTTCGATACGACGCGCTGGCATCGGCACGCGTGAGAGAGACCGGAGTGCGTCGGACTCGCGCGAAGAACGGCCAGCCGACCAGCAGTGCGAAGCTGCAAGCGGTGTCCTTCAAGCTGTGTCTGGTCAACGGCGAGGAGATCGTCTCGGTGTCCGAAGCACTTCGGCGTCCGGAGAGCTCCCTCGACGAGGAGGAGGGCCTCGCCGACCTCGTCCTTCGGACCTCGGGTATCGAAAGCGCGCTGCGTGTCCTGGAGTCGGTGGCCGCGGAAGGATCTGACTGGATCGTTCGCGACCAGGAACGACGAGCCCGGTGGAGCCACGACCTCTTCGGATCCGACCGGTGAGGAGGTCAGCGCCTGTCAGGCCGGCAGGAGGGCGAAGCGGACCGGTTGCCGGAGGACGGCGGACGCGGCGGTGAGGTCTGCGCCGCGGGTGGCGAGGGTGGCTTCTGCCAGGCGTGGCGGGAGGGCGGTGCTGAACTTCAGGCCCGCCAGGGCCTCGTCGGTGACATGTGGCAGGCAGAGGCGGGACTCGAGGTCTGCCGTCGCGGTGTTCCACATCTGCGGGGTCAGGTCAGTGCGCAGCCGAAGGGAGGCAGCGGTCGGGGCCTGGAGGGGATCTGCCAGGTCGCCGAGACTCGCGGTCAGGGTGCGGTTGGCGCGTTCGCCGGCCCAGGTCCACCAGCGGACGTCGGTCAGGTCGGCAGTACGGACGATCATCGTTCCGCCGGGGTGAACGACGTGGAGATGGTCGGCGCGGATGGCGGCAAGCCGTTCCTGGGCGCGGCGAGTGAGCGGAATACCGGGGTCGTTGCCGAGGAGGACGTCGCGCATCGCTCGGGTCATCTCGTAGGACATGGCCCCCTCGCCGACGGTCAACCAGCGGGCCCGGCCGCCGCGGTCGGCGGGTTCGACGAAGCAGCGGCGACGTTTCCAGTCGATGTGGGTGACTCGCCAGCTGCGGCCGGCGAGCAGGAGCATCCGCGGGCCCTCGACCTCGTCGGTGAGCAGGACGGGATCGGTTCGCCCGATCTCGTCGCGGCCGCACAGGACGGTGAACTCGGGCGCGGCGGTGAAGACCGCCGTCAGCTCGGCGAAATGGCGGTGGCCGAACGCACGCTCGGCCTCGGGGCCGATGAACAGCATGCCGCCGTCGGAGTCCAGGTAGCCCATGCGGACGAGGTGGCGCACGATGGGTTCGGCGGAACGGTCGAACGGGATGAGACCGTTCCATTCATCGATCCACATCTGGTCGCCGACCCGGTTCTCCTGCAGACAGTAGGCGAGCAGCTGCTGGGCGACGATGTGGCGCGGTTCCGGTGGGGGAGTGACGGGCTCGACCCAGCCGCGACCCCAGAGCAGCAGCAGTCCGGCGGCGTGGACGAGGGCGCTCTCGGACAGTGCGAGGAAAAGGCAGTTGCGTGCGGTTCCCGGGCGCCGGCCGGTGCGCCCGAGGCGTTGCAGGAACGAGGCGACCGTCGCCGGTGCGTTGATCTGGACGACGCGGTCGAGGTCGCCTACGTCGATGCCGAGTTCGAGTGTGCTTGTCGAGACGATCACGCAGTCCCGGGCCTGGGCGAACGCGTCTTCCGAGCGACGCCGCTCGTCGACCGACAGCGACGCGTGCGAGAGAAACGTCGTCACGCCAAGCGACCGCAGCGCTTGGCCCAGCTCCTCGACGATCTTCTTGGAGTCGCAGAAGACGAGCCGCTTCTCGCCCCGGTGCAGCGCCGCCAGAACCTTCGCCGCGTTTGATACCGAGCCGACGTAGTCCAGCTCGATATCGCCGGCCGGTGGTGCGCCTCGCGCGGCAGCTGCCTGCGCTGCGGGGGCCATCGGCGGGGTGGGCGACGGCCCGGGCTGGGCAACCGGCAGGCCGGGGGCGATGACCCGCGCCGGGCGGTGGCCGGCGCGGGAGCCCTGCAACCAGTGCAGCAGTTCCTCCGGGTTGCCGACCGTCGCCGACAGGCCAACGACCTGCAACTCTGAGTGAGCGGCGACGATGCGCCGCAGGCGTTCGAGGACAGCGAGCAGGTGCCAGCCACGGTCGTCGCCGGCGAACGCGTGTACCTCATCGATGACGATCATGCGAACGTCGGCGAAGAAACCGCGGTGATCGGTGCGGACGCTGACCAACATCGCTTCCAGCGACTCGGGCGTGGTCAGCAGGACGTCGGGGCGTTCGCGGCGGATCCTGTTGCGGCGGCTTTCGGTGATGTCGCCGTGCCAGACGGCGGTGCGTCGGCCGAGCCAGCCGGTGTAGGTCTCCAGGCGTGGCGCGAGGTTGTTGAGCAGTGCCTTCAGCGGACACAGGTACAGGACCGACGTTCCCTGCCAGTTCTCGGACGCCATCCGCGTGAGGACCGGAAACGCGACGGCCTCGGTTTTCCCGCCCGCCGTCGGGGCGAGCAGCAGCGCGTCCGCGCCGGCGAGCAGCGGCTCCACGGCCGCCTCCTGCAACGGCCGCAGCCCCGGCCACTGCAGGGTGTTCACGATGTGGTGCAGCACGATCGGGTGCAGCAGGTCGGCGACGTCCGCCCCACCGGCGGCCGGGGACGGGACGGGTTCGGTCACCCGAGATCCAGTTCGACGTCATCGGCGCTGGTCGCGGCCGCATTGCGCTCCAGGTCGCTCATCTCGGCCGACGTGAGGGTCAGCGGGTAGTCGCGGCGCGGGTCGAAGTCGTCGAACTGGTCGACGCGGTCCAGGACGTCACCGACGAGCTTCTTCAGGAACAACCGCGGCGCGACGCCGACCTTCCCACCGAGGCGCCCGGCGACCGCTCCGGCCAGCTCGCCGAGATAGGCGTCGTCGACGAGGTTCTCGATGCGCCGCGCCGCGTCGCCCGACGACCCGGCCGCGTACAGCCCGCGGACTCGCCCGCCGAGTTCCACCAGCGACGCCTCGGTGAACCCGGCGAGGCGCAACTGGACGGCCCGCGGGTTGTCGAACTTCGCCTGGGCGGTGAAGTCGGTCGCCAGCCGTTGGGCGAGCGGCGCCAGCCGTTGCACGCCCTGCGGACCGTCATAGAACGCCGGTGTCCCGGTGATGACGAGGAACAGCCCCGGGAACCGGCCGCCGTGGACCTCGTCGATGAGCTGCCGCAGGGCGTTGAGCGCCTTGTCCCGGGCATCGGAACGGACCCGCTGCAGGGTCTCGACCTCGTCGAGGACCACGAGCAGGCCGCGGAAGCCGCTGTCGCGCAGCACCACCAGCAGCCCCTGCAGAAAACCGAGCGCGCCGAAATGGTCCAGGTCGCCGCGCACGCCGGCCGCCCGCCGGGCGCTCGCCGCGACGTGCGGCTGCCCGCCGAGCCAGGCGAGCACGGCCGCCGCGGTCGCCTCGTCGCCGGCCGCGAGCGCCCCCCGGTATCCCCGCAGCGCGGCGGCGAACGCGGGTGCGGTGCGACCGACGTCGGCGAGCCGTCCGTCGACCAGTTTGTCCACGGCCCGGTCCAGCGTCTCGGTGTCCGCACCGGTCGCGCTGTCGGTGGCGAGGACGTCCTCCTCCAACGCGTAGAACCAGCCGTCGACGACCTGGCGCAGTGCGCTGGGTGGGAAGGTCGCGGTGGTCAGCCGTTCGGTGAGGCGGCGGTAGACGGTCTCCAGCTTGTGCAGCGGGGTCTCGTTCTCCGAGATCTGCACTTCGGCGACGGCGAGCCCCGCCTTCTTGGCGCGTTCGGCGAGCCAGCGGGTGAAGAACGTCTTGCCCGAGCCGTATTCGCCCCGGACGGCCTTGAACACCGACCCGCCGCCGGCGGCCGCCGCGAGGTCATCGGCGGCGGCGCGCTCGAACCGATCCAGCCCGACCGCGAGCAGGTCCAGCCCGGCCGCCGGGACGGCCCCCCGCCGCAACGCGTCCAGTACATCCCGGCGCCGCGCCGCGCTGACGTCGTCGCCGCTCACCGGGCCAGCCCGAACTGCTGGCGCAGCAGGTCGACGTTGAGCCGCAGGGTGTGGCCGTCGTCGAGCTCATCCAACACGGGGTAGTTGTCGATGTTGAACAGTCGTCGCAGGTTCACCGCGAACCCGCTGGCCCGCCGGGAGATCTCGCCGGCCTGCTCGGCGACGACAGGTGTCGCCAGCGTGCCGTTCGCGGCCAGCAACGCCCGCACGGCCGCCTCGACCTTACCCACCGCGAGGGGCCGAGCCAGCCCCTTGAGCTGGGACTGGAACAGCTCCGAGCCCAGCAGCCCGGCGACGAGCAGGTCGACCGGATCCTCGCGGGCAGCGGCCGGGGATGAGGGCATGGAAGCCGGGCTGTCGGCAGCCGCGGCGGGACCGGCGCCCGTTTCGGACACGCTGGTTGTCTGCGCGGGCAGGTCGAACAGGGCCGGGCCGGCCTGTTCCTCCACGGGCCGGCGGCGCCTGCGGGGTGCAAGGGCCGGCTCCGCAGCCGCGCCGGCGATGCGTCGATCAGCGGCCCGTGAACCGATCCTGACGGTGTCGCCGCCGAGATTGGCGAGCAGATCGGAGGTGTCCAGGGACCACCAGCGTGGGCGCTGGTCGGGCAGTGGGCGCCAGCCAGGTGGCAGCTCTCGGCGGGCGGAGGTCGACGAGAGCCGGAACGGCAGGAAGGCCAGCAGGGGGACGGTCACCTCGGCCGGCGACGCGCCGCCGTGGTAGCCGCCCCTACGGCCCAGATAGTGCAGCGCCGGATCCCACAGGGCGATGACGCGGCCGCCGGGGGCGAGCACCCGCGGCCCGGCGAGCGCCACCTCGCCGTCGCCGGCCGCGCCGCCGCCATCGCCGCCGCCGCCGCCGTTGCCGGCGGGGACCCGGTGGCGCGCTGACACCGCGTCCGTCGCCGCCAGTCCCGCCGCGCCATGGTCGACGACGTGGCCGTGGTCGCTGGTCACGATCACGATCCGGTCGGCGCTGCGGGCGTAGTCCAGCACCGCGCGCAGTCTGCCGACGTCGGCCAGGGTCCAGCCGGCGTCGTCGCGCTGCCGGCCCTTGTCGAGGGTGTCGTCGACGGTGTTGATCACGACACCGACCAGCCGGGTATCGGAGGTGAGCGCCTGCGTGAGGTCGTGGTCGAGCGGGGCGCCGGGCACGCCTTCCAGGTCCGCGTGGTGGAACAGCCGGGCGTGATGGCGGCCCCAGCGCGCGTGGTTCTCGAACGCGGCCTTCTCCGTCGCCTTGTCCCCGGTGGTCAGCGTGCCGCAGAGCAAGGACGTCCGCGAGGTGGCGGTGATGGTCGGTAGCACGGCGACGGCGGCTCGCCGCCGGACGGAGGCAGCCGGCTCGCCCACGTCCGCACCGGATGTCGACGGGACGCCTAGGGGGTCGTACTCCTGCCAGCGGCCGCGGCGCAGTTCGGCGGCGAGCTGGGTGGCCACGGCGGCGCTCATTCCGTCGAGCACGAGCAGCAGCGCGCGCCAGCCGCCGCGGGCGGTGACGACGGGCGCGACGACCCGGTCGAGGATCTCCTCGACGAGCAGCGGCCCACCGGGCATCGGCGGGCCGGCCGTCCAGTCGGCGAGCAGGCCCGCGAAGGATGCGTCGAGAGCGCGCCGCCGCCCGGCGGCGACGCGGAACAGGTCGCCGTACACGGTGGCGACGGCGGGCACCAGCTCCCCGCCCGCCAGGTGGCTGAGCGCGACATCGACCCAGGACGAGTCGTCCAGGTGGGCGTCGAGAGCCGCGGCCAGTGTCCTCGGCTCGCCCGGTCGAACCCGGGCTTCGCGCGCCGGGCCGGCCGAGGCGCCGCGCAGCGAACCGGTCGGCTGGGTGGCGAGCCAGCCCACGACCCGCGTCGCCATCACCGCCCGCTCGACCTCGGCGCGGTCGACGCTCGCCAGCAGGTGCGCACGCAGCGAGCCGACGGCGGCCACGACGTCACGCGCGGCGCTCGCGAGCAGCGCGCGGTCGACGCCGGACTCTGCGGCCGCCAGGAAATCGCTGATCGTGGTCGCGACGCGCGAGAGCCGATGGTGGAACCCGGCCCGCAGAATGTCACTCGCGGCGCCGGCGGCTCGTCCGTCGAGCTCGTGAAGCAGCCGCTCGGCGGTGTCGAGCAGGACCGCGAGCTCGTCGTCCGGGTGCAGGGTCAGCGAGGTCGTGGCGAGGGTGAGACCGAGCCGGTGCGTGCCGGGGCGCGTGGGTGCCAGCGCGGCCGCGACGACCTCCCGGGTGGCGTCGGCGAACGCGCGCATCGCCGTCTCGTCGAGCCGGGCGTCGCCGAAATGGCGTTCCACGCGGACCTTCGCGCGCTCGACGGCCGCGACGTCCACGGCGGCCGGCCCGGGGGAGTCGACCGGGTCGCGTCGGGGCCACAGGCAGTCGCAGACCAGGCCGAGCGCGAGCGCCTGGTCGCCGTTGCCGGCCGCGACCAGGGTGAACAGCGTCCGGCCCGCGCGGCCGGTGCGCTCGCCCAGGTAGGCGGTGAGGCCGGTGCGTTCGTCGTCGCCGAGCCGGCGGAACGCCTCGGTCGCGCCGGGGACGGTCGTCCAGCGCAGCAGTGTGGCGATGTCGAGATCGGCGGCGCCGAGACCGAACTCGGTCAGGCCGAGCCGGACGGCGGCGAGCTCGGAGAGCGCGTCCTCGCGGCTGAGCAGCCCGCCGGACCGACGCGGCCAACCGGCGGGCGGTCGGGCCTCCAGCAGCGCCTGCACGACCCAGCGATCCTCCGGCGCGCGCAGCCGCGGGTCGGTCTGGGTGGCGCCGAAGTCCTCCAGCACCGCCGCCCACGGTTCGATGATGTCGACGCGCTGCCGGTGGACCTGCGCGAGCACGGTGTCGCCGAGGAGCTCCTCGTCCGCGTCGGTGAGCAGCACCAGCCAGCCGTCCTCGACAGGCTCGCGGGCCCAGCGGGTGACCTCCTCCAGCACCGCGAGCGGCGACACGCACGGCACCACCCGCACCGGCCGGCCGCCGACGGCCAGCTCGACGGGCGCCGGCCAGTCCGGCTGGGCGCGGACCAGCAGGACGCGCGGCTGCCCGCCGGGGTTGGTGTGGGAGGCGCGTTGCAGCCTGCCGACCCGGCCCAGCACAACGGCCGGCGTCACCCGGGAGATGCCGGCGCCCGCGGGCCGCGCCGCGGTCGGCTGGACGCTCATGGCGCCGGCCGCCAGCTGATCTCGATCTCGCCGGGCCGGTCGCCGACATCGGCGCGCAGCTCGGCCAGCGTCTGGTCCAGCGCGTCGGGACGGATGCGCCACTGTCGCGTGGCCCCGGCCTTCGTGTGGTCCGCCGGGTCCGCGACTTTTCCGGTGGTGAGGCCCGGGTTCACGCCGGGAATCGTGGGCGGGCGGCCTCCAACGTTCAGCCGGGGATCGGGTGTGACCGGAACACTGATCCGCGGCGGCCCGACAGGCGGCGTCACGACGGGCGGTTTCGGTTCGACGGATCTGGCCGCCATGGCGTGCCGAAGCAGCGCCGTGGCCTCGGCGCGGGCCGTGCCGAGCGCGGTGGCCAGCGGGTTGAGCGGGTTCTCGTCGGCGGCGCCGACGGCCCGGATCCGGTCGAGGATCTCGTGGGCCTGCGCGTCGTACGGTTCGCGCAGGCCGGCGATGACGCCGAACGTGTCGTCCCAGGGCGCCGCCCTGATCGCCGCGGCGACCTCGGCGGCCGTGCTCATGCTGACCAGGAGGCGTTTCGCGGAGCCGGCGAGGTCGGCGCGGGCGAGACGCTCGACGAGCTGGGGGCCGGGCGCCGCGTCGTCCAGCGCCAGCAGCAGGTCACGCGCTGCCCGCGCGGTGCGCAGCCGGCCGCCGGTCGTGCCCTCGACAGCCGGCCCGGCGGCAGCGGTCCCGGTGCCCAGGTCAAGACCGAGCTCGGACGCGTGCGTCTCCAGGGCGACGACCAGCTCCTGGCCGGCTGCCCGCCGACGCTCGGCCTTGACGACCAGCTCCTGGGCGAAGTCGCGCAGTAGCCGGCCGCGCAGGAGTGGCTGCGGCCGCACCCCGAAAAGTGCCTGGGCCCGCTCGCCCGCTTCCGCCCAGTCCGCCTGGCTGGGCAGCGGCTGCTGGCGCAGCGTCATGTCCCTGCCGATCGTGCCCAGCTCGGGCGGCGGCGACAGCAGGCCGCCGTAGCGGTACCAGGCCCGGTCCGTCTGCTCGGCGAACGCGGCGACGACCAGATACGCGACGTTGTCGTCCAGACCCCGCGCCCGCGGTTCGTCGATCCAGCGCAGCAGATCGGCGACCCGCAGCTCGCCCGGACCCGACCCGGTCCCGCTGTCGAGCGCTGCCTGGGCGGCACACCGGGTGAAATGGTCGACCCACTCACGGCCGAGCTCGAAGCGCACCTCGTGCATCACGCCGAGCCCGAGCGCCGGGGCGATCCGCCGCATCGGCCCACGGTCGACCTTCGCGACCTCGATGGAACTCCCGTCGGCCTCCGCCGCCCTGCGGACGTAGCCGAGAACGAGCTTGAGATCGGCGAGCTTCACCGGCACGCCGGTCCGGTCCGGGTCGAGATCCGGATGGCCGGGGAACTGGTCGGCGAGCAGGTCACCGACGAGCCGGCGGGCCGCGTCCCGAAACGACGCCCCGAGCGGCAGCGTCGGATTCAGGCCCGGCCACAACGAGCGCAGATGGTCGTGGAAATCCGCGGTGACGTCGGTTTCGTCCTTGGACGTGAGGCCGTACGCCGAGCGCAGCGTCGTCTTCGTCTTGGTCAGCAGCGCGTCATAGCGGCTCTTCAGGACGCTGCGGGCCCGCTGCCGGTCGTCGGCGCTCAGATGCTGGGCATGGCTGTCGAACCGGTGGCCGCCGCCGGCGAGCAGATGGTCGAGCCGGACGAGCATCCCCAGGTCAACAAGGCGGCTCGCGGTGAGATCGGCCGGGATCCAGCCGACCGTCCGGTGCTGGACGCCGGAGCCGCGCAGCCGTTCGATCCGGGCCCGGGCGTTGACCGGCGGCTCGCCGGCGTCGTCGAACGGGTAGTCGACGACGAGCCGCCAGGACTCCGGGTCGATCGGGGCGAGCTGGTCGTCGCGCAGCTCCGCGCCGCGCAGGGAGGCGAAGATGACCTCGGCGGAGCGCTTGCTGCCCCGCCAGACCAGGTCGAGCCGGTCGCCGAACGCGTCGCCGGTGAGGGTGACCCCCAGCTCCTCGACGAGCAGGCGCCGCACGAGGGCACGCCGGTTCCCGGCGCTGTCGTAGCCGACGGCGGAGTTGAGGATGCTGTCGACCTCGACGCCGACGAGCTCCAGCCCGACGCCCGGATCGCCGCCGTCCACGGGCAGGTACTTGATCTCGCCGAACTGGCCGGCCCACCGCTCGACCTTCTTGCCGACCTGACCGGCCTCGCCGCCCGGGATCGGACTGGTGATGCTGCCGTGGTTGAGCGCCGAAAGCCGCCGCGGCGTCAGGTTCTGCAGCGCGGGGACGCTGGGCGCGAGGGCCGCGAGCAGCAGCGTCTTGACCAGCCGGTCGTCGGCGGTGAACCGGCGGACCTTGGTGGCGAGCACCGCGTCGACCGCCGCGCCGGTGGCCCGGGCGCGGCGAACCTGGGCCAACGCCTCCTCGTCGAGACCTTCGGCGTCGAGCAGGTAGGGCCGCAGCCGGCGGCCGTAGAGCTTCTGGGCGGCGTCGAACTCGGCCTTGAGCACGTCGGTGAACGGCGTGTCCGCACCCCGGGTGATGACGTCCCACAGGTCACCGAGCGGGACGACCTGCCCGAGGCGCAGATCGCCGCGATGGTCGACGAGCAGCTGGCGCATCAGCTTCAGCGCGGTCCGGTTGCGCTGCAGCGCCGACGACACGTGGACGAGGGTGTCCACGAAGGCCGGGCTGAACGGGTAGGAGAGGCGGAACGCGTCCCGGTCGGCGCCGATCTGGGCGCTGCCGCCGAGCATCGTCTCCCACACCTCGGCGCGGACCTTTGCCGTCGTCTCGAACGCCTTCTCGATCGCCCTCGCCGCGTCGGCGTCCACCGGCTTCAGCAACCGCCGGTTGGCGATCAGGGGGAGGTTGCGGTCCTCCAGGACGATCTTGTCGAAGCGGCCGTCGGCGAGAGTCAGGACGTCGAGGAAGCTCAGCCGGACGTCGCCGGCGACCTGCTCGCCGACGAGCTCGCGCAGGTCGCGCTGGCGGGCGATGAAACTGACGATCGGAACGGCCCGGGCGCCCAGCCCACCCTCGACGAAGTTGGTGACCTTCTGCACCTCGCGGGAGACGAACGCCTGGTCACCCATGTTGTTCGCCAGCCACAGGATCAGCTCGTCGAGGAACAGGATGACCGCGTCGTAGCCGAGGTCCTTGGCATGCCGGGCGATCTCGGCGAGGCCGGCGTCGAGGGAGATGAACCCCTCGGCGTCCTCGCGCAGATCACGGTAGGTGTTCGCGAACCAGGACGAGAGCAGATCGGAGACCAGCCGGCGCCGCGCCGGGGTGTCCTGCGCGGCCGGGGCGAGCGCCGCGTCCAGCTCGGGCGCCGTCCAGGAGGCGTCATTGCCCCAGTCGTCCTGCTCGCCGTCACTGGAGCCGGTGCCGGCGCCAGCGCGGTTGAGCTCGGCCAGGAACCTCTCGTCGCCGACCCTGGCCCGGATGTTGCGAGCCTCGTCCAGCAGCGCGCCGGCGCGCTGCACGGCGGCGATCGGCGCGTCCGGGCGCAGCGCGCGCAGATGATCGGTGTAGCCACCGAGGACGCGCTGCTCGATCGACTTCGCGCCGAGCAGGTGAAACGGAACCAGCAGGAACTTCTTGCCGGCCAGATCCGAGCCATGCTTGTTGAGAACATCGGTCAGCCGGTCGTCAAAGCTGTGGGCGGCCGGCTCGCCGCGCAGCAGCGCGTGCAGCACCGCCATGAAATGCGACTTGCCGGAGCCGAACGAGCCGTGCAGATAGACGCCCTTCGACGCCCCGGTGCTCACCGCCTGCGCGATCAGGCCGAGCGCCTCGTCGAAGTTCCCGACGAGCCGATCGGTCAGCACGTAGTCCCGCATCGTCGCGGCCGCGTCGGTGACACCCTCGGTCAGCTTGAGGACGAAGTCACTGTCGGAGGTCCGCTCCGGAATATCGATGACCTCACGCAGCAGCGGCGGAGACGGCAAGCTGGTCATGAGACACCTCGGCGGGTCAGGCGAGCGGTCAGGTCATGCATCCGAGCACGGATGATACGGACGGTCCCCATCACTTCTGCGCCGCTTTCCGGCCACGGCTGGCCGCCGGCGGGCGCCAGCCGGTGAGGTCATCGGCGGTCACGCCGTGGCGACCCATCGCGTCGGCGAGAAACGCGTCGTAGACCTCGGCGGGGGAGCCGTCGTAAAGCGGATCGACCTCGCCATGCCACTGCCGCACCCAGGGCATCACCTCCAGCAGCCCAGCGAGCAGCGGGGTCAGGCGCTCGGCACCCCAACCGTCGTTGTCCTGACGTTCGACGATCAGCGTCGCCAGCGCCTGGGCCTGCTCGCGGTGATCCCAACCGGCCCAGCCGATCAGCAGCGTCGGATCGTTGTCCGGCCCAGCCGGCTGATAGGAGATGAACCGCTCCTTGGGCACATCCAGCTTGCCGCGAGCCCGCCAGTAACTGACCTTGCGAAAGTCGGCCGGAGCGTACTTTGGCGGCACCGGAATGCGGTCGCGAATCTCCTTCGCGGCCTCCGGACTCGGGGCGGCATCCTCGGCGCGCTGCTGATCCCAGACCGACTCCCAGTCGGCCCGCTTGACCAGGCCGGAGTCCTTGTAACGCAAGGCAGCCGAGAACGGGACATGCTCGTTCTCGACCAGGTCGTTGACGACCTTGACCAGGTTCTCGCCCGCCCGGTAGATCTCGGCGACGGCCACGAAGTCCGCGTCGCCGGCCAGCTCGTCGGCCAGTCGGCCGGTGGTCCACAGCCGCGGCTGGACCATGCCATCGAGATCGGCGAACCACAGCTCGCGGGCCTCAAGCCGGTCGAGTAGCCAGCCCCGCAGCGCCGCGTCCTGGAGCTTGTCCCAGCCCTCGGTCGCCCACCGGCGCTTATGTTCGGGCCGCTCGATCAGCCCGATGTTCCGATCGGTCTCAATGACGGAGATCCGCTTCTCCACCAGCACCCGATACTCGGTGGGCCAGTGCACCGGCAGTTCAGTGATCGGGGTGGAACCATGGCGGACGAACCACTCGGACGTCTCCTCGCCGGCCGCGATCTTCCGCGCCAGCACCACCTCGAACGCCCGCTCACCCAGCTTGATCTCCGGAACCTCGGCCATTGGCAGCGTCAGATCATCGGCAAGTAGCCGATACTGCCGATAGACCCGCCAGTCCAGCTCCTCCTGCAACGCAATCATCCGTACCCGGGCGGAAGCCCACTCGGCCTGGGCCACAGCCAACCGGGAGCGCGTCGGCACACCGTCTGCCGTCACCGACGCCGGGCTCACCGCCGTCAGCCGCTGTGCCAGCCCATCCAGCTCCTGAGCCAGTTCCAACGGACACTCCGTCGGAAGTGGGAACTCCTCAAGCTTTGTCCCGGTGAACTCATAGCGGTTCTCCCACGCCTCGTCCTGCACACCGCGACCGATACCACTCCCACCCTTTGGCTGGCTGACCTGCTTGAGCCAGAAGCACGCCGTCGAGCTGTTCAACACCCCCAACAGCCGCAGATGCTCATCCTCTGACGCCCCCGCCGGCAACTTAATCACCGGCGCCGATTGCTTGAAGACTTTTCCGCCTCTGTCAAGGGTGAAATTGTTGTGGGTCGCCACAAAAGCAAGAACTATCGAAAATGGTACTCGAAGCTTTGATGCTGTGAGTCGACCAAATTCGGTCCATCGGAGGCCGCTTTCGATCTTCGTCCTGCCTCCGAATAGAATATTGTTAGAGAGTTCGCTACGGCCGACCCAGAGATACCTCAGCATCTCTGGAACGGTCGCGACGTCAATGGCGACTAGATCTGAGTCGTACGGAAATACTGTCACTTCTGCCGGTATCCACGACCAGTCTCGCACCGAGTCTCCGACCACCATCGGTCGGGTCCACTCGACTGCGAGACGCTGCCTGCGCGCACTTATTTCGGGCAGCAGATAAATCTCGTCGGCGAGGGTAAAGCTAGTGATGCCGATCGAATGGGATTTCGTCGCCAATCGAGTATGATTATTCTCCTCGAGGAATTCCCGAAGTTCCCCGCTGCCTCCGCCACCCACGCTCCATGGATGAGTCGCCCACTGGCCGCGCTGAGAGTCGTTCGCGCTGACCCATTGGCTCTCCGAGTCGGGGCGGCTTACCTGGGTGACGATAGCCCTCCACACGGTGCCATCGGCTGGATCTTCAGGTTGCGCCGGTTCACCCCTGATACCTAGGACGGTACGGATCGTGCTGGAGCGCCTGGACAGGTTGCGCCGGCCCGCAAGAATCACAGTCGGCGTGCCGTGGTCAGGTATGTAGGCGCCAGAGGTGTCTATGATGTGTGTGAGTTCAACAGCCGCTGCGAAGAATTCTTCGATCAATTTCTTGCCGAACTCGCGCTTCATGAACGAGTTCGAGGTAATCTGTCCGGTACGGCCGGCACTGTTTCCCTCGGCGTCCGCGGCCTTAGCTAGCTCAAACAGGCGCTGCGCAAAGGGTACCGAGAGGGCGTATTTTCCTGCGCAGGTGCTGTACATTTCGCGGTACAGCTGATTGAGCTTCTTGTCCTTGACAGTTATGTAGGGCGGGTTGCCAACGACGGCGTGATAGCGACCCTCTTCGAGGATGCTGGGGTGCTCGGCGAGGTCCTCGGTGGTATAGGAGAACTCGGCGAGCTCGTCGCGCTCCTCACCGAAGAGATCGAGCTGGCGGTGTTTGATCAGCGAGTCGCCGGTGGCCACATGCAGTGGGAATGTGTAGCCGGCTGCCGCGCCCAGAGTCCTGAGCCGTGCGGCTCGAAGCGCCTCGACCGTCAAGCGGAACCTGGCGATCGCCGTCGCATATGGGTTGATGTCCACGCCGTGCACCGCGTCCAGGGCCAAGTGGACCCGCTCGAAGACGTCGCGGTCGGGGGCGTGTTTTTCCCATTCGGCGAGGAGGCGGCGGAAGGCGCCGAGGAGGAAGTGGCCGGAGCCGCAGGTGGGGTCGATGAGTTTGACGACGTCGTGGCCGAACTCGTCGATGGCCGGGGTGAGCGTCAGGTCGAGGATGAACTCCTCGACGAACTCCGGGGTCTGGAGCAGGGCGTATTTCTTGCGGACGTCCTCGGAGAGGTCCTGGTACATGTCGCCGAGGAAGCGGGTGTCCCAGGTGGCGTCGGTGAAGTCGTGGACCAGGGTGCCGGTCTCGGTGCGTCGTCGCCAGAAGGCCAGGAGGTTCTTCGCCGCGTCGTGGGTGGGCGGGATCTGGAACAGGGCGTTGTGGCGCCGGTCGAACAGGGCCGCGCCGACGGGCACCTTGGCGATCTCGTCGAAGCCGGCCAGCAGCCAGTCGCGTGCTGTCTTTTCCGGGTGCCGGGTGTAGAAGTCCTCGGTGCGTTCCTCGGCGAGGGTGAGCCGGGCCGTGGTGGGGCCGGCGAGGAACGGGTCGCCGATGAGGCCGTTGTCCTCGCAGAAGCGGACGAACACGGTGCCCAGCACCCAGGCGACCGCCGCCTGGGTGACCCGCTCGCCGAGCCACGCCGACCAGGTCGCCGCCGTCCGGCCGACCTTGAACGCCCGGTCGTACTCGGCGCGCAGCCGCGTCCCGACCTCGGTCACCTCGTCCACCTGGGCCCGCAGGTCCTTCTCCAGGTTCTTCACCTGTCGCTGGGCATCCTTCAGCAGCGCCACCCGGTCGATCACAAAGCTCTCCCCATCCACCCAACGAACGTCAGCCAACGAACAGCAGCGGCTTTCCTGCGGTCAGGACGCTGTCCCCGCCCGGCCCGGCTCGGCGCCGCCGGAGCGGTGCCGGTTGATCGCCCAGGAGTCGGGCAACGCGACCCATTCGCTTTCGGTCGTCACCTGGACCAGGGCGCCGTCGAGGCGTGGGGGGCGGGTCGGCTCGGTCGTCGGGCACAGCACCCAGACACCCCGCCGGCCCGCGCGGGCCCGCTCGGCGAGCGCGAACAGCAGGCCCATGCCGCGTCCGTCGTAGCGGCCGAGGACGCCGGCGTCGTGCAGCAGCAGCGGCGCCGGCCCGTGCGGGCCCGGCTGGCCGGGGGCGTCGACGAGTTCGGCGAGCAGGGGAGCGGCCCGGTCCCAGGCGGCGCGGACGTATTCGGCGAGGTTGCCGGCGGCGCGGCTGCCCGGCTCGGCGGCGTCGGCGCGCAGGATCGTGGCCCACGCCGGCCTGGGGCGGGGGTCGACCTCGGCGTGCAGCGCGTCGAGGAAGACGGCGGCGATGTCGACCGGCTCGGCGGCGAACCGGTGCGGCAGGGCCAGCTCCGCGCGGGCGCGCAGGTAGAGGCTGCGCCGGATGGTGAGCGCACGGAATCCGCCGGACTCGGCGGCGGCGATGAGCCGCTGCTCGGCGAGCGACGCGGCCGCCCGGTCGGGGCTGTCGAACATCAGCCGGGCCGGGCGACTGCCCGTGTCGGTGGAGCGGCGGGCCGTCGGCGTGGCCCGCGAACCGAGGCCGGTGGAGGTCAGCAGGCGGTAGGGCGGCACGTAGCCGTCGCGGGCCGCGTCCCATTCGAGGACGAACCCGGCGTCCGTCAGCGGGCGGTCGAGCGCGGGATGCGGCGGCAGTTCGGTCGTCAGCGCGGGGAAGCGGGTGGCCACGCGTTCGTGGATGACCGCCACCTCCAGCAGCGGCCGGTCGGGGCGTTCGGCCAGGCCGTCCGGTCGCGCCGGGATCAGCGCCGGCCGCGGCGGCAGCACCCCGGCCTGCGCCAGGCGCAGCGCCCGGACGAGGCCCAGATCGCGCGGGTAGATCTCCAGGCGGGCGTTCGCGGCGGCGTTGCGGGACGCGGCGGCGGCGAGCCGCACGAGGCGCTGCTCGTCGAGCGCCGGCAACCCGGCCAGCCCGTCGACCGCCGCCGCGGCATCGCCCGCCAGCCCGGCCTCGTCCGCGCCGCCTCCGGCCGGGGCGGCGCGGACGGCTGCGAGCTCGCGCAGCACGGTCGCCGGGGCGGGGATCTCCTCGGCCTTCGCGAGCCGGTCGGCGGCTTTGCCCAGGGCGATCGCGTAACCGAAGAGGGCGGGCGCGGTCGGCGTGAGTGGGCTGTCGTCCTCCGTCGCTTCCAACGCCACCAGCGTCCGGTCGTGGAACTTGCGGCGCGCGAGAACGGGCTCGCTGTCCAGATCGACGGTCTCCAAGGCGGCGCGGACGGCGGCCGCCGCCAGCGCCCGGCGCTGCGCCGGTGGCCGCCGGCTGCCATGGCGGGCCAGGACGGCGGTCGCCAGGTCCTCGAAACCCATCACCCTGCCGGCGTCACCGAGGATCTCGACCAGTTCGTCGCGGACCACGCGGACCGCATCGTCGATATGCCAGGCCTTACGACGCGCCGACAGCACCTGCGCGATACGGCCCGGGGTGACGCCGACCCGCTCGGCCACCTGCTGCTGCGGCGCCCACAGCGGCACGGCGGGGAGCTGCCCGTCATCGTCGGGAAGTGCGAGCAGCAGCCGGGTCGCCTCCCGTTCTGTGGCGTTGCGGCCGCCGGGAAGGGCGGCGGGCAGCAGCCGGGCGGCGAGATCCTCGACGGGCAGCCGGGCATAGTCAGGCGCCACCGCGGACACCTCGGCATCCGGCGACGGCCGCCGCTCGGTCCCGCCCGGCTCGGCCGTCGCCGTTGCTGTCGCCGGGGGCGGCGTCGTGCCGGCGGCGGCGAGGACGCGGCGCCACTGGCGAATGCGGGACTGCAGCTCCTGCCGGGTCTTCGCGCCCGTACCGGGCAGGCTGATGATCTCCTTGGAACCCAGGGCGAGCAGGTCGCTGACGGTCGTCGCGTTCAGCCGGTGCGCGGCGGAGACGGCCCGCGGCGAGAGACCCGCGGCCTCCAGCGGGGTCTCGGCCGCCGCCGCCGCGGCGGCCGCGTCGCGGGCCCGCCGCGCGGACTCCTCATCGGTGACGCCCGCGATCGCCGTCCGCCCAGGAACCCGCGCGAGAGATGCGTGTTCCGTCGCCCGCGCGCCATCGCTGGCCGCCGGATGACCGGTGATCGCCGGCGGGGTCGAGTCCGCCGCGCGGAACACGGCCTGCCAGGCATCGCGCATGTCCTTCAGCGCGGGGAAGCGGCTGGCCGCGTCCCGGTCGAGCGCGCGCAGGAAGAAGGAGGTGAGGCCGGCGCGGACCGCGGGGTCGAACGCCTCCGTCGCCAGGGTCGGCGGGCCCTCGGTGAACCGGTCGAGGGCCGATCCGTTGCCCCACATCGGCAGCTCACCGGAGGCCATCTCGTGCAGGGTGACCGCCAGCGCGTAGCGCTCCGCGTGGTCGTCGTAGGCGGTGCGGGTGCCGGCGCCGAGGAACGGGTCCAGGTAGCGGGGGGTGCCGGCGGCGAGGTCGCGCACCGAGTGGTTGGCCAGCGAGAAGTCGATGAGGACCAACTGGTACGTGCGGTTCGGCCGGCGGCGGATGACGATGTTGTCCGGCTTGAGGTCGCGGTGGACGACGCCCTCGCCGTCCAGATAGTCGACCGCGCCGAACAGATAGTCGCTGTAGGTCTCCAGCTCGTCGACGGAGAGTCGTCCCTCGCGCAGTTTGCGGGCGACGGTCTGCTCGCCCGCATGGTCGAGGACGAGGACGGTGCGCCCGCCGACCAGCAGCGTGTCCGGCCGGGCCAGGCGGATCACCCGGGAGTCGCCGAGGCCACGCAGCACCGCGGCCTCGTGCGCCAGCCGCGCCGCGCGCTCGTCGGACAGGGCGATCTTGAGAACCTCGTCGTGGCCGGTCTTCTCGTTGTGCGCGAGAAACGCCCGGCTGGTCGAGCCGGTGCCGAGGCGCTCCCTGACCCGCCACTCGCCACCGAGCAGATCGCCGCGCTGGGCCTCCAGCGGGTCGGGCTCCGGCTCGTCCTGGCCCGGCGGGTTCGTCGCCGGGGTGTCCCCGGAGTTGCCCGACCCCGCGGCCGGGTCGGGGCGGGTGAGTTCGTCCTCGACCAGCAACAGCCAGTCGAGGAACTCGCCGACGCTCGCGTGCCGGTCCTCGGGCAGCGGATGGGTGGCCCCCGCGACCAGGTCGTTCGCCGTCTCGGTGAGTGCGTCGACGACCTCGGCGGGATGCAGCCCGCCCGACCGCTCCAGGCGGGCCTTCAGCGCGTTGGGGCCGTCCGCGGGCGGCTGACCGGTCAGGACGAGGTAGGCGAGGGCGCCCAGGCCGAAGACGTCGATCCGGATCGCGTCCGGTCTGGGCGCGCCGATCTCGGGCGCAAGGTAGCCGCCGGAGGCCAGCTCCAGGTGCGGGAGCAGCCGGGCTGCCGGCTCGAGGGCGCCTGCCGCTGCTCCCTTCGCAATCGTGCTGGTCAGGACGCCGGTGCTCGAACCGGAGCCGGCGTCGCGGGCCGCAGCCTGCCAGTCACTGACGATCAGACGGGGCGTGAGCCAGCCCTGCTCGTCGCTGCGCCGCCGGCCCGAGGGCACCACCAGGACGCTGCGGGCGGCCAACGCCCGGTGATAGAGGCGCCGGCCATGCGCGTAGGCGATGGCCTCCGCCAGCTGGCGGATCATGTTGAGCCGGGTGCCGGCGTCGAGGCG
This sequence comes from Frankia sp. AgB32, assembly GCF_023243045.1. Classification (GTDB taxonomy): domain Bacteria; phylum Actinomycetota; class Actinomycetes; order Frankiales; family Frankiaceae; genus Frankia. Next base: position 30,566 of record NZ_JALKFX010000033.1, read on the forward strand.
GTCGCCGTAGCGGTCGAGATAGTGGTCGAGGCGCAGCTCGTCCGGCCGATGCCGGAAGATGAGCGCCGGGCCGGCCTCGTGACTCTCCAGGCCGTCGACCTGCACGATGCCCGGGTGGTTGATCCCGTGCAGCACCTCGAACTCGCGGCGGGCGGCCGCCTCACGGCTCGCCCGTTCCGCCTCGCCCGCCGCCCGCTCGACGAGGTAGATCCGCACCCGACGCCGCTCGGAGGCAACCTGGGCATGGGCGGCGTGGTGGTCCTGCCAGGTCGGACCCGAGTCGAACGCCGGGAACTCCAGCTGCCAGGAGCCGACCTGCTGGTGACGGCGGCTTCGCGCGATCCCGACCGCGGGCAGCAGCTTCGCGAGCGCCTTCGAGATTTCGGGGCTGACCCGGCGCCGCTCGTCCTGCACGGGCGCGTCCAGGAGATCGGACCAGATCGACGGCAGCGTGAACGCGCCGGCGGCACCCGACGCCGACGCTGACGCCGGGCCGAAGATCCAGTGCAGCTGGTTGGCGGGGAGGTCGACCCGCAGGGTGGGGTTCGACAGGAAGACTGCCGGTTGAATGAACGGGACCTTTACCCGGCTCCTGCTCTGGGCACGGTTGGCGTTCTCCAGCAGGGAGCGCAGCTCCTTGGACTTCTGGTTCGCCAGGTGCACGGGGTTGTCGAAGATCCGCGGCTGGCCGGACGCGCGGTGCTGGGTCCAGTTCGATCCCGATGCGGTCAGCCGCCCGGCGAGACTCTTGATCTCGATGAGGTAGACCCCGCCGCGGGCGATGACCAGCAGATCGACCTCACGGATGTGGCCGGTCGTCGCGGTGAACGTGAAGTTCGACCACGCCCGGTAGGGCTCGGCGTCCGGCAGCAGCGCCCTGACCTGCTCCAACGCCTCCCGCTCATGCGGAAACTGCGACGGCGTGACCGTCACCCACCGGCCGTCCCCCTCCCGCACGCCGACCCCCCGCCGTCGTTGCGACGCCGACCCCCACGCGTCGCGCCCTCTCTGCGCCAAAGGGTGACATTAGCCGACTACGTATGAAGCGACTCAATCGCTGTCCGTGGTAGCGCTCGCCCATACGAGCAGACCGGCCCGAGCCTCAGGCCTCAGGCGGTCACTGGCTGGAGAACCGCGTGGCGAGGTCGCAGGCCCAGCGGGCGGCGCTGGTCACCGTCGCGGCGGCGACCGGGCTGCCCGGCAGCCGGCCCGGGCACTCCACGTGCTCGGCGAAGCTCAGGTGCTCGCGCTCGGCGTGGTCCCGGCAGGGCAGGCAGGTGGCGGTCTACGGCCTGCGCGAGGTCATCGCGTAGGCAACGCGCAGACCGCACCCGGCGGTAAAGTCTGCGAGGCGGGTGGCGAAGCTGAAACCTCTTCACCCGCAGTGAGGGATGGAACTGACCGGCATCAAGGCCGGCGAGGAACAGCCCACGGGCCCGGATGAACGCCGTGTTGTTCGGGACGCAGGCGACGCCAGTCCGCCCAGAAGGCGGCGGTGGGCTCGTACGTGGGCACATCACCACGTTAACCCGACATCACCGTACAGTGACAAGCGGCTTGCGCTGCGCGGGGAAGGAAAACGCCGCACTATACGCCAGGTCCACCAGAGATTGATCATCTTGCGGGCGCGGCGATGGCCGGCGGGTCAGCGATCCCGCGACGGGCTCGCGGCCGCGACCGGTCTGGCTCCGGCGCTCAGAGGCGGGCGCCTTTGAGTTGGTTGCGGCGGCGGGGCCGTCGCCGCGACCAGCCCGGGAACCGGGCCGCAGCGGCGGATCGCGGTCGACGGTAAGACCCTGCGCGGCTCCCGCACCGGCGAGGTCACCGGTCGACACCTACTCGCCGCGCTCGACCGTGACACCGGCGTCCAAAGCCAGGTCCGGACCGGTGACGCCCCCCAGGTCATGGCCAGCATGCACAACCTCACGATCGCGGTCCTGCGTCTGACCGGCGTCACCAACATCGCCGCGGGTATCCGTCATCACACCCGCCGCCCCGAACTCCCATTAGGGACGATCATGAAGCTTGCTTGCTGACCGACAACCTTGCCGAGGCCCTGGGCCGGGATGCGCTGCCGTCGTTCATCGATCTTTTTGGTCACCGGGTGAATCGTCTGGGAACACCCGCAACTCGACCGGTACCGTCGGGGTAACGATGACGCCTCCGTCGTATTTCCAGCCGTCCTTTTGCTGAACGGCCAGGTGAAGAACAGCCACCAGCAGGTAGCGGCCTCGTGAGGGATGGCCAGTCCCAGCGCCGTCGTGTCCAGGATGATCCGAGACGGTCACGTCGGCGGACTCGCCTGTCCGCAGTTCCAAGGTGATGCCGGAGGTGCGAATGCCGCCGCCACTGGTCGAAGTCTGCGTGCCGTCGACTGACCGAAGCGTCAGATAAGGCCGTTTATCGCGGGTAATAGCGAGTGTGTGGTCGCTGCGGTTCACGAGTCTCAGTGGTAGTTCGGCTGGATTTCTCAGCACAATGCGTTCGGGTATTTGCACCCACTCCAGCGAGACGAGGTCCGCGAGCAGGGGCGTTGATTCTGGAAGATCAGTTGGCATGTGGCTTCTCCTGTCTTGCTCGATTTCACAGCGACGTCGAGGTCGCGACGGGCGCGGAGTCAGCCGCCGATCACCTCGGTTGCGCTAAGTGGCGATCGAGGCGCCTAAAGTTAGATCGTCGTGCCGGTCGGCCCTACTCTACGTCGCGATGTCGCTCAAGGTCACCTGTTCGAAACACGGCAGGCCGCGATGCTGCCTACTGGGTGGCCCGATCAGCCGCGTAGCGTGAAACGGCAGGTCCCGGCATGATCGGCCTCGAGTATCGCGAAATGCCCTGCCGCCCGGTCACTACTAACTGTCAGTGAACTTCTTGAGTCCTCGTTTGATGGCTGCGAGTCTGGCGCTGCAAGCTCCAACGGCCGACCACAGACTGGTGAGCGTATGCGAATCAAACAGGCCCGCAGGACAGGTGCCGTGGCAATCGCTGCCGCGCTGGCGGGCGTGCTGGGAACTAGTACGGTCGCGCAGGCCGGATCGCCAGGTGACCCCCCTCATCCCGCGTTACGCGCGGCCCCAGAAATTCTTGACTCGTCGGGCGGGCTGTCGACTTCCCTTGACCAAGGCCTTCGCCGGGTGGCCCCCAATTGCTATGGCGGAATCGAGCAGACGGGCGACGGTGAACTGACCGTTCACGTCGTCGATGACCCTGGCTGCACGCCTGCCGCGACGAGCGCGATCGCGAGACTGACGGGTTCCAGCTCGACTGCGGTGAAGACCGTCTCGGCGACCTACTCGCTGCGGTCACTCGAAGCCAAACGCGACACAATTACCAAGAACCGCGCCGCGTTGCGCAGCAACGGGGTCAGCCTGCGCGACTGGGGCGTGAGTATCTCAGATAATCGCCTTCACGTAGGCCTCGCGACAGTCACACCGGCGGCGACCAGCCGTATGGGCGCGCTCGTTGCCGGAGACAGCGCCCCCGCTGCCAGAAGCAACGGCCTCGTCGCCGGAAACAGCGGTGACCCCAGCATCGAGGTCACGCAGGACGCCAGCTGGGTACAGACCGATCGCATCGTTGACTCGGCTCCCTGGTACGGCGGCGATCGAATCGTCGGTCCTGTTGGCGCTTGCACCTCGGGATTCAGCGTCTTCGACAACCAGCACCGCACGTTCAACACGACGGCCGGACACTGCGGTTATGGCACCTACCTACAGGGCGGTCACCCCTACGGTAGGACCATCAACGCGAACTACTACGATGATGGGCCGACCGACGCACAGATCATTTCGACCTATCCGGCGAGCGCCGCGGGCCGGATCTGGACCACGCAGAACGGATCGAACCCCGTCAAGGGCTGGATCAACAACCAGATCGGTGGCAACAAGGTCTGCGCTAACGGCTCGTTTTCTGGCGAACACTGTGGCGGGAGAATCAACGCGACCGACCAGTGCCTCTATTTTGACGACGCCGCCCGGACGATCTGCCATTTGGACACCGTCTACTCGCCGGGGTTCCAGACCGTGGGAGGTGACAGTGGAGGTCCCGTCTACAATCATGCAGGCGTCACGGCGGACAGTGGCCCCGACATCTATGCCCGTGGCCTCGTTACGGGTGCGTACAACGGAAACAAGAGCCTGTGGGTGTTTACCCCGATGAATATCTGGACCGCTCAACTGGGCGTGACTGTTCTCGGTGGTTAGCGGCTCCTTGCAGTTGACCGGATGTCGAGTCGGTCCGGTTTCTCCGGGAGCAGTGCGCGAACGTGACCACGCGATGCAGGTGCCCCACCGCCACGGACGCCCCCGGCCCGCCGGACGCGCCGCCCGGTACGCCTGGCGCCGCCACCGCCTGGGCGAGGCGCGTCTGGCAGCCGGCGAGGAACTGCTGGATCTGCGCCGCGCGGGCCGGGCGCGGCGCGCCGGGCGCGGGAGCCGGCCGGCCGAAGCGGTGGGGCTGAGCCTGGGGTGTGCCGCAGCGTTCGCAGCAACCGGAGCCGGGGGGCACCCGCGGACGTCGCTGCTCGGTCCACGCGGTGCCATCCCACGTCGACCGGCAGGCCGGCCGCGGAACGCACCACCGCCGGCACCGTCACGGTGGGAACACCAACATGCGCGCCGCCCGCCAGCATCGCGGCAGTACTCATCCCAGCCCCCCTGAGCGCGGCCCGTCGAACCGGCGGTGGCCCCTCCACCTCGCGGGCGGACGCCGTCCCGACACGTCCGGATGCCACCAGCGCGAGATCGGTACCTGGCCTGCGCCCGCCGTCGATCAGGCTCGCAGAGCAGGAAAAATACCTCACCGCATCTGCGTGCAAGCAGGCGGTCATCCCGCCGCGCCGGTCGTGGTACCGCGCTGTGACGCTCCCGGTGCCGTCGACGACAATGTCCGCATGCGAGGTCGACGGTCCCGGTTCGCGACGGTGTCAGGGGTGGGAGTGGCACTGCTGCTGGCGGCGTGTGGCGGTTCGGCGGGCTCCGCCGGGAGCGGGGTCTCGCCGGCGGCGGGGAGCGCGGCCGTGGGCTCCGGGGCGCCGCCGACCGGCGCGGCACCCGGCGGGACGGCAGCCGCCGGGGCGGCGTCGACAGGTGCCGGCGGCCCGACGGGCGCGGCGCCGCGCTGCGCGGCGGCGGATCTCGGGGTCGCGTTCGGGTCCGCGGGCGTGAGTACGGGGGACCAGCGGCAGCGGCCGATCATTCTGACGAACCGGGCGGGGCGCGGCTGCGCGGTGACCGGGTTCCCCGGTGTGCAGCTGATCGCCCGGGACGGGTCCGACTACTTCGACCTGGTCCGCTCGTCGATCGTGCGCCCGACGCGGATCGTGCTGGCACCGGGCGGCACCGCCCGCGCCACGATGCGCTACATGCCGGCGCCGCCCGGCGAGACGGGCGCCTACGACGTGGTGCGCGTCGTCGTCACCGTGCCGGACGCCACCACGTCGACGTCGCTGCCCTGGGACGGCGGCCCGGTGTCCGACCAGTCCGGCGCCACCCACCCGGGGACCTACATCGAGGCGCTCACCGCCGGCTGAACCCAACCGCGCCAGCGCGCGAGGCCCGAACGCGGTGTGCCGTTCCGGTGGGCGGCATTCATCGACCCACCGCTGCACTGCCCGTCCACGGTGAGACGTCTGTCACGCGCCCGGACGGGAATCGTCACATGGACATCCGTGACAACGGATATCCGGGCAGGGGCGGGGGGGGGGGGGGGGGGGGGCCGCGCCCGGGGGGGGGGGGGGGGGGGGGGGGGGCGCGGGGGGGGCGCCCCCCCCCCCCCCCCGGGCGGTCGCGGCGCCGGTTCGGCGCGGCTTGCGGCCGCAACCGTTGCACATTTGTATGGCAAATATTTCAGGTTGATGCCGCGGTGCTCTCGGCGGGTCAACATTACGATCCGTCGATCTTCCGAAGGTTATTGGGGCGGGCCGGCTCCAGCCGTGGTCGCTGGACCTTCCGCCAACGTCATGAGATTGTGTGGTGGACAGTGGAAATGCACCTCCCGGGGTGAGAGATGCGCCCGTCGCCGTGCTTCCTCCAGGTGAAAGGCCGAGGTGGAGGCGTAGCGCGTGGGCGCTTCCCGTGGCGGTGACCGCCGTCGTGGCCAGAACCTGCGTCAACGCTGATGGTGTCAGCCCGACCGTCCTCGGTGCATACCTTCGTGGCTCGGTGCGCGCTGAATCGCGGGAGGTGAGTGGGAGTGAATCCGGTAATGAGGCCCCTTCAGTGTGCGGCGGTGGACCCGTCCCAGCGAACCAAGTATCCTCCCAACTCCGCGAGAGCGCTGGCTGCTGCTGAACCAGGCCGATTGCCCGGATACCTGCCGGGACTTAAACCGGGCCCGAGCGCGGCGCAGTGGTCCCGGTCGGCGGGGCCGCGGGACGCGCTCGGCATAATCACCATGGTCTTCCAGGGGAACGGTCGGTCCGACGTCATTCATCGCGCCGACGCACTGCTGAGAAAGGATGACTTCCGGCGCGACCCGGAATGCGTCTGGCTCGGCCTGCTCGCGTTGACCTACGCGGACAGTCCGGCGTCCATCGACTACCACCTCGATTCCGCCGCGAGATCCGCCCGAGGGCAGGATCCACGCCGCCACCATCAGATCATCATGCTGGCGCGGGCGCATGCGGTGCTGCTGTCCGGCAACGCGAGCCGGGCTCGGCTGCTGCTGGAGACCCTGCTGCGCCAGGTGCCGCCGCGGCCGTTGCTGCTCCTGGCCGCCGCCTGGCTGGTCGAGGCACAGATCGAGCTCGGCGCGCTCGATCGGGCGCACCAGGTTCTCGCCAGTTACGACCAGGCCGGCGCGGCCGACGGCGAAGGGCTGGACTGCCCGCACCTGCTGGCCGCGCGGGGCGCGCTGCACCTGGCCGCGGGGCGCTACCGCCAGGGCATCGACGACTACCGTGCCTGCGGAAAGCTGCTGACCTCGCTGAACGTGCAGAATCCCGCCGTCATACCGTGGCGTTCGCGGGCCGTGCCGGCGGCGCTCGCGCTCGGCCGCGTCGACCTCGCCGTGGCGCTGGCCGAGAACGAGCTGGCCGCGGCGCGGGTGTGGGGTGCGCCGCGGGCGGTGGGCCGGGCGCTGCATGTGCTCGCGCTCGCCCAGCGCGGCTGCGACCCGGCCGTGCTGCTGGAGGAGTCGGCCGAGCTGCTCGCCCTCGCGCAGGCGTCCGCCGAGCAGGTCCGGGTGCTGCATGAGCTGAGCCGCGTGCAGGCCGCGCGGGGCCAGCGGGCGGCCGCCCGGAACTCCCTCGACACCGCGCTCGCGCTCGCCCGGGACTGCCGCAACCCGCTGTGGGTGCACCGGCTGGAGGGAGCCCGGCGCCAGCTCGACGGCGCGGCCGCACCGGTGCGGCTGACCAGGCAGGAGCGTCGGATCGCCCGCCTGGCCTGCGCGGGAAACACCAACCGACTAATCGCGGCCGAACTCTTCCTGACTGTGCGCACAGTGGAGTTCCACCTCTCCAACGTGTACCGCAAGCTCGGCATCAGCGGACGTCGGGAGCTTCGCGCCGCGCTGGGCACAGTCGACTGAAAATGCCAGGCGGCGCAGCTGCGCCGCGCACGGCCCGGCTCTCCTCGGAGGGGCGGGCCGTCGTTATTTCCGCCAGCGCTCTCCTGGATGATCGAACACGGAATACCATGGCCGCCAGCCGTTTCCTACGGATGGACCACAGGTTTCATATCGTGATCTTGATGTGTGGCCGGCGTCATGCGAGAGTTGTTTCAGACGGCTTCCCGAAGCGGTGGCCACGATCATTCCGGGAATCTCCCCAGCTAGTTCACTTGGCAGGTCGGCAGCCGTTAACAGGCGTGCGGTGTCGGCGGGAAGGGTGCAGCGTTGACCGTTCAGGAGCAGGGGAACGACCTCGTCGCGCAGATTAAGGAGCTGACCGCGCGAGTCGAGCTGCTTTCGACCGTGCGGGAGATTACCGCGCTACGACACGCGCTGCCCCGTCGCATCAACGAAAACCGGTGGGACGAGGTGGGCGAGCTGTTCAGCGAGAACGCCCGCCTCGACTATGCCCACCTGGGCCAGGCGGCTGGCCGCGAGGAGATCCAGCGGTACTTCTCCGGGTTGCCGGCGATGATCGAGGAGAACAGTCCCGCCGCACACGTCATGGTGAAGCAGTTCGTGCACGCGCACGACGTCGAGGTGCAGGCGGAGACGGCGACCGGGGTGTCCTTCTTCGAGGAGAAGGTCGTCTTCGACAGCGAGAGCTCCTTCGTCGCCGGCAAGTTCACCGACGCCTACGCCCGCGAGCACGGCCGCTGGCTGTTCTCCCACATCCGGCTCGAGCTGTTCTGGGTCATTCCGTACCAGCGCGGCTGGGAGCGCTGAGGCACCGACCGCCCGGCGGACGAGGAGGAGATCACGACATGCTCCAGCAGAACACCACCAAGCGCATCGGCTACTGGTTTCTCCACCTGCACGAACGCTTCGAGGAGGGGACCGCGACGGCGCTGCGCGACGAGCGGCTGACCCGGCGGCAGTGGCAGATCCTGCACGCGCTGGCCATCGGCGTCGACTCCGTCGCCGCGCTGGACGCGGCGTTCGCCCCGTTCCTGCGGGTGGACGGGGTGGCGACGTACCAGCCGATCGTCGACGAGCTGACCGGCCGCGGCTGGGCCACGACCGAAGCCGGCCGGACCACGCTGACCCCGGCCGGCAGCGCCGCGCACGACCGGGCCGACGTGCTGGTCGAAGCACACGCCGCGCACTCGCTGCGGGGGATCGACGAGGAGGAGTTCGCCCTCGCCAACGCGGTCCTCGCGCGGATCTCCGACAACCTCGACGACGCATGACGACGCTGGCGGAAGGGGAGCCGACCGTGCCCGAGACCATTCCCGACCGGGCGGAACTCGTCGAAAGAGCCGCGAAGCTCGTCCCGCTGCTGCGCTCGCGCGGCCCGTGGATCGACGACAACCGCCGCCTTCCCGACGACGTCGTGCGTGCCCTGGAGGAGTCCGGCCTGCTGCGCATGGCCGTGCCGGTGCAGTACGGCGGCTACGAGTCGGACGTGCGGACGTTCGTCGACGTGCTCGCGGAGATCGCGACGGGCAACGGCTCGGCCGCGTTCTGCCTGTCGGTGTACAGCGCGTTGACGTGGATGGCGGGGTTGTGGCCCGACCAGGCGCTCGACGAGGTGTTCACCCGTCCTGACGTACGGGTGACCGGGACCACCGCGGCCACCGGAACCGCCCGGACGACCGAGGGCGGCTACCTGCTCAGCGGCCGGTGGACCTTCAACAGCGGCATCCTGCACGCGCAGTGGAAGATCTGCGTCGCGATGCCCACAGGCGGGGACGGGGGCGGGGACGGCGACGACCCCGCCGCGGCCCTGCCGGTCTTCGCGCTGGTGCCGGTCGGCGATCTGCAGATCGTGGACGACTGGTACACCAGCGGGCTGGAAGGCTCGGGCAGCGTCACCACGGTGGCGCAGGAGGTGTTCGTCCCCAGCCACCGGGTGATCACCGGAGCCGACTTCTACCAGAACCGGATCAGGTCGACGGTCAACGCGAGCAAGCCGGCCTACGCGGTACCGATCCTGGTGACCACGAACGCGATCCAGATCGGCCAGCTCGTCGGCGCCGGCCGGGCGGCACTGGCCGCCTTCCTGGAGCGGCTGCCCGGGCGCCCCCTGACCTACACCGACCACGCCAGCCAGCGCGACGCCGCCGTCACCCACCTCCAGGTCGGCGAGGCGGCGCTGCTGATCGAGGACGCCGAGCACCGGGCGCGGCGGTTCGCCGAGTCGATCACCGACAAGGTGGCCCGGGCCGAGGCGTGGACCACGGCCGAGCGGGTCTCCGCCCGGGTCCAGATCGGCTGGGTCGCCCGCCAGGTCAGGGAGGCGGTGCGGATCCTCGCCGACGCCAGCGGCGGCTCCTCGGTCCACCGCCACGTCCCGATCTCGCGGATCCACCGGGACACCACCGCCGCCGCCCTGCACGCGATGATCACGCCGAGCACGAACATCGAGCTCTACGGCCGGTCGCTGTGCGGCCTCAAGCCGAACTCCGTCTACCTCTGACCCCCCGCGAGTTCCGCGGGCCCACCGCGGCCAGACGAGATCCAGGAGTCACGCATGGACACTTCCGTCGTCGTCGTGGGCGCCGGTCCGACGGGCCTGATGCTGGCAGCGGAGCTGCGGCTGGGCGGTGCCGAGGTGGTGCTGCTGGAACGGCTGCCGGAACCGACCGGTGAGTCCCGGGGCATCGGTTTCACCCTGCGCACCATGGAGATCTTCGATCAGCGTGGGCTGCTGCCCCGGTTCGGCGAGCTGGCCACGAGCACGGCCGGTCACTTCGGGGGCATCCCGCTGGATCTTGGCGTGCTGGGCGCGACGCACGAGGCCGCGCGCACCGTGCCCCAGTCGACCACCGAGGCGGTGCTGGCGGCGCGGGCCAGCGAGCTGGGCGTGCGGATCCTGCGCGGACGGACCGTCACCGGCGTCGAGCAGGGCGACGATCACGTCACCGTCACCACCGCCGAGGGCACGACCGTCACCGCGCGCTACCTCGTGGGCTGCGATGGCGGGCGCAGCGTCGTGCGCAACGCCGCCGGGTTCGACTTCCCCGGCACCCCGGCCACGACCGAGCTGTTCCTCGCCGACCTGCGCGGGGTGGACCTGCCGCCCCGGATGAGCGCGCAGCAGGTGCCGGGCGGCATGGTCATGACGGCGAAGCTGCCCGGCGGAGTGCACCGCATCATCGTCGGCGAACGCGGGGTGCCGCCGCGCCGGCGCACCGGCCCGCCGGCGTTCGCCGAGGTCGCCGACCTGTGGAAGCGGCTCACCGGCATCGACGTCGCGCAGGCCGAACCCGTGTGGGTCAGCGCGTTCGGCGACGCCGCCCGCCTGGTCACCGAGTACCGCCGCGGCCGGGTGCTGCTCGCGGGCGACGCCGCGCACGTGCACCTGCCCGCCGGCGGCCAGGGCATGAACACCGGCATCCAGGACGCGCTCAACCTCGGCTGGAAACTCGCCGCGGTGGTGCGCGCGACGGCGCCGGAGGCGCTGCTGGACACCTACCACGACGAGCGGCACGAGGTCGGCCGTCGGCTGCTCGCCAACACCCGGGCGCAGGGCCTGCTCATCCTCGGCGGGGAGGAGGTCGCGCCGCTGCGTGAGGTCCTCACGGAGCTCGCCGACCATCCGGAGGTGGCGCGTGACCTCGCGGCGCGGGCGAGCGGGCTGGACGTCCGCTACCCGGCCGCCGGCGACAGCCCGCTGCTCGGCGCGCGGATCCCGCAGCTCGCGCTGACCCGCGCCGGGCGCGACACGACGGTCTTCGAGCTGCTGCGCGGCGGCCGCGGAGTCCTGCTCGACCTGGCGGACAACGCGCGGCTGCGGGCCCGGGCCGAGGGTTGGCGCGAGCAGGTCGCCGTGGTCACCGCCGAGGTGCGCGCGGCGGCGGACACCCGTCGCCTCGACGGCACGACAGCGGTGCTCCTGCGCCCGGACGGCTACGTCGCCTGGGCGGCTCCCGGCAGCTACCAGGACCTTCCGACGGCGCTGCGCCGCTGGTTCGGACCTGGTCGCGGCACCGGGCGCCCTGCGCCCCTGGACTGAGACCACCCGGGACCGAGACACGGACGAGACGAAGGGAAGCCATGCACAGCACACTGATCGTGGCCAGGATCGCGCCCGGTTCGACCGACAGCGTGGCCGGGCTGTTCGAGGAGTTCGACGGTGGGCAGACGCCGCACCGGATGGGCACCCGTCGGCGTCAGCTCTTCGAGTACGGCGGGCTCTACTTCCATCTCCAGGACTTCGACGCGGACGACGGCGGCGAGCGGATCGAACAGGCGAAGACCGACCCGGCGTTCATCAAGATCAGCAACGACCTCAAGGCCCACATCGAGGCCTACGACCCGAGCACCTGGCGGTCACCGGCGGACGCCCTCGCGACCCGGTTCTACTCCTGGAGCGCCCGGTGAGCCCGGCGCGGCGCCGGGTCGTCATCACCGGGGTCGGGGTGCTCGCCCCCGGCGGGGTCGGCGTGAAGAACTTCTGGCAGCTTCTCGCCGACGGGCGCACCGCCACCCGCCGCATCTCCCTGTTCGACCCGAGCCCGTTCCGCTCCCAGGTCGCCGCGGAGGTGGACTTCGACCCCGAGCTCGCCGGCCTGAGCCCGCAGCAGGTGCGTCGGATGGACCGCGCGGCGCAGTTCGCGGTCGTCGCGGCCCGGGAGGCCGTCGCCGACAGCGGCCTGGAGTTCGCCGCGCTCGCCGCGGAGCGCACCGGCGTCACGATCGGCACCGCCGTCGGCGCGACGATGGGCCTGGACCAGGAGTACCGCACGGTCAGCGACGGGGGCCGGCTCGACCTGGTCGACCACACCTACGCCGTCCCGCACCTGTACGGCTACCTGGTGCCGAGCTCGTTCGCGACCGAGGTGGCCTGGGCGGTCGGCGCGGAAGGCCCGTGCACCGTGGTGTCGACCGGCTGCACCTCGGGGCTCGACGCGGTCGGGCACGCGGCGCAGGTGCTGCGCGAGGGCGCCGCCGAGGTGATGGTCGCCGGCGCCACCGACGCCCCCATCTCGCCCATCACCGTCGCCTGCTTCGACGCCATCAAGGCGACGACCCCCCGCAACGACGACCCGCAGCACGCCTCGCGCCCCTTCGACGCCAGCCGCAACGGGTTCGTCCTCGGCGAGGGCGCCGCCGTGTTCGTCCTGGAGGAGCTCACCAGTGCCCAGCGCCGGGGCGCCCGCATCTACGCCGAGGTGGCGGGCCACGCGAGCCGTTCGAACGCCTTCCACATGACCGGGCTGCGGCCCGACGGCCGGGAGATGGCCGAGGCCATCCGGGTCGCGCTCGACGAGGCCCGGGTGGCCGGCACCGACGTCGACTACATCAACGCCCACGGCTCCGGCACCAAGCAGAACGACCGCCACGAGACCGCGGCGTTCAAGCGCAGCCTGGGCGAGCACGCCTACCGCACCCCGGTGAGCTCGATCAAGTCGATGGTCGGCCATTCGCTCGGCGCCATCGGCTCGATCGAGATCGCGGCGTCGGTGCTGGCCCTGACCAACGACGTGGTGCCGCCGACGGCGAACCTGCACACCGCCGACCCCGAGTGCGATCTCGACTATGTTCCGTTGACGGCCCGTGACCACCGCGTCGACGTGGTGTTGTCGGTGGGCAGCGGGTTCGGCGGGTTCCAGAGCGCCATGGTGCTCACCGATCCCTTCCGGTGGCGAGCATGAGCAGAGCGGTCGTCACCGGGCTCGGCGTCGCCGCCCCGACCGGACTCGGCGTCGAGCGGTACTGGGCCGCCACGATCGCGGGCCACCGCGGCATCCGTCGCCTCACCCGGTTCGATCCGTCGAGCTATCCCGCCGGGCTGGCCGGGGAGATCGAGGGCTTCGACGCGGCGGAGCACCTGCCGAGCCGGCTGCTGCCGCAGACCGACCGGATGACCCGCATCGCGCTGGTGAGCGCGGACTGGGCCCTCGCCGACGCGGGGGTGCGCCCGGAGGAGCTCGCGGAGTACGACGGCAGTGTCATCACCGCGAGCCACTCGGGCGGGTTCGAGTTCGGTCAGAACGAGCTGCGGGCACTGTGGAACCGGGGCGGCCAGTACGTCAGCGCCTACCAGTCGTTCGCCTGGTTCTACGCGGTCAACAGCGGCCAGATCTCGATTCGCAACGGTCTGCGCGGGCCGTGCAGCGTGGTGGTGAGCGACACCGCCGGCGGCCTGGACGCGCTCGCGCAGGCCCGCCGGGAGATCCGCCGCGGCACGCGGCTGGTCATCTCCGGCGCGGTGGACGCGTCGCTGTGCCCGTGGGGCTGGGTGGCGCAGCTCGCCGGCGGCCGGCTCAGTACCGCGGACGACCCGGCCGGCGCCTACCTGCCCTTCGATGCCCGGGCCCGCGGCCACGTGCCGGGGGAGGGCGGCGCGCTGCTCGTCATCGAGGACGAGCGGCACGCGGTGGAGCGCTCGGCGCCGCGCATCTACGGCGAGATCGCGGGCCACGCGTCCACCATGGACCCGGCCCCGGGCGTGGACCGCCCGCCGGGGCTGCGGCGGGCGATCGAGCTCGCGCTCGACGACGCCGGCCTCGCCCCGCCGGAGATCGACGTCGTGTTCGCCGACGCCGCCGGCCTGCCCGACCTCGACCGGGCCGAGGCGGACGCGATCAACCAGGTGTTCGGCGCCGGCGGGGTCCCGGTGACCGCGCCGAAGACCGCGACGGGCCGGCTGTACTCCGGCGCCGGGCCCCTGGACGTCGCCGCGGCACTGCTGGCGCTGCGCGACGGGGTGATCCCGCCGACGATCGGCAGTTCGCCGGCGGCCGACTACGCACTCGATCTCGTCACCCGGACGCGGGCCGTCCCGCTGCGCGCGGCGCTCGTGCTGGCCAGAGGCGTCGGCGGCTTCAACTCCGCCGTCGTCGTGCGGCCGTTCGACCCCGGAACCGACCGAGCCACCCGGAACCGAGTGACCGGAACTGAATGAAAGGAAGAGCCATGCCCACGGTGTTCACCCTCGACGACCTGCGGCGGATCCTGCGCGAGGGCTCCGGCGAAACGGATGACCTCGACGGCGACATCCTCGACCTCGAGTTCGAGTCCCTCGGCTACGAGTCGCTGGCGCTGCTGGAGACCACCAGCCGCATCGAACGCGAGTTCGGTGTCGTGCTGGACGACGAGGCGGTGGCCGGCGCCGCCACCCCGCGCGCGCTCGTCGAGCTCGTCAACACCCAGCTCGTCGCGGCCCCCCAGGCCGGCTGACCCGCGGCCGCGGCCCGATCCCGGCCGGGACAAGGAGAGACAGATGACGCAGGATGCGAAGGTCGCGCTGGTCACCGGCGGCACCAGCGGAATCGGGCTGGCGTCGGTGCGGCTGCTGGCCGAGCAGGGCCACCGGGTGTTCCTCTGCGCCCGCGACGAGCAGGCGGTCGCCAGCACCGTGAAGGAGCTGCGCGACGACGGGCTCGACGTGGCTGGCAGCACCGCCGACGTGCGGTCCCGGGACGACATCAGGACGCTGGTCCGGTCCGCCGTGGACCGGTTCGGCCCGATCGACGTACTGGTCAACAACGCGGGACGCAGCGGCGGCGGGGTGACCGCCGAGATCCCGGACGAACTGTGGTTCGACGTCATCGCCACCAATCTGCACAGCGTGTTCCTGGTGACCCGGGAGGTGTTGGGCGCGGGCGGCATGCGTGCGCGGCCCCGCGGGCGGATCATCAACATCGCCTCCACCGCGGGCAAGCAGGGCGTGGTGCTCGGCGCGCCGTACTCGGCGTCCAAGCACGGTGTCGTCGGGTTCACCAAGGCGCTGGGCAACGAGCTCGGACCGACCGGCATCACCGTCAACGCGGTCTGCCCCGGCTATGTGGAGACCCCGATGGCCGCGCGGGTCCGCCAGGGCTACGCGCAGGCGTGGGACACCGACGAGGACGCGGTCCTCGCGCGCTTCCACGCGAAGATCCCGCTCGGCCGCTACTCGACCCCGCAGGAGGTCGCCGGCCTGGTCGGCTACCTGGCCTCCGACCTGGCCGGTTCGATCACCGCGCAGGCACTGAACGTCTGCGGCGGGCTGGGCAACTTCTGACGATCGCGGGCCGGTGACCTGGGCGGTGCCGGCGAAGAAGGGACAGGGCGATGGCGAAGGACACCGCGGTGCGGGACAAGGCGAACGAACGCGAGGCCGAGCACGAGATCACCATCGAGGCGCCGGCGGCCGAGGTCTACCGGCTGCTGGCCGACGTGGAGAACTGGCCGCGGCTGTTCCCGCCGTCGGTCTACGTCGACCGCGTCGAGAGCGACGGCGACACCGAGCGGATCCGCATCTGGGCGACCGCGAACGGCGAGCCGAAGAACTGGAGCTCACGGCGGGTGCTCGACCGCGAAGGCCTGAAGATCACCTTCTGGCAGGAGGTGTCCGCGCCGCCGGTGGCCCAGATGCGCGGGACCTGGCTGATCGAGCCGCAGAGTCCACACCGGACCAGACTGCGGCTGCTGCACACCTTCCGCGCGGTCGACGACACGCCCGAGGGCCTGGCGTGGATCGAGCGCGCCGTGGACGAGAACAGCCGGGCCGAACTGCCCGGCCTGAAGGCCGCCGTCGAACTCGCCACCGGCACCGCCGACCTGACCCTGTCGTTCACCGACTGGGTGCGCATCGAGGGCTCGGCCAAGGACGCCTACGACTTCGTCAACGAGGCCGACCAGTGGGAGCAGCGGCTGCCGCACGTCTCGTCCGTGCAGCTCACCGAGACCACGCCGGGTCTGCAGGTGCTGCGGATGGAGACGCTGACCCGGGACGGGTCGTCGCACGTCACCGAGTCGGTGCGGGTGTGCTTCCCGCACCGGCGGATCGTCTACAAGCAGACCACGCTGCCGGCGCTGATGGATCTGCACACCGGCTACTGGGAGTTCGAGGAGAACCCGGCCGGTTTCACCACCGCCGTCTCCCAGCACACCGTGATCATCAAGCCGGAGAACATCGCGGCGGTCCTCGGCCCGCAGGCGGGTGTCGCCGAGGCCCGGACGTTCATCCGCGACGCGCTCGGCACGAACAGCCGCACCACCCTGGAGCACGCCCGGCGCCACGCGGAAGGGCGCCGCTGAGCATGGCCGCACCGGATCTCGACACCGACGTGCTCGTCGTCGGCGCGGGCCCGGCCGGGCTGCTGCTCGCCGGCGACCTCGCCGAGGCGGGGGTGCGGGTCACGGTGGTGGAGCAGCTCGTCGCGCCGACCACGCAGTCGCGCGCGTCGACCCTGCACGCCCGCACGATGACGCTGCTCGCCGAGCGTGGCATCCTCGGCCGGCTCGGGCAGCTCACCGGCGGCGGCCCGGGGCACTTCGGTGGCATCCGGCTCGATCTCACGGCGGCCGATCCCGCCCATCCCCACGCCGGGCAGTGGAAGTGCCCGCAGGCGCGGCTGGAGGCCGTGCTCGGGGCCCGGGCCGGCGAACTCGGCGTGCGGGTGCGCCGCGGGCAGCGGGCCACCGGGCTCGCCGCCGACGGTGACCGGGTGCGTCTCACCGTCCGGGCGGACGACGGCACGTCCGACCAGCTCAGCGCCCGCTACCTCGTCGGCTGCGACGGCGAGCGGAGCACCGTGCGCGAGCTGGCCGGGTTCGCCGTCACCGGGACCCCGGCGACGAAGGAGATGCTGCGCGCGGACGTGGCGGGCATCGACGTGCCGAACCGCCGGTTCGAACGGCTCGCGGGTGGCATGGCGACCGCGTCGCGTTGGCCCGACGGCAGCACCCGGGTGATGGTCCACCGGTACGGTGCGGCGGCGCGCCCCCGCGCCGTCGATCCCGACCTCGCCGAGGTCGCCGCGACCTGGGAGCAGGTCACCGGCGAGCGCATCGGGCACGGCGTCCCGGTGTGGCTCAACGCCTTCGACAACACCACGCTGCAGGTCACCGAGTACCGGCGGGGACGTGTGCTGCTCGCGGGGGACGCCGCGCACCGGCAGATGCCGGTCGGCGGGCAGGCGCTGAACCTCGCCGTGCAGGACGCCGCCGCGCTCGGCGCGGCGCTCGTCGCGAGGCTGACCGGCCGCGGCGGCGAACCGGGCGACGAGGTGGGCGACGAGCCGCTCGACGGCTACCACCGGGCGCGTCACCCGATCGGCGCCCGCGCGCTGACCAACATCCAGGCGCAGGTCCTGCTGCTGCTCGGCGGGCCGGAGGTGGATCCGGTCCGGGAGCTGCTCGCGGAGCTGATGCGCCACGACGTCGCGCGGGCGCACCTGGCCGCGATGATCAGCGGTCTGCCGGGGCCGGACCGCGCCCACCGCCACCAGAGGGACGGCTCCGACCGTGCGTCACGACCCGACCGGGCCGAACCCGTCGCCGGGATCACGCGCGCCACTCACGGACAAGCCAGGGAGAGGATCAGGATGGGCAGGCTCACGGACACGACGGCGCTGGTGACCGGTTCCAGCCGGGGCATCGGCCGCGCCACCGCGCTGCGGCTGGCGGCGGACGGCGCACTGGTCGCCGTGCACTACGCCACGAACGGCGACGCCGCGCGGGAGACCGTGGCGTTGATCGAGAAGGACGGCGGACGCGCGTTCGCCGTCCGCGCCGAGCTCGGCGTGCCGGGCGACGTGCACGAGCTGTTCCTCGGCCTGGAACGGGGACTGCGGGAACGCACCGGCGAGGCGGTACTCGACATCCTGGTGAACAACGCGGGCGCGACCACGCCGGCGGGGGTCGCCCCGGAGGAGGTCACCGCCGAGGAGCTCGACCGCCTGTTCGCGGTGAACGCCAGAGCGCCGTTCCTCATCGTGCAGCGCGCGCTCGGACTGCTGCGCGACGGCGGCCGGATCATCAACATCTCCTCCGGCCTCACCCGTTTCGCCAACCCCGAGCAGGTCGCCTACGCCATGACCAAGGGCGCGGTCGAGCAGATCACCCTGCACTTCGCCCGCCACCTCGCCTCCCGGGGCATCACCGTGAACACCGTCGCCCCGGGGATCACGAACAACGGCAGCCCGCTGTTCGACATCCCCGAGGCCGTCGAGCAGATGGCGCGCCTGTCGGCGTTCGGACGGGTCGGCGACGCCTCCGACGTCGCCGACGTGGTCGCGTTTCTGGCCAGCCGGGACGGCCGCTGGGTCACCGGATCCTTCGTCGACGCCAGCGGCGGCACCCTGCTCGGCGCGGCGGGCGGAGCCGCGTGATGACCACCGGACCGCACCTGGTCGCGTTCGCGGACCGGCTCACCGAGTTGGACGAGCGCAAGGAACTCGCCAGATCGGGACCCGATCCCGGCGCGACCGAACGTCAGCACGCCAAAGGCAAACTCACCACCCGCGAGCGCATCGACCTGCTGCTCGACCCCGGCACCTTCGTCGAGGTCGAGCCGCTGCGGCGCCATCGCGCCACGGGCTTCGGGCTGGAGACGCGCCGGCCGTACACCGACGGCGTCGTGACCGGTTGGGGACGGGTCGAGGGGCGGACAGTCTTCGTCTACGCGCACGACTTCCGCATCTTCGGCGGCGCCCTCGGCGAGGCGCACGCGCAGAAGATCCACAAGATCATGGATCTGGCGATCAGCGCCGGCGCACCGTTGGTCTCCCTGAACGACGGCGCGGGCGCCCGCATCCAGGAAGGCGTCTCGGCCCTCGCCGGCTACGGCGGCATCTTCCGCCGCAACACCCGCGCCTCCGGCGTGATCCCCCAGATCAGCGTGATGCTGGGCCCGTGCGCGGGCGGCGCGGCGTACTCGCCGGCCCTGACCGACTTCGTGTTCGTGGTGCGGGGCGTCTCCCAGATGTTCATCACCGGGCCGGACGTCGTGCGCGCGGTGACCGGCGAGGACGTCGGCCACGACGGGCTCGGCGGCGCCGACGTGCACGCCGCGGTGTCCGGCGTGGCGCACTTCGTGCACGACGACGAGCAGACCTGCCTCACCGACGTGCGCCACCTGCTGTCGCTGCTGCCCGCCAACAACCGCGAGCTGCCGCCGGCACGCCCCGGCGACCCACCCGACCGACGCACCGACACGCTGCCGGACCTGGTGCCGCTCGACGGCAACAAGGCGTACGACATCCGCGACGTCATCGCCGAGATCGTCGACGACGGCGATTTCCTGGAGATCCACGAGCACTGGGCGCGCAACGTGGTCTGCGCGCTGACCCGCCTCGACGGCCAGGTCGTCGGCGTCCTGGCGAGCCAGCCCGCGGCGCTGGCCGGCGTCCTGGACATCAGCGCCAGCGAGAAGGGCGCGCGGTTCGTGCAGTTCTGCGACGCGTTCAACATCCCGCTGCTGACGCTCGTGGACGTGCCCGGGTTCCTGCCCGGCGTCGACCAGGAGCACCAGGGAATCATCCGGCACGGCGCGAAGCTGCTCTACGCCTACTGCAACGCCACCGTCCCGCGGATCTCGGTGGTGCTGCGCAAGGCGTACGGCGGGGCGTACATCGTGATGGACTCGCTGTCGATCGGCGCCGACCTGGCGCTGGCCTGGCCCAGCAACGAGATCGCCGTGATGGGCGCGGAGGCCGCCGCCGACATCGTCTTCCGCCGCGAGATCGCCGCCGCCGAGGACCCGTCGGCGATCCGTGATCTGAAGATCAAGGAGTATCGGGAGGAGCTCGTCCACCCGTACCACGCCGCCGAACGTGGGCTCATCGACGACGTGATCGACCCGCGGGACACCCGCCACGCCCTCGTCCGCGCCTTCGCGATGCTCCAGCGCAAGGACTCCGACCTTCCCCGCCGCAAGCACGGCAACCCGCCACAGTGACCGCCGGGCCGCCGTTCGTCCTGCGCGTCACGAAGGGCCGGCCGGACCCGACCGAGCTCGCCGCGCTGGTCGCCGTGCTGGCGGCTCTGGCCCGCCGGGCCGACGTGGACGCCCGCGCCGCGCCCGCCGACGCGGCGGCGCGCTGGGCGCGCCTCGAACGCCGGCCCGCCCATGCCGACCCCCGCGCCTGGACGACGGCGCCCTGACCCCGCGCCGGCGTGGCGAGTGCACCGATCCCCGACGAGTAGGCACACCGACGAGGAGACAGCGAGATGGACGTCGGACTGCTGTTCGACCTGCGTAACCCCGCGCAGTGGGAACGCCCGTGGGCCCGGCACTACGCCCGGGCGCTGGAACTGTGCGAGGAGGCCGACCTGCGGGGCGCGGGCGGCGTGTGGTTCACCGAACACCACCTGTTCGACGACGGTTATCTGCCCCAACCCCTGACCTTCGCGGCAGCCGCCGCGGCCCGCACCCGCCGGGTGCGCATCGGCACCTCCGTCCTGCTGCCCGCGCTGCGCCGTCCGGCCCAGCTCGCCGAGGAGGCCGCCCAGGTCGACCTCATCAGCGGCGGACGCCTCGAGCTCGGCTTCGGCGCCGGCTACCGGGTCCCCGAGTACGCCCTGTTCGACGTCCCGTTCGAGCGCCGGTTCTCCCGCACCGCCGAGGTGATCCAGCAGGTCCGGCGGCTGTGGGAGGACGGCGGGGTCACGCCTGGCCCGCTGCAGCGGCCGGTGCCGCTGTGGGGCGGGTTCTACCGGCCCCGCGGCGCCCGGCTCGCCGGCCGACTCGGCCTCGGCCTGCTGCACATCTCCCACGAGATCTTCCCGCACTACCTGCGGGGCCTCGAGGAGGGCGGGCACGACCCGGCCCGCGCCGAGGTCTCCGACCTGCTGCCCGTCATGCTCGCGGACGACCCCGACGCCGCGTGGCCGCGGGTCGCCCCGCATCTCGCGCACCAGCTGAACTCCTACCGCCAGCTCTCGGTCCAGGGCACCGACCAGCCGGCGCCGCCGCTGCTGCGGCCCGAGGAGCTGCGCCACCGCGGCGCCGACGGCCCGTGGGGCGCCCTGGAGATCCTCACCCCGGAGCAGGCCGCCGCCCGCATCCACGAGCGCGCCGCCGGCCTGCCACTGCGCCACCTGATCTTCTGGACGAGTATCGCCGGCATGCCGGACGACCTCGTCGTGCGCAACATCGAGCTGGTCAGCGAGGCGCTGCCGCCGCTGCTGGCGCGGGCGTTCGCGGCGGACCCGGTCCCGACCGGTGGCTGAACGGACCGCCGCCACCGCCGCCGCCACCACCGCCGCCGCCACCACCGCCGCCGCCGCCGGCGCACCCTCGGGCCTGCTGCCCGTCCTGTCGGGCAACATGATTCTCGACGCGCTCGAGGTGTCGATCGTCCTGCTCGCGCTGCCCGTCGTCGGCGCCGACCTGCACGCGTCGCTGTGGACCGTGCAGTGGCTGATGAGCGGGTTCGCGCTGGGGTTTGCGGCGATGCTGCTGCCCGGCCCGGCCCTCGCCGCCCGGTGGGGCCGGCGCCGCACGTATCTGGCGGCGTTGCTGGTGTTCGCGCTCGCCTCGCTGGTCGGCGGTCTCGGCAACGGCATCGTCGTGCTGGTCGCGGCACGGGTCGTCAAGGGTGGCTGCGCGGCCCTGACCGCTCCGGCCGGGCTGGCGGTGATCAGCACCGCCTACCCGCAGGGCGCCCGGCAGCGGCGGGCCGTCTCGACCTACTCGATGTTCGGCGCCGCCGGCTTCACCTGCGGCCTGGTCCTTTCGGTGCTCCTGCTGCGGGCCGGCTGGCGCTGGGTGTTCCTGTTTCCCGCGCCGGTGGCGCTGGTGCTGCTGGGCCTGGCCTGGGCGGCGGTGCCCCGCGACGAGGCCGCCGCGGCACCGCGGATCACGCTGTCGGTGCTGCGCCACGGTGCGCTGGCCCGCAGCGCGATCGGTGCCGCCACCCTCAACGGCGCCTACGTCAGCCTGCTCGTGCTGGTCTCCGCGCGGCTGGACGCCCACGGCTGGCCGGCGTGGCGGATCGCGCTGGGCCTGCTGCCCGCCTGCGTGCCGCTGATGGTCTGTGTGCCGTTCGCCGCCGGGCTCGTCGCGCGGTTCGGCACGGCCCGGCTCGTGGCGGCCGGCGCGGTCGCGACGTTCGCCGGCGAGCTGCTCGCGCTGGCCCGGGGCCTGCCCGGGGCCTACCTCGACACCACACTGCCGGTCCTGCTGCTGGTGGAGGCGGGTTTCGTGCTGTCGTTCGCGGCGCTGAACATGCAGGCCGTCTCGGCCGTGCCGGCCGCACTGCGTCCGGTCGCCGTGCCGGTGTACCAGACGGCGGTGCAGCTCGGTGGGGTGATCATGCTGCCGCTGGTGACCGCGCTGGCGAGCGGGCACGCCGGACGGCGGCCCCTGCTGGCCGTCGCCGCGGCCGGCCTCGTCGGCG
Source organism: Frankia sp. AgB32 (assembly GCF_023243045.1). GTDB lineage: Bacteria > Actinomycetota > Actinomycetes > Frankiales > Frankiaceae > Frankia. The sequence continues at coordinate 53,233 of NZ_JALKFX010000033.1, forward strand.
TCGCGGCCGCGCTCGGCGGGCGCCGCCCGGACCCGCGCGAGGCTCCGTCCTGACCGACCACCGTACCCGTGCCCGCACCCGTGCCCTGGTCCCGGGCCGATCCGCGGGCAGGTCTCCCCACCGAAGCCTGGAGGTGTCCCTGTGACGTCCATCCACGACCGCCCGTTCCGCTTCGGGCTGTGCGTGTTCACCCCGACCAGCCGCGCCGAGTGGATCGCGAAGGCGCGCGCGGCGGAGGACCTCGGCTACGACGTCCTGTCGGTGTCCGACCATCTCGGCATGCCGGCTCCGGTGCCGACGCTGCTGCTCGCGGCGGAGGCGACCGAACGCATCCGCCTCGGCACGCTCGTGCTCAACACGACGCTCTACGAGCCGACGGTGCTGGCCCGCGACCTCGCCGCCGTCGACCGCTACTCCGGGGGTCGCCTGGAGATCGGCCTCGGCGCGGGCTACGACCGGGCCCAGTTCGACGCGGCGGGCCTGCCGTGGACGCCGCCGTCGGAACGGACCCGGAAGCTGGAGCGCACCGTCGCGGAGCTGCGCCGGGCCGCTCGCGGTGACCACCACGCGGTGTTCGAGCAGGCCGGCGGGCCGCCGCTGCTCGTCGCCGGCCGCGGCGACCGGGTGCTGCGGCTGGCGGCCGAACAGGCCGACGTCATCGCGTTCACCGGAACCGCCGCGGTCCGCGACGGCGACGGACTGCGGCTCGGTGACCCGGCCGAGATCGCCGGCCGGATCCGTTACGTCCACGGTCTGCTCGGCGAGCGGATCAGCGACGTGGAGCTGAACATCCCGATCCACCGCGTGCTGGCTGCCGGCGGCGCCCCGGTCAGCGACGTCTGGCGCAACGAGCTCGACCTCACCCCCGACGACCTGGCCGAACTTCCGTCGGTACTCGTCGGGAGCCCCGCGGAGTGCGCCGAGCGGCTGCGCGAGCGCCGCAAGGACCTCGGGTTGACCTACTACTCGGTGCTGGAGCCGGAGATGGAGTCGTTCGCCCCCGTCCTCGAGGCGTTGCGGTGACCGGCGTGGACGACCGGCCCGCTCGGCCGGACCTCGCCCGGCAACCGGCGTCGATGCCGAACAACCGCCGCGACCCGGGCCGTCCGTTCGCCCCCGCGGCCGAGCTGGTGCGCCGCCACCGGGCGGCGGTGCTCGCGCGGGTTGCGGTGCCGAGCTCGCAGCTCGGCACCTACGACGCGGTGCTCGTGACCGACGCCGCGGACGCCCGCGAGGTGCTCGTCGACGCGCGGTACGCGGCCGGCTTCGGCTTCCAGCGCGACAGCAGCGGGCCGCGGACCGTCATGAACCAGCCCGGCATCCTGCTCAACTACGACGGCGAGGAGCACCTGCGTTACCGGCGCATGCTCACCGGCGCCTTCTCCCCGCGGCGCGTGCGGGCGCTGGGTGACGTGGTGGCCCGCATCACCGCGGGGCGCCTCGACGCGCTGGCCGCCGCGGGGCCCGGAGCGGACCTGATGAGGGTGTTCGCCGGGCCGGTGCCGCTGCTGGTGATCTGCGAACTGATCGGCGCGCCGCCGCGGGACCACGCGGGGATCAGCCGGCGCAGCGAGATCGGCACCAGCGTGGACACCACCCTGCAGGTGCAGCAGGAGAACTTCGCCGAGATGACGGCGTACATGGGCGAGCTGATCACGCGTCACCGGCGGGGTCCGGGCGACAACATCCTCGGCGACCTCGTCCGCCAGCACGGCGCCGAGCTCACCGACGACGAGCTGGTCGGCATGGGAAACAGCATCCTCGTCGCCGGTCACGAGACCATGTCGAGCATGATCGGGCTCGGCACGCTGGCGTTGCTGCGCAGCCCCGGCCAGCTCGGCCTGCTGCGTGACCACGACGACGTCGCCGACACGGCGGTCGAGGAACTGCTGCGGGTGCTGTCGGTCGCACCGCCGCTGGTGCGCCGGGCCGACACCGGGCTGACGCTGCGTGGCCAGGAGATCCGGGCCGGCGAGCACGTGATCGTCTCCACGCTGATGGCGAACCACAGCACCGGGGTGATCGGTGCCGCCGCGGACGAGCTCGACCTGCGCCGGCCGCGCGCCGCGCACCTCGCGTTCGGGCACGGGCCGCACCACTGCCTGGGCCACCAGCTCGCGCGGCTCGAACTGCGGGTGGTGCTGCCGGCGCTGCTCCGGCGGTTCCCGGCGCTGCGCCTGGCGGTGTCGTTCGAGGAGCTGGAGTACCGCGCCGACGCGCTGGTCTTCGGGGTGAAGGAGCTTCCCGTCGCCTGGTGACGCGCCTTGCCAACCTGATGGTCGCTTATACTGCACTCACGGGTCCAGATTGATGGACTTGATGATATGGTGTGAGCGACCGGTTGGTCGTGTGACGTCCTTCTGTACTCCGATCCCGCTGGAGAGACCCGATGACAGAGGTGGCCGAGAACCGGCTCGACGCGGCCCTGCGGCGCATGATCGTCGTGACGCTGCTCGGTGGCATCATGGGCGTGCTCGACGGTTCGATGGCGGCCCTGGCGGTGGACACCCTCGCCAGTCGGTTCCACGCCTCGCTGGCCGCGATCGGCTGGGTCTCGACCGGCTACCTGCTGGCGCTCACGATCACCATCCCCGTCGGTGCCTGGGCGGCGGACAGGTTCGGCGCCCGGCGGCTCTGGCTGACCGGCCTGATCGTGTTCTTCCTCGGCTCGGTCGGCTCGGGGCTGGCCTGGAACGTGGAAGCGCTGATCTTCTTCCGGCTCGTGCAGGGCGTCGGCGCGGGAATCGTCGATCCGCTCATGCTGACGCTGCTGGCCCGGGCCGCGGGCCCGGCGCGGATGGGCCGGGTGATGGGCCTCATGGGCATCGTCGGCTCGACGGGCCCCATCGCGGGGCCGATCATCGGCGGGCTGATCCTGTCCAACCTGAGCTGGCGGTGGATGTTCCTGGTCAACGTGCCCATCGTCATCGTCGCCTTCGCGCTCGCGGTGCGCGTCCTGCCGAAGGACCGGTCCGCGCGGGGCGCCGTCCCGTCCAGGCCCGACGTGGTCGGCGTCGCGCTGATCGGCCCGGGCGTGGCCGCGGGCGTGCTGGCCCTGTCGCAGACCGCGCAGCGCGGCACGTTCGCGTCCTGGCAGGCGTGGCTGCCGCTGGTGGTGGCCGCGGTGCTGCTGGGGATCTACGCGGTGCACGCGCTGCGCCCCCGGCGCACGCCGCCGCTGATCGACCTGCGGCTGTTCGCTCGTCCCAGCTTCGGTGCCAGTGTCGTGGCCGCCGCGCTGCTCGGCCTGGTCACCTTCGGCAGCATCTTCGCGATCCCGCTGTACTACCAGCAGGTCCGCGGGCACGGCGCGTTCGAGTCCGGTCTGCTGCTGGCGCCCTTCGGGTTCGGGTCGGCGCTGGTCATGCCGCTGGCCGGGCGCCTGTCGGACCGGCTCGGCTCGCGCCGGCTGGCGCTGCTCGGCGCCTCGCTGGCGCTGATCGCCGCGCTCGGGATCACCCAGTTCGACGCCAGCACGCCCCAGTGGTTGACCGCGATCGTCGCGTTCGTGCTCGGCACCGGAACCGGCACGGCGGGCGCGCCGGTGATCGGTTCGGTGTACCGGACGCTGCCGCCCGAGCTGGTGCCGCAGGGCAGCTCGGTGCTGTACATGCTCAACCAGCTCGGCGCGTCGATCGGCATCGCCCTGGTCGCCCTGATCGTGCAGACGGCGGACTCGACGGAGGTCGGCTTCCAGCACGCCTATGTCGGGATCGCCTGCGCGGCGGTCGTCCTGATCGGCGCGGCGTCGCTGATCCCCGGCCGATCGGCGCCGCAGCCCGTCGTTCCCGAGCAGGCGCCCGAGGCCGTGCCCGTCGGCGGGAGCGTCGAACATGCCTGACGACGAGTGGGTGCCCGCCCGCACCGCCGCCGCGGGGAAGCCGTGGCTGCGGATCCTCACGGAACCGGAGCGCGAACGGATCTCCGTCAGCGAGGTCTGCCGGCGCCACGGTGTCTCCCGCCAGACCTACTACCGGATGCTCGACCGCTACCGGGAAGCCGGCGTCGACGGGCTCGCCCCCCGGTCCCGCCGGCCGAAGCACTCGCCGGGGCGGATCTCCGCGGCGGCGGAGGCGGCCGTGGTGCGGCTGCGGCTGGCGCGGCCGTGGCCGGGCGCCCGGCGCATCGCCGAGGAGCTGGCCGGCAGTCCCCCCATGGCGGCGCCCTCGGTGTCCACGGTGCACCTGGTCCTGCGCCGGCAGGGCCTGGTCGGGGACGGCGAGGACGTGCGCCACCTGCGCCACCTCGTCACGTCCGGCCGCGCCCGTCTCGACGTGCTCGGGCTCGACCTGCGCGACGGCTTCGCCTGGCTGCTCGGCGCGCTCGACGAGCGGGACCGGCTGGTCGCCGTCCGCGCCGCGCCGCGCGCCTCGGCCGAGGAGGTGTGCGCCTGCCTCGAAGCGGCGGGCGCGGGCGGCAGCGCCGATCTCCGCGCGCCGGCGGGGACCGCGCCGCCGCGCGGCGCGCTCGAGCGGTGGCTGGCCTGGCACGACCCGGTGCGCACCGCCGCGCAGCTGACGGCGGTCGTCGAGCAGTTCCGACCGGGCCGCGTGCCGCACGGTGGCCCGGCCGGCACGGCGCACCGGGCCCGCGGGTCGCGGGTCAACCCGTACGGGACGATCAGCTACCGGCACCGCAAGATCCAGGTCGGCGCCCAGCTCGCCGGGCAGACGGTGCACGTCGCCGAGGACGGCGACCTCGTGCGGATCCACCACGGCTCCTCGCTGATCCGCGAGCTGCGGCTCGGTGCCGTGGGCAGCTACCACGGCAGCGGTGCCAAGCCCACCGGCCGGCCGATGCTGCGCCCCGCCGAGGGACGGCCACGATGAGTGCGAACGGCGCCGGGACCGCCGACCACGGCTCACGCGGCCGGATCGACAAGAGACGGGCGATCGTCGACGCCGCGTTCACCGTCTTCGCCCGGGCCGGCTACGAGCAGGCGAGCGTCCAGGACATCGCCGACGAGGCCGGGGTGGCCAAGCCGACGGTCTACAACCACTTCCCGGACAAGGACGCGGTCCTCACCGCGGCCGTCACCGCCGCCGCGAGGACACTCCTGGCCGAGAACCTCGCGGTGGTCGAGCAGCTGCGGGAGACCGACGCGCCGCTGGAACCGGCGCTGCGGGCGGTCGCGACCGGCCTGCAGCAGGTCTGCGGCAGCCCGCGAGCCCACGCGCTGCGGCGGATCACCTACAGCCAGCTGAACCGCCAGCCCGAGCTGATCGACATCGTGCAGGCCCGGACCTGGGGGCGCGTCGCGCAGGCACTGGCGGACCGGCTCGCCTGCCTGTCCCTCGCCGGGCGCCTGCGCCCGCTCGAGCCGGCCCAGGCGGCGGAGCAGCTCCTGGCGCTGCTGAGCGCGCCGATCGAGAACCGCTCCCGACTCGGCTCCCGCCCTGTCCCCGCGGGAGAGTCCGCCGCCATCGTCGACGCCGCCGTCGACACCTTCCTGCGCGCCTACCACCACGTCGAGCTCACGTCCGCGGACGAGCTGGCGGCGCCGCTGCGCACCACCGCGGCGGCCCTCGCGGACCGTCGCCGGCCAGAAGGAGTGCAGGCATGAGCACGGATGTTCCCGCGCTGGTCGGCGTCGACTGGCTGCACCAGCGGCTGGGCGAGCCCGGCCTGCGCGTGCTGGACACGACCGCGTGGCTGCGCCTCGGCGACGACCGCACCGTCCGTTTCGACAGTGGCCGCGAGGCCTGGGCCGCGGGGCACATCCCGACCGCCAGCTTCGTCGACCTGATCGACGAGCTGTCCGCGCCGAACTCGCCGCTGCCGTTCACCGTGCCCGCCGCCGACCGGTTCGCCGCGGCCATGTCGCGCCTGGGCGTGGGCCCCGGAACGCACGTCGTCGCCTACGACGCCGAGTCCGGCATGTGGGCGACGCGCCTGTGGTGGCTGCTGCGGCTGTTCGGTTTCGACGCGGTCAGCGTTCTCGACGGTGGGTTGACCGCCTGGCGCGCCGCCGACCTGCCCGTGACCACCGATCCGCCGGTGCCGCCCGCCGCGCCCGCGCCGCCCTTCGTCGCCGCGCCGCGCCCCGAGCTGCTCGCCACCACCGCGCAGGTGCGCCAGCGGCTCGCGGAGCCCGCGGGATGGCTGGTCAGCGCGCTGCCCGAGGAGATCCACCGGGGTGGCGGTCCGCAGACGGCGGCTCGTCCCGGCCACATCCCCGGCGCCCGCAGCGTGCCCGCGAGCGACCTCGTCGACCCGAGCACCGGGCGTCTGCGTCCCACCGAGCAGCTCCGGGCCCGCTTCGCGGCCGCCGGTGTCAGCACCGAGGCGCCGGTGGTGACGTACTGCGGCGGCGGCATCGCGGCGACCCTCGACGCCTTCGCCCTGAACCTGCTCGGCCGGCACGACGTGGCCGTCTACGACGGCTCGGTCATCGAGTGGGCCGCGCATCCCGAGCTGCCGCTGGAAGTCGGTTGAACCGGCCCGCCCCTGTTGTCACCCCTTCTCGTTGGAACCGAAAGGCGACCCCGTCATGACCGTCCAGGGCACAGGACCAGCCGGTGACACGGTGACCATCGATGGCCCGGTGATCTCCGCCGCGGCGCCCACCTCCGGCGGCGCCGGCGCTCTGGGCGCCCGGGTCGCCCGGCTGGAGGCCGAACGCGACATCATCCGCACCTTCACCCGTTTCTTCTGGCTCATCGACAACCGGGCCTATGACAGCATCGCCACCCAGTGCCTCACCCCGGACGCGGACCTGGAGTTCGACCTGCCGGCGCCGCACCGGCTGCGCGGACACGACGAGTTCACCGGCTACCTGCGCACCCGGGTGGCGCCGGAGTCGGAAATGGTGGCGCACGTGCCCGGGCTCGCGACGGTCGAGTGGGCGGACAGCGGCCAGGCCACCCTGACGGCCTACACGACGGCCTGGCACTGGTTCACCGCCCGTGCCCAACTCGGAGCGCTGCGCCCCGCCGACTGGACCGCGGTCGGGCTGGTCGACGACGTCTACCAGCGCCACGACGGCCGCTGGCTCATCGCCCGCCGGCGCGTCACGCCCGCGGCCGGGCTGGTCGCGGCCGGTTCACCGCCGCCGGCCGGCGCGCCCTCCCGCTGACCCGACGGCGACTCCGGACAGGAGACCACCCCATGCCCAGCGCCCCCGCGACGCCCGCCGGCCCGGTGACACCCGGGCAGCTCGAGACGCCGGCGGCCGAGCTGCCCGCCGTCCTCGACCGCCTGGAGGCCGACAGCGCGATCCGCCGCACCTACTTCCACTTCTTCCGGCTCAGCGACACCGCCCAGTACGAACTGCTCGGTCGACGCTGCTTCACCGCCGACGCGCACATCGAGTACCGGCTCATGCCCGGTCCGCCGCAGCGGTTCGCCGGCCGTGACGAGTTCGTCGCGTTCATGGTCGCCGGCCGGCCGCCGGGCGGCGCGGTCGCCCGCCTCGCCGGTCCCGCGGTCGCGCACACCAGCGCGCCGGCGGACATCGACTGGAGCTCCGGCGAACCCCGGCTCACCGGTTACGCCACCGTCTGGCACTGGGCGGTGACCCGCACCCTCGCCGGTCGCCACCGGCCGGCGGACTGGACCACCATCGGCCTGGTCGAGGACACCTACCGCCAGGACGACGGGCAGTGGCTCATCGCCAGCCGCCTCGTCACCCCCGCTGCCGGCCTCGTCGCGACCGGCGGTGCTCCCGGCGCCGGTCGTCCCACGGACCGCTGACACGGCCCCGGCGGTCGCCGGCGCCGGGCTGATCGCCGGGAATCGCCGGGAATCGCCGGCCCGTGCGGGCGCCGCTACGATGGTCCGGTGAGCGCAGTGCAGGCGCCGGTCTCCCGGACGTCCCCCCGCGGACGTATCGACAAGCGCCAGGCCATCCTCGACGCCGCCTTCACCGTCTTCGCCAGCCGGGGCTACGAACAGACCAGCGTGAAGGACATCGCCGACGAGGCACGCGTCGCGAAGACCACGGTCTACAGCCACCTTGAGGACAAGGAACAGCTCTTCCGGCTGACCCTGGCGGCCGCGGCCGAGTCGGTGCTGGCCGCGAGCGTCGACGCGGTCGACCGGCTGCGCGCGCCGGGCGACGACCTTCGTGCGGTGTGCGAGGATGCCGCTCGCGAGCTGCTCCAGGTGTGCTGCGGCGAGCGTTCCCGGGCCCTGCGATGGCTCACGTACGGGCAGGTCGCCCGCTTCCCCGATCTCATCGACACCGTCCAGGGCCGGACATCCGTGCGCCTCGCCGAGGCGCTCGCCGACCGGTTCGCCCGGCTGTCGCTGACCGGGCGGATCCGCCGCTGCGACCCGGCGGAGGCCGCAGAACAGTTCCTCGCGCTGCTGACCGCTCCGATGGAGACGCGTTCGCGGATGGGCACGCGCGACATTTCCGCAGAGGAGATCGACGCCGTCGCGCGATCCGCGGTCGACACCTTCCTGCGCGCCTACGCCGCCGGGAGCTGACAGCCGCCGACCGGGCTGCCCCGACCCTCGCCAGCGAGGCGGCGTGACGCGAACCCGCTGGGCCGACGGTCGCCCGGCTCGTCCTCGGCAAGGCGATCGAGGATGCCGACGCCGCCGTGCGCAACGCCGTGGGGCGGGCAGTCTGCCTCGCCGAACTCGCCTGATCACCGCCGGCCGACCTGGCGAAGGACCCATGCGCCTCGCCGCCGGCCTGCCTCGCGGAGCACCCGTCCCCAGCCCGCCCGGCCGCCCGGCCGCCCGGCCGCCCCGCCCGCCCGGGGCCCCGGCCCCGGGACGCGCCCCGCGC
>NZ_JALKFX010000034.1:0-24916 GCF_023243045.1 Frankia sp. AgB32
CCCCGGCAGCCGGGCCCCGGCGGCGGGGCCCCCCTCCGCGCCGGGCCGCGGCCGGGGGGGGGGGGGGGGGCGGCCCCGGGGGGGGGGGGGGGGGGCCCCCGCCCCCCCGGCCGCCTCCCGGATGGTCGTGGCCGGTGGATCTGGCTGGGACCAGCGAGTTCTTCTACTGAAAGTAGAAGATAGTTGACGTCGCGAGGTCCGGTCCGACGGGGCTGTGGGCGCCACGACGCCGGTCGTCACCCGCCCGTGCCGGTCGGTGTGACCCCGGCCGCACCGGCACAGGTGCGGCCGGCATGCAACGATCGGAGCATGTCTGTCGTCCCCATCGACGCCGGACCCGCGTCCGGGCCGGCCATCGTCACGACCGCGGCGGGCCGCGCCGGGATGCGTGGTGCCGCCGCGAACCGTGCCGTGCCGACCCGCACCGGGCCGGCGTCGACCACCGCCGGCGCCCGCGCGCGCCGGCCCGGCCTCGCGACCACCGCGCCCTTCCTGCGCGCCTGCCAGGGGGACCGGCCCGAGACCACCCCCGTGTGGTTCATGCGCCAGGCCGGCCGGGTCCTGCCCGAGTACCGCAGCCTGCGCGAGCGCGTGGCGATGCTCGACTCGTGCCGGGACCCGGCGCTGATCACCGAGATCACCATGCAGCCGATCCGCCGGTTCCGCCCGGACGCGGCGATCTTCTTCTCGGACATCGTCGTGCCGCTCGTCGCGATCGGCCTCGACGTCGACATCGTGCCCGGGGTGGGGCCGGTGGTCGCCGAACCGGTGCGCGACGGCGCCGGGCTCGCGGCGCTGCGCACGCTGGAGCCGGACGACGTCCCGTATGTCGCCGAGGCCGTCCGGAGCCTGCTCGGAGAGCTCGGCGGCACCCCGCTGATCGGCTTCGCCGGCGCGCCGTTCACCCTCGCCAGCTACCTCGTCGAGGGCGGCCCGAGCCGTAACCACCTGCGCACCAAGGCGCTGATGTACGGCGAGCCGAAGCTCTGGCACGACCTGCTCGAGCGCCTCGCCGTCATCACCACCGCGTTCCTGCGCGTCCAGGTGGACGCGGGCGTCGACGCGATCCAGCTGTTCGACTCGTGGGCCGGCGCGCTCAGTGAGGCCGACTACCGCCGTTACGTGGCCCCGCACAGCGCTCAGGTGCTCTCCGCGTTCGCCGGGGAGGTGCCGCGCATCCACTTCGGTGTCACCACCGGCGAGCTGCTCGGCGCGATGGGCGAGGCCGGCGCCGACGTCGTCGGGGTCGACTGGCGGGTCCCGCTGGACGAGGCGGCCCGCCGGGTCGGGCTGCACCGGGCGGTGCAGGGCAACCTGGACCCGGCGGCGGTCTTCGCCCCCGAGGACGTTCTCGAGTCCAAGGTCCGCGAGGTGCTCGTCCGCGGCACCGCCGCGCCCGGCCACGTGTTCAACCTCGGGCACGGCGTGCTGCCGGAGTCCGACCCGGGCGTGCTCGCGCGCATCGTTGATCTCGTCCACGCGGGGTGAGGTCATCGCGGCGGGCATCGCCCGGCCGCGGTGAACCCGGGCACCACAGGCGAGCCCTGGAACCAGGCTGACACATCGTGAAGGGCGGCAGGAACGTGCGGGTTGTCATCGTCGGCGCCGGCATCGCCGGACTCGCCGCGGCCCAGGCACTGGCCGGGCAGGCCGAGGTGACCGTGCTGGACGCGGCGGAGCGGGTCGGCGGCAAGCTGCGCACCACCCCGATCGAGGGGATGGACGTCGAGGAGGGCGCCGAGTCGTTCCTCGCCCGCGTCCCGGACGGCCTGCGGCTGGCCCGTCACGTCGGCCTCGGGCACCAGGTCGTGCACCCGGCGACGACCTCGGCCTCGCTGTGGATTCGCGGCCGGCTGCGGCCGATCCCGCCGAACACGATGCTCGGCGTGCCGACCGACGTGCTCGGCCTGATCCGCTCCGGGGTGCTGACCCCGCGCGGGATGGTGCGGGCCGCGGCGGATCTGGCGCTGCCGCGCACCCGGTTCCCGGACGATCCGACCGTCGGCGAGTTCGTCGGCGCGCGGGTCGGCCGGGAAGTCGTGGACCTGCTCGTCGACCCGCTGCTCGGCGGCGTCTACGCCGGCCGCGCCGACGCGCTGTCGCTGCGGGCCACGGTGCCGCAGCTGGTCCCGATCCTCGCCGAGGATCGCTCGCTGCTGCTCGGCGCGCACCGGGTGCGGGCCCGCACCGGCCCGACCGGCGCCGGCCCGGCGACGCCGGTGTTCGCCAGCCTGCGCGGCGGCCTCGGCTCGTTCGCGACGCGGGTGGCCGAGCGCTGCGGGGCGACGATCCGCACGGGTGTGCCGGTGCGCGCCGTCGAGCGCACCGCGACCGGTTGGCGGGTGATCTGCGGGCGCGCCCAGGGCGGGCAGACCCCCGAGCCCGTCGAGGCCGACGCGGTGATCCTCGCCGTGCCCGCCGGGGCGGCCCGCGCGCTGCTCGACCCGATCGCCCCGCACGCCGCCACGCCGCTCGCCGGCGTGCCGTACGCGTCGGTCGCGCTGGTGACGCTGGTCTACCGGGATGTCCGACCGCCGGTGGGCAGCGGCTTCCTGGTGCCGGCCCGCGAAGGCAGGTCCGTCAAGGCGGCCACGTTCCTGACCGCCAAGTGGCCGCACGTCGCCGCCGACCGGCTCACGGTCGTGCGAGCCAGCGTCGGGCGCGCCGGTGCCAGCGAGGACCTGGGCCGGGGCGACACCGAGCTGGCCGGGGTGGTGGCCGCGGAGATCGCCCAGATCGCCGGCCTGAGCGCGCGGCCGATCGCCACCCGCGTCAGCCGCTGGGACGGCGGGCTGCCGCAGTACCTGCCCGGCCATCTGAACCGGGTCGCGGCCGTGCGCCGGGCGCTGCCGGCGGGTCTCGCGATCGCCGGCGCCGGCTACGACGGTGTCGGCATCCCGGCCTGCATCCGGTCGGGGGAGGCCGCCGCCGCGGCGGTGCTGCGGGCTGCCCGGGCGGCGGGCAGCCCGGCGGACGCCCTCGGCCCGGGAGTCTGAGAGCCATCCGGCCGGGGTCGATCCGGCCGGTGCGAGAAGGAGACGGGTTATGCCGGAGTCCACGAAGTCAGCGAACGAACTCAACGCTGAGATGCTCTACACCGGGTGGTCGGTCTTCGCCGCCGACCGTCCGCTGCCGGCCGATCGGACCTCCCTGACGGACGAGGTCAACGCTCTGCTGGACGGCGCCCTCGAGAAGGACGTCTACACCCGCGGGGTGTACGAGCTGTCCGGCTACCGGGCGGACGCGGACCTGATGGTGTGGTGGACCAGCCCCGATCCGGATCTGTTGCAGGAGACCTACCAGCGGTTCCGGCAGACGGTGCTGGGTGGGCATCTGCGTCCGGTGTGGTCGGCGGTCGGCCTGCACCGCCCCGCCGAGTTCAACCGCAACCACATCCCGGCCTTCGTGCGCCGGGAGGACCCGCGTGGGTATGCCTGCGTCTACCCGTTCAACCGCTCGCTGGAGTGGTATCTCCTGCCGGACTACGAGCGGCGCGGGATGCTCGCCGAGCACGGGATCATGGGACGCGAGTACGAGGACGTCCGGGCGAACACCGTGGCCTCGTTCGGCCTCGGCGACTACGAGTGGCTGCTCGCCTTCGAGGCCGACGAGCTGCACCGGATCGTCGGCTGCATCCGCCATCTGCGGGGCAGCGCCGCCCGGCGGCACACCCGCCTGGAGACGCCGTTCTACACGGGCCCGCGCAAGTCGGTCGCCGACATCGTCGCCGCCCTGCCCTGAGCTCGCCACCCGGGACGCCCGGTAGCCGGCCCCCGGCTTCCGGGGCCGCCGGGGCGCCGCCTGGCCTCCCGACGTCGCCGGCCACCCCGAGTTCGCCCCTGGTCAGCAGCCGGCGCCTGCCTGGGCGCCCCCACCCGTCCGGCAGGCGCCGACCGTCCCGTACCCGCGCCCTCCCCGGCCGCTCGGCGGCGTGGAGCGCACGGTCCGCTCCCGTCGGCGCCCGCACGGGAGGGCCGCCGACGGCTCCCCGGCAGGGCCGGGGCGTCATGACGCAACGTAGCATCACTGGTGCTCTATGTATACGCAGCGTGCCGGTGGACGCCTGCAGTCGGATAAGTCGGGACATGCAGAAGAACGCCGAAAATCGCTACGCCGGGTTACCGGAAGTCGACCCGAACTCTGTTACCTTGGGGCGCCACAAACGGACGCCTGACGCCGCCGCAACGCCCGGCGGTCCCGCCGGCGCCACCCGGTCGCTTTGTCGGGCCGCTGGTGGATCGGCTGGAGAGAGCCGGTAACGTTGCCCCGTGACCATGGCACGCCGGCCTCGTCGGTGTCCGGTGGTCCGGTTCGCCCCGCAGCGCGCTGACGTGGCCCGGGTGCCCACAGCTGACGGGTGAGTGGCCGGACTGCTGTCCACGGTGGCCCACAGTCGGTGGCGGGGCAAGATCGCTGGAGGTCCGGTCGATGCATCACCGAGGGATGAGATCGCGGCCGTCCGAGCGAGCCGCGGCGAGATGCGGGGGATTCCCGCTCGGGTCGCGATCGGCCGAGATGGGTCGAACTCGCCGGGCCGGGACATCGGCGGAGTACGTTGAGACCACAAAGCTGCCTCAATGCGGTCATACCGGACTACTGTCGCGGCGTGGGCGATCAACATGACCCCTGCCTGGGCCGCCCGGACCGCGAGCGACTCCACGCAGGCTCGCCGCGGGACCGTAGCCGTCGCGGGGGGTGACCGGTGACCGAGACCATGTCAGGGCATCGCCGTGGCGGTGCCGGGCCGAACGTCGTCGACTCCCCGCGCCACGGCGCTCCCAACCCGTACCCACCGGTCCAGCCACGCCCCGCCGGGGCGCCGCCCGGCCAGACCGGGGGCCGGCACAGCGTCGGCCGGGCCAGCGCGGCCGCCGCCGCCGAGACGGCGGGCTACCGCGCCCAGGTCACCTGGGAGCGCCGCTACGTCCGGCTGCTGATCCTCTTCGACGCGGCGGCCTGCGTGCTCGCCGTGGCGCTCGCGTTCGTCGTACGCTTCGGGCATCTCGTCCGGTTCGACTCCGAGCCCGTCTCGATCCAGCCGTACATCCTGATGACGATCCTGCTGCCGCCCGCCTGGGTGGTGGCGATGTCGCTCAACCGGGCCTATGAGAGCCGGTTCCTCGGCGGTGGCTCCGAGGAGTTCCGCCGGGTGGTCAACTCCGCCGCCCGGCTCACCGCCGCCGTCGCCATCATCTCCTACGCCACCAAGGCCGAGATCGCCCGCAGCTACGTGCTCATCGCCTTCCCCGCCGCGACGGTGCTCTCGGTCGCCGGCCGGGTCGTCGGGCGCGGCATCCTGCACCGGATGCGCCGGGCCGGCCGGTGTCTGCACCGGGTGCTCGTCGTCGGCGCCGGCGAGTCGGCCGCCACCCTGGTGCGCCTCGCCCAGCGCGACCCGACGTCCGGCTGGGCCGTCGTCGGCGTCGTGCTCGACCGCTCACCCGGCCGGCACAGCCACGATCGGCCCGAACGCAGCGGATTCGACCTGCTGGGTGTGCCGATCGTCGGCACCTCCGAGACCCTGCACACCGCGATCACCGCCACCCACGCCACCACCGTCGCGATCTGTCCCCAGATGGACGGCGAGACCCTGCGCCGGGTGTTGTGGACGTTGGAGGGCAGCGACGTCGACGTGCTCGTGTCCTCGGCGCTCACCGACGTCACCGGCCCGCGCATCTCGATCCGCCCGGTCGCCGGGCTGCCGCTGCTGCACATCGAGGAGCCGGAACTCACCGGTACCCGTCGCGTCATGAAGGGCGTGTTCGACCGGGTCGTCGCCGGCACCGTGATGCTGCTGTTCCTGCCGCTGTTCGTCGCGCTGGGTCTCGCCGTGCGGCTCACCAGCCGCGGACCGGCGCTGTTCCGGCAGGTGCGGGTCGGCCGCGGTGGCGAGCACTTCACGATGTTCAAGTTCCGCTCGATGTACGTCGACGCCGAGGCCCGCAAGGCGGACCTGGAGTCGCTCAACGAACGCGGTGAGGGCCTGCTGTTCAAGATGCGCGACGACCCGCGCATCACCCGGGTCGGCAAGTTCCTGCGCAAGTGGTCGCTGGACGAGCTGCCGCAGCTGCTCAACGTGGTCAACGGAAGCATGTCCCTCGTCGGCCCGCGTCCGCCGCTGCCGAGCGAGGTCGCCCGCTACGAGGTCGACGTGCACCGCCGCCTGATGGTCAAGCCCGGCCTCACCGGCCTGTGGCAGATCAGCGGCCGGTCCGACCTGGAGTGGGACGAGTCGGTCCGCCTCGACCTGCGCTACGTGGAGAACTGGTCGCTGGCGATGGACTTCGTCATCCTCTGGCGGACCGTCTTCGCCGTCCTGCGCCGCGAAGGCGCCTACTGACACCCGTGCCTACTGACACCCGCGCCGCGCGGCGCCCGGGTCGTCGAGCACCCGCCCCGCCGGCCGGGGCGTCACGACACGGCCAACCAGCCGGCGACGCGCAGGTGGTCCAGGACCCGCTCGACCGCCTCCTCGCTGGTCAGCTCCGCGGTGTTCACCGTGACGTCGGCGTCGTCCGGTTCCTCGTACGGGTCGGACACGCCGGTGAAGGCGGGAATGACCCCGGCGCGGGCCTTGGCGTACAGCCCCTTGCGGTCGCGGGACTCGCACACCTGCAACGGGGTGGACACATGGACGAGCACGAACCCGCCGCCGGCGCCGCGGACCATCTCTCGAACCTCGGCGCGCACGTTCGCGTAGGGCGCGATGGGCGCGCACACCACGGTGCCGCCCGCGCCGGCGGCCTGGGCCGCCACGAAGCCGATCCGGCGGACGTTCGTCTCCCGGTCGGCCCGGGAGAAACCCAGCCCCGCGGACAGATGGGTGCGCACGACGTCGCCGTCGAGCAGGGTGACGTGCCGTCCGCCCTCCTCGAGCAACCGGCAGACCAGCAGTCCGGCCAGGGTCGACTTCCCGGACCCGGACAGACCGGTGAACAGGATGGTCAGCCCGCGCCGCGAGCGCGGCGGGAGGGCCCGGGTCAGCTCCGCCGCGACCGTGGGCGGGGTGAGCTCGGCGGGGATCGGGCCGCCGGCGTCGAGCAGCGACGCGAGCTCGGCGCGCCCCGGGGCGCCGATGGCCGGCCCGATCAGGCTGCCGGTCAACCCGTAGACACTCGCCAGATGTGCGCGTTGGGCGGTCAGGCGGGCAAGGTCCGCCGACTCGTCCGGAGGCGACGCCGGCGTGTCCCCGTCGGCCGGTGGCGCCGCGGCGGGCCCCGGCGCGTCGGCGGCGGTCCCACCGCCGGCCGGGAGGACCGTCCCGCTCATCCCCGGCTCGCGGGGCGTCGCCAGCAGCGGTACGCGCAGGACCGGTACCAGGACCAGCAGGCTGCGGTGGCGGGACGGATGCTCGCTGACCCCCGGGCGGCGATAGGGATCCGGGGCCGGCTCGGGCCGGCGGGCCGCGGCGCCGGCCGCGATCGCGTCGGAGGCCCCGGCCTCCGACGCCAGCGTCGCCTCGCTGGGGCGCAGCGGCGCGTCGACGGCGTCGAGCGCGGCCAGCAGGCACCGGATGCGCAGGTGGTGGTGTGCGTCCGCGGGATCCGCGCCGCCGACCGGGGCAAGCACCACGCAGCGCTTGCCCTGGCGGGTCAGTGCCCTGATCCGGCCCACGTCGGCGGTGTGGAGCAGTCCGTCGGCCCAGACCGCCCAGGCCGCCCCGGACCCGACCTGCGGACCGGTCCAGCCTCGGGCCCGCAGCTCGGCGCGTAGCTGGTCGGGCGTCAGCCGCAGGTCCGGATGATCCGGGTGGTGCGGCAGCCGCACCCCCTCCACCGTGCCGACCAGGCGGATCCCGGCTCCGTCCGCCGCCGGCACCGTCGCGCGCAGGCGCAGCGCCGCGATCATGACGCCCTCCTGGTCGCGCAGGGCGACCGTGGCGTCGGCCGGCAACGGGGTGGCGACCTCCGGCGGGACGACCAGCGACGGCACCGTCACGCCGGCGAGCTCGTCCCCGGCGGGGTACCCCGGCGACGCACCGAAGGCGCCGACGAGCAGCAGCTCCAGCTCGGCGAGCTGGTCCGGCGTCAGCGTCAGCGACGGCCAGTCGAGCGAGGCGGCCGTCAGCTCCGCCGCGCGGGCCGGGCCCACCAGCGTGAGCAGCGGATCGCCGGCGGACTGCCCGGACTGCCCGTCCTGGGCGGTGCGCTGACGGTCGGGATCCGGATCAGAGGTGGCACTCACACCCGCGACCGTAGCGGGTGACAGACTCCCACCCGATGAACACCGACGACACCAGCCTGCCGGCTCTCGTTCCCGTCGACATCGCGAGCGACGAACTCGACGATGACGTCCTTGCCCGGCGACTGGCCACGGATGCCGGGAAACTGCTGCTCAGGATCCGCGACGATGTCGGTTTCGCCGAACCGGCCACGCTGCGGGACGCCGGGGACGCCCGGTCGCACGCGCTGCTGGCCCGGGCGCTGGACCGGCACCGCCCCGCCGACGTGGTGCTGTCCGAGGAGGGTGTCGACGACCCGGCGCGACTCCCGGCCGAACGGGTGTGGATCGTCGATCCGCTTGACGGCACCCGTGAGTTCGCCGAGCCGGGCCGGACCGACTGGGCGGTGCACGTCGCGCTGTGGCAGAGCGGCGAGCTCGTCACCGGCGCCGTCGCCCTGCCGGCGCTGGGCGTGACGCTGTCCTCGGCGGGTGCCCCGCCCGCGCGCCCGCCGCGCACCGGGCCGCCGCGGATCGTGGCCAGCCGGACCCGGGCCCCGCGCATCGTCGGGGAGGTGGCCGAGGCGATCGGCGCGACCATCGTGCCGATGGGTTCCGCCGGGGCGAAGGCGGCGGCGGTCATCCGCGGGCAGGCCGAGGTCTACCTGCACGCCGGTGGGCAGTACGAGTGGGACTCGGCCGCGCCGGTGGCGGTCGCCCAGGCCGCGGGCCTGCACACCAGCCGCCTCGACGGTTCGCCGCTGCGTTACAACCAGCGCGATCCGCTGCTGCCCGACCTGGTCATCTGCGTGGCCGACCTGGCGCCCGCGGTGCTCGCCGCGATCGCCGCGGCGGATACCAGCCGGTAGCGTGACCGCGGTTTGCCGCGGGCGTGGGTGTTGGGCTGCTGGTGAGATGGTTAACGTCGACGAAACCAGTCCCGGGAAGGTGTGGTGGGCTAGTTTGGTCTGATACACCGGCTCGACGAGGGGTATCCGCGTGCCTGTCACGGGTTACGAGCTCACCCACCTGCAGATGCTCGAGGCCGAGGCCATTCACATCTTCCGTGAGGTCGCGGCCGAGTTCGAGCGTCCCGCGCTGCTGTTCAGCGGCGGCAAGGACTCGATTGTCATGCTGCGGGTGGCGGAGAAGGCGTTCTGGCCGGCGAAGCTGCCCTTCCCCCTGCTGCACATCGACACCGGCCACAACTTCGCCGAGGTGCTGAACTTCCGGGATCACCGGGCTGAGCAGCTCGGCGCCCGGCTGGTGGTCGCCTCCGTGCAGGCCGCGATCGACGCGGGGGAGCTGACCGAGGACACCCGCCCGGGCGCGTCGCGCAACCAGCTTCAGACGCCGGTCCTGCTGGACGCGATCGCGGACAACCGCTTCGACGCCGTGTTCGGCGGCGCGCGGCGCGACGAGGAGAAGGCCCGGGCGAAGGAGCGGGTGTACTCCTTCCGCGACGAGTTCGGCCAGTGGGACCCGAAGAACCAGCGGCCCGAGCTGTGGTCGCTCTACAACGGCCGGCACCGCCCCGGCGAGCACATCCGGGTCTTCCCGCTGTCGAACTGGACCGAGCTCGACATCTGGCGCTACATCGCGCAGGAGAGCCTGGAGATCCCCTCGATCTACTACGCGCACAGCCGCGAGGTGATCGAGCGGGACGGCATGCTGCTCGGGGTCACCGAGCTGACCCCACCGCGCCCCGGCGAGATCGTCGTGCCCCGGCAGGTCCGCTACCGCACGGTGGGTGACATCACGTGCACGGGCGCGGTGGAGTCCACGGCGGCGACGGTGGACGAGGTCATCGCCGAGGTCGCGGCGACGCGGATCACCGAGCGCGGCGCGACCCGCGCCGACGACCGGGTCAGCGATGCCGCGATGGAGGATCGCAAGAAGGAGGGTTACTTCTGATGGCCGAACTGCTGCGTGTGGCGACCGCGGGCTCGGTCGACGACGGGAAGTCGACCCTGATCGGTCGCCTCCTCTACGACACCAAGTCACTGTTCACCGACCAGTTGGCCGCCGTCGAGCGGACCAGCCGCGAGCGCGGCGACGGCTACGTCGACCTCGCCCTGCTCACCGACGGCCTGCGCGCCGAGCGGGAGCAGGGCATCACCATCGACGTCGCCTACCGCTACTTCGCCACGCCCCGGCGGTCGTTCATCCTCGCCGACACCCCCGGGCACGTGCAGTACACCCGCAACATGGTCACCGGCGCCTCCACCGCGGACCTCGCGCTGCTGCTCGTCGACGCGCGCAAGGGCGTCGTCGAGCAGACCCGCCGGCACGCGTTCCTGGCCTCCCTGCTGCGCGTCCCGCACCTGGTGCTCTGCATCAACAAGATGGATCTCGTCGACTTCGATCGCGAGGTCTTCGAGAAGATCAAGGAAGAGTTCCGGCACTTCGCCGCGAAGCTGGAGATCGTGGACGTCACCGCGATCCCGGTGTCCGCGCTGGGCGGCGACAACGTGGTCTCCCGCTCGCCGAGCACTCCCTGGTACGACGGCAGTTCGCTGCTGCACCACCTCGAAGAGCTGCACATCGCGTCGGACCGCAACCTCATCGACGTCCGCTTCCCCGTCCAGTGGGTCGTCCGGCCGCGCAGCGACGACCTGCACGACTACCGCGGGTATGCCGGTCGGGTCGCCGGTGGGGTGCTCAAGCCCGGCGACGACGTCATCGTGCTGCCCTCCGGGCTGACGACGCGGGTCGCCGGGATCGACAGCTTCGACGGCCCGGTCGACGAGGCGTTCCCGCCAATGTCGGTGACCGTCCGCCTCGAGGACGACCTCGACGTCTCCCGCGGCGACATGATCGCCCGGCCGAACAACCGGCCGACCGTCGGCCAGGACCTCAACCTCATGGTCTCCTGGATGGTCGACGCGCCGCTGCGCCGCCGGGCCCGGATCGGCGTCAAGCACACCACCCGTTCGGTGCGGGCGATGGTCACCGACGTGAGCTACCGCGTCGACATCGACACGCTGCACCGCGACGAGACCGTCGAGACGCTCGCCCTCAACGACATCGGCCGCGTCGCCCTGCGGACCACCTCGCCGCTGTGCTACGACCCGTACCGGCGCAACCGCGACACGGGCAGCGTGCTGCTCATCGACGAGACCTCCGGCGCCACCCTCGGTGCCGGCATGATCCTCTGATCCGAGCCGGGCTGATCCGAGCCGGGCTGGCCTGAGCCGGCTGCCGGTGGTTCGCCGGAGCGCCGCGGCGCACCCGCGGGCGGGCTGGGACAGGATCAGCCTGTGGACCTCCCCGTTGTCCCGCCGGTGAAGCCGATGCTGGCGCGCGCCGTCGACGAGATCCCCGCTGGCCTGGTCTACGAGCCGAAGTGGGACGGCTTCCGGGCGCTGGTGTTCCGGGACGGGGACGAGGTGGAGATCACCTCGCGGACCACGAAGTCGATGACGCGCTACTTCCCCGAACTCCTCCCGCACCTGCGCGCCGCGCTGCCCCCGCGCTGCGTGCTGGACGGCGAGATCGTCGTCGCCGGCGCGGGCGGACTCGACTTCGAGGCCCTGCAGCAGCGGGTGCATCCGGCGGCGAGCCGGGTCGCCCGCCTCGCCGCCGAGACCCCGGTGTCCTTCGTCGCGTTCGACCTGCTCGCGAACGGTGACACGGCCCTGCTCGACCAGCCCTTCACCCGCCGTCGCGCCGACCTCGTCGCGCTGCTCGGCGACCCGGACGCCCGGGTGCACCTCGCCCCGGCCACCGAGGACCCTGACCTGGCCCGGCAGTGGTTCGACCAGTTCGAGGGCGCCGGGCTCGACGGCATCGTCGCGAAGGCGCCGGACTCCCGCTACGAACCCGACCGGCGGGTGATGTTCAAGATCAAGCATGTGCGCACGGCGGACTGCGTCGTCGCCGGCTACCGTCCGCACAAGTCCGGCCCCGACGCGGTCGGCTCGCTGCTGCTCGGCCTCCATCCCGATCCGGACGCGACGGCGCCGGGCGCTGCTGGCGGCGGGCTCGCGGCGGTCGGGGTGAGCTCCGCGTTCCCGATGGCGCGGCGCCGCGAGCTGGCCCGGGAGCTCGCCGAGCTGGTGATACCGATCGAGGACCATCCCTGGGCGCCGGGGGCGTCCGGGAAAACCCGCACCCCGTGGGACGCCGGGGAGAGCCGCTGGGCGGCCGGGCGGGACCTGTTGTTCGTCCCGCTGCGCCCGGTGCTGGTCGTCGAGGTCCGCTACGACCACATGGAGGGGCCCCGGTTCCGGCACACCACCCAGTTCGTCCGGTTCCGGACGGACCGGGACCCCGCCAGCTGCACCTTCGCCCAGCTCGGCCGGCCGGCGCCGATCGACCTGGCCCAGGTCCTGCGCTGACCCGGCCGCCTGCCGGCCGCGCGCCCGGGTCGGCGACCCGCTCCGCTCAGCCACTGGGCCGCAACGCGAGATCCGGGGGTACCCGGGTCTCGCCAGCGACGGCGAGCGCCGCCAGGATCGTCAGCCGGTCGTTGTTGGCGACCAGCCCCGGACTCGCCAGCCAGGCCAGATAGGCCCCGCGCTGCGTCGGCGTCAGCGTCGACGCCGCCCGCGGACTGCCGGCCGCGTCGAGGAAGTCGGTCGCCGGTCCGGTGATGAACCCGTCGGCCCGTGGGTCCCCGGAGTAGACGCGGCGCCGTCCGTCGTTCTCGATCACCGCCACCGGGCGCAGCGGGTCGGTGCCGCGACGCGCCCACAGCAGCCGGGCACTCGTCTCGTAGCCGGCGGCCCACTGCGGCAGGCCACGGCTCGCCTCCCGCAGCGCGGTGAGCACCTCGCGGGCACCCGTCGCGGACACGTCGCGGTAGCGCGTCCGGACCAGGGTGTCGATCCCGTCGACGGTGACCCCCACCCCCAGCCTGGCGAAGGTCCCCGCGGGGTCCGCCAGATCGATCGCGGTGGCAACCGTGCCGAGCAGGTCCAGGATGAGCCCCTGGCGGCGGCGGAAGGCCGCGCCCTGCTCGGCGTGCTCGCGCACGACCGCGTCGGCCGCGTCGACCAGTGCGCCGGCGAGGAACACCTGGGCGCGGGCCGCCCGCAGATAGGACAGCGTCCGCGGACTCGCCGGGTATCCGCCCGGCGCGCTGTTCCAGCCCCGGGTGCGGTCAGCCTGCTGCCGCTCGAGGTCGACGCCGTAGGCGGCGGCGTCGCGGGCCAGCAGCCCGGCGAGCGCCCCACCGCGCAGGCACTCCCGCAGCAGCGACCGCCACGCCCCGACGGGCACCTCCCGCAGCCCGTCGGCGGGATCCGCAGGGTCCGTCCGGCCGGGCGCGATCGCCGTCGCCGCATCGTAGATCTCGTCGCGGTAGGTGTGCAGCACCGGGACGAACGCGGCCCGCAGCTGCGGCGGCAGTCCGGCCCCACCGGCGGCGTCGACGGCGCGGGCGAGGCGCGCGGCGAAGTCCGCGGACCCCCTCGGGTCCGCGGCCCGCGCGGCCGGTTCCCCCGCGGCGGCGACCAGTCGGCACCAGGCATCCTGCGTCGCGTCGGCCAGGCGGACCGCCACCGGCAGGCCCAGCGCTCCGATCTCCGCCACGGTCAGCACCTCCCGGACGTGGCGCGCGGCGACGGCGCAGACCAGGGTCGGCTCGGCCCTGATCGCGTCGAGCAGCGCCACCTCGTAGGCGGTCCTGGCCGCGGCGCCCGACGGCGCGGTCGCGAGCGCTGTCGGGCGGCGGCCGACCGCCCCGGCACCGGAGTGGTCCGCCGGGCCGGGCGCCGGCGCACCCGTTGCGGCGCCGAACGCGAGCCGGGCCAGCCGGTCCAGCAGCGCGACGCTGACCCGCCCTGCTGCGAGCAGGGGCGTGAGCAGCACCGTGTCGGCAGTGCCGCGGCGCCCACGGGTGTTGAGGCGGCCCAGCCACTCCTCGTCGAGCGGGCGGATCCGGCTGTAGGCGGCGAACGACCGCCCGAGGACGGCCTCGGCCGCCCGCCGGTCGACTCCCAGGGACGGTGCCGGCCGGTGACCGACCGGCTGCCCGGCAATCCCGGCGATCAGCCGCGCGAGCCCGGTGGGTCCCAGCGTGTCGTAGAAGCCGGCGGCGAAACCGGGATCCTCCCCGTGCGTTGCCAGCAGCCGCAGTGCCTCCTGCGGTGCCGGGGCCGCCCGTCCGGCGGTCCCGCCGGGCGCGCCCAGCCGGCGGCCGGCCGTGGGCGCCGCCGGCGATGTCCGCGCGGCGACCGGGGCGCCGCCGACGAGCAGGACCGCCGCGTCCCGGCCGGCGGACCAGCCGGCACCGGGCCGCGCGCCGTCGCGTTCGGCGACGACCGGGGCGCCCGCCACCGTTGCGGCTGCTGCCGCCAGGGGCACGTACCGGAACCCGACCACCTCCGCGGTGACCACCGCCGGGCCGCGCGCGGGGGGCAGCGGGACGTCGGCCCGTTCGGCCGCGGCCAGCCGGCGGGCCAGATGGGTGGCCTCGGCGTCGAAGGCGGCGCCCAGCCGCACGAGCTGTTCACCGGGCGCCGTGGATCCGCCGGCCGGTGAGATCGCCTCGATCAGGGTCCGGGCGCCGGCACGCAGCGCCTGCGCGACCGCGCGCACCGCCCCCACGAGTCCCCGCAGCCGCACCGGGTCGATCAGCACCCGGTGCGGCCCACCGGGGGAGCGCACCACCGCGGCAGCGGCGGGGCTCATGTGGACGACCCGATCGCCCGCGCGGCCCGGGGCGGCACGGGCGGACCGAGCGCGGAGGCCGCGGCCGCGCACCGCCGGACGCAGCCGTCCAGCACCGCCGCGGCGTCCGCGGCCAGCCGGCGCAGCCGCCCGGCGGCCACCTCCGCGGCGGCACCCTCCCAGGCACCGCTGCCGGCCGCGGCGAGGCCTTCCAGGGCCAGCGTCACATCCGTCTGGACGCGTCGCGCCGCCGCCAGCGCGTTCACCACGGCCTCTCGGGGCAGGTTGGACATCGTCATCTCGCACACCACCGTCAGGGTCAGGGTCGGGGGTGGTGCGACCGTAGCAACGCCCGATCCGCCCGCGCCGGGTGCGCGCGGCGCCTGTGGACAGCGCGGCCGCGAGCCGGCTGCCTGTGGACGATCTGGGCCTGTGGACGATGCGGCCCGGAAACGATCTGGGGAGGGACGGCTGCCGCGGCGGCGACGGTCAGGCGCGGCGGTAGCGAAGGAAGAGGCTGTCGTCCTCGGTGAGCAGGTGGACGAGACGCATCGCCACGGGCCCGGCCCACGGCTGGCCCTGCCCGATGCCGATCCGGCCGGGCCCGGCCAGCAGCGGCGCGACGGTCAGGCACAGCTCGTCGAGCAGGCCGGCGGCGCCGAGCTGGGCGTGCAACGTCGGCCCGCCCTCGGTGAGCACCCGGGTCAGACCCCGCTCGGCCAGGGCGGCAAGCGCCGGCACCAGCTCGACGGTCTGCTCGCCGCAGACGACCACGTCCGCGACCGCCGACAGCGCCGCTCGCCGTTCGGGTGGCGCGGCGGCGCAGGTGAGCACGATGGGCCGTACCTCGACGGCGAACAGCCGGGCGGCCGGATCGAGCCCGGCGCTCGCGGTGACGACCGCCACCGGCGGGACCTCGGCGAGGCCCGCGGCCCGCCGCCGCTCGCGGCGCTCGGCGGGGACGACCACCGCGCCGTAGTTCTCGTGCCGGGCCGTCCCCGCGCCCACGAGCACCACGTCGCTGAGCCAGCGCAGCAACTGGAAGACCCGCCGGTCGGCCGGGCCGCCCAGGGGCCCGGAGCGTCCGCCCACCTCCGCGGCGCCGTCGGCCGAACAGACGAAGTTCGACCGGACGAAGCTGCTCCGGGCAGCCTCGGCCGGATAGGCGTAGGCCTCGTCGAGGTCGACGTCCGGAGCGCCGGACGGGGGCTCGGCAGACGCGGGATCGGGATCGGTCAGCAGACGTCGCACCGCGCCGACCCTATCCGGTCACCTCGGGACGACGGCGCCTTCCGGCCCCGCCGGAGACCTCGACCGGGGTGCGACCCGACGGGGTGGGACGCACGGGCGGCGCCCTGCGACGATGGACCCATGGGAACCTACGTCGTCCTGCTCGTCATGGTGCTGTTGGTGGGGCTGGCGGTCCTGGGTGCGCTCTATGCCCTGCTGTCCCGCGGCCGCGTCCGGCGCTGACCACCACTGCCGCCGCCTCGCCCGGGCGGGCGAGGTGGGCCGCTCTCAGCCGGCGGTCGGTTCGGGCGGCAGCAGCCGGGTGATGACGACGGACGCGCCGTCCAGCTCGACGCGCCCGGGCATGTAGGTGAAACCCGGCGCGGAGGCGGCCGGGGCGTCGAACGGAACGCCGTCCAGCGGCACCGACTGGCGTTCCGCGGCCAGGTTGACCACGACCGCCACGTCGCCGCGGCGCACCACCAGCCAACGCTCCTGCTCGTTGAAGGTGCATCCCACCGACGACCAGGCCGGGTCGGTCAGTGCCGGCAGCCGGCGGCGCAGCGCGATGAGCCGCCGGTGCCAGTCGAGCAGGCTGCCGTGGCCGGGCCGGGTCGGCTCCGACCAGTCGAGCCGGGACCGTTCGAACGTGGCCGGGTCCTGCGGGTCGGGCACGTCCTCGGGTCCCCAGCCGTGCGCGGCGAACTCGCCGCGCCGACCCTCGCGGACCGCGTCGCCGAGGCCGGGCGCGCTGTGGTCGGTGAAGTACTGCCACGGCGTGTGCGCGCCCCACTCCTCGCCCATGAACAGCATGGGCGTCAGCGCCGAGGTGAGCAGCAGCGCCGCGCCGATGCGCAGCAGCCCGTTGCTGAGCTGCGCCGACGACCGGTCCCCGACGGCCCGGTTGCCGATCTGGTCGTGGTTCTGCAGGAAGGTGACGAACCGGTAGGCCGGCGTGGTGGGCGGCATCGGCCGGCCGTGGGAGCGGCCGCGGAACGTCGAGTAGCCGCCGTCGTGCACGAACCCCTTGGTCAGCGCGTGCGCGAGGGTCGCGATCGAGCCGAAGTCGGCGTAGTAGCCCTGCCGCTCGTTGGACAGGGCGGCCCACAGCGCGTGGTGGACGTCGTCGCACCACTGGCCGTCGAGGCCGTACCCGCCGGCCTCGGGCGCCACGACCAGCTTCGGGTCGTTCAGGTCGGACTCGGCGACGGCGAACAACGGGCGGCGCATCTGCGCGCCGAGCCGGTGCACCGACTCGGCGATCTCCTCCAGCAGGTGCATCGCGCGGCTGTCCTGGAAGGCGTGCACGGCGTCGAGGCGCAGCCCGTCGCAGTGGAAGTCGCGCAGCCAGGCCAGGGCGCTGCCGAGGATGAACGCCCGGACCTCGTCCGAGCCGGGCGCGTCGAGGTTGACCGCCGGGCCCCACGGCGTGATGTAGCGGTCGGTGAAGTACGGGCCGAAGCGGCTCAGGTAGTTGCCGTCCGGCCCGAGGTGGTTGTAGACGACGTCCATGATCACGCCGATGCCGCGGGCGTGCGCGGCGTCGACGAAGCGTTTGAGGCCGTCCGGGCCGCCATACGGCTCGTGCACGGCGAACAGGCTCACCCCGTCATAGCCCCAGCCGTGCCGGCCGGGGAAGGCGTTGACCGGCAGCAGTTCCACGGCGTCGATGCCGAGCTCGGCGAGATGGTCGAGCTTGCCGATCGCGGCGTCGAAGGTGCCTTCCGGGGTGAACGTGCCGATGTGCAGTTCGTAGAGGACGCTGCCGGCCAGCGCGATGCCGCGCCAGCTCGCGTCCGTCCAGGCGAACGTCTGGTGCTCGACCAGCCGGGACCGGCCGTGCACCCCGGCCGGCTGCCAGACGGATCGCGGGTCGGGTAGTTCGTCGTCGCTGTCGTCGAGCACGAAGGCGTAGTCGGTGCCGTGCCGGGCGGACGGCACGTTGATCCACCACCAACCGCGCCGGCCGGCGGACATCTCGTGGCGGGCATCGCCATCGGCGCCCGCCACGACGAGGCTGACGGTCTTCGCGTCCGGGGCCCACAGCCGGAAGGTGCTCATACGCTCCTGTCTACCGCCAGCCGCTTCCCGACATGCCGTGACAGTGACAATCGACCCCAGTCGAAGGTGCCCGTCCGCGGGGCCGCCCGGCCGGCGCCGACAGGTGCCCTGACGGCCCGGGGCCGGTCGGTGCCTCCCGGGGCCCGGCATACGGAGCGCCAGTCAGATGTCGTTGTAGATGGCACCATCAGGTTAGACGTGGGCGGCACGGGTCTGGGGGGATGGGTGGCCGGGCGGATTCGGATCGAGCTCTTGGGCGGGTTTCGCGTGCTGGTCGGGCAGCGGCCGGTGCCCGACGCGGTGTGGTCGAGGCGCAAGCCGGCGACGTTGGTCAAGCTGCTCGCGCTGGCGCCGGCCTACCGCCTGCGCCGCGAGCAGGTGATGGACCTGCTGTGGCCCGAGCTGGAGCCGGCGGCGGCCGGGGCGAACCTCCGCAAGGCGCTGCACGCGGCCCGCCGGGCGCTCGACGTCGGCGACGGCCCGGGGGAGGGCACGGCGCTCATCGGCTCCGTCGGCGACCTGCTGTGCCTGCCGTCGGACGAGGTGTCCGTGGACGTCTCCGACTACCGGGCCCTGGCGGCGCACGCGCGCCAGACCCGCGTCGCCGGCGCCTACTGGGACGCGCTCGACCTGCACCGCGACGGCCTGCTGCCGGAGGACCGTTACGAGGACTGGGCGAGCGCCCCCCGCGAGGAGCTGCGCGCGGACTGGGTGGCGCTGGCCACGGAGCTGGCCAGCCTGTTGGAGGAGGGCGGCGAGGTCGACGAGGCGGCGCGGGCGGTCGCCCGCCTCGTCGCCGCCGAGCCCGCGCACGAGGAACACCATGTCCGGCTGATGCGGCTCTACGCCCTGGCCGGGCGGCGCGAGGAGGCCCGCCGGCAGTACGACCGGCTGCGCGCCGCGCTCGGCGCGGAGCTGGGCGTTGAGCCGAGCCCGCGCGCTCAGCGCCTGTACGAGGAGATCCGCGGCGGCCGCGGCGGCGAGCCGGACCTCGCCGTGGAGCTGTGGGAGAAGGTCGGTGACCTGCGCGCCCAGTCCGGTGACGACGACGGCGCGAGCCGCGCCTACGAGCAGGCGCTGCGCGCCGTGACCGAACCGGTCGCCACGATCCGGCTGCACCGCCGGATGGCGACCGCGCTGCTGATGGCGCACCACACCGACCAGGCCGCGCGCCACCTGCACGCCGCCGAGGCGCTCGCGCCGGACGTCGCCGAGCGGGGGCGGATCGCCTGCGTGCGCGCCCATCTGAAACGGGAGTGCGGCGATCTCGACGCCGCCGCGGCGCTGGCCGATCACGCCCACGAGGTGGCCCTCGAGCACGGCGGTGAGGACGACGTCGTCGACGCCCTCGAGGCCCTCGCGATCATCTCGCACATGCGGGGGGACTGGCGGGCCGGGCTGCTGGCGCAGATCGGCCGCCTCGCCGGCACCGACCTGGGTGGCCGGGTCGGCCGGTACCTGGAGATCAACCACTGCGCCGGGCAGTACCAGCTCTACGGCGACGCGTTCGCCGGGGACGTGGCGGACTACGCCCGCCAGACCCTCGCGCTGGCCGAGCGCTCCGACGCCGTCGCCGTGCAGGCCTTCGCCTGGTGCCTGCTCGGCGAGTCGATGCTGCTGCGCGGCCAGTTCGAGGAGGCCGACGCGTGCCTCGCGCGGTCCTGCGAGCTGTACACGCCGATGGGCAGCCGGACGGTGGCGCTGCCCTGGCTGCGCCGTGCCGAGCTCGCCGTCTGCACCGGCGCGTTCGACGCGGCCGCGGCCCACCTGAAGTGGGCGACGGCGATCGCCACGGTGGCCCCGACCTCGCGGCATGCCTGGGCGCGGCTGCACGCCATCGCCGCGCTGTCCGCCCTGGAACAGGATGATCTGGACGCAGCGGTCGAGGCCGTGGCCGCCGCGCAGGTCACGGCCAGCCGGTATGGCGACTGCCCGAGCTGCGGCGCGCTGCTCCACCCGCTCGGCGCCGAGACCCTCGCCCGGGCCGGTGACCTGGCGGGCGCGCGGGAGTTCGCCGCGGTGGCGGCGCGGACCGTGGACACCTTCGACAGCACCGCGTGGCGGGCGATGGCCGCCTCGGCGGCGGCCTGGGTCAGCCTCGCCGAGGGTGATCGGGGCGCCGCCCGGGACGGCTTCGAGGCGGCGGCCGCCGCCTTCGACAAGGCGGGCCATCCGTTCTGGACGGCCCGCGCGCGCCGGCACGCCGACGCCGCGGGCTGACGTCGTCCGGCCGCCACCACGGCCTCCGACCAGGGCGGACGCCGGTTTGGTGCAGGGAACGCTCAGGGAACGCCCCATCCGTAGTGTTCTGCCTGCGCACCACACACCGCGGCGCCCGGCGGCGCCGCGGCCGTAGCGAAAGGGAGACGAGACGACGATGACTCTGACTATCGGCGACACCGCACCGGACTTCGTGGCCGCGACCACCGAGGGCGCGATCCGCTTCCACGACTGGATCGGCGACTCGTGGGCGGTGCTCTTCTCGCACCCGAAGAACTTCACCCCGATCTGCACCACCGAACTCGGCTACGTGGCCAGCATCAAGCCCGAGTTCGACAAGCGCGGCGTGAAGATCATCGGCCTGTCGGTCGACCCGGTCGACAAGCACGCCGACTGGGCGAAGGACATCGAGGAGACCCAGGGCACGGCCCCGAACTACCCGCTCATCGGGGACGCCGACTTCACGATCTCCAAGGCGTACGGCATGCTCGGCGCCGACGTCAGCGGTGACCCGGCCGACCGCACGGCCGCGGACAACCAGACCGTCCGCAACGTGTTCGTCATCGGCCCGGACAAGAAGATCAAGCTGATCCTGGTCTACCCGATGACCACCGGGCGCAACTTCGACGAGGTCCTGCGGGTCATCGACTCGCTGCAGCTCACCGCCAAGCACAAGGTCGCCACCCCGGTGAACTGGAAGCAGGGCGAGAACGTCGTGATCGCCGGCTCGGTCAACAACGAGCAGGCCAAGGAGATCTTCGGTTCCTGGGAGGAGCCGAAGCCCTACCTGCGCATCGTGCCCCAGCCTTCCTGATCACGCAGCCTTCCTGATCACTAGGCTTTCCTGAGCACGCGCTCCCGGTGACCCCGCGACCGTCCTGACAGCGGTCGCGGGGGCCACCGCGGCCGGCCTCGGCCGACACCGGACATCTCGGCCGGCGCGGGCTGTTTCGGCATGCCCTCGATCGCGCCCGGCGCACATCACCCGCCCCCAGGGGCGGCTCCGGAAGGGCATGATGATCATGCGGGTACTGGTTCTCGGGGCGGGGTTCGGCGGCCTGGAGCTGTCCACCCGGCTCTCGGCGGCGCTCGGCGCCGACGCCGACGTCGTGGCCAGGGCATCTGCTACATCGAGTTCGGCGACCACCGCATCGGCAGGGTGGAGGTGACCTTCCGGCGCGGCGAGACCCCGGCCGGCCGCTTCGAATCACCCGCTGGGCCGGGAGGCGGCCGGGTCCGGTGCCGGCCCGGTGATCGCGCGGCGTTCCGCCGTGGGGCTGCCGCCGTGCGCGAGTGCCCCGGGCCGGTCGGGAAACGCGGCGGCGGACCGCGGGAAGCCGACGGTGATCAGGAGGCCGCCGGCCGGGTTCGGTCTGGCGGTCAGCGCGATGTGGTGCAGCGCCGCGATGGACGCGACGATGGACAGCCCGAGGCCGAGACCGCCGCGGTCACCCGAACCCGTGCGGGGTGAACGAAGCCGGCGGAACGGCTCGAAGATCTCCGTGATGCGGTCCTCGGGGACGTGCGGGCCGGAGTTGCGGACGGTGAGCGTCGCGGTCGAGTCCAGCTGGACGTGCACGGAGCCGCCGGGGTGGTTGTGCCGCACGGCGTTGTCGAGCAGGTTCCCGACCAGGCGCGCCAGCAGGACGGCGTCGCCACTGGTGATCACCGGCTCGGTCTGGACCGTCACCTCGATGTTGCCACCGGTAGCCTCCCGCACGGCCTGGCGGACGAGCGCGTCGAGCGCGACAGGTTCGACGGCGCCCAGGCCGCGCTCGGTCTGGGCGAGCAGCAGCAGCCCGTCGATGAGTCGCTCCGTGCGCTGGTTCGCCGCCAGCAGCTGCGCGCGCACCTGCGGCAGGCGTTCGGGCGCCGGATCGGTCAGGCCGATCTGGATGGCCGCCCGCTGCACCGCGAGCGGGGTGCGCAGCTCGTGCGCCGCGTTCGCGATGAAGCGGCGCTGGGCCTCGACGGCGAGTTCCAGGCGCGCGAGCATCTCGTCGAACGTGTCGGCGAGCTCGCGCAGTTCGTCGTGGGGCCCGCCGAGGTTGATCCGCTCGTGCAGGTTCGACAGCGACAGCCGGTGGGCGGTGGCGGTGATCTGGTGCAGGGGCCGCAGCAGCCGGCCGGCGAGGAACCAGCCCGCCGCCACCGAGACGACGGCGAGCACGCCGATGGTGATGAGCGCGGCGTTCCACTGGTAGTGCAGGACCGCGTCCGGCAGCCGGTCGACAACCCGCAGCCGCCCGACGTAGGCGTTCGCGGCGGACGGGTCGGGCGTCGTGCCCACGAACCACGGTCCGTCGCCGGCAGTCAGGTCCGCGGGCGGCAGGGCGTTGGCCGAGACACCGGGCGCCGCCACCGTGCCCGCGGTGATGGCGGTGACCTTGCTGGTCAGCACGGTGCGCAGCAGCAGGTTCGTCACCACGAGCAGGATCGTCGAGGTCAGCAGGAACAACCCGCTGTAGAGCATCGTGAGCCGGACCCGCACGGTGCCGCGCGGGCCGAACCAGCCCCGGCCCACCTGGTCCGCTCCGGTTTCCCGCGCTCCGGTTTCCCGCGCCGCGGCCTCATCGTCGGCGCTCAAAGCCGGTAGCCCGCGCCGGGAACGGTGTGGATGCAGGGCGGATCACCGAGCTTGGCGCGCAGCCGGCTGACGACCACCCGGACCACCGTCGTGAACGGGTCGGCGTGCTCATCCCAGGCGGACTCCAGCAGGGCCTCCGTGCTCACCACCGCCCCCTGCGCCCGCAGCAGGACCTCCAGCACCGCGTACTCCTTGCGCGAGAGCCGAAGGTAGCGGCCGTCGCGGGAGGCCTGCAGGTGCCGCGGGTCCAGCACGATGCCGGCGCGGGTCAGCACCGGTGCCACCGCCGCCTGGCTGCGCCGCCCGAGGGCCTGCACGCGGGCGACGAGCTCGGCGTAGTCGAACGGCTTGGGGAGGTAGTCGTCGGCGCCGAGCCCGAGCCCGGCGACCCGTTCGGGTACCGTCGCCGCCGCCGTCAGCATCAGGATGCGGGTGCGTGCCCCGGAGGCCGTCAGGTCGCGGCAGATCTCGTCGCCGTGGACCTCGGGCAGGTCACGGTCCAGCACCAGCACGTCGTAGTCGTGCACGGCGAGCCGCTCGGTCGCCGCCGCGCCGTCGTAGGCCACGTCGACCGCCATGGCATACCGGCGCAGGCCCTCGGCCACCAGATCGGCCAGGTCCCGTTCGTCCTCCACCACCAGTACGCGCATGCCGACCTTCTATCGAACACAGTGTGACAACGCCGTTAACGGTCTCGTTCAACCGACGGCAACATCATCCCTGCCAACCTGCCGGACATGAGATCTCCCCTGCGAACGACCCGGAAGTCCGTACTGACCGCCGCCGCCCTCGCGGTGGCGGTGCCCGTCGGCGTCGGGCTGAGCGCCGGTGCCGCCCAGGCGGCGTCGCCTCCCAACCCCACCGGCACCACCACCGCGTGCTGGCCGGGCGGTTCCGCGCCGGTTCCCGGGCAGCCGACCGCCCCGTTCGGCACGGTCAGCGCCCCGGCTCCCGCCGCCGGCGTCCCCGCACCCGCGACCATCGCGACGTCCACCATCGCCCCGGTCACGGAGGCGACCCTGCGCCAGACCTATCTCTGCCTCTCCGACCACTACTACGGCGCGAACCCACGCACCGACCGGGTGCTGCTGGTCGGTGCCTACGCGGGCCTGCTCCAGGAACTGGACCACCTCGGCCGGGCGCGGGTGGCGGCCCCGCCCGCCTTCGCCGCCGACCGCGGCGTCGACTGGAACGCCTTCCGGACCGTGCTCCAGCGCGCCGCGGACGGCCCGGGCGACACCGCCGCGGTCCGTCAGCGCCTCGGCATCGCCGCGCTCAACGGAATGGCGGCCAGCGTCCGCGACAAGCGGGCGCCGAGCACCTACGGCGAGGCCCTGGCGGGCCACGCGCCCAGTGGACTCACGGCCGGCACCTACCGCGCTCCGGACGTGACCGCCCCGGCCGGTCCCGGCGCGGGCGCGCAGGCCGGTGGGCTCACGGTCACGCGGCCAGCCAGCCTGGCGGTCCGCGGCGGGCAGGAGGCCGGCGGAACGATAGTCACCGGACCGGACGGCGGCGCCTCGGGCCCGGTGGTCGGCGCGGTTCCGGCGGACGGCGCGGAACAGGTGCTGGGCTTCAGGGCCACCCGGACGCGGGACGGCGCGATGGCGGAGCTCACGCTGGCGGAGGTCCGGGGCGGCCCGGCCGCGGCGGCTGGGCTGCAGGCCGGCGATGTCATCGAGTCGATCGACGGCCGTGCTTCGATCAGCAACGGTGCGCCCGACCGTGATGTTCTCGACCGGCTGCTGCCGCCGGAATCCGGGAAGCGGACGGTCCGGCTCGTCGTGCGTCGGCCGTCGACCGGGCGGACCTGGACCGTGAACCTGACGCAGGCGGCACCGGACCCGGCCGCTGGCGGCGGCCCGCGGATCCAGCGTTTCCTCAGCCCGGACGGCCCCGGCCAGGTGCCGTCGGACCTGCCTCCGCTCGCGGCGCCGGGTGAGGCGAAGCCGCCGGTCCTCGGCAGCTAGCCACCGCCTGCGGAGGCCGGCCGGGGCGGGGGGGGGGGGGCCCCCCCGGCCGGCGTTGGGGCCGGGGGGCAAC
>NZ_JALKFX010000034.1:24926-60451 GCF_023243045.1 Frankia sp. AgB32
ACGACCCCGGAAACCGCGCGGTCGAGCGGTCCTTGTTTATATGCGCCGGGGGGGGGGGGGGGGGGGGGGGGGGGGGGGGGGGGGGTGGGCCCCCCCCCCCGGCCGGCCTTCGTGCCCTCGTCGAACCACGTGCCGCTGCCGCGCCGCTTCGAGAGTTCGTGGCTGGCTCTGTCTGTTGCTGGTTCGGGCCGCTCGCAAACGCCCTGACCTGGGGCCGTGACGACGGCGCCACCGCGGTGACCGCCGGCCTGCGCCGGCCGGCAGCACGAGTCGTCACCGTGGTGCGCGCCCGCCCTGCTCGCGGGCAGGGCAGAGCCTCCTGTGCGTGCTGCGGAGGCGGCGGGAAGCGGGACCGGCTACAGGGCTCGAACGAGGAGACTGACCGGGAAGTCGCGCAGCAGCCGCAGCACGTAGGCCGTGCCGCCGTCGTGCTTGCGGCCGGTCAGCACATCGGTCCAACGGCCCTCGGGCAGCGGCAGGGTGGTGTCCCGCCAGCCGCCGCCGCGGCGCAGGCCCAGCACCAGCCGGGGCACCACGGCGACCACGGACTCCGACCGGGAGAACGCGACGACGTTCTCCGCCGCCGAGCCGGACGCCCACAGCGGCCGGTAGGTGGCCTGCGGGCCGAACCAGTCCGGATGGTCGCGCCGCACCCGCAGCGCCCGGGCGACGACGAGCAGCTTCGCCGCGCCGGAGTCGTCGAGCAGCGGCGGGCGCCGCGGCGGCCCGCTGTCCGCGGCGGTCTCGATGTCGAGCTCGGCGAGGATCTTCGTCCGGTCGCCGTAGTTCACCGGGCGCCGGTTGTCGGGATCGACCAGCGACAGGTCCCACAGATCCTGCCCCTGGTACACGTCCGGCACCCCGGGCATGGTGAGCTGTAGCAGCTTCTGCGCCAGGGAGTTCTGCCGGCCGAGCTCGACCAGGCCGCCGACATAGCCGGTGAGCACGGCGAGGAACTCCTCGTCCTCCAGTACCGAGACGATGTAGTTCGCCAGCGCCGCCTCGTAGGCGGGGTCCTGGTCGGTCCAGCTCGTGTACAGCTTCGCCTCGCGGGCCGCCTTGAGCATGTACTCGGTGGCCCGCTCGGCCGGCAGCGGCCAGGCGCCGACGAGGGTCTGCAGCAGGAAGTAGATGGTGGGCCGGTCCGGCCAGCCCTGCTCGGTGTCGCGGTGCCGTTCGCCGAGGCGGACGAGCCGACCGGCCACCTCCGCCCAGCCACGCGGGTCCTCCGAGAGCACGGCGAGGCGGGCGCGCACGTCCTCGGAGCGTTTCGTGTCGTGGGTCGACAGCGTGGTCATGCCCAGCGGCCAGGTCCGCTGCGCGGTGGAGTTCGCCTCATGGAACTCGTTGACGGCGCTGCGCGGATGGCCGGTGGTGAACGCCGGGAACCGGCCCGGGTCCCCGCCGACCTCGTTGAGCGCGATCATCCGGCCGTACCGGTAGAACGCGGTGTCCTCGATGCCCTTGGCCATCACCGGGCCGCACGTCTGCTGGAAGCGCACGACGAACTCGGGCGGCCCACCGAGCGCCAGGTCCTCGATGAGGTCGACCTCGGTGGACCGGCCCGGCAGGTAGGACCGGGCGTGCTCGCAGGCCCGCACCACGTGGCCGCGGGCCTCCAGGCTCGGCGTGCCGTCCGGGCGGATGTAGGCCCGGTAGACGTCGAAGGCGGCCAGGACCTCGCACAGCGCCTCGCGCAGCCCGGTACGGGTCAGGTCGGCGCGGGCCCGGCGGGCCTCGACGAGGGCCAGCGAGGTCAGCCGGTCCACCTCGGGCTGGAGCACGCCCGCGAGCACGTCGAGCTTGGCGGCCCGGGCCTCGACCTCGAAGTCCGCGTCGGACTGGGCGATCTCCTGGTAGAGCACGGCGAGCGGATGTCCGGCGACGGGGTCGAGGAACAGCCGGGTCAGCCGGGCGATCCCGTCATAGCCGGTGGTGCCGTCGCACGCCCATGTCTGCGGCAGCGTCTCGTCGTCCTCGAGGATCTTCTCGACGACGGTCCACACCCCGCCGGTGGCCTCCGACAGCCGCCGCAGGTAGCCCTCCGGGTCGGCCAGGCCGTCCGGATGATCGATGCGCAGTCCGTCGAACGTGCCCGCCCGCACCTGCTCGACGAGCAGCCGGTGGGTGGCGGCGAAGACGTCCGGCTCCTCCTGGCGCAGCCCGGTCAGGGTGGTGATGTCGAAGAACCGGCGGTAGTTCAGCTCGGTGGCACCGACCCGCCACCAGCACAGCCGGTAGTGCTGGGCGTTGAGGGTCGCGGCGACGTCGTCGGGGTTGGCGGTGCCCGGCGCGGTCGGCAGCACGTGGTCGTAGTAGACGACGACCCACGCGCCCTCGGTGTCCTGCCGCACCGAGATCTCGCCGGCGGCCAGGCAGTCCGCGAGCCCGGAGCCGAGAACCGGCACGAGGACCCGACCCGGGTTGTCCGGGGCGGCCCAGTCGATGTCGAACCAGCTCGCGTACGGGGACTCCGGCCCCTCGCGCAGCACGGACCACCAGGCCGCGTTCGCCGCCTCCGAGGCCACCGACATGTGGTTCGGCACGACGTCGACGACGAGGCCGAGGCCGGCCTTGCGGCAGGCGGCGACCAGCCGCCGCAGGCCGCCGGTACCGCCGAGCTCCGGGCTGATCTGGCCGTGCTCGACGACGTCGTACCCGTGGGTCGAGCCCGGCGCCGCCTCCAGCACCGGCGACAGGTACAGGTGCGACACCCCCAGCGAGGCGAGGTACGGGACGACCACCGCCGCGTCGGTGAACGAGAAGTCGAGGTTGAGCTGGAGCCGGTAGGTCGACGTCGGCACCGGCCGGTCGCGGCCGGGGATCTCGCCCGGCATGGTCGGCTCAGGGGACACGGCGGAGCACGACCGTGGAGCGGGCGTCGATCTCGAGGGCGTCGCCGGCCTTGACGATCTTGCCGATGTCGATGGGGTCGAGTGCCGTCTGGGACAGCGCGCTCGCGTTCAGGCCGGCGTCGACCGCGGCGGTGGAGCGCCGGGTGTCGACGACGGTCTCCCACGAGTCGCCGAAGGTCCCCGCCGGGACGCGGAAGCCGACCGGCTCGAAGTGGGCGTTGAAATACAGCAGGAACGAACTGTCGTGGATCTTCTGGCCGAGTGCGTCGGGATCGGAGATGCCCTCGCCGTTGAGGAACACCCCCAGGGAGCGGGCGGTGCCGGACTCCCAGTCGGCGTCGGTCATCTCGGTGCCGTCGGGCCGCAGCCAGACGATGTCCTTGCCGGCGGGATCATCGCCGGTGCCGCCGCTGCCCTGTCCGCGCGGGCGGGCACCCTCGAAGAACTTGCGTCGGCGGAAGATCGGATGGTCGTGGCGCAGCTTCGAGACCTGGCCGACGAAGTCGACGAGGTCCGCGTTGCGCTCGGCATCGGCCCAGTCCAGCCACGAGATGGGGCTGTCCTGGCAGTAGGCGTTGTTGTTGCCGCCCTGGGTGCGGCCCATCTCGTCACCCGCGACCAGCATCGGCACCCCCTGGGACAGCAGCAGCGTCGTCAGCAGGTTACGGGTCTGCGCGACCCGCAGCGTCTGCACGCCGGGGTCGTCCGTGGGCCCCTCGACGCCGCAGTTCCACGAGCGGTTGTCGTCGGAGCCGTCCCGGTTGTCCTCGCCGTTCGCCTCGTTGTGCTTCTCGTTGTACGTGACGAGGTCGTGCAGGGTGAACCCGTCGTGGGCGGTGATGAAGTTGATGGACGCCCAGGGCCGCCGCCCGCTGTTCTCGTACAGGTCGCTGGACCCGGTCAGCCGCGAGGCGAACTCGGCGATGCCGTGGTCCTGGCCGCGCCAGAAGTCGCGGACGGTGTCGCGGTACTTGCCGTTCCACTCCGTCCACAGCGGGGGGAAGTTGCCCACCTGGTAGCCGCCCTCGCCGAGGTCCCACGGCTCGGCGATGAGCTTCACCTGGGACACGACGGGGTCCTGTTGGACCAGGTCGAAGAACGACGAGAGCCGGTCGACGTCGTAGAACTCCCGCGCCAGGGTGGCCGCGAGGTCGAACCGGAAGCCGTCGACGTGCATGTCGGTCACCCAGTACCGCAGCGAGTCCATGATGAGCTGCAGGACGTGCGGATGGCGGACCCGCATGCTGTTGCCGGTGCCGGTGTAGTCCATGTAGTAGCGCAGGTCGTCGTCGACGAGCCGGTAGTAGGCGCTGTTGTCGATGCCGCGGAAGCACACCAGCGGCCCCATGTGGTTGCCCTCGGCGGTGTGGTTGTAGACGACGTCGAGGATCACCTCGATGCCGGCCTCGTGCAGGTTCTTGACCATCCCCTTGAACTCCTGCACCTGCCGGCCCTGGCCGCCCGAGGCGGAGTAGCCGTTGTGCGGGGCGAGGAAGGCGACCGAGTTGTATCCCCAGTAGTTGCGCAGGCCCTTGCTGACCAGGTGCTCATCGTGCACGAACTGGTGCACCGGCAGCAGCTCGATCGCGGTCACGCCGATCTTGCGGTAATGGTCGATCATGAGGGGGTGCGCCACGCCCGCATAGGTGCCGCGGTACTCCTCCGGGAGCCCCGGATGGTTCTTGGTCAGCCCACGGACATGTGCCTCGTAGATCACCGACTCGTTGTACGGCGTGCGCGGCGGGCGGTCCCCGTTCCAGTCGAAGAACGGGCTGATGACCACCGACTTCATCATGTGCGGGCCGGAGTCCGCGTCGTTCACGCTGTCCGGGTCGCCGAAGGTGTAGGGAAAGACCGCCTGGTCCCAGGCGATCTCGCCGTCGACGGCCTTGGCGTACGGGTCGAGCAGCAGCTTGTGCGGGTTGCAGCGGTGGCCGGTGGCCGGGTCGTAGGGCCCGTGGACGCGGTAGCCGTAGCGCTGGCCGGGCCCGACCGAGGGCAGATAGGCATGCCAGACGAAGGCATCCACCTCGGGGAGCTCGATCTGCTCCTCGCGGCCGCCGTCGTCATA
The DNA here is from genome assembly GCF_023243045.1 of Frankia sp. AgB32. Taxonomy (GTDB): domain Bacteria; phylum Actinomycetota; class Actinomycetes; order Frankiales; family Frankiaceae; genus Frankia. The sequence goes on from NZ_JALKFX010000034.1 coordinate 29,853, forward strand.
CAGGCAGAGCATGACCTTCTCCGCGATCTCGGAGAAGATCGCGAAATTCGTTCCCGTACCGTCATATGTGGCACCGAGGGGATACGGGTGACCCGGCCAGACCTGCGACATACGCGAAGCCTACGGGCATGGCGCCATGGGCGACCGCTCGGCGCGTGAATCCTGAGGCCACACGTTCGGAAGCGTTGACGTTTTATTGATCGGTTCCCGCCGGCCGGGCCTAGCATGGAGACATGGCCGACTGGGCGATCTGGGTCGTCGTCGCCGGCGCCCTGTTCGTCGGCGAGCTGTTGACGCTGACCCTCGTGCTGGCGATGTTCGCGGTCGCCGCGCTGGTGGGCGGTGCTGTCGCCGTGCTCGGCGCCGATGTGGTCTGGCAGCTCGTCGCCTTCGCCGGGGCGGCGGGCGCCCTGGGGCTCGGGCTGCGTCCGGCGGCCCGGCGTCACCTGCAGCGCGCGCCCAGCCTGCGCACGGGGACGGAGGCGCTCGTCGGTGAACGAGCCGTGGTGGTGGAGCAGGTCGACGCGGACAACGGACGGGTGAAGATCCGCGGCGAGGTGTGGTCGGCGCGGTCGTACCCGACCACCGCGGTGCTGGCTGTCGGCAGCGAGGCGCACGTGCTGCGCATCGACGGGGCGACCGCCATCGTGCACAGCTTCGAGATCTGACGGCCCGACCGGCCGCCCGCCGGTTGCGCCGTACCGTGCGCCACGGCGTACCGACGGGCCGGGCCCAGGGCCGGACCCAGCCGGGGCCAGGACCGAGCCGGGGCCAGGACAAGGGGAGGTAGTCATGGCAGGTGTCATCGTCGCCGTGGTGATCGTGGCGGTCCTGCTGCTCACGCTGGTGCGGGCGGTGCGGATCGTTCCGCAGGCCCGCGCGATGGTCGTCGAACGCCTCGGTCGCTACCACCGCACGCTCACCCCCGGCCTCGCGATCGTGGTGCCGTTCATCGACCGGATCCGCGACCGGATCGACCTGCGTGAGCAGGTCGTCAGCTTCCCGCCGCAACCGGTGATCACCGAGGACAACCTCGTGGTCGGTATCGACACTGTCATCTACTTCCAGGTCACCGATGCGCGCGCGGCGACCTACGAGATCGCCAACGTCATCCGGGCGATCGAGCAGCTGACCGTCACCACCCTGCGCAACGTCATCGGCGGGTTGAACCTGGAGGCCACCCTCACCTCCCGGGACCAGATCAACGGTCAGCTGCGCGGCGTGCTCGACGAGGCCACCGGCCGGTGGGGTATCCGGGTCAACCGGGTCGAGCTGAAGGCCATCGACCCACCCCGCTCCATCCAGGACTCGATGGAGAAGCAGATGCGCGCCGAGCGGGACCGCCGCGCGGCCATCCTGACCGCCGAGGGCGTCAAGCAGAGCGAGATTCTGCGGGCCGAAGGCGAGAAGCAGGCGGCGATCCTGCGGGCAGAGGGGGAGCGGGAGGCGCAGATCCTCACCGCCCAGGGCGAGGCGAAGGCGATCGACACCGTCTTTCGGGCCATCCACGAGGGCGACCCGGACCAGAAACTGCTGGCGTACCAGTACCTGCAGACGCTGCCGCAGATCGCCCAGGGGCAGGCCAGCAAGCTGTGGATCGTGCCGAGCGAGCTGACCGGCGCGCTGGGCGGCCTCGGTGGGCTGTTCGGTGGCCTGACCTCCGACGGGGCAACGGGGACCCGTCCGGACGGGTCATCGGCCGAGCGTCCATGATGACCGGAGTGAGCAACGCGATTGCGCCCATTTAGTCATAGCTCTCAGAGGGGGTGGGGCTAGTCCGCCGGCTCGGACCATGGGACGATTCCGGCAAGCCATAACGGCCAGGTCGACAGGCGCAGGGGAAGGCGTTCCTCGTCGACGGAGGTCCTGCGTGGTCGCAATGTCACCGACAGCTCGCGAGCTGTCATCCGGCTCGTCGTCCTTCGCCGTGCCGGGCAAGCTGGCGGTTCTTGCCTGTCCGCCCGCGCTCTGCCCGCACCTGGAGTTCGCCGTGACCGGAGTGTTGTCGTCGCCGGTGTCGCTCACCTGGACGGCGCAGCCCGGCATGCCCGGTTTTCTGTTCGCCGGGCTGGAATGGCGCGCGTCCCCGGGAACGGCGGGTCGGGTCGCGGGCGCCATGCGCCGGCTCGGGCACGTCACCTTCGAAACCGTGGAGGGGCCGTCACCCGGATGTGACGCCGAGCGATACTCCTACACTCCTGATCTTGGCCTGCACCGGGCCGCGATCGCCGCCAACGGCGACGTCGTCGTCGGGGAGGCAGCCCTGCGGGCCCTGCTCGAACGGGGAGAGGCCCGCGAGACACTCGCCCGTGGGCTGCACCGCCTGCTCGGAACGGCCTGGGACGACGTCCTTGAGCCGCTGCGCCGCGGGGCCCATGGTGCGCCGATCACCTGGCTGCGCCGCACCGGGTGACCGAACCGGGGAACCGGGTTCGCGGCAATCCGCAGCCCGGGGCGGGACACCGCCGCTGGCCTGCGCGGATGGGGCCGTCGGTGGCGGTCCGCCGCGGCCGGCCACGTATCGGGGTGGACTGGGCACGCGCGTGTGGTGAAGCCCACATCAGGGTAGCGCGGGTCTGACGGGCACATACCCCGGCGGTCGTGCGTTGAGGCTTGCGCACGACCACGAACAACCTTTCTGGGAGTTACTTCAGTGGCCACCGATTACGACACTCCTCGTACTGCTGACATAGAGGACGCATCCGAGCAGAGTCTGGAGGCTCTCAAGGCGCGGCGAGCCGATGCGGCAGCCGACCTCGGTGATGATGCTGACCCGTTCGAGACCGAGCTCGGCCTGCCTGGCGCCGACCTGGGGGGCGAAGAACTGAACCTGCGGGTGCTGCCGAGACAGGCAGACGAGTTCACCTGCACGCAGTGCTACCTGGTGCACCACCGCAGCCAGCTCTACGACGAGCGGCGGATGGTCTGCCGCGACTGCGCCGCCTGATCCTCCGATGTACCGACTCACCCGCCGGCCGACGTCGCGGTCACCGCAAAGGCCGCCGCGCCGGCTGGTCGGGGTCAGTCGACCAGGACGCCTGCCTCGCGCATCGCCGTGACCGAACGCTGGTCGTCGCCGGGGCGCAGGTTGACGAACCTGGTCAGCTCCAGCGGAAGCAGCACCGTGAGCCCCAGCCCTCGGGCCTCCAGGGCGCTTTCGCGCACGCAGTGATCCCCCGCGAGGCCGACCACCACGAGCGTGGTCACCTCCAGTTCGGCGAGCCGTTGACCGAGCAGGGTTGATCGCTGGTCGCCCGACTCCGGATCGCGCACCGAGAAGGCCGAGTAGCCGTCGGCCCCGTCGACCCCCTTGCGGATCACCTCGCCGGCCACGGTCAGGTCCGGGTGGAACGCCGCCCCGCCGGTGTCCGCCACGCAGTGCGGCGGCCAGACGCCCCCGTCGGTGACGAAGTGCGGCGTGCGGGCCGGATGCCAGTCCTGGCTGTAGAACACGGGGGACCCCGCGGCCCTGGCCGCAGCGATCTCGGCGTTGATACCGGCGACGACTTCCTCCCCGCCGGTGACGTAGAGACTGCCGGCCGGATCCGCGAAGTCGTTCTGGACATCCACGACCAGCAACGCGACCCGCGGGCCGTAGCGTGCCGTCATTGTTCCTCCCGTCGCCCCATGCCTCGCGTGGGGACCGCCGGACGGGTCGGGGCACCGTGATGTTCCCCGGCGCGGGGACGGCCCGGCAGCGATATGCCCCAGTGTCGCATCCCGACACGCCCGTGGGGCGATTTACCCGATCATGGCGTTCTGACGCCTTAGGTTCGCGGCATGCACAGCCGTGACTACGGCCGGGACGTCCTGGCGCCCAGCGCCCGGGCCCGCCCGGCCATCCCGGAGATCGAGCTCGAGCCGGACCTGGTCGTCGAGGACGCCACCAGCGGGTTCTGCGGCGCCGTCGTCGCCACCGAGCACGGCGGGGTGACCCTGGAGGACCGGCACGGTGCCCGGCGGCTGTTCCCGCTGGAGCCGGGCGCGTTCCTGCTGGAGGGCCGCCGGGTCACCCTCGTGCGCCCCCGCCGCAGGGCGCCGAGCGCCCCCGCGCGCACCGCGTCCGGCTCCCTGGCCGTCGCCGGTCACCAGGCGCGTGTCGCCCGGGCGAGCCGCATCTACGTGGAGGGGCTGCACGATGCCGCCCTCGTGGAGCGGGTCTGGGGGGACGACCTGCGTATCGAGGGTGTCGTCGTGGAGAGCCTCGACGGCGTCGACGACCTGCCGGGCGTGGTCGAGGCGTTCCGCCCCGGGCCGGGACGGCGCCTGGGCGTCCTCGTCGACCATCTCGTCGCCGGGAGCAAGGAGAGCCGGATCGCGGCGTCCGTCACCGGGGACCACGTGCTGGTCACCGGGCATCCGTACATCGACATCTGGCAGGCGGTGAAGCCTGCCTCGGTCGGCATCTCCGCCTGGCCGGTCGTGCCGCGCGGGCAGCCGTGGAAGGAAGGCGTCTGCCGGGCGCTGGGTGTCTCGGAACCCGCCGAGATGTGGCGCCGGGTACTCTCCTCCGTCGACGACTACGGCGATCTTGAGGTGGGCCTGCTCAGGGCCGTGGAACACCTGATCGACTTCGTCGCGGCCTGAGCGGTGCCGGGGCGCGGCCCGACGCCGCGCGGAAGGCCGCTTCCCGATCACCTACGGTGGTAGGGGCACCCACGACTCTGGGCCAAGGCGGGAGACTGCATGCCGGTACGGATCCGGCGGATCTTCGTGTTGCAGATCGCCGGAGTGGTTCTGCTGGGGCTGCTGGCCGGCTTCGCTCTGCGGTTCGCGCTGAACAGGCTCGACGGTCATGGTTTGGACCCCCCGGCCCGGGCCGCCGGTGTGGCGGCGGTGTCGCTGGCCGGTCGGACCATCGTGCTGGACCCCGGTCACGACGGCGGCAACGCGGGGGCCGGCGCGGTCATCAACCGACAGGTGCCGGCGGGCGGTTTCGACAAGGAGTGCGACACGGTCGGCGCGCAGACCGCCGCCGGCTACCCGGAACACGCCTTCACCTTCGACCTGGCCCAGCGGACGGCGATGATCCTGCGTGCCCGGGGGGCGCGGGTGGTGCTGACCCGCGGTGACGACACCGGGGTCGGGCCGTGCATCGACCAGCGAGCCCGGACCGGCAACGATCTCGGGGCCGCGGCGGTCGTGTCGATCCACGCCGACGGCGGTCCCGTGACCGGACGTGGCTTTCACGTGATCGCGCCCGCGCTCAGCCCCGACCGGGCGAACGCGTCGATCCTGGCTCCCTCGACCCGGCTCGCGGGCGTGCTGCGCACGGCGTTCGGCCGGGCCACCGGCCTGCCGCTGGCGGACTACCTCGGCAAGGAGGGGATGACCATCCGGTCCGACCTTGGCGGGCTGAACCTTTCCCGCGTGCCGAAGGTGTTCCTCGAATGCGGGAACATGCGCAACCCGACCGACGCGGCCGCGCTGGTCGACCCGGCGTGGCGGGCGCGGGCCGCCACCGGCGTCGCCGACGGGCTCACGGCGTTTCTCCAGGCGGGGTCGGCGAGCACGGCCCAGCGGGGCTGACCGCCGGCTGGGCTGACCGGAGGCTGGGCGGCGAATCCGCATTCGGGCACACAAAAAGGCCACTGGAAACCAGTGGCCTCTTGCGACGATGCATCGATCCGCGGGGTGGGCGATACTGGGATTGAACCAGTGACCTCTACCGTGTCAAGGTAGCGCTCTCCCACTGAGCTAATCGCCCGCGATGAACCAGAGGCGGAGGCGGGAATCGAACCCGCGTACAGGGCTTTGCAGGCCCTTGCCTAAACCACTCGGCCACTCCGCCGCGGGAGGCCGCGGTGCAGACCTCAAGCCCCTCTGCTTCCGAGCGGACGACGGGATTCGAACCCGCGACCCTCACCTTGGCAAGGTGATGCTCTACCACTGAGCCACGTCCGCGTCGCACCTGACTTCTTGCCGGTGCAGTCAGAACTCTAGCGGACGAACGGCCTCCTCGTCGAATGGCCCGCCGGGCGTCGCGAAGATGTTGCGCTGGGTCAAGGCGACCCACGTGAACATCGGGTTTCGCCCATGGCACGACCACCTGGCCCGGTGGGACTCCTGATCGACGCGCGGGGGGATCCCGGGGCGGCCCCCGGGGCGGTCCCCGGGGCGGTCCCCGGGGCGGTCCCCGGCCCGGCGGCTCGGGCCCGTGGCCGCCCGCCGGCCGCCGCCCGGCCAGGTCGGCGACCGTGACGCGGTGCATGCCGGGCGGAGCGGGATGGTCGGGATCGGCGTAACGTGATCGTCGTGAGCCGGACGAACATGGGCGCTCTGGACCGGGCCGTCCGGCCGGCGAGAGCCGGCCAGCCCCGCCGGCCGCCCTCGTACCTGCTCGCCGGCGGCCGACTCGCGACGGGCGTGCTGGAGATCAGCGACGACCCGGCCGTGCTGGAGCGCGGCGGCTTCTGGGCGGTGGTCCTCGACTTCGAGGGTTCGTTGTGCTGTGTCCGTTTCGCCGACGTCCGCCCGGCGCCGGCTGCGGGCGCCGCCGCGCTGCGCCGCGGGCCGTGGCGCGGTCCGCCGGCGGGCTCCTGGACGACGAGCCTCGACCGCGACGCCTACGTCGCGGGGGCGCGGGCCATCCGGGCGCGGATCGCCGCGGGCGACGTCTACGAGGTCAACCTGTGCCGGGTGATGTCCGCGCCGCTGCCGGTCCGGGCTGGTGGTCCGGGCTCCGGCGGGGACCCGGCGGCTCTCGCCGCAGTCCTGGCCACCGGCAACCCGGCGCCCTACGCCGTCGTGCTCGACGTCGCCGAGGCCGGGCTGCGGATCGCGGGTGCGTCGCCGGAGCTGTTCCTCGAACGAGACGGAGACGTCGTCCGCTCCGGCCCGATCAAGGGCACCGGGCGGACCGTGCGGGATCTCGGGGAGAAGGACGTCGCCGAGAACATCATGATCGTCGACCTCGTGCGCAACGACCTTGGCCGGGTGGCTCGGGCAGGTTCGGTCACCGTGCCGGCGCTGTGCGCGGTCGAGCATCATCCCGGGCTGGTCCACCTCGTCTCGACCGTGCGGGCCCGGTTGCGTCCCACCGTGGGCTGGCCGGAGCTCATCGAGGCGGCGAATCCGGCCGGATCCGTCTCCGGGGCGCCCAAGGTGAGCGCCCTGCAGATCATCCGGGAGCTGGAGCCGGTGCCGCGCGGTCCCTACTGCGGCGGCATCGGCTGGGTCGACGCCGACCGCGGCCACGGCTGGTTGTCCGTCGGCATCCGCACCTTCTGGTTCGTGGACGACCAGCTCCGGTTCGGCACGGGCGCGGCCGTCACCTGGGGGAGCGATCCCGAGGGGGAGTGGCGGGAGACCGAGCTGAAGGCGGCCCGGCTCGTCGGCCTCGCCAGCTCCTGACGCGGGCAGCCGGCCGATGGGCGCGCCGGTCGCGCCCGCCGGCACGGGAACGACGAACCGCCCGGCCGGAGGATCCGGCCGGGCGGTTGGGTGCTCGCCTTATGTGGTTGGTCGAACTGTTCTGGATCCGGATGACGGGAACGCTGGCTTCCCGCGTCCGATGAGTGCCCGCACCGGGTTGCCGGGGCCGGGCAGCGATCCCAACCCCGGTCTGATCACCGCTCGGGACCGCCCCAGATCAACAGGGCTAGCTCTGCGTCAAGATCGATGATGTCACTCTCGCCGCCAAGCGGCACCGCTGAATATGTTCGACGCAGGAACGCCAGGACTTCGGAACGCGGCATCTCGAACAGCGCGTGCCCCGACGGGCTGGACAACGACAGGCAGACGATGCGTCCACCGGACTGGGCGGCCGGCCATACCTGGACGTCCCCGTCGCCAGCGGGCCGGCGCACGCCGTCGCTCAGCAACTGGCGTGCGAAGGTCCACTCCACGACTTCGTCGGCGCCCGTGCGGAAGCCGATGCTGATCGCGTAGGGGTCGGCCGGCTCGTAGCGGACCGTGGCGGCGACCGGAACGGGTGCGCCGCCGGGGACGACGAGACGAAGGGCGAGTTCGGCGGTGATCGAATCGTGACGAATAGTCATCGGGCGGCCTCTCATGGTGCGATGGTGCGGGCGAGCACCCGTGTAACGGGATAGTTCCCTCTCCGAGTCCCGTTGGAAACAAGATTATGCCAAGACAACATCCGTTACGGCAGTTTGGGCGGCTTGTCCTGCCCGGAAGGGTGAACCCTTCTCGCGATGGATGCTAGATCGGTCCGTCAACGGATTGATCCCGTGCGTACGGGGATCGGTGATTACTATCCGTGACGGCCGAGTGTCCCCCCGAGTAACGGTCCAACCTGCCGAGGCCGTTCCACCTTCAGTCTTCCCCGTCCGGGTGGTTCCCAACCTTGACCAGTCGCGGCGAACCCGGTCCAGTCCGCCCACCGGGCGGGACGGACGACATGACCGCATCCATCCGGTCGGACCCCCTGCGTGGCACCCGATCGCGGGCGTGTATGGTGGTCCCACCCGCAAGGGCGTATAGCTCAGGGGTAGAGCGCTGCCTTCACACGGCAGAGGTCCGTGGTTCGAAACCACGTACGCCCACGCGAACTTTCTTCTCATGCTGCCCCCTTTCAGGGGCTCGCGGCGACCCATGCAATGCGTGCAGGAGAGCTGGCTCTCCGGGCCCCCGGAGTTGGTGGGGTGTGGGTTGGCATGTTGCGGATTCCTTGATCGACGGCCGGGTTGGCCGCTCTTCTCGGTGCTGGTTGGTCTTCATCTGGGTTGGTTTGGGGTTCGGTGTTGGAGTTGGAGGGATTGGGCGCCGGGTTGGGGCGCAGGGGTGATGGGCGTTCGGAGGGGTGTGCGGGCGCTCTGTGTTCATGCTCGCGCTTCGGGCGGCCGGGTGTCGATGATCCGTTCTTCCTTCCCCTTTCGTGTCGGTGCGGCCGATTCCGATGTTTGGGCCGGCGAGGCCCGTTTTCGCGCTCGTGAGGGCTGTCGGACTCACTGGCGGTGGATGGAAGTCGCGGCGGGCAGGCCCGCCACCAGCAGCGCATATAGCGCTAATCCGGCACATCGGACACGATCTGCCGGTGCGGGATTCGGTAGACGAATTGCCGCGGGACCCCACCTTGGTGCCGGTTGGCGGGGGTGCCCGGTGGAGGGCCCTCGGTCGGGGCGTCCTGGCACTCACGGGAGGTCCGTCGTGGCATCGGTGACTCTTCGTGAGCTGGTGCCGGCCAGTGGTGGGGTGGCCAGTGCCGTCGCTCGTCCGCCGGCGGGCGTCCGTTGAGGGATGGCGGCCAGGCGGGTAAGGGGCGGTACCGCTGGTCGTCCGCAGGCGGATGACAAAGTCGCTCGGACGGGCTACCCCGGGTGGCGCGGCCCGCCCGATGCCCTGGGGGCGGGTCGCGTCGAGTGTCCCGGGTAGCCGCGAAATGCACGGAACCCGCCCCGCCCGTGCGCTGGTGCGGGGTTGTGCCGGCGAACGTCGAATCCAACGCGCGATGGCATTTGGTCGGCGGGTCGTAGGTCGGCATTGTTGGGCGTCCCGCTCTTTCGGTGTGGTGGCTGTAGCGGCAGGTGGGTACTGGTTCTCCCGGCGCTGGTCGTTGGCCGGTTATTTCGGCGCGGCGTGAGGTGCGCCCTGTACAGATCGGCTTGACGGCCGCTAAGCTGATCGTGCAGGGCGTAGCGGGTCCGGCAGCAGGTCCATTCGTCGACGTCATCTTGTCGACGGGGCCTCTCGCCGGGGCAGCGCTGGGAGATCCTTTCCCGGTCGCGGTTCCTGGCGTTGGTTCGCCGCGACGGCGGCCGGGACGCCGTGGTTCGAAACCGGATACGCCACTCGAGGGAGACTGGCGGCGACCCCCCCACGCCGCCAGTCTCCCTCTTCGCCTGCGGGCGCGCATCTGCGCGGGCGCCCGTCGAGGTCCGGCCGATGGGGCCACGTCCTGATAAATTGACGGGACGATGACCACCCCTCCAGGGGGATCGTCTCCAGGGGGATCGTCCCCGGGGGAGTCGTCTCCGGGGGTCGTCCGACGGAGGTGGCGCAGGTGGTGACTGCCGGCACCCTCCGGCTGCCCAGGGCTCGCGGGACCGGTCCCGGCCGGGCGTTCGCCGCGGCGGTCCGGGTCCCCGTCGACGGGGTGGCGGTGGTCGCGCGATGAGCGCGGAGCGCGCACCCGACGAGGTCGTCCTGCAGGAGCAGGCAGGCGTCGGCGGCCCGGATGCCTTCCAACGCCTCTACACGCCGCACCGGCTGGCGTACATCAGGGGTGAGGGCCGCGGGCGGGACGATGAATGCCCCTTCTGCGCGATTGTCGAGATGTCCGACGAGGACGGTCTCGTGGTCGCCCGCGGAAAGACCGTCTATGCGGTGCTGAATCTCTATCCCTACAATGCTGGGCATCTTCTGGTCGTGCCTTATCGCCATGTCGCCGACTATGCCGACATGGAGTCCGAGGAAATCGTCGAGATGGCCTTCTTCGTGCGCCGGTCGCTGCGTGCCCTGCGGGCGGCCAGCGGCGCCCACGGTTTCAACACCGGGATGAACCTCGGTCATGTGGCCGGCGCCGGTATCGCCTCCCACGTGCACCAGCACATTGTTCCCCGCTGGGGTGGGGACACGAACTTCATGCCGGTCGTCGGTGTCACCCGGGTGCTGCCGGCGCTGCTGGGGCAGACCCGCGAGATGCTTGCCGAGGCCTGGGCGCGCGCCGCCGCGGACGAGTAGGGCAGCGGTGCGCGCCGCCGGCCGGTCAGGGGTTCGAGGTCGCCGCGAGGCGGTGGGGCATCCGCTCGTAACCGTGCGGCTCCCGATGGAATGTGCCGGTGCCGTGCGTTAGAGACTGCAATTCAATGACATATCTGGACATTTCCGCTTCGGGGATCTCGGCGTGAACGACGGTGCGGGCCGCCGCGGACACACCGGCCGACGCCGAATTCCGCGCGGCTGGCCGCGGCTCCATTCCGATCACGCGGCCGCGCCGCGTCGACACATCACCCACGACGGATCCGAGGAACTCGTCGGGCACCGTCACGTCGACCGTCAGCACCGGTTCGAGCACGACCACCCCACCCGCCTGCATCGCGTCGCGCAGGGCCAGTCCACCGGCGATCTGGAAGGCGACATCCGAGGAGTCGACACTGTGCGCCCTGCCGTCGACCAGGCGCACCCGCAGATCGGTCAGCGGACGGCCGGCGTGCATCCCCTGGGTCATCTGCGCCCGGATGCCCTTCTCCACTGAGGGGATGAAGGCCCGGGGAACCGCGCCGCCGACGACCTCGTCCACGAACTCGAGCCCACCGCCCGGCGCCAGCGGCTCCACCTCGATCCGGCAGACGGCGTACTGGCCGTGCCCGCCCGACTGTTTCACCTGACGCCCGAGACCCTGCGCGGGAGCGCGCAGGGTCTCCCGCAGCGGCACGGCCGGCGGTTCCGGGTCGACCAGGGTCCCGTAACGGTGGGTGAGACGGTCGAGAACCGCCTGCGCGTGTGCCTCACCCATGGTCCACAGGACCAGCTGGGCCGTCTGCGGGTCCTGGACGACCCGCAACGTCGGATCCTCGGCCGCGAGCCGGGCGAGCGCCGTCGAAAGACGGTCCTCGTCGGCGCGGCCGCGGGCCCGGATCGCCATCGGCAGCTGCGGTTCGGGCATCCGCCAGGCCGGCAGGTGACACGGATCGTCGAGGCTGGACAGCGTGTCACCGGTCTCGGCGGTACTCAGTTTCGTGATCACGCAGACCGCGCCCGCCGCGCATTCCGGCACGCTGTGCAACGCCGAGCCGAAGGGCTGGGACAGCGCGCCGACGCGCTCGCCGTCATCGTGGTCGCGGTGCCCGGCCGCCGCCCGACCGTGGCCGCTGACCTGCACGGCGTCGTCGGGGCGCAGCGTCCCGCTGAACACCCGTACGACGGACATCCGCCCGACGTACGGGTCGGTGGTCGTCTTGACCACCTCGGCCACCAGCGGTCCCGCCGGGTCACCGGTGGCGGGTACCCGCACGCTGCCGTCGGCGCGGGTCACCGGGGGCAGGGGGTGCTGCGCGGGCGAGGGGAAGCCCCGCACGACCAGGTCGAGAAGTTCGGTGCAGCCGAACCCGGCGGACGCCGACGCGGACCCGGACGCCGGCAGGAGGCCGACCGGCAGCACCGGGAAGAACGTCGCGCGGGCCACCGCCTTCCCCAGGTCGGCGAGAAGCAGCTCCGGGTCGGGTTCGGCGCCGGACAGGTAGGCGTCGAGCAGGCGCTCGTCCTCGCTCTCGGCGATGATGCCCTCGACCAGCGCGGCCCGGGCGGCGCCGCGGTGTGCGTCGGCGCCGGGGGCCTCGCCCGCCGACTCGCGGCGGCCGTCCGGGCCGTGGTCGACGGTGCGGCCGGTCAGCAGGCCGGTCAGCCGGATCCGGTCCTCGGACACCGGCCCGGGCAGCCAGGCCGGCAGGACGCCGGACCCGAAGGCCCGCTGGCACTCCCGCAGCGCGGCGGAGAAGTCCGCGCGGGCGTGGTCGAGCTGGGTGATCGCGATGGCCCGGGGCATGCCGACCTCGGCGCATTCCGCCCACAGCAGGGCTGTGGCACCGTCGACGCCGTCCACCGCGCTCACGACGAACAGGGCCGCGTCGGCGGCGCGCAGGCCGGCCCGCAGCTCACCGACGAAGTCGGGGTGACCGGGGGTGTCGAGCAGATTGACGGTGTGCCCGCGGTGGCTGACCGAGCACAGCGTGAGGCCCACCGACCGGGCTGGCCGGCGATCGGGCGCGGCGTGCCCGACGTAGCTGGTCTGGCCGCTCTGGCGCTCGCCCACGGGATGGTCGCCGTCCTGGTGCTCGGGCGGTCCGGCCGCCGCGAGCAGCCGGTCGACGAGTGCCGACTTGCCCGCTCCGGTGTGCCCCACCAGGACGACGTTGCGTACTTTGCACGAGGCTGCTGGCATCCTCGCCTCCTTGATCGGCGAATATCCGCTCGTCCGTATCGGCAGGGTCCTCCCGGGTGACGTGGAGCACAACCGCGCCGGGAGTCGTGGTCGGGTATGCACCGATCGTGGCGGCGGTACTGTGAAGACCGCCCGGAGCCGGGCACACGCGGGACGACGGGACGGACATGCTCGCTAGCAAGGCACGACCGCAGATTCAGAAGGTGCTCGACCCCGTGAGCCAGTGGGCCGCCCGGTCGTCGATCTCGCCGGACGTGGTGACGATCATCGGCACCGTCGGGGTCGCGGGCGCCGCGCTGGGCTTTTTCACCCGCGGTGTCTTCTTCCTGGGCACCGTCGTGGTCACGCTGTTCGTGTTCTCGGACCTCGTCGACGGAGTGATCGCCCGGGCCCGGGGTATCTCGTCGAAGTGGGGCGCCTTCCTCGACTCCACCTCGGACCGGGTCGGCGACAGCGCGATCTTCGGTTCGCTGGTGATCTGGTACGCCGGGGACGGGGACTCGATGCCCCTGGCGATCGCGGCGCTCGCCTGCCTCGTCGCCGGGTCGATCACCTCCTACGTGAAGGCCCGGGCCGAGGGCCTCGGCTTCACCTGCAACGTCGGTTTCGCCGAGCGCGGGGAGCGGCTGCTCGTCCTGCTCGTCGCCGCCGGCCTGTACGGCCTCGGCGTGCCGTACCTTCTGCCGGCCGCGCTGTGGTTCCTGGTGGGCGCGACCACGCTGACCGTGGCCCAGCGCGTCGTGCACGTGTACCGGCAGTGGTACCGAGCCGGTGATCCGCCGGCCCCGTCCGCCTCGACGGCAGCCCCGACCGTCCCGCCTGGCACCACCGTCGCACCCGGCACCGCGATTCCGCCCGGTACGGCGATCCCGCCGGGTGGCGCGGTTGCGTCGGGTCCCGCCGTTCCGCCCGGCCCCGCGGCGGCGGCCGCGGGGGGCGGTGGTGGCGGTCTGGGCACGTCCGGCCGTGGGTTCTGACCCGGGTTCGCTCCCCGCGGCGGGCGGCCGCGCGGTGCGCCTGGCGCGGCGACCGTGACCGCCGGGCGGCTTACCGACTTCGCCTACGCGACGGGCTGGCGGGGTGTCCGACTCCTGCCGGAGCCCGTGGCCGCGACCGCCTTCCGGCTCGGCGCGGACGTGGCCTGGCGGCGCGACGGCCGGGGGGTCCGCCGGCTGCGCGCCAACCTGAGCCGGGTGGCCCCGGCGGGCGCTGACCTCGACCGGCTGACCCGCGCGGCGATGCGCTCGTATGCCCGTTACTGGCTTGAGGTCTTCCGGCTCGCGGACCTCGACATCGAGCGGATCGTGCGGCGCATGCGGGTCGCGGACGAGCATCTGCTGCGCGCGTCGCACGCCCGCGGGGCCGGGACCGTGCTCGCCCTGCCGCACATGGGCAACTGGGAGCAGGCCGGCGCGTGGCTCGCGGCCAGCGGCATTCCGTTCACGACGGTGGCCGAGCGGCTGCGGCCCGAGTCGCTGTTCGAGCGGTTCGTCGCGTTCCGCACCGCGCTCGGGATGGAGGTCATCCCGCTGACCGGTGGCGAGAGCCCCCCGTTCGACCTGCTCGCCCAGCGGCTGCGGGCCGGCGGGGCGCTGTGCCTGCTCGCCGACCGGGACCTGTCCCGGTCGGGTGTTCCGGTGGAGTTCTTCGGCGCCACCGCCACGATGCCGGCGGGGCCGGCGGCCCTAGCCCTGGCCACCGGGGCAACACTGCTGCCCGTCACGCTCTGGTTCGACCGGGACGGCTGGAGCGCGCGGATCCATCCCGCGGTGGCGCCCACCGACGTCCCGACGATGACCCAGGGCCTGGCCGACGCCTTCGCCGCCGGGATCACCGCGCATCCCGCCGACTGGCACATGCTCCAGCGGGTGTGGCGCGATGATCTACCGGCGGTGTCGTGAGGATCGGCCTGGCCTGCCCGTACACCTGGGACGTGCCGGGCGGTGTCCAGGTGCATGTGCGTGACCTCGCCGAGACGCTGATCGCGGCGGGGCACGAGGTGTCCGTGATCACCCCGGTGGACGACGAGCGCAACCTGCCGCCGTACGCCGTCGACGCGGGCCGGGCGCTGCCCGTGCGGTACAACGGCTCGGTGGCCCGGCTGCTGATGGGCCCGGTCTCCGCGGCCCGGGTGCGGCGCTGGCTGCGCGAGCACGACTTCCACGTGCTGCACGTGCACGAGCCCGCCGCGCCCAGCGTCAGTCTGCTCGCGTGCGTGCTGGCCGACGGGCCGATCGTGGCGACGTTCCACACCGCCAACCCGCGGTCCCGGGTCCTCACCGCCGCGCATGGCGCGCTGCAACCGGCGTTCGAGAAACTGCGGGCCCGCATCGCCGTCTCCGAGGCCGCGCGGCGCACGCTCGTCGAACACCTCGGCGCCGACGCGATCCTGATCCCCAACGGGGTGGCGCTCGACAGTTTCGCGGACGCCGAGCCACTGCCCGACTACGCCGACGGTCCACCCACCGTCGTCTTCCTCGGCCGCATCGACGAGCCCCGCAAGGGTCTCGACGTGCTGCTGGCCGCGATGCCGCCGCTGCTCGCCACGGTCGCGGACGCACGCCTGCTGGTCGCCGGGCCGGGCGGAGTGGCCGGGCTGCGGGCGCGCCTGGACCCGCTCCTGCGCTCCCGGGTCGACCTGATCGGCCTGGTCTCCGACGCGGACAAGCCGCGGGTGTTCGCCTCCGGGCAGGTCTACTGCGCGCCGAACACCGGCCAGGAGAGCTTCGGCATCGTGCTGCTGGAGGCGATGGCGGCGGGCACGCCGGTCGTCGCCAGCGACATCGACGCGTTCCGCCGGGTGCTCGACGACGGCCGGGCCGGCCGCCTGTTCGAGGTCGGCGACCCGGCCCGGCTCGCGGCCGCCCTCGCCGAGGTGCTCACCGATCCCGTCGGCGCCGCCGACCTGGTGCGCCGCGGCCACGCCGCCGCCCGGGCCTACGACTGGCGCACCATCGCCGAACGGATCGTCGGCGTGTACCAGATGGTGTCGGGCGACCGGCCGGTGTCCGTCGCGCCCGGCTGACGTCCGCCGCCCTGAGCGCCGGGACGGGAGCCAGGTCACAACCGCGGGCCGGCTACGCTGCGCTCGATGAGCGTCCTCGTGGCCGTGGTCGCCGTGGTGGTGGCGATCGCGACCTATCTGACCTGGCTGGCCCTGCGGCTGGACCGGCTCGCCGCCAGGGTGGCGGACGCCCGCGGCGGGCTGGTCAGCCAGCTCGTCACCCGCGCCGACGCCGCCGCCGAGCTGGCCGAGCGGTGTGCGCTGCCGGGGCTGGCGGCCAGCGCCGCCCGGGCCAGGGCCGCCCACCCGCCGCTGCTCGCCGGATCCCCGCTGGACGGCGAGGTCGAGCTGGCCGAGAACGCGCTGAGCAGGTCGCTGCGGGCCGCCGCGGTCGCCGATGCCGGCCAGCGGTGCCCCGCGGACCTGCACGCGGTGGACTCCGCCGCGGCCCGGGTGGCGCTGGCCCGGCAGTTCCACAACGACGCGGTGCGGGACCTGCGTTCGCTGGCCGGGCGCCGGCTGGTCCGGGCCCTGCATCTCGCGGGCCGCCGCCCGGCGCCCGGTTACTTCGAGATCGACGATGCCCTGTCGTTGCGGGACGAACCGTCCCCACTGGTGGCCGGCGTGTCCCTGGCCGTCGAGACAGCACCGCGGCCCGACGCCGGCGACCCGGTCGACGAGGGCGGCCGGCCGGGCCTGGCCCGCTGACCGCCCGCCGGTTGACCCCCGCCGCCTGAGCCCGGGGACCTGGCCCGTTCGCCGGGCCGCCCGGTCGGGCGGGCTCGCGCCGTACGATGGGAAACCGACCCACCCGCACGGGAATCACCTGGCTGCGTGGCCGACCTACAGGTGTGCCTGCAATCGCAGGTGTGCCCGCCATGGTGGCCGCGGTCGCGGCCGTCCGTGGTGCCCGACCGACGCGAAAGAGACGGCGCATCATGTCCGAGGCCCAGACCGCATCCACCAGCGGCCAGGCGGCCGGCTCCGCCCGGCAGGCCGGCACGGCCGGCGTCAAGCGCGGCATGGCGGAGATGCTCAAGGGTGGCGTGATCATGGACGTGGTCACCGCCGAGCAGGCCCGCATCGCCGAGGACGCCGGCGCCGTCGCGGTGATGGCGCTGGAGCGGGTGCCCGCGGACATCCGCGCGCAGGGCGGCGTCGCCCGGATGAGTGACCCCGACATGATCTCGGAGATCATCGAGGCGGTGTCCATCCCGGTCATGGCCAAGGCGCGCATCGGGCACTTCGTCGAGGCGCAGGTGCTGCAGGCGCTCGGGGTGGACTACGTGGACGAGTCCGAGGTGCTCACCCCGGCCGACCCGCACCACCACATCGACAAGCGGTCGTTCACCGTGCCGTTCGTCTGCGGGGCGACGAACCTGGGCGAGGCGCTGCGGCGCATCGCCGAGGGCGCGGCGATGATCCGTTCCAAGGGGGAGGCCGGCACCGGCGAGGTCTCCAACGCCGTGGTCCACATGCGGACCATCCGTGCGGACATCGGCCGCCTCTCGGCGCTGCCCGCGGAGGAGCTCTACGCCGCCGCGAAGGAGCTGCGCGCTCCGGTCGAGCTGGTCGAGGAGGTGGCCCGGCTCGGCCGGCTGCCCGTCGTGCTGTTCACTGCCGGCGGCATCGCGACGCCCGCGGACGCGGCGCTGATGATGCAGCTCGGCGCCGACGGTGTGTTCGTCGGTTCCGGCATCTTCAAGTCCGGTGATCCGGCGCGGCGCGCCCGCGCGATCGTCGAGGCCACGACCATGTACAACGACCCTGACCTGCTGGTGAAGGTTTCCCGGGGCCTCGGCGAGGCGATGGTGGGCATCAACGTCACCGAGCTGCCGGCGACCGCGCGCTACGCCGACCGCGGCTGGTGAGCGACCCGCGGATCGGCATTCTCGCGTTGCAGGGAGACGTGCGCGAGCACGCCCGTGCCCTGGTGGCGGCCGGCGCGCGCCCGGTGGAGGTCCGCCGCGAGGCCGAGCTGGACGAGGTCGACGGGCTGGTGCTGCCCGGCGGCGAGTCCACGACGATCGGCCGGTTGCTGCGGGTGTTCGGGCTGCTCGAGCCGCTGCGGGCGAAGGTCGCGGCGGGCCTGCCCGTGTTCGGTTCGTGTGCTGGCATGATCCTGCTAGCGCGGGACGTCGTGGACGGCCGACCGGATCAGCCGCTGATCGGTGGACTGGACATGGTCGTCCGGCGCAACGCCTTCGGCCGGCAGGTCGACTCGTTCGAGGCGGACCTCGACGTCGTCGGCGTGCCGGGGCCGCCTGTGCACGCGGTCTTCATCCGGGCACCATGGGTAGACAAGGCGGGCGACGCGGTCGAGGTGCTGGCCCGTGTCGCCGAGGCGCCGGTGGCGGTCCGCCAGGGTCCGCTGCTGGCCACCGCGTTCCATCCCGAGCTGACCGGTGACTTCCGGGTCCACCGGCTGTTCGTCGACATCGTGCGATCGTCCCCATCGGTCGCTGATCGCAGGTAAGAGGGGCAGGACATGAGCGGTCACTCCAAATGGGCGACCACGAAGCACAAGAAGGCTGTCGTGGACGCCCGCCGCGGCAAGCTGTTCGCCAAGCTGGTCAAGACCGTGGAGGTCGCGGCCAAGACCGGCGGCGGCGACCCGGCGGGTAACCCGACGCTCGCGGATGCCATCGCGAAGGCCAAGTCGCAGTCGGTCCCGAACGACAACATCGATCGGGCGGTCAAGCGCGGCTCCGGCGAGCTCGCCGGCGGCGCGAACTACGAGAACATCACCTACGAGGCCTACGGGCCCGCCGGGGTGGCGATCCTCGTCGAGTGCCTGACCGACAACCGCAACCGGGCCGCGTCCGACGTGCGGGTGGCGATCACCCGCAACGGCGGGACGCCGGCGGACCCGGGCTCGGTGTCGTACCTGTTCAACCGCAAGGGCGTCGTGCTGCTCACGAAGTCCGCCGGGCTGACCGAGGACGACGTGCTGCTCGCGGTGCTCGATGCCGGCGCGGAGGAGGTCAACGACCTCGGTGACGTCTTCGAGGTGATCTCCGAGGCCACCGACCTGCACGCGGTGCGGGTGGCGGCGGGCGACGCCGGCCTGGAGATCACCTCGGCGGACGTCTCCTGGCTGCCGAGCGTGAGCGTGCCCCTGGACGCGGAGCCCGCGGCCAAGGTGCTCAAGCTCGTCGAGGCGGTCGAGGACCTGGACGACGTCCAGAACGTCTGGTTCAACGGCGACATCTCGGACGACGTCATGGAGCTCGTCACCAGCTGACCCGCGGGTGCGCCGGGCCGGCGCGATCTGTTGGGCGTGTCGTGGATGTCCGGTTGCGGTGGGCGATCTACTATCGAACGGATGTTCCCGCGGCGCGCTGTCGGGAGGCTGCGCGCTGTCAGGAGGCTGGTGGTCGGGAGGGTGGATGCGGGTACTGGGCGTCGATCCGGGGTTGACCCGGTGCGGCCTGGGCGTGGTCGACGGGGCGGTCGGTTCGCGGGCCCGCCTCGTCGAGGTGGGGGTGGTGCGCACCCCGGCCGGCTCGCCGGTACCGGAGCGGCTGCGTGCCGTGGCCGACGGCATCGATGCCTGGCTCGACCGCACCCGGCCGGACGCGGTGGCCGTGGAGAAGGTCTTCAGTCAGGCCAACGTCCGCACGGTCATGGGCACGGCGCAGGCCGGCGCCGTCGCGATCATGCTGGCGGCCCGGCGTGACCTGCCCGTCGGCCTCTACACGCCCAGTGAGGTCAAGGCGGCGGTGACGGGCAGCGGCCGGGCGGACAAGGCCCAGGTCGGTTTCATGATCAGCAAGCTGCTGGGGTTGACGGAGGTGCCGCGCCCGGCCGACGCGGCGGACGCGCTGGCGCTGGCGCTGTGCCACGTGTGGCGCGGCCCGGCGCTGGCGAGGCTGCGGGCCGCCGCCGGCGGCGAGGTGGCCTCGTGATCGCCTCGGTCGCGGGCACCGTCACGGCGCTCGGTCCGCTGAGCGCCGTGGTCGAGGTGGGCGGGGTCGGGCTGCTGGTGCAGTGCACCCCGGCGACGCTCGCCGGGCTGCGGGTGGGCGAGCCGGCCCGGCTGGCGACCACCCTCGTGGTGCGCGAGACGGAGCTGACCCTCTACGGCTTCACCGACGCCGACGCCCGGGACGTCTTCGAGAGTCTGCAGTCCGCCGCCGGCGTGGGCCCGAAGCTCGCCCAGGCCGTCCTCGGCGTGCTCGAGCCGGACATGGTGCGCCGGGCCGTCGCCGAAGAGGACCTCGCGGTGCTCACCCGGGTTCCCGGGATCGGCCGCAAGGGCGCCCAGCGCATCGTCCTGGACCTGCGCGACCGCCTCGGCCCGCCCCCCGGTGCCCCGGTGCCCGGCCCCCGGCCGGGGAAGGCGGGCGTGGCCGGCGCCGGCGGCGCCGCCGCCGACACCGTGCGGGAGGCCCTCGCCGGGCTCGGCTACTCGGCCCGCGAGGCCGAGGACGCGGTCAGCCGGGCGCTGGCCGCCCTGGTGGACCCGCCGGACGTCGCCGCCGCGGACGGTTCAGCCCCGTCCGCGACCTCGGCTCCCGACGCGGCGACCCTGCTGCGGGCCAGTCTCGCGGTGCTGCGCCGATGACGGCGCGGGTCGGCCGGGTGCCGGAGCCGGTCCACGGGCCCGTCGGCGGGTCAGGGCGCGGCGCGGATGGCTGACGAGGGGCTTGTCTCCGCGGTCGCCAACGCCGAGGAGCGGGCGTTCGAGGCTGGCCTGCGCCCGCGCACGCTGGCGGAGTTCGTCGGCCAGCGCAAGGTCCGCGAGCAGCTGTCCATCATGTTGGAGGGAGCCCGGGCCCGGGGTCGCCCGCCGGACCATGTCCTGCTGTCCGGGCCGCCCGGGCTCGGCAAGACCAGCCTCGCCATGATCGTGGCGGAGGAGCTGGAGGTGCCGCTGCGGATCACCAGCGGACCGGCGATCGAGCGCGCCGGTGACCTCGTCGCGGTCCTTACTTCGCTGTCCCCCGGCGAGGTGCTCTTCCTGGACGAGATCCACCGCATCGCGCGACCGGCGGAGGAGCTGCTCTACTCGGCGATGGAGGACTTCCGCGTCGACGTGATCCTCGGCAAGGGTCCGGGTGCGACCGCGATCCCGCTGGAGGTCGCCCCGTTCACGCTGGTCGGCGCCACGACCCGCTCCGGGCTGCTGACCGGACCGCTGCGCGACCGCTTCGGCTTCACCGCCCACCTGGACTTCTACGCCCCGGACGAGCTCGCCCGGGTGCTGACCCGCTCGGCCGGGCTCCTCGGCGTCTCCCTCACCGACGAGGGCGCCGCGGAGGTCGCCGGCCGCTCCCGGGGCACCCCCCGCATCGCCAACCGCCTGCTGCGCCGGATGCGGGACTACGCCGAGGTGCGCGCCGACGGCGTGGTCGACCGCGCGACCGCCGAGGCGGCGCTGCGCGTCTACGACGTCGACGCGCTCGGTCTCGACCGGCTGGACCGGGCCGTGTTGGAAGCCCTGGTCACCCGGTTCGGCGGCGGGCCGGTGGGACTCACGACGCTGGCCGTGTCGGTGGGGGAGGAGCCGGAGACGGTCGAGGACGTGGCCGAGCCGTTCCTGCTGCGTGCCGGGCTGCTGATCCGCACGGCCCGCGGGCGGATGGCCACGCCCGCCGCGTTCGAGCATCTCGGCGTCGCTCCGGTGGCCGAACCGCTCGGCCGCAGCCAGGCCACGCTGTTCCTCGACGGCAGCTGACCGCGCGCCGACCGGTGCCGGATCCGGCCGACATGACCGGCCGCAAACCGGACACTGTGGCCCTGCCCACCGATGGCATCGGTTGGCTACGTACGATCGCCGCAACACATCTGGAGGGCAGGACGTGCACGGACTTGTAACAGCGGCGACCGCGGCCGGCAACGGCGGAGGCAGTTCGATCGGCGGGTTCCTACTTCCGCTGATCATCGTCCTTGCCGTCGTCTACATCTTCACGATGCAGCGTCGTCGTGCCCGGACCCAGCAGGACCAGGTGTCCCGGCTGGTGCCCGGCGCCCTCGTGGTCACCACCGCCGGCCTGTATGCGACCGTCGTGGAACTGGACGACGGCGACGTGCTGCTGGAGGTCGCCCCCGACGTCGTCTGCCGGTTCGCCAGCAACGCGGTCGTGCGGGTGGTCACTCCGCCGACGGTGTCCGACGACGAGGACACCCCGGACGGCGACGACGACCGGCCCGAGTCCGCGGGCGACGCGGACGGCCCGGCGGCGGCAGCCGACCCGACCGGGTCCGACGGCGAGGCGGCCGGCCAGGAGCCGGACGCCCCCAGGCCGCCGCGCAAGGAACTGTGAGGCGGCGTCTCGCCGCGTCACCGCCGGGGGCTTGGAACGTACCCTCGGTGACATTCGTTCGGGTACGTTGAGCACCGCCGCTCCGGGCAACGGCGAGGCGAACCAGCGCCGGTCTCCCGGTGCGTGAGGAAGGGACTCGCACGTGGCACGCCGCTCGGCACGGGTTTCCGCGGGGAGCTCCGACTGGACCCGGCTGGGGGTCCTCGCCGCTCTGGCCGCCGTTCTCTACGGCCTGATGGCACTCACCGGAAACTGGACTCCCCGGCTCGGCCTCGACCTCCAGGGCGGCACGAGCGTGATCCTCACGCCCAAGGCCATCTCCGGCTCGCACGTCGACTCCGGCGCCATCAACCAGGCAGTGGACATCATCCGCCAGCGGGTTGACGGCCTCGGTGTCGCCGAGTCCGAGGTCCACCGCACCGGTAACCAGATCGAGATCTCCGTCCCCGGACGTGGCCGCAACGATGTGGTCGACCTGGTCGGGCAGACGGCGGAGCTGCGCTTCCGGGAGGTCTACGACGTCTCGGCGGCCACTCCCGCCGCGACCCCCACCCCGGCCCCCACTGCCGTGCCCACCCCGGCCGCCGGATCGACCGCGACCCCCTTGGGCGCGCCGGCATCGCCCTCGGTGACGCCCAGCCCGTCCGTCGTGCCCAGCCCGTCGGCATCGAACAAGCCGGCCGCGCTCGGCGACGGCTCGGACCTGGTGGCTCAGCCGGTGGCGTTGGCCGCCCACAGCGGTGCCGGGGCCATCACGGCCGCGGGAACCAACGCGGCGGCGAGGATCGTGACGGCAGCGTCCGCCGCGCCCGCGGCGTCCGTTGCCCCCGCGGCGTCCAGCGCGCCCGCGGCGTCCGCCGGTGCTCCGGCGGCCTCCGCCTCCCCGGCGCCGTCGGCGAGCGCGACGGCCCCCGCGACCGGCTCCACCGCCGCGACCGGACCGACCCCGCCGGCCGACGTGGCGGCCCGTTACAAGGCGCTGACCTGCGATGCCGCCGACAAGCGCAAGGCGGCGCTCGGCACCGACCGGCCGCAGGACTGGACGGTGGCCTGCGACCGGACCCAGACCCAGAAGTACCTGCTCATGCCGGCGTCGGTCGTCGGTACCGACGTGAAGACGGCCTCCGCCGGGCTGGCTGGCTCCGGTGGTACCACCAACGTCAACACCGGCGCGTGGGTGGTGAACGTCGACTTCACCGGCTCCGGGCAGAACAAGTTCACCAAGCTGACCGAGGCGACCATCGGCAAGCAGGTCGCGATCGTGCTTGACGGCGTGGTCCAGTCCGCGCCGTCGACCAACGAACGCATCGCCGGCTCGGCCCAGATCTCCGGCTCGTTCACCCAGTCCGATGCCGAGGACCTCGCCAACGTCCTGCGCTACGGCGCGCTGCCGCTTGCCTTCGAGCGTTCCCAGGCGGAGTCGATCTCGCCGACGCTCGGCCAGGACTCGCTGCACGGCGGCCTGCTCGCCGGCGCCCTCGGGCTGCTGCTCGTCATCGCCTACTCGTTCCTGTACTACCGGGCGCTGGGCATCGTCGTGGTGAGCTCGCTCGCGGTCAGCGGCATGGTCATCTACGCGGCGGTGGTGCTGCTCGGCGCCGCGATCGGCTTCACCCTGTCCCTCGCCGGCATCGCCGGCCTGATCGTGTCCATCGGCGTCACCGCGGACTCGTTCGTCGTCTACTTCGAACGCATCAAGGACGAGGTGCGGTCCGGCCGCACGGTGCGGGTGGCCGCGGACCGGGCCTGGCCGGCCGCGCGGCGCACCATGCTCTCGGCGGACACGGTGTCCTTCCTCGCGGCCGCGGTGCTGTACATCCTCTCGATCGGCTCCGTGCGCGGGTTCGCCTTCACCCTCGGCCTGTCCACGCTGAGTGACGTTCTCATCATGTTCATCTTCACCCGGCCGCTGGTGGCCCTGCTGGTGCGGCGCAGACTGTTCTCCTCCAGCCGGTTCTCGGGCCTGAGTCCGAAGTCAGTCGGCGGGCGGGCCGGTGCCGCGCCCCCCGCCGTCGCGACCCGGGCGCGGTTGGCCAAGCGGCCGGCGCCGGCCGGGCAGAAGCGGGAGAGCTGATCGATGGCACTGCTCGCGCGGGTCTACCGCAGCGACTTCCACGCCGACTTCGTCGGCCGTCGCCGGGTCTGGTACACGGTCTCCGGCGTCGTGCTCGCGGTGTGTGTCCTCAGCATGATCGTGCGGGGCTTCAGTCTCGGCATCGAGTTCTCCGGCGGCGCGGTGCTGCAGCTCCCGACCAACGGCGGCACGGTCGAACAGGTCGACCAGACGCTGTCCAGCGTCGGGATCAGCCCGTCCGACAGCGTCGTGCAGCAGCTGGAGACGTCGAAGCAGTTCCGCATCCAGACGAAGTCCCTCACCGACGCCCAGACCGACGAGCTGACGAACGCGCTGGCGAAGCAGTTCTCGGTGGCGAACCCGGACCGCGACATCGCGGTGTCGACGGTCGGCTCGTCCTGGGGATCCACGATCACCAAGAAGGCGATCCAGGGTCTGGTCGTCTTCCTCATCCTTGTCGTGATCTACCTGTCGATCCGGTTCGAGTGGAAGATGGCGCTCGCGGCGATGGCCGCGCTCATCCACGACCTCGTCGTCACGATGGGTATCTACTCCCTTGTCGGCTTCGAGGTCTCCCCGTCCACGGTGATCGCCGTCCTCACCATTCTGGGCTTCTCGCTCTACGACACCGTGGTGGTGTTCGACCGAGTGCGGGAGAACACGGCGGGGATGGCGACCTCCAACAGACGTACCTATGCCGAGGCGACGAACGACGCGCTCAACGAGACGCTGGTCCGCTCGCTCAACACCTCGCTGATCGCCCTCATCCCGGTGGCGTCGCTGCTGTTCGTCGGCGCCGGGCTGCTCGGCGCCGGCACGTTGAAGGACCTCGCGCTCGCCCAGTTCGTCGGCATCGCCTCCGGTACCTACTCGTCGTTGTTCTTCGCCACGCCGCTGCTGGTGGACCTCAAGCGGGGAGAGCCCGAGGTCAAAGCACTCGACGCGCGGGTTGCCCGGGAGCGGGCCCGGCGCGTGCGGGCAGCCGCCTCGGTGGAGTCCACCGAGGCGGCCGGCGGTGCGACGACGCCGACCCGAGTGGGTGCCCGCGCCGCGGCGGAGCCGGACGATCCGGACGGCTCCGATCCCACCAGCCGGGAACCGGTGCCCGCCGGGGTGAACCTGGCCGGTGGGGCACGCAGACCCCCGGCGGCGGGTCCCCCCCGGCGCGCCGGGGGGCGTAAACCCGGTCGGCGAGGGCGTCCGAGCGGTAAGAAACGTCGGTAACCCGGGGCTGGTCCCGGACGCGGCCACCGGCCGTTCCGGGCGCCCGGGGAAAGATCTCCGGACTAGCCCGAAAGTGGGATGAGCAGGACGATGACGAGCATCGGCGAGGCGGCACCCGAGCGGTCCGCCACGAACGACGCGGCCGCCGACGTGTTGCGTGGCCACATCCGGGACATCCCGGACTGGCCGCAGCCCGGAGTCGTGTTCAAGGACATCACCCCGCTGCTGTCCTCACCCGCCGCGTTCGGCGTGGTGATCGGCGCACTGGCGGACGTCGCGCGGGAACGCGGCGCGACGACGATCGCCGGGATCGAGGCGCGCGGCTTCCTGCTCGCCGCCCCGGTCGCCGACCGGATCGGCGCGGGCCTGGTGCCGATCCGCAAGAAGGGCAAACTGCCCGGCCCGACCCGAAGCGCGACCTACGACCTGGAGTACGGCACCGCCACCATCGAGATCCACGCCGACGCGGTCCCCGCCGGTGAACGGGTGCTGCTGATCGACGACGTGCTCGCGACCGGCGGCACGGCGGCAGCCGCCCACGGCCTGCTCGTCGGCTGCGGAGCCGACGTGGTGGGCCTGGCGGTGTTGATGGAGCTGTCCTTCCTGCCCGGACGGGATCGGACCGCGCCGCTCGATATTGTTCCGATTCTGACCATCTGACCCTCTGCCGGTCGGGGCTGCGGAAGGCTCCCGGGCTATCCGGCGTTAGGCTCGGTGTCTAGCCAACGCAGGAGCGGCCCGTGCCTGAGGCAGCCCCGGTCACCACCGGAGCGTCGTCGCCCGCCGTCCCGGCCCGCAAGCCGGGCTCGGCGGACGATCGCGTGCGCCCCGGTTCGGGCGGCTCCCCCCGCGGCTCTCTTTCGGCCGGCCCGTCGTCCGCCAGCCCGGCCTCGTCTTCCGGTGCGGCCTCGTCTTCCGGTGCGGCCTCGTCTTCCAGCGCAGCCTCGTCCGGTCCGCCGTCCGCTGGTCCGGCCTCGGCTGGTCCGCCGCCGTCCGCTCCGCCCCTGTCCGGTTCCTCGCCGTCGGGTCCGCCGGAGGCGGTTGGTCCGGACGAATCCCTGCCGCGGGTGGCGGCGGACGCGCAGTGGCCGGGGGCGGCAGCGGCGCCGGGCGTGGGGTCAGCTCCGGCGGCGGGCGACGCCGCTCCGGTGATCCCCAGGCTCGGGCATGAGTCGCCGCCGCTGCCGCGCCGGGTGCGCGGCCGGCTCTCGCGGCTGTCCACCCACCGGGCGACCCCGTCGTCCGCGCTCGACCCGGTCCTGCGCGGCCTGCTCGCCAACCACCCGCGGGCTGACATCAGCCAGGTGCAGCGTGCCTTCGAGGTGGCCGACGCCGCGCACGCCGGCCAGATCCGCTTCTCCGGCCATCCGTACATCACCCATCCGATCGCGGTGGCGAGCATCCTCGCCGACCTCGGCATGGACACGGCGACCCTGTCCGCGGCCCTCCTGCACGACACGCTGGAGGAGACCACGCTGACCCCCGAGGCGATCCGGGAGACCTTCGGCGACCAGATCGCGCTGATCGTCGATGCGGTCAGCAAGCTGAACCGGGTCAAGGTCGGCGAGGCCGCGCAGGCGGAGACCATCCGGCGGATGGTCGTCGCGATGGCCCGCGACCCCCGGGCGCTGGTCGTCAAGCTCTCCGACCGGCTGCACAACATGCGCACCCTGCGTTTCCTGCCCGAGCACAAGCAGGAGCGCAAGGCGCGCGAGACGCTGGAGGTCTACGCGCCGCTCGCCCACCGGCTCGGGATGAACTCGTTGAAGTGGGAGCTGGAGGACCTCTCCTTCGCCGCGCTGTACCCGAAGCGCTACGACGAGATCGTCCGGCTGGTCGCCGACCGCGCCCCGAGCCGGGACGTCTACCTCGCCGAGGTCATCGGGCAGGTCCAGGCGGGCCTGCGGGACACCCGCATCCGCGCGGTCGTCTCCGGACGGCCGAAGCACTACTACTCGATCTACCAGAAGATGGTCGTGCGCGGCCGGTCGTTCGACGACATCTACGACCTGGTCGGCATCCGCATCCTGGTCGACTCGGTACGCGACTGCTATGCGACCCTGGGCAACGTCCATGCGAACTGGAAGCCGATTCCGGGCCGCTTCAAGGACTACATCGCGATGCCCAAGTTCAACATGTACCAGTCGCTGCACACGACCGTCATCGGGCCCGAGGGCAAGCCGGTCGAACTGCAGATCCGCACGCACGCCATGCACAACCGGGCCGAGTACGGCATCGCCGCCCACTGGAAGTACAAGGAGGACGGGGTCGCCGCCCGCTCCTCGGAGAGCTCCCGGTCCAGCCGTCGCAAGAACCCCGAGCCGGACCTGACGACCTGGCTGCGGCAGGTGCTCGACTGGCAGCGCGAGAGCGCCGACCCCGGCGAGTTCCTCGACAGCCTGCGCTTCGCCGCCGAGAGCGACGAGGTCTTCGTCTTCACCCCGAAGGGCGACGTCATCCCGCTGCCGGTCGGCTCGACGTCGGTGGACTTCGCCTACGCCGTGCACACCGACGTCGGCCACCACTGCGTCGGCGCCCGGATCAACGGCCGGATCGCGACCCTGGACACCACCCTCGACAACGGCGACACCGTGGAGATCTTCACCTCCCGGGCGCACTCGGCCGGTCCCAGCCAGGACTGGCTGATGTTCGTCCGGTCCTCGCGGGCCCGGGCGAAGATCCGCCAGTGGCACGCCCGTGAGCGCCGCGAGGACGCGATCGTCGCCGGCCGGGACGCGCTCGGCCGGGCGATGCGCCGCCACGGCCTGCCGCTGTCCCGGCTGATGAGCGGTGACGCGCTGCTGGGCCTGGCCAAGGACATGCGCCACGCCGACGTCGCGGCGCTGTACGCGGCGGTGGGGGAGAACCACCTCAGCGCCGAGTCGGTGGTCTCGAGGCTGCTGGTGTCCCTGGGCGGTCCCGAGGGCGCGGAGGAGGACGTCGGCGAGACCGAGCTGCCGATCCGCACCCTGCGCCGCACCACCGGGGAACCCGGCGTGCTGGTCACCGGGTCGCCCGACGTGTGGACGAAGCTGGCCCGCTGCTGCACGCCGATGCCCGGCGACGACATCGCCGGCTTCGTCACCCGCGGCAAGGGCGTGTCGGTGCACCGCACCGACTGCTCGAACCTCAGCGGCCTGCGCGGCGGCCCCCACGACCGGCTCGTCGGGGTGGAGTGGGCGCCGTCGTCGGGCTCGATGTTCCTCGCCGTGATCCAGGTCGAGGCGCAGGACCGCACCAAGCTGCTCTCCGACGTCACCCGGGTGCTCTCCGACCGGCACGTGAACATCCTGTCGGCCTCGGTGGCCACCAGCCGGGACGCCTCGACCCGCGAACCGGTCGCGATCAGCCGTTTCACCTTCGAGATGGGCGACGCGAAGCATCTCGGGCACATTCTGAGCGCGGTGCGCTCCCTGGACGGGGTGTACGAGTGTTTTCGCGTCACCTCGGGCGTACAGGTCTAGAGAGACAAGGGGGACGCCGTGGACGCTGAGACCGTGGGTGCCGGCCTGCCGGCCGGTGGCGGACTGTCCCCGGCGCTGTCCCGCGCCGATGGCGGTGACGACGCGTCCCGGGCCCTGACCGCGGCGCGCCAGGCCAGCGTGCGCCTGGCGCATCTGGCCCGGCGGATGGCCTCGCCGCGAATGTCGCAGGTGCCGCCCGAGCTGCGCGACGTGGTCGAGGCCCATCGTGACTACCATCCCCGGGCCGACGTCGCGGCCCTCGTGCACGCCTACGGTGTCGCCGAGCGGCTGCACGCCGGCCAGATGCGCCGCAGCGGTGACCCGTACATCAGCCATCCGCTGGCCGTCACCCAGGCGCTGGCGGAGCTCGGCGTCGACACGACCACGCTGATCGCCGCGCTGCTGCACGACACCGTCGAGGACACCGGCTACACCCTCGACTCCGTCGTCGAGGAGTTCGGCGCCGAGGTCGCGAACCTCGTCGACGGGGTCACGAAGCTGGACAAGATGCGCTTCGGCGAGGCGGCCGAGGCCGAGACGCTGCGTAAGCTGATCGTCGCGCTCGCCCGGGACTACCGGGTGCTCGTCATCAAGATCGCCGACCGGCTGCACAACATGCGCACGCTGAACTTCATGTCGCCGGCGAAGCAGGTGAAGATCTCCCGGGTCACCCTGGAGATCCTCGCGCCGCTGGCCCACCGGCTCGGCGTCAGCGTGATCAAACGCGAGCTCGAGGATCGCGCGTTCGCCGTGCTGCATCCGGCCGAGTACACCCGCATCGCCGGCATCGTCGACGAGTTCACCGCCGCGGAACAGGCGTCGAGCGCGGTCGGTGCGATGGTCGCCCGGCTGCGCTCGGGGCTCGCGTCCGCGCGCATCGACGGCCAGGTCTCCATCCGCGCCAGCCACCTGTTCTCGATCTACAAGCGGGCGCAGGAGCGGGCCCGGCCGCCGCAGGACTACACCGACATCGTCCGGGTGCTCGTCCTCGTCGACGAGGTCACGGACTGCTACGCGGCCCTCGGGGTGATCCACGCGCTGTGGCGGCCGGTGCCGGGCCGGCTGCGGGACTTCGTGGCCACGCCGAAGTTCAACATGTACCAGTCGCTGCACACCACGGTCGTCGACGACTCCGGGCGCAGCATCGACATCCAGATCCGCACGCCGTCCATGCACCGGCTGGCCGAGACCGGCATCCTCGCCCGCCCGGTCGGGCCCGGTGCCGACGGTGCCCGGCTGGAGGGCCTGTCCTGGCTGCACAGCCTGCTGGACTGGCAGGAGGACACCGTCGACTCCGACGAGTTCCTGGAGTCGCTGTCCTCGGACCTGGAGTCCGACGAGGTCTTCGCCTTCACCCCGAAGGGCCGGATGATCGCGCTGCCGGCGCGGTCCTCCCCGGTCGACGTCGCCTACGCGGTGCACACCGATGTCGGGCACCGGGCCATCGGCGCCCAGGTCAACGGCCGGCTCGTCCCGCTGCACACCCGGCTGCGCAACGGCGACGTCGTCGAGATCCTCACCTCCAACCTGCCCGGCGCCGGTCCGTCCGAGGACTGGCTGCGGTTCGTGAGGACCTCGCGGGCCCGCGTGCGCATCCGGCGCCGGCTGGCCCGCCAGCGCCGCGACGCCGCAGCCGGCCAGGTGCCGCCGGAGTCCGCGGCCGGCGGGCTCGAGGCGCCTGTCGGCGCCGCGGTCGCGGACCCCGTGGCCGAGCCGGCCA
>NZ_JALKFX010000035.1 GCF_023243045.1 Frankia sp. AgB32
ATCGCCTTCGACGGCCGGCTCACCACCGGCCGCAAGTAGATCCACTAACCCAGTTACACCGTTATCTTGACAGTCCCGGAGGTAGTGGAGGCAAGGGCTGCGGTAATGGCAGTGCGGAGTTGGGTGCGGAGCCAGCGGTGGGGGGCGTCGGCATCGTTGCGGGGGTGCCAGGCGACCGAGATGGGCAGGGTCGGCAGGTTCAGCGGGTAGTCGAGGACGACCAGGCCGGCGGCGGTGAGGTCGGCGCGGCCGAGGCGGCGCGGGGCGATGCCGACGAGGTCGCTGCGGGCCACCAGGGACAGGGCGACAGTGTGGGAGGGGACGGCGGCGGCGACCGTGCGACGCAGGCCGTGGGACTCCAGCGCTTGGTCCAAAGGCCCGCGGAACAGGCCGCGGCGGGAGGCGGTGACGTGACGGGCTGCGGCGAGACGGTCCGGTGTCACGGGACCCTCCGTGAGGGGGTGGCCGGCGCGGACGACGAGGACGGCGTCGTCCTCGCCGAGGTGCTCGGCGCGGATCTCCGGAGCGGTGGAGTCGATCTGGCCGATCTCCACGTCGGCTGTGCCGTCGCGTAGGGGGTCGGCGGACGGGGTCGGCTCGGGCAGGAACCGGATTCGGACCGCGGGGGCTTCGATGGCGAGGCGGCCGAGGAGGTCACCGCCGATGGAGGCGATGAGCATGTCGCTGCTGAGGATCGTGAACGTCCGGTCGAGGCTGGCGGGGTCGGGCATCCCCACGGGGGCGAACACGCCGTGGGCGCGGCGGACCAGGTCGTAGACCTCCGCCTGGATCGCCAGGGCTCGCGGGGTCGGGACCATCTTGTGGCCGCTGCGGACGAGGATCTGGTCGCCGGTGGCGCGGCGGATGCGGCCCAGGGCGCGGCTCATCGCCGGTTCGGTGAGGTGCAGGCGACGGGCGGCGGCACTCACGCTGCGTTCGGTGAGCAGCGCATCGAGGGCGACGAGCAGGTTCAGGTCGATGCCCGACACTGGCCTCGAGTCCTTGCCGGCATCGGCTTCCACAACATGCATGGCGCTCATTCTCGCTGTGCATGACTTTCATTTGAAGACAGATCGCAGGCTTCCTAGGCTTCCATCAGCGACCTGAGGCGAAAGCACCGCGCGCGGGCCGCTCGCCCGACGATCACCGATGCCTAGCCCAGGTGGACCCCATGACTCCCGACCCCGCCGCTGTACCTGCCGAACGTCTCAGGCCGACCCGGCGCAGGCTGCGCGCCCTGCCGAACGGCGCCGAGGCCCGCGCCGTGTTCGAGTGCGACGCGCCCGAGGACGAGCTGCCGACCCCCGCTGGCCATGCCATGACCTGGACGCATCGCCGCGGCGCGTCGGCCGCTTCGTCACCGTTGCTACCGAAAACGGTCGCGGCGCTCGACCTGCCCGCCGGGCCGGGCATCGCCTATGTCGCCGGCGAGGCCCGGACCGTCCAGGCCGTCCGCGACCACCTGGTGCGGGACCGCGGCTGGCCCCGACGCCAGGTCATCACCCAGCCGTTCTGGACGCCTGGCCGCCGCGGCATGGACTGAACGCCGAGCGTCCGGCGTCCACCGCCCCCTTCACCGCACATCCCGCGGCCGCTTTTCCCTCGGCCGTGCTACCTCCGACCGCCCGACCGCCCACCGGGCGTCCTCGGGCATGCCACGAAAGGTGATTTATACCTTATGTCTACTACGCTGCGCGACGATGCCACCCGCGCCGTCCTCGACCGCCTGTTCTCCGCCGCCGAGCGGGACAACGGTGCCTTCACCGAACTGGGGTCCCAGCTCGGCTCCCGGGACGTCAGCACGATCCCCACCAAGGAGCTCGTCGACCTCACCACCGAGATCTACATGCCCGTCGCCCGGGAGGTCGGCGACCTTCTCTACCTGCTCACACGGGCCCGCCGGCCCTCGTTGGTGGTCGAGTTCGGCACGTCGTTCGGGATCTCCGCCATCCATCTCGCTGCCGCGGTCCGCGACAACGGCGGTGGGCAGGTCATCACCACCGAACTCGCCGCGAACAAGGCGAAGGCCGCCGCGGAGAACCTGACCGAGGCCGGTCTCGCCGACCTCGTCGACGTCCGCCTCGGCGATGCCTTCGAGACGCTGCAGGACCTGCCCGGACCGATCGACCTGCTGCTCCTGGACGGCTGGAACCAGCTCTACCTGCCGCTCCTGCGCGCCCTCGAACCGCGGCTGCGGCCGGGTGCGCTGGTCGTGGCTGACGACGTCATCACCTTCGCCGACCAGACCCGCGACTACCTCGACCATGTCCACGACCCGGCGAACGGCTACGTCAGCGTCCACGTCCCGCTCGACGACGGCCTGGACGTCGCCGTGCGGGCGTGAGGGAAGATCGCCCGGCCGAGTGGTCGGGTGCGGACTGGCAGGTGGGCTGGCCGTCGGTAGCCTGCGGGCATGGCTACCGAGACCGCGACGTCCGATCCCGTGCTGGACCTCGCCGAATGGGATCTTGACCAGCTCCTCGACGGCGAGGGCGAGTCGCACATCGACGCGCAGCTCGCGGAAGCCGGGACGCAGGCCGCGGCTTTCGCCGAGCAGTACGCCGGGAAGGTCGTCGATCTCGACGGTCCCGGGCTGGTCGCGGCGGTGGCGGAGCTGGCGGCGATCTACGAGCTGGTCGGGAAGGTCGGCGGCTACGCGTCGCTGCGGTTCTCCACCGACACCGCGGACCCGGCGCGAGGTGCGCTGCTACAGAGGGTGCGGGAACACAGCACCGCGATCCAGACAAAGCTGTTGTTCTTCGGCCTGGAATGGGCGGCGCTCGACGACGACACCGCAGAACGCCTGCTCGCCGCCGACGGTCTGGACCAGGCGCGTCATTACCTGCGGATGGAACGCCGCTATCGGTCGCATCTTCTCAGCGAGCCCGAGGAGAAACTGCTGACCGAGAAGTCCGTGACCGGACGGTCGGCGTGGAGCCGGTTGTTCTCCGAGCAGGTCTCGGCGATCCAGGTCGACGGCCAGGCGCTCGACGTCGCGCTGAGCCGCCTCGCCGCCAGCGACCGGAACGTGCGCCAGCGCACCGCCGAGGCGGTCACCGAGGCGCTCGCGCCGGGCCTGCGCACCCGGGCGTACATCTTCAACACGCTGATCCACGACAAGGCCGTGAACGACCGGCTCCGTGGCTATCCGACCTGGCTGTCCAGCCGTAATCTGGCCAACGAGGTCTCCGACGAGTCGGTGCAGGCGCTCATCGCCGCGGTGCGCGGCCGGTACGACATCCCACAGCGCTGGTACCGGCTGAAGGCGCAGATCCTCGGCCTGCCGAAGCTTGCCGACCACGATCGGATGGCGGCCGTCACGACCGCCGACGAGCACTACGGCTGGGAGCAGTCCCGGGATCTCGTGCTGAGCTCCTTCGGCGCCTTCTCACCCGAGATGGAACAGGCCGCCCGCCGCTTCTTCGACGACCAGCGGATCGACGCTCCGGTGCGGCCCGGAAAGCGCGGCGGGGCGTTCGCGAGTTCGGTCGTGCCGTCGGTGCATCCGTACGTGATGCTGAACTTCACGTCCCGACGCCGCGATGTGCTGACGCTCGCGCACGAGCTGGGCCATGGCATTCACTTCGTTCTCGCCGCGAAACAGGGAATCCTCCAGCAGAACACGCCGCTTACCGTCGCCGAGACGGCGTCCGTGTTCGGCGAGACGATTGTCTTCAACCGGCTGCTGGCCGAGACGACCGACCCCGAGTCACGGCTCGCGCTGCTGGCGGAGTCGATCGAGGGCGCGATCGCGACCGTGTTCCGTCAGACCGCGATGAACCAGTTCGAGGAGACGGTGCACGTTGCCCGCCGCACCGAAGGCGAGCTGTCGGTCGAGCACTTCAACGAGGCGTGGGCGGCCAGCCAGCGGGAACTGCTCGGTGACTCCGTCGAGCTGACCGACGGCTACCGCACCTGGTGGAGCTACGTCCCCCACTTCATCGGCACCCCCGGCTACGTCTACGCCTACGCCTACGGCCAGCTCCTGGCGCTGTCGGTGTACCAGCGCTACCTCGACGAGGGTCCGTCGTTCGTGCCGTCCTACCTGGAGATGCTCGGCGCCGGCGGCTCCCGTCTCCCCGAGGACCTTGGCAGGATCGTGGGCATCGACCTCACCGACCCCGGTTTCTGGGCTGCCGGCCTCGACCTCGTCGAGAACCAACTCCGCGCGGCCGAGGCGGCCGCGCGCGAGGCCGGGCGGATCGACTAGCCAGGGCGCGATCGCCGCCCGGCGCCTGGTCCGGTCGATCGACGGCCGGTCGGCGGATCAGGACACGGCGACGCCCCGTTTCTCCCGCCTCGAGGGGCGGAGAAACGGGGCGTACGTGCCTCGGCCGCGGTGTGCGGCCGACGTCGGAAGATCAGAAGTCGGACGATCCGTCTCCCTCGCCGCCCGTCACTCCCACGGTTTCCGCGGGAAGCCCATCCGGGAATCCGGCATCGCCCGAGGCGACAGCCTCGCCGTCTCGCTGGCCGCGAGCCAGCCAGCCGTCCCGCCAGCCGCGTTCGTAGCCCGGCTGTTCCGGAGCGAAGGAGGACGGGGTGGACTTCGAATACGCGCTCGTCGCGGCCTCTACGTCCGATCCGGTCGCCGTCGCAGCCGTTTCGTCGGGCACCTCGGATCCCGTGGCGAGTCCCGTGGCGGCTGGGAAATCCGTGGCGGCACAGGCTGGCAGGAGCGTTGCGGTAGACGTCGTCGGGGCGAGAGTGCCGCCGGCGCCGTTGATGGTGGTACCGCTGTTGTTGACGGTGTTACCGGTTCCGCCGACCGTGGTACCGCCGGCAGTATTTCCACCAAATCCGGCTGTGGTGCCGCCGGCGGTGTTTGCGGTGCCGCCGACGATCCCGGTACCGCCGATGGTCGGACCGCCAATGCCGATCGTGACACTACCGATGATCACGTCGTCGAAACGGCGGTCCTTGTCGCCGAACCAGTTGTCGTCCTTGTCGTCGTTTTGGAACCACTCGTCCAGGCTGTCGGACTCATCAGTCCGCGACGCGAGCGGCCGACCGGGGCTCTGCAGGGTGCACGGCGAGACGAACGACGGCCGCCAGGTCGTGGCCGCAGGATCGTACCGGTAACTCAGCTCATAACAGGTCGTCGGGCCACTGGGGGCCGCCGCGACTGGATCCTCTGGGTACTGAATTCCAAGATTTACCGGAACAGTTCCACCGGGCCGGTAGCAGACCGGCACGGTGGCGGAAACAAGGCTCTTCTGACCAGCATTCTGCGTCACGGCACCCGTGTCCGTACCAGGTGTCGCAGCCGACGCCGGCGACGACAGAAGGACCGCTGCGACGGAAAGTCCACCCGTGAGCAAAAGTCCGGTCGAACATCTCCTGATATCCATATGACTCCTTGTGCGCGGAAGCTCGTCAGACCAACTCCGCGGAATCGTAGCCAGCGGCGACGCCCACAAGGCCGTTCCGCCGCGCCGCGTGTCCATCTCCGGCGACGGATGACAGAGTTCCGGAAAAACGGATAGGAAATTCCATGGCCAACCACAGCCGAACGACAAAGGAGTCAGATTTGTGCGGTAACACCAAGCCGGAGATGGCCGACGCTGCGCACGACGACGGCCCTCGTCCCGGTATGGCACATGACGTTCCATGTGGCCACGCCCGGGCAGAGGGCCGTCTCTTTCGAACTTGCTGGATACTACCTCGCTGGATTAACCGACAGACGTGCCACCGGCAGAGTTCCCGCCGCCACCGCCTCCGACCGTCGTACCACCGGCAGTGTTCCCGCCACCACCACCGACCGTCGTACCACCAGCAGTGTTCCCACCACCAGGCCCACCACCAACAGTCGTACCACCAGCGGTATTACCGCCACCAGGCCCACCACCAACAGTCGTACCACCGGCAGTGTTACCGCCACCACCACCGACCGTCGTACCACCAGCAGTGTTCCCACCACCAGGCCCACCACCAACAGTCGTACCACCGGCAGTGTTACCGCCACCAGGCCCACCACCAACAGTCGTACCACCAGCGGTATTACCACCACCAGGCCCACCACCAACAGTCGTACCACCAGCAGTGTTACCGCCACCACCACCGACCGTCGTACCACCAGCAGTGTTACCCCGACCACCACCGACCGTCGTACCACCAGCAGTGTTACCCCGACCACCGCCGACCGTCGTACCACCAGCAGTGTTACCTATGAAGAAGGGAGTGCCAATTCGGCGGATGGTGGTCCGTCGAGTAGTGGAACGACTGATCGCGGTACCGCCAGCGGTGTTTGTACGAAATCCACCGACCGTCGTACCGCCGGCAGTATTACCACGCCCACCGCCAACAGTCGTTCCTCCAGCAGTATTCCCACGGCCACCACCGACCGTCGTACCACCGGCAGTATTACCACCGCCACCGCCGACCGTGGTTCCTCCAGCGGTGTTCCCGCCACCGCCACCGCCGCCGACCGTCGTACCACCGGCAGTATTACCACCGCCACCGCCGACCGTGGTTCCTCCAGCGGTGTTCCCGCCACCGCCACCGCCGCCGACCGTCGTACCACCAGCGGTATTACCACCGCCACCGCCGACCGTGGTTCCTCCAGCGGTGTTCCCGCCACCGCCACCGCCACCCCCCGACCGTCGTACCACCAGCGGTATTACCACCACCAGGACCACCGCCACCACCGACCGTCGTACCACCAGCGGTATTACCACCACCAGGACCACCGCCGCCGCCGACCGTCGTACCACCTGCGGTGTTTCCACCAAAGGGGCTGCCGCCGACCGTGGTGCCGCCGGCGCTGTTGCCGTCCGCGGCTAGTGCCGGCGGCGCGACAGCGATGGCAATACTTGCCGGGATAGCAGCCAGCGCTACACAGGCCCGCTTGTTCAGAGTCATGACGCGCCTCTTCTCGCTATCGCGTTGCTGCGGACTTCTCCATACGCACTCCGCAAGGCAACACATGGCAGAGGGCCGGACGGCCCTCGGCTTGTCATCCCCGGACCGATGAGGAGATGCGAGGGATACAGGAGTCGATCCACCAGGAATAGCCGGCCGCGCATCCCCGGGTTCCCCTGGGGTCGGATCTAACCCCCCAGAATCCCCAGGTATTGAGCGCTTTTTCGCCAGCTATGTCCGCGGAATGACCCCTAGGTCGCCCGGGGATTGCCGCGAAAGGTCGTCCGGTTTCCTGATAAATCGGTCACGGGGAGGCCGACGCTGATCGTGGAAAACAGGGATCACGCCGACGATGGCAGGCCGTTGCGCGCGCCATTCCGTGGGCGCGTGGTCAGGCGTCATCACGGGACCTGCCCGATCAGACGGCTCAGACCTGCTGGCAGCGCACGCGCGCTGCCGGTGGGCGGCCAGTCAGCTTGCTGACGCGGCCGTGAGATCTGCGGGCATCACAGTCGCCAGTTCACGGCGCGACCGCAGTCCGAGCTTCGCGTAGACGTTGCCCAGGTGGTATTCGATGGTCTTGACACTGAGCACCAGCTCGCGGGCGACTCCGGCATTGGACTGCCCGGCGGCGACGAGCCTCGCGACCCGGATCTCCTGCGGAGTGAGCGCGTCCAACCCGCTGTCGTGACGCCGCGGGGAGAGCCGGCCGCAGCTCGCCAGCTGCGTGTCACAGCGGGTGACATAGGGCTCGGCGGCGAGCACCGCGAACCGGTTTCGGGCAGTCTCCAGCAGATCGGCAGCGGCGGGGGTCGGTCCGCCCCGCGTCAGGAAGACCCCACCGGCGTACTCGATCAGGGCGCGCTCGAACGGCAACGGAAGCTCGGCCGCCAGCCGCAGGCCCGCGCGATATGTCATACGGGCCTGCTTGACGCGGCCGGACGCGACCTCGACCGCTGCTCGGGCGCGTAGCAGGGTCACATGGTCCGAGCGTCGAGCGCAGCGCCGAACGGCCCGCTCGAACGGGCGGAGGATCGCCGCTGCCTCCCCCGGGCGCCCCACCTGCGCGAGCGCCTCCGCGTAGAGCGGGCGCCAGCGCATCCACCTCGGCTCTGCCGGCTCTGTCCGGTCGGCGGGGCGATACCGCTCCAGGGCAGCCACGGATGCCTCGGCGTCCCCGCTGGCGTGCGCGCTCCAGACGAGCGCCCGCATGATCGCAGTCTCGGCATGCGGAACGGCGGAACTGGGGAGCCGCATGGCGTCTTCGATGTGCGCCTGGGCCGCCGGTTGGCCCCTGGCCGCCAGCGGGATGGCCGCGGCAGCGTGACAAGCCGGCAGCAGCCAGTTCTGACCGGCCGCGGCCAGCGACACTGCGGCATCGGCATGCGCGATGGCGTCGTCCCAGCACCCGAGCAGATACTCGGCGTCGGCGAGCTGGGCGAGGGCGAACAGGCCGGACGGAACGGTCCATTCCTGACCGTCGCTGACCGCCATCGCCTGGAGAAACGCCTCTCGGGCGGCCCGCACGTCGTCGTTGGCGAGTCGGACGATTCCCCGACCGACCAGCCCGTCTGGCGGGAACCCGCCAGGTTCGACACCAGCACCAGTAGCACCAGCACCGATCGCCGCCGCCGGGTCGCCATCGGGTACGGGGACCTCGGCGGCAAGCCGGACTGCCTCGTTCCGCTCGCCGACGTCGGACAGGGAGGTGATCAGGATGTCCCGAAGATGGGTGGGATCACCGGGTGGCGGCGAGCCCAGCGACAGTGCGCGACGTCCCCACCGAGCCGCGGCCGCCACGTCGGCCGACAGGTAGTGACACAGGGCCAGCTGCTCGCCGATCGCCCGGGCCAGCATCGGGCGGACCTCGGGATCCACTCCGCGCCAGGCCTGCCCGAGGTGCGCGGTTGCCTCTGGCAGAGACCCCTGCAGCATGGCCAGGCGGCCCCGGAGGTAGCCACCCCGGGTCTCGTCCAGCACGTCGGACAGGTCCGTCAGCAGGCTGCTCGCCTGCACGAGGTCTCCGCCCCAGAGCAAAAAGTCGAGCGCGTCGGTGAATCGTTGCTCACGGGCGACTCGGTAGGGACTGAGCCGGGCAGCCGCGAGGAGGTGGTCCGCGGCCGGGCGCCAACGTCCGCTTCTGGCGAAGCGCCGGGCGGCGGACTCGACCTCCATCGCCAGGCCCTCGTCCGGGACGACCGCCGCGAGCACCCGGTGCCACAGCCGACCCCTGACGTTCTCGATCTGCTGGGCGGCCCGCAGGTGCAGCTCGGACCGTTGCGCCGGCCCGATGTGGTGGTAGACCGCCGAGCGCAGGAGCGGATGGGTGAAGGCAACCAGCCGGTCGACGGCGGTGGTCTTCTCGGTGAGCAGCGTGACCGCGACCGCGCCCTCCAACGCGAGCGCCGGATCGTCCACCTCGGCAATGCCGGCGGCGTCCGCCAGTCGGCAGGTCAGGCCGAGCACCGCGGCCGCGTCGACGAGTCGTCGTACCTCGTCGGCGCAGGCGGCCAGCCGCGCCATGACCTCCTGGCCGAACGCTGCCGGTACCGGCAGCGGATCGGTGTCACGATCGAGAGCCTGCGGTGGCAGTTCCTCGAGCAGCGCCCGAGCCTGCAGGACGTTTCCGCCGGTGAGCTCGTGCAACCGCACCGCCGCCCAGGACGAGATGGGCGCGGCCGACATCTGACCGGCAAGGTCGCGCAGTTCGTTCGGGTCGAGCCCGGCGACGCGCAGCGTGCTGGCGAGCTCGGTGACCAGATGGCGGAGCCCGTCGGACAGTTCGGACGGCGCCCCCGACATCGCCAGGATGCACAGCACCGGGGCGCTGCGCAGCCGGCGGAGCGCGAAGGACAGTGCCTGCTGCGACGCCGCGTCGATCCACTGGGCGTCGTCGACGAGCAGGACCACCGCGTCACGCTCGCCAGCCAGCAGCCGCCGGACCAACCGCAGGACGGACGCCCCCACCGCGGTGGGGGACTCGCCGCAACCGCCGGCTGCCGTGCCGCCGGTCGGCACGGCCGGTTCGCCGGCCGAGGCCATGAACTGGGAGACGACGCCGAACGGAACGTCCTCCTCGACCCGGTCCGCGCTGGCCGTGAGGATGTGCGCGTCCGACAGTCCGTCGAGGAAGACGCGCAACAACGTCGTCTTGCCCACACCTGGCTCGCCGTGGACGA
Organism: Frankia sp. AgB32; assembly: GCF_023243045.1. GTDB lineage: Bacteria > Actinomycetota > Actinomycetes > Frankiales > Frankiaceae > Frankia. The sequence goes on from NZ_JALKFX010000035.1 coordinate 10,041, forward strand.
CGACGATGCGCAGGCGCCCGGCCCGTGCCTGAGTCACCCGCTCCGCGAGGAACCGCAGATGCGAGGACCTGCCCACCAGTTCCATGTCCATGCCGGCGCCCTCCCACCGCACGCCTTCACGTCCATGTCCCCCGATCTGGCCGACAACCGGGAAGCCGTCGGAAGGGGTGTACCCCGTGGGCACCTGATCCCTCGGCTCTCGCCGGACGGGCTCAGGCGTGGGGCACCGTGCCACAGGCGGACATCGAGGCGCCGCGGTAGCCGGTGAGGAAGGAGTCGCGGCGCTGCTGGGCGGAGCCGTGGGTCCAGGTCTCGGGGTTGACCTCGCCGGCGCGGGCCTGGATGCGGTCGTCGCCGACGGCCTGGGCGGCGCCGAGAGCCTCGTCGAGTTCGGCCTCGCCGATGGTGACGTTGCCACCGGTGTTCGCCAGGGTGCTCCAGACGCCGGCGTAGCAGTCGGCCTGGAGTTCGAGCTGGACGCTCAGCTCGTTCTCGCGGGACGGGTCGGCCTGCTGGGCCTGGCGCAGGCGGGTCTCGGTGCCGGTGAGTGTCTGCAGGTGGTGGCCGACCTCGTGGGCGACGATGTACGCCTGCGCGTAGCGGCCCTGGGCGCCATAGTCGCGCTGGAGCTGGTCGAGGAAGCCAAGGTCGATGTAGACCTTGCGGTCCGGCGGGCAGTAGAACGGGCCGACCTGCGCGGACGCGGCACCGCAACCCGTGCGCACGGCCTGGGAGAAGTAGACCAGTCGGGGCTTGGTGTACGTCTTGCCGCTGCGGCCGAACTGGGCCGTCCAGACCTCGTTGACCTCGTTGAACGCCTTGAGGACGAAGCAGTCGTCGTACTTGTCGATGGCGCCGGCGGTGTTGCAGCGCTGGGCCACGTCGCTGGACGCTCCACTCCCGGGCTGCGACAGCGCCGGCCCGGCGGAGTCGGACCCGCCGCCCAGCACGGTCACGAGCAGGTAGATGACCAGGCCGAGGATGCCCGCGCCACCGCCGCCGACCGCGACCCCCCGGCCGAGACCGCCGCCGCCCCCGCCGCTGCCGCGTTGGTCGTCCAGTTCGGACGCGTCCACCGACTGGTCGTCGAAACGCATGTCCCGCCCTTCACCGAGTCCCGGATCCATCCGTTCTGCCGGGTATCGGAAGGGAGTATGTCCCGGACGATCAGCCGCCGAACATCTGCCCGCCCACGGGACGACCTGGCGGGTCGACAGGGCCTGGTCGTAGGGGAGCCGGTTCCACGACCTGATCATGACCCTGAGCAGCGAAGTGCCTGTGCTGCACCCAGAATCCCCGGCGAGACTGGCAGTCTGTGTACCACGTGCATGGACTGCGACAAGATCCCACTGACGCCGATCATGGCTGTGGCGCAGGCGTTTAGGGCATCAGCTGCCGAGCTAGACGGGCCTGGTCGTAGTAGAGCCGATTCTCGGTGACCAGGCCGTCCTGCACCCGGTAGACCTCGACGACACGCAGGGTGACGCGCCGCCCGGTCGGGGGATGCTCGGTGCCCTCGGGGTCCCGCAGGACGCCGGTGTGGGTCGCGGTCAGGGTGTACTCCTCGACGACGAGCTCGCCCTGTTCGGCGAGGAGGTGCGTGTCCACGTCCACGTCGTCGAACGCGGCGAGGATCGCGGCGCTGTAGCCCGCGCCGGCCTCCCGTCCCTCCAGACGCACGCCGCCCGGCGCCTCGACGACGAGGTCCTCGTGGAGCAACGCCAGGACGGCGGCCTCGTCGTCCGCGTCGAACGCGTCCAGCACCCGCTGGACCGTCTCCAGTGCCTCCCCCATCCGGGCCTCCCCATCCATCGCCGGCAACCGTCGAGCGGAGATCGTCCCATCGCGGCACCCTGCGCCGCAGGCGAATGACGGGCCCGTCAGGCGCCGGTGGTGGAGCCGGGCCGGACGATCATCAGGACGGTGACGGCGACCCAGAGCAGGTTGAAGACGCCGACGCTCATCGCCAGCCGCCGGCTGCGGGCCAGCGCGACCGACACGGCGCCGGCGGGCAGCGTGCCGGCGGGCAGCGTGCCGGCCGGCCTCCCCTCGGCTGCCGGGTCCGCGGTGGGCGCCCCGGCCGCGGTGATCTCGTCGATGAGGTCGCGCTGCGTCGGCAGAACGGCGAGGGCGAGCACCAGAGCGGCCAGGCCGGTCAGGGCGATCGCCGCGATCAGCCAGCCCTGGCCGAGAACGCCGAGGCTCTGCGCGGTGAAGAAGCCGAACACGACCGCGACCAGACCGAGTGCCGAGTAGACGCCGCAGATCCGGTACAGCACCCGGGCGATCCCGGCGGCCTGCCCGTCGCCGGGCGCGGCCAGGGCCGCGCGGGCGGCCGGCGGGAACATGCTGGCCGCGACCGCGACCGGGCCGATCGACACGATCGCGGCGAGAACGTGCACGCTGAGCAGAAGCTTGGTCACCGGCTCGCCTCTCGCGGCGACGGGCCGGACGGCGGGGGGAACGGCGGGCGGTTCACGCGGGGCACCTCGACAGCACTGGGACCGCCCGTACGCGCGGGCGGGCGAGGGCGCCGGCGCGGCCGAGGCGGCGGACGGACGGTTCATCCCCGACGCTACGGGCCAACCGTCGGACCAATGCCCACCAGTCGCCCTCGATGTGGTCCCGTGGCGTATATCACCCGTCCCAGGACAGTTCCGGCGTCGCGCCAGCCCTTCGGCGTCGACACCGATGGGCGATTCGGGTCGACGCGCCGCCCGACGCGGCGCCAGGAGGGGACCGCGTCGGCGAGTCGTCCATCGATCTGATGGAAGATGCTCTCAGCGGGTGACCTGCCCGGTGCCGTACGTCTCGTACGTCTCGTACGTCTGCGGAAGGATGTCGGTATGTCATCGCGGGGCACTGTTCGACTCGATGTCCGACTGCTGTTGCGCATCGACAACCGGGTGCTGCTCGCCCGACCGCCGGACGACGTCTGGCACGTGCTGCCCGGCGGGCCGGTCGAGGGCGGCGAGACCACCGATGACGCGCTGGAGCGGCAGGTGGGGCGCCTCGCGGGCCCGCGGGTCGTGTCCCGGCAGTTCGTCGGGGCGGTCGAGCACGACGGCAGCGTCAGCGGTACCTCGCCCCGGGAGGCCGAGGACCATGTCCTGAGCGTGCTGTTCGCCGGGGTGTGGCCGACGGACATCCCGACGCCGTCCCGGTGGGGGGATCACGCTCTCGTCCCGGTGCACGTCGACGTCCTGCTGGCCACCCGGTTGCGGCCGTTGTCCATGGCCGAGGTGGTCCGGCGCTGGCTGGCCGAGGGCTGGCCGCTGTGGCGGGGGCTCGAACCGCTCGGCAGCAACCGGCGGCTGCCGTCGCTCGCCTCGCTGCGGGCTCAGCTGTTCGCGCGGCGGGAGGAACTGCGGACGCTGGAGTTCCGCGACGCGGCGATCGCGATGTGCGCACTCGTCACGGTCGCGGACGGGCGGATCGACCCGACGGAGCGCGACGGCCTGCGGACGTTCGCGGCGACTGATCCGGTGCTGTCCCAGTTCGGTGAGGACGACACGGTGCGGTTGTTCGAGGAGCATCTGACCCGGCTGAGCGCCGACCTGGAGGCCGGTCGACACAAGGCGCTCGCGGAGATCGCGAAGGTGCGCGGCAGGGCGGCGCAGGCGGCGGCGGTCGTGCGGATGGGCCAGGTCATCGGCCTGGTCGACGGTGAGTTCGTGGCCAGCGAACGGGCCGTCGTCCGCGATGTCGCGCTCACCCTCGGACTGGACCCGGCCGAGTTCGCCCTCTGAGCCGCGCCGGCGGCCGTCAGCCGGCGTCGTCCGGGGCGTCGTCCACCACCTGGACGACGCCGACCGAGCGCCAGTTGACCTCCAGGACCTTGCCGCCGGCGAGGGTGACCCGGTCGAGGCCGACGTTGCCGGTCCGGCCGCTCATCACGTCGGCGGCGCGGCGCCGCAGCGCGGCCGCGTCCGTCCCGGCGGGCAGGTCGTACGTCTGGTCGTCGAGTACCAGCCGTGCCATCCAGCCTCCCGATGCGGGCGCCCGCGCAGGTCGGCGCGCAGCGTCCGAGCACCGCCACCCCCAGGGGACGGTAGTACGATCAGCACACTGAGTGCTCGACCAGCGCGAGCGGCGCGGGCTCGGGAGCAGATCAGTCCTCCTGGTTGATCCCGAACCAGGTCATGACCTTGGCGCCGAACTTCATGTCACCGTCGATCTTGATCTTCCTGGTGAGGAAGAGCTTGGCGCCGCTGACCTGGCCGGTGAGCACCCGGACAAAGCGGACCCGGTCGGTGCTGATCGTCAGCGCCCGGTCGGCGGGGACGTCGGCGGCGTCGGCCGGCGCATTGGTCCCGAGGGTGCACGCTCCCTCGATGATCCGCAGATCGTAGGTGCGCGTGGAACCACCCGGGCCGCCACCGAGGGCGAAACGGACCAGGGCATTCTCACCGCCAGCCTGCTCAGGCCGGAACGTGTCGCGCATCTGCCGGAAGATCTCGTCGAGGACGCCTTCTCCGGCTGGCCCGGTAAGCAGGTCAGAAATCTCACGCTCCGACATGTCGGCCAAGATGCTGACAAGCTTCGCGGGGTCGGCCGTGGGGTCGACGGCAAGGTCGGACATGTGTCCACTCCATTCGTTCGACAGGCTGCTCAGATATACGGGCGGTTCGTCCGTCGCCCTCGCGGTCAGCCCGCCGACGGTGGTGAACCCAGGACAGCACGCTAGCGAATGGGATGTGGCGTTCGTCGCCCGGTAGGCCCTCGATCGACCGCGTGGCGCGCGATCGCTATCGTGAGCCGGTGGCCGATCCCACATCGTGGTACGTCGAGGTCGACGGGCAGCCCGCCGCCCTCGGGGCCCCGCTGCCGGCGGCCCTGCTCCCCCACGGCCACTTCACCGTCATGCAGGTCCGTGCCGGCCGCGTCCGCGGCCTCGACCTGCATCTGCGCCGCCTCGAGGACGCCCATCGCGAGCTGTACGACGCGGCGTTACCCGGCGATCTGGTCCGGGCCCGGATCCGGCAGGCGCTGGCCGCCGCGCGCCAGGACGCCACCGTCCGGGTCGTCGCCGCGCAGGACCTCGACGCCGGGCCGCAACCGGCGCGGCTCATCGTCGCGGTCGGCCCGCCCAGCGAGCCGCCGAGCACCGCCCAGCGACTCATGTCGGTGCTCTACACCAGGCCGTTTGCGCATATCAAGCACCTGGGGACCTTCGGGCAGGCGCAGTATCGGCGCCTCGCTCGCCGCTGCGGCTTCGACGAGGCGCTGCTGACCGGCCCCGACGGAACCATCGCCGAGGGTGCCACGACCAACGTCGGTTTCCGGGCCGGGAACACGACGGTCTGGCCGGCCGCGCCGGCGTTGCACGGCGTGACGATGGCTCTGCTGGAACGATCGACGAGCCACACGCGGGCGCCGGTACGACTTGCCGATCTGGCCAGGTTCGACGCGGCCGTGGTGACGAACTCGCGCGGCATCGCACCCGTCGCCGCCATCGACGGGCACCAGTTCGCCGGTTCGGCGTCGTTCGCGGCGGATCTTCACCGCCACTACGAAGCCGTCCCGTTCGACGTCATCTGACGGCCGCCCGCCCGAGCACGACGCGCTCCCCCGGCCGCCGGGCCGGCCGCGCTGGCCTGGCCGGTGTCGGCACCGCCTCGACCACCGGGCGGCGCACGGTCCACTTTTCTAGCAGAGCTTAATTGTGTATAGATATTTTCCCTCGACGACTATTGCGTCGACAACAGCCATTTCCTAGAGATACGCAGGATGCCACGAAAAGTGAGCGTGGATCGGGTCGAACCCATTTCCTCATGACGGAATACTGGGTACCGTCGTAAGCCCGCAGGGAATTCTCGCCAGGTCCGAGGTGTAGGACCACCCGCTTTCCGCGCCGCTCGCGAAGGAACACGTCCGATGCCGCTTTCCTCAGCCCGGCTCCTCATCGCGCTCCTCATGCACGAACAACACCGTGTCGAGCCTGCCTGGGTGCCTGTGCGGTACCCGATCCCGCCGGCCGGCGAGCGGCATCTCGTCCGGGCGGCCGTCGCCCTCGCCGCCGGGCGGCCCAAGGGCGCGCTGCGCGAGTTGCGCCACAGCGAACACGACCGTGCCGACGCCGACCAGGCCGCCGCGCACGAAGCGCTGTTCCTGGCGGCACTCGCGCTCGACCTGAACTGGGCCCCGGACGATGCGGGCCTCGCCCGCCCCTGGCCCGGCGGCTCCACCGGAGCGGGAGAGACCCCACTGACCGCCTGGACGGCGCGCGCGGTGCATCGACAACGAGCGGATCTCCTCGAACCCACCACGGCGGTCATCTGCGTCCTGGCAGCCGAGGTCATCCCCTGCGTGCGGATGGCCCGGGCGCGGTTGCTCGACGATCCGCCGCCCCACGGTCGGATGGCTCGGCTGGCCCCGCGTGAGCTGCCCGCAGGCCGCGCGGCCGGGCCCCCTCGTCCCGCGCTGCCGGTCCCGGCCGCCGGCCCGGACGCCGCCGCCCGCACGTCACCCGCCGCGATGGCCGTCTGGACCGCTGTCGGACCCGCCGCCGAAGCCAAGGACCGCCGGCCCGATCACGGCGTGGCCCACCGCGCCGACCGTCCGCCGCGCACGGCGGCCCGGCACGCGCGGGTCGCGTCACCCCGCGCGGTCGCCGAAACCCCGGCTGCGGCCCTCGTCGCCGACCCGAGCCGGCCGTGGGCGGCGACCATGCCGATCCTGTTCGGCTGGACCGGTGCCGCCGGCCTCGTCCGGCATGCCGGCGGCGGGCATGGTTCACTGCGTGCGGGCCTGCGTGCTCGTCCGCGCGGCGGTCTCCTGCCGATCGACCAGCACGCCCCGGTGCAGCCACCGGCACCGGCCGCGCCGACGGCGTCGGTGCGGCCCGCCGTGCCGGAACCATCCACCACACCCGTCGAGCCCGCGACGCCGGGCAGACCAGCCGAGACTGTCGAGCCAGCGGAACCTGCGGAGGAGACGGCTACAGGCGGCCGCATGCCGTCGGTGCTGGTGCCGGCCGTTGCTGCCGGGGCAGGCGCCGCTGCGGCCAGCGCGTCGACGACCGGCGCGGCGTTCGTCTCCGGGTCAGGCAACGTCGTGGTCGTCGCCAGTCAGCCTGATGTCGGCTCCGCGGTGGCGATCGTGGACGGGACGGCGGACCCGAGCATCCCGCGAGCCGAGGACCGCCTGCTACACAGCCCGGAGGCGACCGGCGACGCGCTCGCGGTGGCGGACGCGTTCGTCGCCAGGCTCGCGGAACTTCCCGTCCGACAGGCCAGCGCCTATGCCCAGATCCTCCGGGCGGACCTGCTGTTCCGCGCGGGCCAGGAGGCCGGGGCCGGGCGAGCTCTGGACACGGTGGAATCAGCGGGAGACGCCGACGACGCCACGCTGGCACACGCCGCGCTGGTGCGGGGTGACTGGGCCGGTTTCCCGGACGGCGGGGCGCTGACACTGGGGCGCCGCTGGGACGGCATGCTGATTCCCGCCCTCCGGCCAGCCTATCGAGACCGAGCCGAAGAGCTGTGGCGACGATCGCTGGCCGCCTACAGCCGCATCAGGTCCGACGCCGGGCGGGCTGCCGGGCTCATCCGCCTCGCCGAGGCTCCCACGGCGACCGACCGCCCGATGCTGCGGCGCGCCCGGGTCGACGAGGCGGCGCGGCGCGCGCTGGCCGCCGGCAACGACGCGCTCGCCTGGACCGCGCGCCTACACAGCCTGATCGAGCGGGCGCGCACCGGCGAGGCGTCGGCGACCGAGGTGAGCACCCTGATGGCCGCCCTCACGGAATGGAGCCGCTTCGATGGCAGCACCAGCTACGGCCGAGGGCTGCGGCACCTGCTGGCGCACGCGTCCGGTAGCGCACAGCACCTCGGTAGCGCACAGCACCTCGGTAGCGCACAGCACCTCGGTAGCGCACAGCACCTCGGCGCACGCTGACCGGTCGATGGGCCCTCAGGCCGGGCGCAGCACCGGACCGTCAGGATTCGCGGCCGGGAAACGGCGGCGCCTCACCGGAGCCGGGAGCGGACTCGCGCTCACCGTCCACGGGCGGGTACGCCGAATGCCCAGGCAGGGACACCCAGGCACTGCCGGAGAACTTGGTGCCGACCGTCAGCGTGAGCTCGCGGAAGTGGCTGGGTTCCAGATCGCGGAGATGTTCGGCGACAGTGGCCCGGTAGAACTCCGGGGACAGTGCCAGCACGAGATCCGCATTCGGGTAGCGCTCCAGGAGTTCGCGCACCGGCTCCGCATCGATGAGGCGGGCGGCGACCACCACGGCGTCCCCCGCCGCGCCGTCCCCGTCAGGGATCACGTCGCCCTGGTGCAGCGACATTCGCAGCCGCAGCCGCGCGTTCTGGCGAGCCGCGTTGAACTCCCGCTGGGCGATCCGCAGCTCGCGGACGAAATCGCTGGCGAGCCGGGCCTTCTCCACCGTCCCGTCGACGGCGACCAGACAGCCGTCGCCGTGGTCCTGGCGCAGCAGAACCAGGTCATCGACCAGTCCGACGCTCTGCATCGCATGATCCACGATGCCCCGCAGACCGTTGCGCCAGTCGATCTGAGCAAGCATGCCGTTCTTGCTGTAGCCACGGGCGTCGAGGCAGAACAGGCTCGCATGGCGCGGCTGGCCAGCCGGTGCCCATCCGCCCACCCGGACAGAGCGGGCGGCGACGCGCGAATCCAGCTCCGTTCGCTGCGCCGGACCGGCCGCGGTGAACACCGCATTGGCGGGATATCGCTTCGCCGCGGCGGCAAGGATCCGAACCCGGCCCTCGAGGAGCAGACCCTCGTTGAGTTCGGCGGAAACCTCGGACCAGAACTCGTCGGGCGAGCCGGTGAACACCGGCGCCCGGCCCCGGGACAGCCCGGCCTGCTCCAACAACTGGATGGCGCTGGTCCGCGTGCAGAAGGTGCGCGACAGCGCCTCGATCTCCCGCTCGCTCAGCCTCTGCGTCACGAGTTCCCCCGAACCGGTGTGCGGTCTCCGACCGAACCCGGCCTTGGCCGTGACACAGCCGGGACGGTGACCGGGGATCATTCTAAACCCGGGGTGGGAGGGCCGGCCCGGGACTTCCCGAGAGCCGGTCGAGGAGTGCTCGCCCGCGCGAGCGGGACCGCCGCGGCGACATTGCGCCGCCGCGGCTGTCGAGTCAGCTCAGATCAGGCCGAGCGCGCGGACGGCTTCCCGCTCCTCGGCAAGCTCACGCACCGAGGCATCGATCTTCTCGTGGGAGAACGCGTCGAGCTCAAGGCCCTGGACGATCTCGAACCGGCCGCCGGCGGCGGTGACCGGGAACGAGGAGATGAGACCCTCGGGCACGCCGTAGGAACCGTCGGACGGCAGCGCCGCGGAGGTCCAGTCCCCCTCGGGGGTGCCGTTCACCCAGGTGTAGACGTGGTCGATGGCCGCGGAGGCCGCCGAGGCCGCCGAGGACGCACCCCGCACCTCGATGATCTCGGCGCCGCGCTTGGCGACCCGCGGGATGAACTCCTCGGCGAGCCACTTCTGGTCGCCGACGGCCTCGGCACCGCTGCGGCCACCCACCTGGGCGTGGAAGATGTCGGGGTACTGGCTGGCCGAGTGGTTACCCCAGATCGTGATCTTCTTGATCTCGGTGTTGGGGACGCCGAGCTTCTTCGCAAGCTGCGCGATCGCCCGGTTGTGGTCGAGGCGGGTCATCGCGGTGAACCGCTCCGCCGGCACGTCGGGCGCGTGCGTCTGGGCGATGAGGGCGTTCGTGTTCGCGGGGTTGCCGACGACGAGGACCTTGATGTCCTCGGCGGCGCCGCTGTTGATCGCCTCGCCCTGCGGCTTGAAGATTCCGCCGTTGGCCGAGAGCAGGTCGCCGCGCTCCATACCCTTCGACCGGGGCCGGGCGCCGACGAGCAGAGCGACGTTCGTGCCCTCGAAGGCGCGCTTGGCGTCGTCGAACACGTCCACCCCAGCGAGCAGCGGGAAGGCGCTGTCCTCAAGTTCGAGCGCGGTGCCCTCGGCCGCCCGGACTGCCTGCGGGATCTCCAGCAGCCGCAGCTTGACCGGCGTGTCCGCGCCCAGCAACTGGCCCGACGCGATACGGAACAGCAGCGCGTAGCCAATCTGACCGGCAGCACCGGTGACGGTGACGTTGACAGGCGTAGAACTCACTGGCATCTCCTGGTACGGGTCATCCGTGGGATCGGGCGGCAAGCCGAGCCGGGACGACCGCCGGGCGATCGTGGACCAGCCCACCGAGCTGCACTGTTTTCGGTCGCGTCCGCGATGCTAGTCCGACAGCCCTCCGCAAGGGGTGCTGTGTGAGGCCGGAGCCGCTCACAGATTCCAGCTCGCCGCCGCGCGGGCCCGTCCACGTGCGCGAATCCCCTCATCGGCGCTGGCGAACGCCCATCCGAGCCGGTCCGGCTCCCCCGGCGGTGCCGGTTCTACTGGCTGATCTCGGTGCCGCAGCGGGGCGCCGGCCGGATCAGGTCGAAGCCCTTCGCGTCCGCGTTGACCCGGAGGAAGGTGTAGCAGCGGTTGACCTTGCCGCCGTCCGACGAGAAATCGATCGGGGCGGGCAGCAGCCCGTCCGCGTCGTAGCCCTTCGTCGCGCGCAGAAGCCGGACGACCGCCGCCCGACTCGGGCACGGCCCGGCGGCGGCGAGGCCGGTCAGGAACAGGTCCGTCGAGATCCAGCCCGCCAGCGCGGACTGCTGGGCCGGCGGCGAGATCTCCGGCGCGTAGGTGCGCATGGCGGCGAGAAAACGCTGGTGCGCCGGAGTGTCCACCTCGAACGGCTGGTAATCGACAAACGTGTAGAGACCGGCAAGCACCGGGCCGAAGAGCCGCAGCAGCCGCTGGTCGTAGCTGACCGGCGAAAGGATGACCTTCAGGTTCGCCCGGGCGGCCCGGGCACCGACCACCACCTGGCCGAAAGCCGCGCCGGTCACCGTGCCCACCAGGACATCCGCTCCGCTGGCGAGCACCTTCCGGCCGATCCCCGCCACATCGATCGGTCCGGTCGCGTCGACCCGGCCCACCACCGGGATCCCGGCCGCCTGCAGGCTCACCGCCAGCTTGTCGGCCAGCGCCATCGAGGTCGCCGAGAACCCCGACTGCGCGATCACCGCACGGTGGCCACCGCGCTCGGCGACAAAGTCACCCCAGACAGTCACCGAGGGACCGTCGGACACCAGGTTCGAATAGCTGAACATGTTGTCGTTTTGCGTCCAGACGGCTTCCAGCGCCGGGCCGACGACCGGCACCCCCACGGAGTGCAGGAAGGCCGCGGAGCCGCTGGCCACCGCGGAGGACTCGAGGAGGCCGAAGTCCCGGTCGTCGTTGACGAGAGTGCGCGCGGCGGCGTCATTGCCGGCGGGGCTGGAGGCGTCGTCGCGCCAGGTGTAACGGATCTGGCGGCCGTTCACGCCCCCCGCAGCGTTGGCTACGCCAAGCCGGGCGTCGACGCCGGCCCGGAACGGCAGGAACAGCGAGGCCGAGTTCCCGGTGTCCGGGTAGAGCAGGCCGAGGCGGATCGCATCCGCATTCACCCCCGGTTCGGCGCAGGTGGGCGCCGCCGACCGGCCATCGCTGGACACGCGGCAACCCACGAGGGCCACGGCCATCGCCACAGACGCCAGTCCGGCCAGTGCGGCCCTGGCGCCACGCCGTCGGCGCGATCCGGCGTGCGAGGCCATGACGCTCCCCACGGGGACCACGCTAGGCACCCGATCAGCCGCGATGGCGGTAATCGGTAGATTTTGTGAGATTGCCGCGCAGCGGGCAACGCACGGGCCCGTCTCGTCGTCGCCGTCGCCCTACGACGAGACGAGGGGGCCACCCCAACCCTGGGGACGAGGTCGGGGCCGGCCCGCTGACCGGTGGCGCGGGAGGTTCGTCGCGGTCAGAACGCGGCAGCCGCCGCCCGGGCGATCGCCTCGTCGTGGGGAGTGGGGCCGCCGCTGACCCCGACCGCACCGACGATCAGCCCGTCGCGCCGCAACGGCACCGCACCGGTGAGGCCGGAGCCGGGTTGGGCTGGCACGACGTCCCACTCCCCGTCACCGGGGCCGCCGCCGGCGTGGTTCACCAGGCGGGCCGGCAGGGCGGCGACCCGCGCCGCGCAGGCCCGCTCGACCGAGATGTCGGCAGTCCGCAGCCGGGCATTGTCCATGCGGACGTGCGCCACCAGAATTCCGGCGTGATCGACGACAGCGATGTTAACCGGTTGACCGAGGTGAATCGCATACCTTTCCCCGGCGGCGATGATCCGACGGGCATCCTCGAGCGATACGGTCATCCGCGACTCTCCCCATAAAGCGGCGTTCCGGTGCGCCTGACCATAGGCCCACAACGACTGTCTGGTGGTGTTAGGCGCGCCGCAGACCAACCGTCGCGCATGCCGGTTCCCCGTGGGGGCGGCAGCACACACAAGGACACATGAAGCCCAGACCCGGGGCCGCGCTGGCACCCTTGGCTCACCGCCACGGCCCCCCGCCGAGGGCGGCGGGCGCAGCCCGGAAAGACCCACCCGGTGGCCGAGGCGCCAGGTCGCGGCGTCCCGCGGGGTCCTCCGGGCTGCGCCGAAGCGGCCGCGGCGGCGACCGCCGGCCGCCGCCGTGCCGCCGTCCCGCGCCGGGGCCACGCCGACGGCGGGTGGACACCTCGACCGACCCGCGACGCTGCGGGGCGGCCGAGGTGGGATCCAGCGCCGGCCGGCCCGTTCAGGCCGCGGCGGCCAGCGGGAGCACCACCCTCGGGAAGCGGTGGACCAGGCGGGTGGTCAGCGGCCCGCCGTCGAGCATGTCGGTCAGCACCCCGGCTAGGCGCTGGTCCAACCGGCCCAGCCGCTGCAGCCCGCGCAGCCGGAGCAGGCCCGGCAGGTGCGCTTCGATGGCCCGCTGGTCAGGGCGCGCCGCGCCGTCCAGCCAGCTGTCGAACTGGTCGATGGTCATGATCTCCCAGACGACCGTGTCGGCGACCGCGCCCGTGCCGTCCGTGATGGTGACCAGATGGGGGATCCGGACCAGGTCGGCGAAGCCCCGCAGATCCGGGCGCAGGCCAGCCGTCACCACGTTGTTGCCGATCCTGGTGTCGACCCCGGCGGCCGGCCGCCGCAGGACGTTGCGCAGGTGCGACGCGAAAGCCAGCGCGAGCGCGCTACGCCCGGGCGGGCTGGCATGAGCGTGCAGCACGATCGCGTCCACCCCCGGCGCGCGCACCCGCTCGGCGGCGGCCCGGACCAGCCAGGCCGGCTCCACCAGCACGAACCCGACCTGGGCCCGCCGTCGTTCCGCGCTCGCGTCGCCGCTGGCGGCGGGCGCCGGCACACCTGGGTTCTCGCGGGTCCACTGACAGGTGATCAGTCCATCGGCGCCGGGCAGGGAGAGCAGGGGGAGATCCCCGGAGCTGAAGATCCGTTCCGCAGGGGGGGAGGTCATGGTGTCTCCGGTCCGGGGGGCCGACGAACACGCGAAGGTGACCGCTGACCGCTGGGGCAGGCTGGTACGGGAGGCGACCGAGCGGTCGCCGTCGTGCCGCGTGTCCATCCGATCCGGCAGCCCGAGGGCGACGGGGACGGCGTCGGTTCGCGGGGCGGCGGCCTTCGCGGTCACCGAGGGGGCCCGCGAGGAGGAAATGACCGGAGTCAGCATGACCATGTCTAGGGATGGCTACTGCAGGAGGTTGTCGAAGTCGCCGTCTTTGGCGCCGAGTATCAGCGCCTCGATCTCGGCCCGGGTGTAGACGAGGGCGGGTCCGTTGGGGTGTCGGGAGTTGCGCACGGCGACCTCGTCGCCCGGGAGCTTCGCCATCTCGACGCAGTTGCCCTGGGAGTTGCTCCGCCGGCTCTTCTGCCAGGTCACCCGTTCCAGCGCCGTCGCCGGCATGCCGCTGTAAATCTTGCCCATGCGCTCTCCCGAAGCCCGAGGGGCCGCGCCGCGACAGCCCTCATCCCACGCAGCCCGCCTGTCGCACCGCCGCGCTGCGATGGACACCTCGTCGATCATCTCGGAGTGATCCCCGACATCCCGCCCGAAGATGACCGCGTGTGCGCCTGCACGAACTTCGGCTCACGATACAGCACGGTCAGGTGCACGTGCATCAAGCGGGTCGCATGTGCGTGCCACAACCTCACGTGCGATTGTCGACGGCGATCGGACATCCCACCTGGCCGCGGCCTACCTGCCGGTACCGTCGCGGACCGCACACCCACGGGGGGCGCATGCCGACGGATGGCAACCGCCACGCGGGCGGGCCCGACAGGCGAGCGGGCATGCCACGCGGGCACGACAGGCGGGCACCGAACGCGGGCCCGGCGTCCGGGCGCCGCGCGGACGGGGGTCGGACCGCGCCCGAGCGCCCCCGGCCCGGGCATGCACCCGGGGCGCCGTCCGCGCGGCGCCAGCCTGTGGACGGCGGTCGGGTTGGACGGCGCGCTGCCGGGCCTCCCCCTCCCCGACCGAATGGCACTCTTCGGGGCCCGCAAGACGGTCATGTAGCCCAAAGAGGTGGTAATTCACCATATTCATTCGGCTCAAGTGGGATGAAACACGACGTTGATGGCCAACTCCCCGCGCCGGGTGTCTTGGACAAAGACGGCGGATAGGGCGTCAAAGTGCGCGAATAGGCCGCGGTCACCCCCGGAAACGCGCCCTCCCCGGTACCCGCGGGTCGACCGTTCGGGGGGACCCGTAAGGTGCAAAACTCACAGGCGCGGGCAGGCCGGGTCTCCCGCCACAGGGGCGGCGCAGGCCGTCTCGAGGAGGAGTGGAGACAGCGCGGGGAAAAGCAACGGAGGCCCATCGTCGGGCCACAGATGGCGCGTTCGCACCACGTAGCCTCTCGACGGCGGCACCCCACGACCACGGATCGGACGCGAGTTCCACTCGAGGCGCCCGCGACCCGTGTGCAGACCTGGCGGCGGACCGGCCGCACCGACCATCGGCACCCCGCCGCCGACGGCCACGCGAACCGGTCGCATTCACCCAAGTGGGCGTTCCGGCGCCGCTCCTCGCCGGCCGCGTCGGGTGAAATCAGACCGACGCACGCGGACTGCGGTCGAGCGCCACCGCGCACGCCTGCGCGGTGGACCCACCCGGGGTGGTCGACCCGAGACGGCGCAGAAAAATCAACATCGACACGCTGACCGCGACCAGCACGTCGGCCACCGGCGGTGGGCAGTGGGCGAGCACGTCGCCTCGTGGGCGGCGGGTCGCGCGGCAACGAGACGGATGGGCGACGGCAACGCGGGCGCGATGGCAACGCAGGCGCGATGGCACGGAGGGAGGGCGAGAGAGGTGAGGACGTACGGAAGGGAACTGCCGCGCGGGCCGCGGACCGGACGGAGTTCCGTTCACGCTCGCCTGGATCGATCGACTTCCGCGCCATCGGAAACAGAACGGAAGTCTTGCATCACACCGAGCCACGACCAGACCTCGGTCGCCCAGACTGGATGTCTAACCGGGCCAGTAAGTGGACACCCGCTTCCCGCACTCTCCGTGAGCGAGTATATAAATAACCCTTACCGCGCTAAAGAAGCGACACCCACTCGGACATGAGAACCAGAGACGTAACCGGATCCAGAAGATCAGATGTCATACTCTTGCGTTGACCGATGGCGAGGGGGCCGACCGTGACGACAGCTCAGCCGGGAAGTGGACCGACCGTGCGTCGGATCCTCCTCGGCTCCCAGCTACGTCGACTACGCGAGGAGAAGGGCATCACCCGGGAGACCGCGGGTTACCACATCCGCGCCTCGGAGTCGAAGATCAGCCGGATGGAGCTGGGGCGGGTCAGCTTCAAAGAGCGTGATGTAGCAGACCTTCTGACCTTCTATCAGGTCACGGAGGAAGGTGAGCGGGCACCTTTGCTGGCGCTCGTCCGGGAAGCGAACACCGCCGGCTGGTGGCAGAACTTCAATGATGTCCTGCCCACCTGGTTCCAGCCATACGTCGGGCTGGAGGAGTCGGCTCAACTAATCCGGACCTACGAGGTGCAGTTCATTCCAGGACTGCTCCAGTCCGAGGAGTATGCCCGGGCGATCATCACGCAGGGTGGCAGCGGACTGTCGTCCGAGACCATCGAGCGACGCGTCAGCGTCCGGATCAATCGGCAGAAGCTGCTGTACCGCGCCAACGCTCCGCGACTGTGGGTAGTCGTCGATGAGGCTGCTCTGCGTCGTCCGATCGGCGGGCCGAAGGTGATGCGCGCGCAGATCGAGCATCTGGTCGCCCTCTCCGAGATGCCCAATCTCACCCTCCAGGTGATGCCGTTCGCCTTCGGCGGCCACGCGGCGGAGGGCGGCGCGTTCACGATCCTGCGTTTTCCGGAGATGGACCTGCCCGACGTGGTCTACCTGGAGCAGCTCACGAGCTCGAGCTACCTCGACAAGCGCGAGGAGGTCGACCGCTACATGGAGGTCTACAACCGGCTCAGCGTGGACAGCACGACGCCGGCGGAGACCCCCGATCTCCTGCGGCGGATCGTCAACGAGCTGTAGGACCCGGGGCCGGTGTCGCCGGCCGATCATCCGGCGCGCGCCGGCCGCCGGGCACGACCGGCAGCAACGATGGCCAGCTCAGGACGATGGCCAGCTCAGGACGATGGCCAGCTCAGTTCGAGGCTCAGCAGACCGTCGTCGACCGCGAGGTCAACGCCGAGGCCCGGTTCGACTCCCTTCCCACTGTCGCTGCGGAGGGTCAGCGGCGGCGACTCCGGGGGCCAGGGCATGGTGACGAAGACGCTGCCGCCGTCCGGCGACCAGAGCACCGTGACGATCGCCCGGCCACCCGGTGCCGCGGCGAGCACCTCGCCGACCCGGTCGGCCAGCGCGGCACGGACCGCGCGTGGGGCGCACCGCAGGTCGCCGTCCCGCTGGACCTCCACGCCGACGCCCGCCCCAGCGGCATCCCCGAGTACCGCGTCCAGTTCGGCCAGCGCCGAGGAGGGCCCACCGCCGGTCAGCGCCCGGCGGATCGCCGCGGCCTGGCCGACGCACCGGCTGCGCACCGCGGGTGCGTTCGGATCCAGCCGTCCCTCGGCCACGCCGGCCAGCAGCGGCAGCACGTCCCGTTCGACGGTTCCCAGCCAGGCGACCCGCTCCCGGCGGATCATCGGCGTGGAGTCGGCGTGGGCGGCGAGTTCCGCCTCGGCGGCGAGCCGACGGGCCGTCGAGTCCGCCGTTCCGCGCAGCAGCGGGCCGAGCATCGCCGTGATGATCTGAACGACGCAGCATCCGTAGACGACCGAACCCAGCCGGGCAGTCACCAGGTCCTCACCGGTATGCCGGCCGAGCACGAGTCCGCCGAACAGCAGGACCGTCACCACCAGCGCCGCGGCCCACTCCCGCTTCGGTCGGGACGCGGTCACGAACGCCAGGAGCAGCGGGACGACCAGCAGCGGCCAGTCGACGATCCTTACGATGTCCCCGCCGGTGGTGTTCGCGGTGGCGGCAATCGTGATCCCGAGTGTTGCGACCAGTAGCACGAGGGCCTCGCCGCGGGTCAGCGCGCCGCGGCGGACCCGCGCCGCGGCCGCGGCGATCAACCCGGCCAACGCCAACCACAGCAGCCCCGCCACCGGGCGCACCCGTACCCACCCCAGGGTGGCGACCAGCGGCACAATCATGATCACGAGCCAGGCTCCGGCCACGTTCCCGACCGCCCGGCGCAGCCCGGCGGCGTAGGCGGTGCCCAGATCGGCGGCGATGGCCGCGACACGGCGACGATCCGGGACGAATCCGCCGCGCATCCCGCCCGGTCCGACCCCGGAATCGCCCGCGCCACCAGCGCCGCGCCGCCGGCCCGTGGCGCCATCCCCGCCGCCGATGAGAAGGACCCCGACGCGGCGGCTGAGCGCGCTGATCCGGCCGCCGCGTCGGCCGGGTTCGGCCGCCCGCACGTCATCGGTGACTTCGGGGACACGCCACTGCAGCCGCACGGTCGTGCCGCACCCGGGCGCCGAGGTGACCGCCACCGTGCCCGCGACGTCCTCGATCCGGCCGACGACGGATCGTCTCAGGCCCAGCCGGTTCGGACTGGCCTGGTCCGGGTCGAATCCCCGGCCCGCGTCGGACACCTGGACGGTGACCACGCCGGGGCCACCGTCGATGTGGATCCGCGCGTGCTGGGTGCCGGCGTGCCGCTCGACGTTCGCGAGCGTCTCGCGGACGGCGCCGGCGAACGCGGTGACCACCACGGCGGGCAGTTCGACCGGCACCTCGCCGCGGCCGGCGACGCGCAGCCGGTTGTCCACGTCGACCCGCAGGCCGCGCCCGACCGCCTCGTCCGCGATCTCGGCGAGACGCTCGTCGATGGCCGGTCCGCCGGGCCCGTCCGGGTCCAACAGGTCCTGCACCGCGGCGAGGCTGCTGGCACAGCGGCGGCGGGCCAGCACGACGTCGCGTCCGCCGCCCCAGGCGATCCCGGTCAGCGTGTTGAGCACCGTGTCATGGATGATCCGCTCGCGTTCCCGCCGGTCACGGGCGACGGCGAGCACGACCGCCTCGCCGCGGTAGCGGGCCTCCACGTTCGCCCATCGCCGGTCCGCGACCTGGGCGGCCTCCCGCAGTCGCCCGATCGACAGCCCCAGCAGCCCAGGCGCGAGCACCAGGAGTGCGGCCTGGACGACCGCCTGCGGGAAGTGTCCCCAACCGCCGACGAGCGCACCGGCGCCGAGCAGCAGCACCAGGGGCCCGGCGGCAGCCGCCGGAAACGCCCAGATGACCGCCACCGCACCGTTGACCGCGGCGAGGAAGACGAAGTTGCCGCTGTCGCCCAGTGACTCGGGCGGCAGCCAGCGGTCCGCGGTCAGGAGGAGAACCAGCGCGATCGCGGCGCTCGCCGCCGCCAGCGGGCGCCCGACGCCGCGCCGCCGGGCCACCGCGCAGAACACCACGTCCCAGGCGACGGTCGTCACGGCGGCGACCGTCGCCGCCGGCTGGCCGTCGTACCAGTGCCACAGCAGGAGGTAGCCGACGCTCAGCACGATGGCAACGGCGTGCAGCGCGATGAGCACGCCGGCCATCACCCGCGCGAGCGCCCGGTGGGCCCGACCGAGCTCGGCCGACGCCCGTCCGAGTTCCAGCGCGGCGGCGCCGAACGCGGTGTCCGTCACAGCCGGACCGAGGGACCCGGCGGCGGCGCCCGGCGCCAGGCACCGGGATGCGGTTTCGTCCACCGTCAGTTCGCTCGCACGCACACCGCTCACCCGAGGGCGGCCGAACTGCGCATAGTCACGTGAGTATCGCCACGTTCCGTAACTTCCAGGCGGGAGTGCGTCGCTCCCGGTGAACTGGAGGCAGGGTACCGGCCTGCCGCCGACGGTGGGCGACAAAGGGCGCAACGAGGGCCTGGCGGGCAGATCGGTACGGGCCGGCGCACGGCATGGCGGGCGGCGCCCGGGTGGTGGGCGACGCTCGCCGGGCGGACCCGCGTCGCCGGTGTCCTAGGCTGGAGGGTGTGTGGAAGGACAGCGCGTGAGCTCTCGGCCGTCCACGTCGCCACCTGACTCCCCCGCCGCGCAACCGGCGCCGGACCCGCCGACGCCCGCCACCGGCCACAGCGGTGCTCCGCCGCAGGCCGCCAGCCCTCGGACCAACCGCCGGCGCAGAGAAGGCCCGCGCTCCGCCGAGGGTCGGCCCGCCGACGGAGAGCAGGCAGCCGACGGGCAGAAAGCCCCGGACCGGGAGAAGGCCGCAGGCGGGGAAAAGGCCGCGGGCGGTGCGCCGCCCGCGTCTGACGGCGCCGAGGACGCTGGCGAGCAGCGGGCGGTACGGATCGGTGAACTGACCGCGCTGCTGGCGGAGCTGGCGCCCCGTGACGCGCACCGCCTGGGCCGGCGCCTCGCCGACAGCCGGCGCACCCGGGAGCCCGCGGCCCGCCAGCGCGCCCTGCGGGCGATCGCGGCCGATGCCGACCGCGCGGCCGAACGGGTGCGGCGGCGGCAGGCCAGGGTGCCGGCGATCACCTATCCCGACGAGCTGCCGGTCGCGGGGCGCCGGGACGAGATCCTCGCCACGATCCGCGACCACCAGGTCGTCATCGTCGCCGGCGAGACCGGTTCGGGGAAGACCACCCAGCTCCCGAAGATCTGCCTGGAACTCGGCCGCGGCGTGCGCGGGATGATCGGACACACCCAGCCACGCCGGATCGCCGCGCGGACGGTCGCCGACCGCATCGCCGAGGAGCTGGGCACCCCGGCGCCGCAGACCGGCGGTGGCGTCGTCGGCTACCAGACCCGGTTCACCGACCAGGTCCACGACGACACTCTGGTCAAGCTCATGACCGACGGCATCCTGCTCGCCGAGATCTCCTCGGACCGGGCGCTGCGCCGCTACGACACCCTCATCATCGACGAGGCGCACGAGCGCAGCCTGAACATCGACTTCATCCTCGGCTACCTGCGGTCGCTGCTGCCGCGGCGCCCCGATCTGAAGGTCGTCATCACCTCGGCGACGATCGAGACGGCCCGGTTCTCGGCGCATTTCGGCGACGCCCCCGTCATCGAGGTCTCTGGCCGTACCTTCCCGGTCGAGGTTCGCTACCGGCCGCTCGTCGCGAGCAACGACGACGAGGACGAGGACGTCGATGCCGACACCGACGCCGACACCGACGCCGACACCGACACCGGCGGCGGCGGCAAGGCCGGTCGTGGTTCGGGCAGTGGCGAGGCTGGTCGGGGCGGCGGCAGCAGTGGTACGCAGGGTCGGCGTGGGCGGCGCGGTGAGGCCGAGCGGCGTGGGGGCGAACGCCGGGAGGTCGAGCGTGATCAGACGCAGGCGATCAGCGAGGCCGTCGACGAGCTGTGCGCCGAGGGGCCGGGCGACATCCTGGTGTTCCTCAGCGGCGAGCGGGAGATCCGCGACACCGCCGAGGCGCTTGCCCGCGAGCAGCGGCCGCACACCGAGATCGTGCCGCTCTACGCGCGGCTGTCCGCGGGCGAGCAGCACCGGGTGTTCGAACCGCACACCGGCCGGCGGGTGGTGCTGGCGACCAACGTCGCCGAGACCTCGCTGACCGTCCCCGGCATCCGCTACGTCGTCGACCCGGGCACCGCGCGCATCTCCCGGTACAGCCACCGGACGAAGGTGCAGCGGCTGCCGATCGAACCGGTCTCGCAGGCGTCGGCGAACCAGCGCAAGGGCCGCTGCGGTCGTACCTCCGACGGCATCTGCATCCGGCTGTACAGCGAGGCGGACTTCACCGGCCGCCCGGAGTTCACCGACCCGGAGATCCTGCGGACGAACCTCGCGTCGGTGCTGCTGCGGATGGCCGACCTGGGGCTCGGCGAGGTCGCCGACTTCGGTTTCCTCGACCCGCCCGACCCCCGCCAGATCAACGATGGCGAACTCCTGCTCACCGAGCTGGGCGCGTTCGACTTCGACACCGTCACCCCGGAGCCGGCCGGCGACGGTGCGCCGACGGGGCGGGGGCGGCAACCCACCGGCGGGCGGCGGCTCAGCTCGATCGGGCGGCGCCTCGCGCAGATCCCGGTGGACCCGCGGCTGGCCCGGATGGTGCTCGCCGGGGACGAGCAGGGCTGCCTGCGGGAGGTGCTCGTCATCGCGTCCGCCCTGGCCATCCAGGACCCACGGGACCGGCCGGTGGAACACCAGCAGGCCGCCGACGAGCGCCACGCCCGGTTCGCCGATCCGACGTCGGACTTCCTCGCCTACCTGAATCTGTGGAACTACCTGCGCGATGCCCGCGGGGAGCTGTCCGCCAACCAGTTCCGGCGGATGTGTCGCACCGAGTTCCTCAACTACCTGCGGGTACGGGAGTGGCAGGACGTCCACGGCCAGCTGATGGCCGTCGCCCGCGGTCTCAAGCTCGCTCTCGGCGACGCGGACGGCCCGGCAGCCGACCCGCACACGGTGCACCGGGCGCTGCTCACCGGCCTGCTCTCGCACCTCGGCCGCTTCGACACCGAACGGCGGGAGTATTCCGGGGCGCGCGGCGGCCGGTTCGCGCTGTGGCCCGGGTCGGCGCTGGCGCGGCGCGGCGCGCGGGCCGCCGAGGCCGCGGCCGTGGCGGCGGCGGACCCGGCGAACCGCCAGGCTGGCGGCGAGGACGCCCCGAAGCAGCGGCCGTCCGGCCCGCCGCCCTGGGTGATGGCCGCCGAGCTCGTCGAGACCTCGCGGCTGTGGGGGCGCACCGCCGCGCGCGTCGACCCGGACTGGATCGAGCCGTTGGCCGGGCACCTGGTGCA
Source organism: Frankia sp. AgB32 (assembly GCF_023243045.1). GTDB lineage: Bacteria > Actinomycetota > Actinomycetes > Frankiales > Frankiaceae > Frankia. The sequence goes on from NZ_JALKFX010000035.1 coordinate 32,188, forward strand.
CCGCGCCTACAGCGAGCCGCGCTGGTCCCGCCGGCAGGGCGCGGTGCTCGCCGACGAGCGGGTGACGCTGTTCGGGCTGCCGATCGTCGTCGGCCGCCCCGTGCAGTACAGCCGGATCGATCCGGCGCTGTGCCGGGAGCTGTTCCTGCGCCACGCCCTCGTGGAGGGTGACTGGCAGACCCGCCACGAGTTCTTCCACCACAACCAGCGGCTACTCGCCGACGCCGAGGAACTGGAGCACCGGGCGCGGCGCCGCGACATCGTCGTCGACGACGAGACGCTGTTCGCCTTCTACGACGAGCGGGTACCCGCCGACATCGTCTCCGTGCGCCATTTCGACGCCTGGTGGCGCCGGGCCCGCCCGGAGAACGCCAAGCTGCTGGACTTCACCCCGTCCCTGCTGGTGTCCGCCGGTGCCGGCGGGGTCACCGAGGCCGACTATCCCGACGCCTGGCAGGTGGGCGCGCTGGCGTTGCCGCTGACCTACCAGTTCGAGCCCGGCGCGGCCGCCGACGGCGTGACCGTCCACATCCCGCTCGCCGTGCTCAACCAGGTCGACGCCGACGGCTTCGAGTGGCAGGTCCCCGGGCTGCGCGAGGAGCTGGTCACGGCGCTGATCCGGGGGCTGCCGAAGGCGGTGCGGCGCAGCTTCGTGCCGGCGCCGAACTACGCCCGCACGGTGCTGGGGACGATCTCCCCCGGCGGCGCGCCGCTGCTGGTCGCCGTCGAGAACGAACTACGCCGGATGGGCGGGCCGGCGATGCCGCGCGATGCGCTCACCCTGACGGGCGTCCCCGACCATCTGCGGATGACCTTCCGGGTCGAGGGGACCCGCGGCGAGGTGCTCGCCGAGGGCAAGGACCTGGCCGCGATCAAGCAGCGGCTGCAGCCGAAGACCCGGGCCGCCGTCGCCGCCGCGGCCGACGGCGTGGAACGTCGCGGACTGCGCGCCTGGGACGGCCTCGGCACCCTGCCGAAGGTCGTCGAGCTGCGCCGCGGTGGGCATGTCGTGCGCGGTTTCCCGACGCTGGTCGACGAGGGCGACACCGTCGCGGTGCGCGCCGTCGACACCGAGGCGGAACAGCGCCGGCTCATGTGGGCCGGCACCCGCCGGCTGGTGCTGCTCGGGGTGCCCTCGCCGATCCGCGGCCTCAACGGCCGACTGTCCAACGCGGCGAAACTCGCCCTGAGCCACAACCCGCACCGCGACGCCGCCGACCTGCTCGACGACTGCATCCGCGCGGCCGCCGACCAGCTGATCGCCGCCGCCGGCGGGCCGGCCTGGGACGGCGCGGCGTTCGAGGCTCTGCTGGCCGCGGTGCGAGCCGAGCTGCCCGAGGCGTCGTTCGCGGTGGTCCGCGAGGTCCAGCAGATCCTCGCCCTTGCCCACCCCGTCGAGGGAACGCTGCGGGAGCTACGCTCGCCGGCGCTCGCCGCGTCGGTCGCGGACGCCCGCGCCCACCTCGACGGGCTGATCCACCGCGGGTTCGTCACCGACACGGGCGCCGACCGGCTGGCCGACCTCGCGCGCTACCTCACCGCGCTGCAACGACGCCTGGAACGGCTGCCACGCGACCCGGCCCGGGACCGGATCAACACCGCGACGGTGGGTCGGGCCACCGAGGCGTACCGCGAGCTGCTCGCGACCGTCCCGGCTGGCCGGGAACCCGGCGAGGAGATCCGCCGCGTCCGCTGGATGATCGAGGAACTGCGGGTCAGCCTGTTCGCGCAGAACCTGCGCACCCCGTACCCGATCTCCGAGGAACGCGTCTACCGCGCCATCGACTCGCTGCTCGCCTGAGCGCACGCCGCCCGCCGGGCGCCGCCGACTGCCGACTCCCGGTGGCTATGGAGCGCAGCCTCCCGGTGGCTACGGAGCGCAGCGCCCTGCGCCGGGTCCGGGCGCTTGTGGGTCCTTCTGGGCGATAATCCGGACGCGAGCCCAACCAGAGGGACCCACATGGTCTCTCTCCCACGCACCGTTCGGCGAATCCGTCGCCCTGGGTGACTGGCGAGCCGTCAGGCTCCGGCCGCGGCGCCCACGTCCATCGCGCGGGCGAGCGCCCTCAGGGCAGGTCATCTGTGGCGGCGGGGGTGCCGACGGACTCCTGCACGGCCGCGGCCGCCGCGGGACTGGCAGCCCCGACGGCGGCCGGAGCCGTCCCGGCGGCGAGCGCCGCCCCCGAGGTCGGTGTTGTCCCGGAGGGCTCCGCCTCCGGCCCCGAAACGGGCGTCGCCCCTGCAACGGGTCCGGCCACGGACGCGGTGGTCGCCACGGAGGCGACGGAGGTCGCCCGGGAGGCGGGGACGGAGAAGTCCCAGAGGGCTCCGACGCCCCACCAGGGCCAGGTGTGGCCGCCTTCCCAGAGGGTGTGGCGGATATCGGAGCCGGGCGCGAAGTGGGTCGCCTCGGTCTCGCCGTCGGGCAGGTTCATCGACAGGTAGTCCGACCAGCCGCCGCGCCACGGGACGGTCGCGTCCGCGGTGCCGTGGATGTGCAGCATCCGCACGGGCACGGTCGGGCAGGAGACCAGCGCCTGGCCGCCGACCATCCCGACGGCCGCGACGAGGTCCGGGGCGTCGCACGCGATCCGGGCGGCCAGCATCCCCCCGTTGGAGAAGCCCCAGACGTACACCCGGTCCCGGTCGACGGGGGTGTAGCGGGCGACGTCGGCGACGATCTGGCGGACGTAGGCCACGTCGTCGGTGGCGGCGCCGCCGCAGCAGCCGCCGGCGTTCCACGCCTCGTGCACGCCGATCCCGTAGGCGACCGCGAAGCCGTGCCCGTCGGCGAAGGCGTCCGCCCCGGTGGCCTGACGCAGGGTCTCGGCGGTGTTGCGCAGGCCGTGCAGCATGATCACCAGGGGGCGGGCGGTGCCCCGGAACTGCGGCGAGAGGCGCACCTCGGTGTGCAGTTCGTAGGTGCGCCCCGAAGGCAGCCGCAGGACGGGATCCGCGGCCGGGCTCGCCGCTGCGGCCCTGTCCGCGGGAACGGTCATCTCCGCGGGAGTAGGCGTGCCCGCGGGAGCCGTGGTGCCCGTAGGAGCCATGCTGCCCGCGGGAGCGGTCGTGCTCGGCGTCGCTGTGCCCGCTCCGACAGGGCCGATTCCGGCGCCGGTCACCTCCGCGCGATCAGTCTGCGTGGGTGAGCCTGGCGGGGACGGGACGGCGGTCCCGGGGGCGCCGGACGCGGTGCCGTCGCCGGTCGCCGTAGCGGCGAGGACCGACGCGGCGGAGACCGCTGCGGGGTTCGGCGACGCGGAGGACGTCGACGGCACGGCCGCCACGACGAGTCCCACCAGGGCAGTGACGGCCACGAGGGCGGCGATCGCCGGACCGCGCCGGAGGCGCCGGCGTGGCAGCTGCCCGAGCCGCAGCCGTCCCAGCACGGACAAAGGCCTCTCAACTCCCCGACTCCAGCCGATCAGAGCGGTCATAGTAAACCGCTTCACGTCAAGAACTCCTATACGGGCCTAGAACAGCACAAGGAACGGCCGTTCGCGGCGACGGAGCGCGCAGGGCACCCGACCGAACGTGCCCGTGCGTGCCGTGCCTGCCCCGCAGGTGGGCACCCGGGGGTGCGCCGGCCGGCGCCGTCGGCCGCGGTCAGCGGCTCGTCGGAAACAGTCAGATGTTCATCGGAAGCGGGACGGTGGCCGCGCACGGCGGCAGGGTCTCCGCGCCGTCCCAGGACGCCGTCATCACCGTGCGCAGGCGGGCGGCGGCGTTCTCCGGCGTGAGTTCGCGCTGTGCCTCGGCGAACATCTCGTAGCCGACGACGTTCCTGCGGACGGCCGGCGAGCGCAGCAGCGGCGAGTAGAAGTGCGCGTGCAGTTGCCAGACCTCTTCCGGCGCCCGGTTCCCGCGGGTCGAGGTGAGCGGGATGGGATGCGGGCCCGGCGCGCCGTGCCAGCCCATCGAGTAGGGGAACGGGTGCGCGAACAGGCTGTCGTACCCGGCGAGCAGCCGGCCCAGCACGTGGGCCAGGCTGTCCCGCTGGACGTCGTCGAGCCGGGCCAGGCGCTGCACCGGTCGCCGCGGGAGCAGCAGCGTCTCGTACGGCCAGGAGGCCCAGTACGGCACGACGACGAGCCAGTCCTCCTCGGCGAGGACGACGCGTTCCCGGGCGGCGGTCTCGGTCCGGGCGTAGTCGAGCAGCAGGGAGCTGCCCGCCCGGGCGAAGTGCTCGCGCTGGTGGGTGTCCTCGGCGGCGGGCTCGGCGGGCAGCGCGTCGCAGGCCCAGACCTGGCCGTGCGGATGGGAGCTCGAGGCGCCCATCGACGCGCCCCGGTTCTCGAAGACCTGCACCCACCGCCAGCGTTCGGCGAGCTCGGCGTCCTGGGCCGCCCAGGTGTCCACGACGGCCCGCGCCTCGGGGCGGGTCATGTCGACCAGGCCGCGGTCGTGCTCGGGTCCGTAGGAGATCACCCGGCATGTCCCGTGCACCGGGACGCGGCGCAGCAGGCCGGCGCGCGCGCCACCCGGCCGCGGCGCCACGGCCGGCACCCAGCCGGACCCGGCCTGGGCCGGGTCCGCGAACGCGGGCGGGTCGGCGGCGGCGGGGTCCCGGCCCGGCGCACCGGTGTCGCCGTGGTCGGATCGTGGGAGCGGCAGGGCCGGGGAGTCGTTGCCGAACACGTACGTGCCGCGGTAGCGGGGAGTGGCGGCGCCGCCGGCCCGGTGGTTGCCCGGGCACAGCTCACAGGTCGGGTCGAAGGCGGCGGCCGGGGGCGGCGCCGGCACCGGCGGGCCGTTGTTCCCGGGGCGGTGCACGCGGTCAGGCGAGACCAGGACCCAACGGCCCGTCAGGGGGTTGAACCGGCGGTGCGTGGTGTCGTCCATCGCTACGAAAGCCTGCCACGGCAGCTCGCGGACCCGACCCCGTCCGGGCCACCCCGCATGGTCCCGCGGGACGGCGGAAAGCGGCGATCCGCCGCCCGGACCGCGCCCCGAAAATCTCATGTTGACTTCAACTAGGAGGATCTAGAATCACGGTCATGCTCCCCTCCGACCTGATGACCGTCGGCGAGCTGTCGCGGCGCAGCGGCTTCGCCCCGTCGGCGCTTCGGTTCTACGAGCGCCAGGGCCTGCTCGCTGCCACCCGCACGAGCGGGGGGCAGCGCCGCTACGAGCGGCATGTACTGCGCCGGCTGGCGTTCATCCGGGCGGCCACCGCCGTGGGGCTCAGCCTGGACGACGTGGCGCAGGCACTGGCCTCCCTGCCGGACGCACGCACTCCCACGAAGGCCGACTGGAGCGTCATCTCCCGGCGCTGGCGTTCCCGCCTCGACGAGGAGATCGCGGCGCTGGTGGCGCTGCGGGACGGCCTGGAGTCGTGCATCGGCTGCGGCTGTCTGTCGCTGCGGCGCTGTCGGATCTCCAACCCGCACGACCGCATCGGCGCGCTCGGCCCCGGCGCCCGCGCGCTGCCCGCGGCGCTGCGCCGCACCGGCCGGGCACATCACGGCGGTCACCGCCCGCCCCCTCCCAGCAACGACGAACACCCAACCGATCACACAACTGACGGTTGCCACCCGGGCACATGTCAGTTTGCGGACAACCCGGTCGATACACCGGCTGACGAGTTCGGATAGGACAGACCTGGCGGCGCGCGACCGGGCCGCCCGGAGGCCGGCAGGCGGCCGCCGACGTGGTCCGGGGAGGGATCGTGGGGGATCATCTGTTCAGTGCGTCGCGCTTCGGCGGGGCGTCGGGCGAGCCGCCTGGTGACCGCGGGCCGCAGTCGGGTTCCGAACCGATCACCTCCCTGCCGAGCCGGACGGCGCGCCGGGTAGTGGAGACACCGCCCCGGGGCGCGGTGCCGGTGCGGTCCCAGCGACGGCGGCCGATGATCGTCGGCCTCGGCGGCACCACCCGCCCGGACTGCGTCGCCTACCGGTCGCTGGCGACGTCGCTCGCGACGATGGCCCAGGCGGGGGCGGAGACCATGCTGTTCGGCGCCGGCGAACTCGACCTGCCGATGTACGCCCCGGACCGCCCGGAACGCACCTCGGCGGCGCTGCGGCTGCTCGCCGCCGTGGAACGGTCCGATGCGGTCGTGATCGCCACTCCGGCCTGGCATGGTGGAGTCTCCGGCCTGGTCAAGAACGCCCTGGACTACCTCGAGGACCTGCGTGGCGCGCCGCGGCCGTATCTCGACGGGCGAGCCGTCGGCCTGATCGTCTCCGCCTCGGACCCGCAGGCGGCCGGCACGACACTCGCCGCGCTGCGGGCGAGCGTGCACCAGCTGCGCGGCTGGCCCACGCCGCTGGGCGTGACACTCGCCGCCGCGGAGGCGACCTTCGACCCGCACGGTCGGCTGCGCGATCCGGCGACCGCGGACAAGCTGGAGACGCTCGCTGATCAGATCATGGGATTCACCTACGCCTGGTCGCAGGTGATCTGACCAGCTCGCCCCGCCCGGGCCCGGCCGCCTCGCGGGCGTTCGTCGGACAGTGGCGCCCTGGCACCTCCGAGCGACCCGGAAGCACCTGATGCGCCTCCTGTGTCGCAGGAGCGTTAGCGTGTCGGAACCCTGGCGCCGACGCCGATCCATCACCCGTCGCGAGCACCTGTCGCGAGCGTCGACGGCACGGGGACGACGGCACGGGCGATGGACGGGACGAGGAGGCGTCAGGGTGCGAGGACGTTGGGCGCTGGGCAGGCTCGCCGGGGCGGGCTTGGCGGCCGTGCTCGCGGTGACGCTCGCCGGGTGCGGGGGCAGCTCGGGCAGCGGCGGTCAGGCGGGCGGCTCGGCGGCGAAGGGCGCGCCGGTCAAGCTCATGATCATCGCGCCGACCGGCACCGCGGGAACGAACTATCCCGAGATGGTCGGCGCCGCCCGGGCAGCCGTGCGCGCGGTCAACGCCCGCGGCGGGATCGGCGGCCATCCCGTGGTGCTCGAGCACTGCAACGAGAAGAACGACGCCGCCACCGCGAAGAGGTGCGCGCAGCAGGCCGTGGACGACCACGTGCTCGCGGTCGTCGGCGAGGTCAGCGGCTCCGGCGGGATCATGCCGATCCTGCAGAACGCCGGCATCCCGTCGATCGGCTCGGCGGGTGTCTCCGCCGACGGTTCCGAACTCAGCTCGCCGATCAGTTTCGTCGTCAGCCCGTTGACATTCTACCCGGCGGTGTGCCCGTCGCTGCTGGTGAAGGCGGGTGCGCGCAAGATCGGCCTGGTCGGCTACGACCTCAGTGCCAGCGACCGGCTGATCACCATGGCCGAAGGCGGCGGCAAGGCCACCGGCCACCCGATCGACCCGAAGCTGCGCGTTCCGATCACGACGAGCGACTTCACTCCGACGGTCTCCCAGCTCACCAGGTCCGGTGCGGACGGCGCCGTCCTCGTCGTGTTCGACCAGGCGGCCTACGCGGTGATCTCGAGGGCCGGCCAGCAGGTCCGCACCTGCCACGCGGCGGGCACCCTGTCACCGACGTTCCTGGCCACGCTCGGCCCGGCGGCGGACAAGGTGGTCGTCGCGACCGCGTTCCCTGAGCTCAGCCAGGCCGCGCAGTTCCCGGAGGTGGCCAGGATGGTCCACGAGCTGGACGCCGAGCAGGCCGCCGGTGACGCCGACGCGGCCCCGGCGGTGCGCACATCGACAAGCACCACGAACGCATGGCTGTCCGTGCAGATCGCCGAGAAGGTCGGCAACCAGGTCTCCGGCGACCTGACGGCGAAGAACCTGCTCGCCCAGCTCAACCGGACCCACCACCTGGACCTCGGCACCATCGTCCCGCCGCTGGATCTCACCACGCCGACGCCGATCCCCGGCGCGGAACGCATCTTCAACGCGACGATGCGGGGAGCCCGCTGGGACAGCGCGTCGAAGTCGTTCGTGCCGCTCGACACGGAGTCCTACAACGGCCTGGACATCCTGCGCCGGGCCGCGTCCTGACCTGACGCGACCATCAGGTAGCAAGGTCACCGAAACGTAACGGCCCAGGTGGCCGTTACGTCCGGTTTCTGGGCGACAGAGGGGCCACCATGGTTCCTCTGTACGGTTCCCGTCTGGTTTGTGCGTACAGAGCGACCACGGCGACGCTCAGACATGAGCGACCAAGCCGGCGTCGACCACGCACGGTCATCCCAACCGCCCGGCGGTGGTCCGCGCACCCGCGCACCCGCGCACCAGTCGGCGGCGGTGGACCGGCGCGCCGGCGCGGGTCAGCCGAGCGGCAGGTAGGCGCCGAGCAGGTGGTCGCGGTCAGCCGCCGCCTGCTCGGCCGTGCCCGACCAGGCGCACGCGCCGTGGCGCAGCACGTGGACCCGGTCGGCGATCGCGAGGGCGCTGCGGACGTGCTGCTCGACCAGGACCACGGCCAGGCCCCCGTCCGCAGCCTCCCGCACCGCACCGAGCAGGCGGCGCACGACCTGCGGGGCGAGACCGAGGGACAGCTCGTCGGCGAGCAGGACGGTGGGCCGCCGGGCCAGCGCCCGCGCGAGCGCCACCATCTGCTGCTGACCGCCGGAGAGCAGGCCGGCGCGGCGGTCGAGGTGCTCGGCGAGTTCCGGGAACACGGCGAGCGCGTGCCCGGGGTCGCAGCGACCGACCCGCAGGTTGTCCCGCACGGTCAGGCTCATCACCACCGACCGTTCCGCCGGCACGAGGCTCAGGCCGCGGCGGGCGCGTTCGTGCAGCGGCGCGCCCGCCGGCAGGCCGGCGAAGCGCACCTCGCCGGCCATCGGGACGAGTGCCCCCGCGAGCGCCAACAACGTGGTGGTCTTGCCCGCGCCGTTCGGCCCGAGCAGGGTGACGACCTCACCCGGGTGGACGTCCAGATCGAGGCCTCGCACGACCGGCGCGTTGCCGTAGCCCGCTGCCAGTCCCCGCGCTGACAGCGCCGGCCCACCCGCCGTCCGCGCCGGGCCGGTGCCGGGCTGGCCCGGGCCGGGCCGCCCGGGGGCGGCCGATCCTGGCGTTCCGGGGGTGCGCGGTTCCGCGGTGCCCGGTTCGGACTCCGTGGCCGCCGGGCGGCCGGCCCGGCGCCGGGCCCGGGCATCCCGCAACCGCAGGGCGCCGGCGACCCCGGCCAGCCCCGCAAGGCCGAGCAGACCGATCCCGCTGGCCCCGTCGGCCACCGCGGCGTCACCGCCCGGCTGTGCCGAGTCGTCCGCCGCCATCAGGGCCGCTCCTCGGTCGACCCGGTGACGAGGCGCGCGCTGCCGACGCGACTGCCAGCGAGCAGCGCGGTGGCAGCCGGCACCCGGCCGACCCGGGCAGTGGCGGTGGCGGTGACGGACGCGGTGGTCGCCGCCGAGGCGGACGCCGGCGGTGTCGGGACCGCCGGGGAGGTGGCCGCGCCGGCGGGACCACCTCGGCGGGCGGGGGTGGCGTTCGGGCTCGGCGTTTCCGCTTCGCCGAGGTAGGCAGCCTGGACCCGGGGATCGGCCGCGACCTGCCCGGGGGGACCCTCGGCGATGACCTCGCCGGCGTCGAGCACGACGACCCGGTCGCACACTCCCATGATCACATCCATGTCGTGCTCGTTGAGCAGGATCCCCAGGCCCCATTCCGCGGCGAGCCGGCGCAGCAGTGCCGCGACCTCGGCGCTCTCGGACTCGTCGAGGCCGGCGCACGGCTCGTCCAGCAGCAGCACGCCCGGGCTGGCCGCGACGGCCCGGGCGATCGCCAGCAGCCGACGGCGGCCGTAGGGCAGGTCGGAGACGGTGCGCAGCAGATCGGCGCGCAGACCGAAGGCCTCGACGGCGGCGAGCGCGGCCGGGGGCAGCGGCCGTGACCGCGGGAACACGAGATCCGTGACATAGGCCAGGGGGTCCCGGCGATCGCTGGCCGCCTGAATGTTCTCCAGCACGGTGAGGTCCTCGAACAGTTCCAGGTTCTGGAACGACCGGCTGATGCCGGCGCGGGCACGCCCGTGCGCGGGCAGGCCGTCGAGCCGGACACCGCCGAGGGTCATCGAGCTCACGGAGGCCGGCGTGTATCCGGTGATCGCGTCGATGACCGTCGTCTTGCCCGCCCCGTTCGGGCCGATCATCCCGACCACCTGGCCGGGCTCGACCCGAAGGTCGACGCCGCGCACCACGGTCACCGCGCCGAAGCGCACTGTCAGCCCCCACACCGACAGGGTCGCCGGGCGCACGCCGCGCGCCGCCAGGCCGGCAGCCGGGACGAGACCGAGGACGCGGTCGAGACGGACGGTGTCCGCCCGGCGCCGGCGGTCCGCCGCGCGGGGGACGAACCGGTCGTAGAGCTGGCCGGCGGTGCGCGCGTTCTCCGGGGCCATCCCCCCGCCCGAACGGGACAGCACGACGACGAGCACCACCCCGCCGATCAGCGGCACATACCGGTCGAGGTTGGCGAGCCAGTGCCGCAGCCCACCGCCGAACACGGCCGCGAGCACGGCGGCGACCGCCGCGACGACCCAGGGCAGCCAGCGCGCCGCGAGCGCTCCGCGCCGCCCGGCGGGGCGAAGACCGCTGGCCGCGGGGACGCCGTTCACCAGTGCCGTGGCGCCGGCGAGGCCTAGCAGGCCGGCGACGGCCGCCGCGACCAGCCGCAGCAGCACGCCGAGCCGGCCGAGCCACCCCCCGACGGCGGCGCCGAGGCGGGTGGTCAGCGCCCCGGCGGCCATCGTCGCGCCGGCGAAGGCGCCGCTGACCCAGCCGACGCCGCCGACCACCCCGTAGGCGATGAGCAGGATCGAGGAGAACGGCGCGAACGTCCCGTCGCCGTAGTCGATGTTGCCGCGCCCGCCGTAGAGGTAGAAGGCGTAGAGCACGCCGCCGAAGCCGGCGATGGCCGCCGACAGCGCGAACGCGTACAGCTTCGCGCCGACCACGCTGATGCCGAGGGCGGCGGCGGCCCGCTCGTTGGTCCGCACGGCGATGAGCCGGCGCCCGGCCCGACCGCGGCGCAGGTTCGCCACGGCGAGCGCGACGAGGACGAACGCCAGCACGGAGACGGTGGCGAAACCCCGCGGGTCGGTGACGGTGTCCATCGAGACGCCGAGGAAATGCTGGCGGCCGACGACCGTGCCCTCCGGGGAGGCCAGGTCCCCGAACAGTTTCCCGAGGGAGCCGGCGCTGGCGGGCGGCGGCGAGTGGTAGCCGCGTTGGAACAGCAGCGCGTCGACGGCGGCGCCGAGTCCGAGGGTGACGACGGCGAGCTGCAGTCCGCGGGTTCGCAGCGCGGGCAGCGCGAACAGCAGCCCGACGGCGGCGGTGCCGGCGACGCCGAGCGCCATCGCGGCCTCCAGCGGCCAGCCGTGCACGGCGACGAGACGCCCGGCGATCAGCGCGGCGATCCCGGAGAAGGCGAGCTGCGCCAGGGAGAGCTGGCCGGTGAACCCGACCAGCACCACCACCGACAGGATGATCAGCGCCCACAGCGCGTTGGCGTCGAGCGCGTCGACCCAGTCGTGCGGCAGCACCCACCAGATCGCCGCCAGGGTCGCCGCGACGGTGATGACCAGCGCACGGGGATGCACCCGGCCGGAGCCGAGCACGGGATGACGCTCGGTGAGGTGTCCGCGCTCGGGCAGACCGCGGCCGCGGATCGCCAGGTAGAACACGATGACCGCGAGCGGCACGGCCCGGTCGATCCCGCGCCAGAACGGGTGCTGGGCGACCAGTTCGGACTGCGTCTCCACCTCGATGATCCCGAGGACCAGTCCGCCGAGCAGCACCCCGGGCAACGAGTGGAACCGCGCCACCAGCGCCACCGCCAGCCCGGGGACGATGAGCAGCAGCAGGTTCGCCGCGGACAGCGGGTTCTGCAGCGGGGCGAGCAGCACGCCGCCGAGGCCGGCGAGCCCGGCGCCGGCCCCCCAGGCGGTCGTGGCCACCGCGTCGACGGACCAGCCGAACGTCTGCGCCGCGCGCGGGTTCTCGGTCGCCGCCGTCGCGGCCAGCCCCAGGGTGGTGAGGCGCAGCACCGCCCACAGCCCGGCGACCAGCACGGCGACGGCGCCGAGGCGGACGAAGACGTCGACACCGACGGGCTCGCCGAACAGCTCGACGGTGCCGGTCGGCAGCACTGTCGGGGAGGTCCGGACCGCACCGGCGAACATCAGCGTCAGCGCGGACTGGAGGATGATCAGCAGCCCGAGAGTGGCCATCAGCCGCAGCAGCGCGGTGGCCTCCCGCAGCGGGCGCATCACCAGGAAGTGGAACAGCACGCCGATCGCGACGGTCGACGCGACCGCGAGCACCGCAGCCGGTCCGAGCGGCAGGCCCCACGGCCCGTGCAGCCCGTGGAAGGCGTAGGCCGACCAGGCCACCATCGCGCCCTGGGCCATGTTGAGCACCCCGGCGCCCCGCGCGATCACCACGACACCGGCGGCGACCAGCGCGTACAGGGCGCCTGATCCGAGGCTGAGCAGGGCGAAGCCCATGACGTCGTTCACGGCTTGTCCACCCTGGTCCGAGCGCCGCCAGCTGACGGCGCCTGCATGCTTCCCCGTAACGGTCCACTGGTGACCACTGGCACTCCCAAGCGGGCTTGTCCGGCCAGGGCCCCCGTGGCGACCCGGTTACCGCATCCGTTGATCACGGCAACCGACGCGACGGTAAGGCCGCCGCCTCAGGTGTGGCAAGCAAACAACCCACAACACCACTACGGGTGGTGAAGCGCCCCACCCACGAACTCAGCCTTTCAGCCATGGTGATGTCGCGCGTCACCCGGTACACCTAGAAAGGACGGACACGTCGCCGACGTGCACCGCGACAGCCGGCACCGACAACAGCCACGGGAGTGGGACGGATGACAGAGCTGGTGCCCGGCGCGAACGCGCCCCTGCCCGGGGGTCCCGTGCAGGTTCGCCTCGCCGGGCCGTTCGACCTGTGCGCGCTGATCGTCTCGGCGCACGGCAAGGTCGACGGGGACGACGACTTCGTGTTCTTCAATCAGCCGCGGACCAGTGGGGTGACGCTGGGCGGCCGCGAGGTCACCATCATCCCGACCGCGCTGCGCCACGGTGCCGAGCGAGTGGTGATCGCGGCCAGCCCGGAGGACGGCACGACGCCGTTCGGGCAGCTGCCGCCACCCGTCGTCACCCTGCACAACGAGCGGGGCAACGTCCTCGCCCACTTCGCCCCGCCGCCGCTGACCAGCGAGACCGTGCTCACCCTGGTCGAGATCTACCGCCGCGGCCCCGGTTGGAAGGTCCGCGCGGTCGGGCAGGGCTACGCCGACCCGCCGCCCGCGCCGGCAGCACCGCCGGCTGGGTCCTCCCCATCGGCGGCGCCGGACCAGCCACCGGCCGCACTGCCGGCGCCGAGGCCCGCACCGCCCGCTCGCACCCCGTCGGCACCGGTGGTCGGAGCGATGCGGGCGGCCGCCCCGGCGCCCGCGGGACCTCTCGACGACGGCACCGGGTCGACGCCGATGCTCGCCCAGGTGGTCGCACTCACGAACGCCGAACGGGAACGGGTGGGCCTGCATCCGCTCAGCGTCGATCCGACCCTCGCCGCCGCCGCCGACGCGCACAGCCGGGACATGGCGGCCCGCGGCTTCTTCGCCCACACGAGTCCCGACGGCCGGTCGGTCTCCGACCGGGTGGTCGCGCTGGGCTACCGCTACTCCCGGGTCGCGGAGAACATCGCCGCGGGCCAGACCTCGGCGGAGGAGGTGGTGACCGGCTGGATGAACAGCCCCGGCCACCGCGCGAACATCCTCATCCCCCAGCTGCGGCAGATCGGCGTCGGCTACGCCACCGGCGGTGAGTTCGGCACCTACTGGACCCAGGTGTTCGGCACCCTGCTCTGAGCCGCGCGGCACCCATCTGACCAGCACCGTTCTGACCAGCACCGTTCTGACCAGCGCGTAATCGGTGGGCCACTCGGGCCTTCGGCGGGTTGGATGGCACGCATGGACGCTGCGCCCGGCCCACGGAACCGGCGGTGGGTCCACGAGGCCATCGCGCGCGTCGAGGCCGACACGAACCGGTCCGCCGACACGCATCTGCTCCCGCTCGCGTTGTGGCCGGCGCAGCGGGGTGTGGACGTCTATCTGAAGGACGAGTCGACGCATCCGACCGGCTCGTTGAAGCACCGGCTCGCCCGCTCGCTGTTCCTCTACGGGCTGTGCAACGGGTGGATCGGCGAGGGCACGACGATCGTCGAGGCGTCGTCGGGCTCGACGGCGATCTCGGAGGCGTACTTCGCACGGATGCTCGGCCTGCCGTTCGTCGCGGTGATGCCGGCGTCGACGAGTATCGGCAAGATCGCGCTGATCGAGCGGGAAGGCGGCCGCTGCCATCTGGTCGACGACGCGACCACCGTCTACGCCGAGGCCCAGCGCCTGGCGGAGGCGACCGGCGGCCACTACATGGACCAGTTCACCCATGCGGAGCGGGCGACGGACTGGCGCGGCAACAACAACATCGCCGAGTCGATCTTCGATCAGATGGCGTTGGAGCGCCATCCGGTGCCCACCTGGATCGTCGTCGGCGCCGGCACCGGCGGTACCAGCGCGACGATCGGCCGGTATCTGCGTTATCGCCGGCACGACACGTCCCTGTGTGTCGTCGACCCGGATGGCTCGGCGTTCTACCGCTCGTGGACGACCGGTGACCGGCAGGCCACCGGTCGCAGCTCCCGCGTCGAGGGCATCGGCCGGGCCCGCGTCGAACCCAGCTTCCTGCCCGACGTCGTCGACCGCATGCTCAGCGTGCCGGACGCGGCCTCCGTTGCCGCAATGCGGTTTCTGCAGACCACCTCGGGTCGGCGCGCGGGCCCGTCGACCGGCACGAACCTGTGGGGTGCTGTCCGGCTCGCCTGCGAACTGGCTGCCGCCGGCCGCGAGGGCAGCGTCGTCACCCTGTTGTGCGACGGCGGCGACCGCTATGCCGACAGCTACTACTCTCCCGCCTGGCTCACCGCCAACGGCCTGGACCCGCACCCGTACGCGGAGGTCCTGCGGCACGCCGCCGACACCGCGAGCTGGCCGCCGGACTGACCGCCGGCCGGGCGATCAGGGTGCGACCGGGCGGCCGCGCAGCACGATCAGCCTGGGGTCGGCGAGGACGCCGAGGTCGACGCGCGGATCGGACGGGTAGACGACGAGGTCGGCGGGGGCGCCTTCGACGAGGGCCGGGTGGCCGAGCCAGTCGCGGGCGGACCAGGTGGCGGCGGCGAGCGCCGTCTGCGTGGACAGCCCGGCGCGGCGCAGTTCGGCGACCTCGGCGGCGACGAGCCCATGGGGCAGGCTGCCGCCGGCGTCGGTGCCGACGTAGATCGGGATGCCGGCGTCGTGCGCGGCGCCGATCGTGTCGTACCGGCGCGCCTGCAGGTCACGCATGTGCGCCGCGTACGCGGGGAACTTGGCCTCGGCGTTGCGGGCGATGTTCTCGAACGTGGCGATGTTGACGAGAGTCGGGACGATCGCGACGCCGCGTTCGGCGAACAGCGGGATCGTGTCCTCGGTCAGGCCGCAGGCGTGCTCGATGCAGTCGATGCCGGCTTCGACGAGGTCGGTGAGGGAGCTCTCGGCGAAGCAGTGCGCGGTGACCCGCGCGCCGGCGGCGTGCGCGGCATCGATCGCGGCTTTCGCGGCATCCGCTGGCCAGCAGGGCGCGAGGTCGCCGAGTTCCCGGTCGATCCAGTCGCCGACGATCTTCACCCAGCCGTCGCCTCGCCCGGCCTGGGTGATGATCTCGCCGACGAGGTCCTCGGGTTCGACCTCGACGGCGTAGTTGCGCAGGTAGCGGCGGGTGCGGGCGACGTGCCGGCCGGCCCGGATGAGCCGGGGCAGGTCGTCCCGGTCGTCGACCCACCGGGTGTCGGCCGGTGAGCCGGCATCGCGCAGGAGCAGCGCACCCGCCGCCCGGTCCGTGGTGATCTGTTCCTCGGCGGTGGGTTGGTCGACGGCGCCGTGCGAGGCCAGGCCGACGTGGCAGTGGGCGTCGACCAGGCCGGGCAGCGCCCAACCGGAGACCGTCTGCACGTCCCGGGCGGCCTCGCCGGTCGGGGCGGTGAAGCTGACCTGTCCGTCGACGACCCACAGCTCGTCCCGGACCTCCTCGGGGCCGACGAGCACCGCCCCCCGGATCCGCAGTGTCGGCGCGCCCGTCATGAAGCCACCGCCCCGACCACCAGGCCGAACCTCGCCACGCTGGTCGCCGTCGACCCAGCCGCTACCGTCATGCCGCCTCCCAGCTCAGTCGGAACCAGTCTGCTCCATTTCGGGGCAGCCGGAACCGCGTGCGTGGCTGGAGGTGGCGAGAGACGCGCGCCGGGGTCAGACGTCGAGCTGCGACTCGATGCCACGCAGTCGGTGCCGGGCCAGGGCAAGGTTCGCCCGGTTCTTGTCGAGGACCAGGTAGAGGAAAAGGCCACGGCCGGAATGACTCTGCAGCAGCCGGATGAGGTGGTACTGACGACCCAGGGTGATCAGAATGTCCTCGATCGTGTCCTGCAGACCAAGGCTCTCCATGGTGCGCAGCTTCGCCCGGATCACCTCGGTGTTCCCGGCCGCCGCGATGTCGAGATCCAGCGCGTGGGCACTTCCGGCCGTGCCCAGGGTCATACCGCTGGTGAAGTCGACGAGGGCGGCTCCGAGCGCACCCCCGATCTCCAGCGACTCCTTCAACGCAATATCGACACTGTTCATATCGCTCCCCGTTTTCTTGGAGTGGACGGATCCCGCGACGCCGCCCTCGCCGTCCACGGACACCAGTTCACGCGAACCGCGCGACGATGAACGCCCTCGCATACAGCCCCTCGCAGACATCGACCGTGAAGGCTTCGACCGAGCAGACGTCGACCGAGGATGCCTCGATCGCGCAGGCTTCAAACCGCCCGTTCTACGACTGCTCGGGAAAAGCGTAGCCAACAACGGCAGGTCCGAACAGGGGCGGACGAAGAAGATTTTGGCGGGGACACGAAGACAACACCGTCATACACCCACTCGTCGACGGCGCGACCCAACCAAACATTCAGACGACCCAAACGGCGATGCGCGCCAAATAAAGAAGATAAAACCAGATTACTGATACAACCTCGCCATGGATATTCCGAGTCGGGTAGACGTCGGCGACCCGGCCCAGCCGGCCGCGCCCGGCGGCGGACCGTCCATCGCGGCACCGGCGCTCCGCCCCAAACCGAAACCAGACGTCATGATCCGTCGGATCGCGGGTGGAAGCGCCTCCATGGTTGATCACCGCAAGCCGGGAGCGGGTGGACCGCGCGCGAACGGAATCGACCAGCCGCCGACGCGCAGGCCAGTCCATCCAGGTCCAGGTCCAGGTCCAGGTCCAGGTCCCGAGCGTCACCGGCGGGTCCGGCGCCGTCTCGCCACGCTCCTGACGGCGCTGGCCGTGCTGATCCTCTGGGCGGGTTGCGGCGACGGTTCCGGCGGGGACGCCCACGCACCGATCCCGGCGGCCCAGCGGGAGCCGACCAGCGCCGCGAACGGCGCCCGCACACCGGCGGCGGCACCCTCCCCGCCGGCCGCGGCCGCACACGCGCCCGACGGTCGCCACGCGGATGATCCCGGCGGCGCGGCAGGCGGCCAGGCCCGCGACCCGCAGCTACCGATGGGTGGGCGTTCGCTGCTGCCCACGTACCGGATCGTGGCGCACTACGGCTCGGTCGGCGGCGGCGCGCTCGGCATCCTCGGGCAGGGCACACCCGAGCAGGCCGCGCAGCGGGTGCTCGCCGCCGCGGCGCCGTTCGGCGCGGGCGACCGGCCGGTGCAGCCGGCGATGGAGCTGATCACGACCGTCGCGTCGGCCTCACCCGGAGCCGACGGGCTGTACAGCACCGCGCTGACCGACGCCGCCGTCGCGCCCTACCTCGCCGCCGCCCGCACCCACCGGATGCTGCTCATCCTCGATCTGCAGCCGGGCCGCGGCCGCTTCCTCGACCAGGCCCGCCGGTACGAACGTTTCCTGCGCGAACCGGACGTCGGCCTCGCCCTGGACCCGGAGTGGAAGATGGGTCCGGACCAGGTACCCGGCAAGCAGATCGGCAGCAGCGACGCGGCCGACCTGAACGAGGTGTCCGGCTGGCTCGCCGGCGTCGTCCGGGCACACCATCTGCCGCAGAAACTGTTCATCATTCACCAGTTCACCCAGTCGATGCTGCCCGACCGGGCGGCGATCCAGGCCCGGCCGGAACTCGCCACCGTCTTCCACATCGACGGTTTCGGCGCCCGCACGGACAAGGTCGAGAAATACGCGCTCCTCCACGCCCGGCCGCCGTTCTTCACCGGCTTCAAGCTGTTCCTGACCCAGGACACCAACATCTTCAGCCCGGCGGAGACGTTGACGCTCACGCCCCCGCCGGATCTGATCACGTACCAGTGAGCCGGCCGGGTCAGTCCGACAGCCGCTGGCCGCAGTAGCTGGGATTCCCATACCCGACAGACCTGGTCGCCACCGTAATCCAATACATACAACACCCGCGTCTGATCCGCCCACCGACCGTCACCGAACCGAGCCGCTGCCAGCACAAATGCCGCGAACATCCGTCGCCCTCGGCGCCGGGTCGGGGGCTCGGGGGCTCCGTGGTCCTTCGGTGTGGACAAATCAGACACGACACGCACTAGATCGACCACGGTCCCTCTGCCACGCAGCCATCAGACAAATCAGACGCCGCAACCGACCCGGATGGTGGCCAATGCGGTCGCCGCACCCTCCGCCGCGAAAACGTATAGGTGGGGCGTCCCTGCCTCGGGCGCACGTACGAGGCAGGTTTCTCGTCCCGCCACTGGTCGCGCCCCGCGAGCTGACACCGCTGGTCAGCCGCCTTCTACATCGACCTGGCCGGCTACGGCGAACAGGAGGCGGAGGCAAACGGCCTGGAGGGACTGATCGGCCCGCTCGCCACTCCCGCAGCGGCGGAAGGGCACGCCCGAGACAGGTGCCTTGGGGATGGCTTGTGGCCCCGATGCCGTGCGTCAGCCCACAGTGACTTGACCGGCAGGTAGGTGGGCGCTCCCGACCTCGATCAACGATCAGGACGGCGGCAAGCCCGGTCAGGGTGTGGAAAGGCCCGATGCGGGTTGCTCGGAGGTGCCGATGTCGAGCAGGTCGGTGATGGCTGTCGGATCCAGTGCACTCGGCGTGGCGGCGACCAACCCCGGGGGGCATTCGTCGTCCGCGCCTGGCACTTCGGGGGCGATGGGGCCGCGCAGGAGGCGGGTGCCGACGGGGAGGTTGCCGGCGGCGGCGGTGTCGCGGAGGTACTCCCACAGGGCGCGTTGGAGTTCGACGGCGGCGCGGGTGGGTTCGACGTCGCGGCGGCGCGCGAGGCCGATGGTGCGTTGCAGGCCGGGGGGCACGAACGGGGTGACGCGCATGCCGAGGCGGCGGGCGACCATGCTCGGGATGACGGCAGAGCCCAGGCCGGCGGCGACGAAGCCGAGGACGGCGTCCATTTCGCCGCCTTCGATGGCGAACGTCGGGTCGAAGCCGGCTTCGCGGCAGGCGGCGACGGTGGCGTCGCGCAGTTCGTAGCCGCGGCGGAACATCACCAGCGGGTGGCTGCGCAGGTCGCTGACTTCCAGCTGGCGGCCGGTGACGATGGGCGGTTCGTCCCGGGAGGAGACGAGCACCAGACTCTCCCGCAGCAACGGGGACGTGGCGAGTGCCGGGTCGGAGCTCTGTAGCGGCAGGATGATCAGGGCCAGGTCGAGGCCGCCGGCGGCCAGGTCGCGGACGAGGTCGCGGGAGCCGCCCTCCTCGACGAGCAGGCGGATGCCGGGGTAGCGCTGGTGGAACAGGCGCAGCACGTCGGGCAGGAAGCCGGTCAGCATGCTGGGCGTGGCGCCCAGGCGGACGGTGCCGTGGCGCAGGTCGAGCAGCTCGGTGACGCGCTGGCGAGCCGTCTCCGTGTCGGCGAGGATACGGCGAGCGAGCGGCAGCAGGGTCTCGCCGGCGGCGGTCAGGCTGATGTTGCCGCGGGCGCGGTTGAACAGTGGTGCTCCCAACTCCTGTTCGAGCGCCCGGACCTGCTGGGACAATGAGGGTTGCGCCACATGCATCCGCTGCGCGGCCCGGGTGAAATGCCGGGTCTCCGCGACAGCGACGAAATAGGCGAGCTGGTGGAGCTGCACCTGGCCTAGCGTAGACCTCCATAGCGCTGGACTATGGAGTCAAGCTTTATCATGTCTTGGACCACTGCACGGCGCGGCTCTAGGGTGCGGGCGTGGCTGTATCAACCCCGACGCGATCGGCTCCCGCCAAACGGCCTCCGCGGCCCGTGCGGTCCTCCTTCGCCCCGTTGAACTTCTGGCGTTCGACGATCGGCAAGAAGACCGTGATGGCCGTCACTGGTCTGCTCATGTTGCTGTTCCTGATCGTTCACATGCTCGGGAACCTGAAGATCTTCTACGGCCGAACCGAGTTCGATCACTATGCCGGCTGGCTGCGCACGATCGGGGAACCGGTCCTGCACGGAGCATGGTATTTGTGGATCCAGCGGTTCGTCCTGGTGCTCGCGGTGGTACTCCACGCGACCTCGGCGTACCAGGTCAGCCGGCGTGGTCTGAAGGCCCGGCCGACGAAGTACTCCCACCACCAACGGGCCAAGGCCGGTTACGCCACGCATGTCATGCGTTACGGCGGCATCACGCTGGCGCTGTTCATCATTTACCACATCCTTGACTTCACGACCCTCACACTGAACCGCCACGGAGTCGAGGGCGCCGCCTACGACAATGTCGTGTCGAGTTTCAGCGTGTGGTGGGTCACAGCGATCTACATCGTCGCCATGATCTGTCTGGGACTGCACATCCAGCACGGTTTCTGGAGCGCCGCCCAGACTCTCGGGGCGAACCGGCCAAGCCGTGACCGTCTCTTCCGAGGCATCGCGACGGGGCTGGCCGTGTTTCTCACGGCGGGATTCCTGGTCGTTCCGATCGCTGTCCTCGCCGGGCTCGTGGACTGAGGACGAAGAAGGCTGACATGACGTTCTACAAGCTCGGCGACGATATCGCCGACACCACCGCGCCGGACGTCCCGATCGAGCAGCGCTGGGACAAGCGCCGCTTCGACGCGAAGCTCGTCAACCCGGCGAACCGCCGCCGCCATTCCGTCATCGTCGTCGGCACGGGGCTCGCCGGCGGGGCGGCCGGCGCGACGCTGGCCGAGCAGGGCTACCGCGTCATCCAGTTCTGCTACCAGGACTCGCCGCGGCGCGCGCACTCCATCGCCGCGCAGGGCGGCATCAACGCGGCGAAGAACTACCGCAACGACGGCGACTCGGTCTACCGGTTGTTCTATGACACGGTGAAGGGCGGTGACTTCCGCGCCCGGGAGTCCAACGTCTACCGGCTGGCGCAGACCTCCACGCAGATCATCGACCAGTGCGTCGCGCAGGGCGTCCCGTTCGCCCGCGAGTACGGCGGCCTGCTCGACACCCGCTCGTTCGGCGGCGTGCAGGTCGCCCGGACGTTCTACGCCCGCGGTCAGACGGGCCAGCAGCTGCTGATCGGCGCCTACCAGGCGCTGTCGCGCCAGATCGACGCCGGCAACGTCGAGATGCACGAGCGCACCGAGATGCTCGACCTGAT
Organism: Frankia sp. AgB32; assembly: GCF_023243045.1. GTDB lineage: Bacteria > Actinomycetota > Actinomycetes > Frankiales > Frankiaceae > Frankia. Next base: position 53,670 of record NZ_JALKFX010000035.1, read on the forward strand.
CGTGATCGACGGCCGCGCCCGCGGCATCGTCGCCCGCGACCTGGTCACCGGCCAGATCTCGACGTACATCGCCGACGCGGTCGTGCTCGCCACCGGCGGCTACGGCAACGTGTTCTACCTGTCGACGAACGCGAAGAACTCCAACGCGAGCGCGATCTGGCGGGCCCACCGGCGCGGCGCGTACTTCGCCAATCCGTGCTACACGCAGATTCACCCCACGTGTATCCCGCGGTCCGGCGACTACCAGTCGAAGCTCACCCTGATGAGTGAGTCGCTGCGTAACGACGGCCGGATCTGGGTGCCGAAGAACGCCGGCGACACGCGCTCCCCGGACCAGATTCCCGAGGCTGAGCGCGACTACTACCTCGAGCGCATCTACCCGGGCTTCGGCAACCTGGTGCCCCGCGACATCGCCTCGCGTGCCGCGAAGAACCAGTGTGACCTGGGCCGCGGTGTCGGCCCCGGCGGCCTGGGCGTCTACCTCGACTTCGCCGACGCCATCCGGCGTCTCGGTGAGGACCAGGTCCGTGAGAAGTACGGCAACCTGTTCGAGATGTACGACCGGATCACCGGCGAGGACCCCTACAAGGTCCCGATGCGGATCTACCCCGCCGTCCATTACACGATGGGCGGCCTGTGGGTGGACTACGACCTGCAGAGCACCATTCCGGGCTGCTTCGTCGTCGGCGAGGCGAACTTCTCCGACCACGGCGCGAACCGGCTCGGCGCGAGCGCGCTCATGCAGGGCCTGGCCGACGGCTACTTCGTGCTGCCGCCGATGCTCGGCAACTACATCGCCACGAACAAGTTCGAGACGATCGACGAGAGCCACCCGGCGGTCGTCGACACCGTCAACGAGGCGACCGGCCGGCTGACCAAGCTCCTGTCGATCAACGGCGACCGCACCGTGGACTCGTTCCACCGCGAGCTCGGCGAGATCATGTGGGACGAGTGCGGCATGGCCCGCAGCGAGGACGGCCTGCGCAAGGCGCTCGGCCGGCTGCCAGAGCTGCGCGAGGAGTTCTGGCGCTCGGTGAAGGTGCCCGGCAGCGGTGCCAACGTCAACCAGAGCCTCGAGCGGGCGAACCGGGTCTCGGACTTCCTCGAGCTCGGCGAGCTGATGTGCGTCGACGCGCTGCACCGCGAGGAGTCCTGCGGCGGCCACTTCCGGGTCGAGAGCCAGACCCCGGACGGCGAGGCCCGCCGCGACGACGACCGGTTCGCCTACGCCGGCGCCTGGGAGTTCGGCGGCACCGACGAGGCGCCGATCCTGCACCGCGAGCCGCTGGAGTTCGACTACGTCCACCTCGCCCAGCGCAACTACGCCTGAGGCGGGAGCAGTACACATGATCAGTCCAGCTCTATCCGACCGCGACAGCGCAAGGAGCGGAACGTGAAGCTCACCCTGCGGATCTGGCGCCAGGCCGGCCCGGCCGAACCCGGCCGCATGGTGGCCTACGAGGTGCCCGACGCCAACCCGGACATGTCGTTCCTGGAACTGCTCGACGTGCTCAACGAGCGGCTCACCCTCGAGGGCGACGACCCGGTGACGTTCGACCACGACTGTCGGGAGGGCATCTGCGGTGCCTGCGGCGTGGTCATCAACGGCCAGGCCCACGGCCCGCGCGAGCGGACCACGACCTGCCAGCTGCACGTCCGCTCGTTCGCCGACGGCGACGTCATCGACGTCGAGCCGTGGCGCTCGGTCGCCTTCGGGGTCGTCAAGGACCTGATGGTCGACCGCTCCGGCCTCGACCGGATCATCCAGGCCGGCGGGTACATCAGCGCGCCGACCGGAAGCGCCCCCGAGGCGCACTCCACGCCGGTGCCGAAGCCGGTCGCGGACACGGCGTTCGACAACGCCACCTGCATCGGCTGCGGGGCCTGCGTCGCGGCCTGCCCGAACGGCTCCGCGATGCTGTTCACCTCGGCGAAGGTGACGCACCTCAACCTGCTGCCGCAGGGTGGGCCCGAGCGGGCCGAGCGGGTGCTCAACCTCGTCGAGGCGATGGACGCCGAGGGCTTCGGCGGCTGCACGAACACCGGCGAGTGCACAGTGGCCTGCCCCAAGGGCATCCCGCTGGACAGCATCGCCACGCTCAACCGCGAGTACCTGCGCGCCTCCCTCGGGCGCAAGTAGTCGCCGTCCGCCTCGGCGCGGGCGCGGGCGGCCGTAGCCAGCCGCGCCGGCCCGGTGGAGTCTCGCTCGCCGAGGCCCACCGGGCCGGCGCGGACGCCGTCGGCCGGGCCACACCCCGGCGAAGGCCCGGCGACCCGGCCCTGACGGGCGCACAATGACATGGGTGGACGGGCAGACGCGGGGTAATCCCGACCAGGTGGCACCTGACCAGGTGGCCGTGGTCGGCGGCGGCATGGTCGGCCTGTCCGTCGCCTGGTTCCTGCAGGAGCACGGTGTCTCGGTGACCGTGTTCGACCGGGATCGGCTGACCGCCGGACCGGCCCCGGCGGGCGCGGCCTCCTCTTGGGGGAACGCCGGCTGGCTCACCCCCGGTCTCGCCACCCCGCTGCCCGAGCCGGCCGTGCTGCGTTACGGGCTGCGAGTCCTCTGGCGGCCCGACTCGCCGGTTTACGTCCCGCCCGTCGCCGACACGCAGCTCGCGCGGTTCGTCGCCGGCTTCGTCCGGCACAGCACCCACCGGCACTGGCAGCACGCCATGCGGGCCCTCGCCCCGCTCACCCGCGCGTCCCTCGCCGCCTTCGACGAGCTCGCCGCCGGCGGAGTGGCCGCCGCCCCCACGCCCGCCGCGCCGTTCCTCGCCGGCTACCAGCACCGCGCCGACCTCGACACCCTGCTCACCGAACTCGACGGCGTGCGGGCGGCCGGCCAGCCCGTCGAGGCCGACGTCCTCGACGCGGACGCCGCCCGGCGCGCGGAACCGCTGCTCAGTGAACGGGTCCGGCACGTCCTGTCCGTTCGCGACCAGCGCTTCTGCGATCCCGGGCGGCTCGTCGCCGCGCTCGCCGACGCCGTGCGGGACCGCGGCGGGATCGTCCACGAGTCCGCCCCGGTCGACGGCCTGCGGCCGGTGGCCGACCGGGTGGAGGTGCTCGGCCGAGTCCCCGCCGGCGAGGACTACGCGGCGGTGGTGATCGCCACCGGGGCGTGGCTGCCGCGGCTGGCCCGGCAGTTCGGAGTCCGCCTGCCCGTGCAGGCCGGCCGCGGTTACAGCTTCCGGGTCGCGACTCCCCGTCCGCCGGGCGGCCCGATCTACTTTCCCGCGTCGCGGGTGGCGTGCACGCCACTCGCCGGCGGGATGCGTGTTGCCGGGATGATGGAGTTCCGCCGGCCCGACGCCCCGCCGGACCCGCGCCGCATCCGGGCCGTGGTCGAGGCGACCCGCGGCCTGCTGCAAGACGTCGACCTCGACACCCGCACGGACGAGTGGGTGGGACCGCGGCCCTGCACGCCGGACGGCCTGCCGTTGATCGGTCGGACCACGTCGGAGCGGGTGTTCGTCGCCGGCGGCCACGGCATGTGGGGCATCACCCTGGGACCGGTCACCGGGCGGCTGCTCGCCGATGCCGTCGTCACCGGCGCCGTGCGTCCCGAGCTCGCGCCGTTCGATCCGCTGCGCTGAGTCCCGTCACGGCCGGCCGCGGACCGGCCGGACGCAGCAAGGCCGCCCCCACACGGGATGGGGACGGCCGCCGCGGTCATCGCGTCGCCAGACGTACCTGGCGCGATCACCGCGGTGCTGGTGTGGCTGGTGGTGGTGTGGCTGGTGGTGGTGTGGCTGGTGGTGGTGTGGCTGGTGGTGGGGGGGGGGGGCCGGGGCGGGGGCGGCGGCCGCGCGCCCCGCGCCG
>NZ_JALKFX010000036.1 GCF_023243045.1 Frankia sp. AgB32
CCGCGACGAACGTCTGCGTGGCGAAGCGCTCCTCGTGCTCGAAGGCGCGCATGGCCGCCTTCTGCCCGGCGGCGTCACCGTCGAAGGTGAAGATGACCTCGCCGCGGCGCTCGTCCGAGTCCATCAGCAGTCGACGCACGACGCCGACATGCTCCGGACCGAAGGCCGTGCCACAGGTGGCCACAGCGGTGGTCACGCCGGCCAGATGGCAGGCCATGACATCCGTATACCCTTCGACCACGACGACCTGGTAACGCCGGGCGATATCGCGGCGGGCCAGCTCGGCGCCGTAGAGCAGCGTCGCCTTCTTGAACAGCGGTGTCTCGGGCGAGTTGAGGTACTTCGGGCCCGCGTTCGGCGTTCCGTCGGCGGCCAGCAGCCGGCCGCCGAAACCGACGACCTCACCGGCGAGGTCCTTGATCGGCCACATGAGACGGTGGTGGAACCGGTCGATCAGGCCGCCCCGGGAACCCTGCTTCGACAGGCCGCCGAGCACCAGTTCCTCGCCGGTGAAGCGGCGGGCCAGCAGCTGCCGGGTGAGTGCGTCCCAGCCGGTCGGCGCGTAGCCGACGCCGAAGCGGCGGGCGGCCTCGAGGTCGAACCCGCGGGCGGTCAGGAAGTCCCAGCCGGCCCGGGCGTCAGGATGGCTGGTGAGCTGCTCGGCGTAGAACTCGGCCGCGATCCGGTGCGCCTCCAGCAACCGCTGGCGCTGACTGGCGACCGTGCGGTCGGTGGTGCCGCCGCCCTCGAAGGTCAACGTGACGCCGGCCCGCCGGGACAGCCGCTCGGCCGCCTCCCGGAAGCTCAGCCCGTCGATCTCCCGGACGAAGGAGTAGACGTCGCCACCCTGCTGGCAGCCGAAGCAGTGGAACAGGCCGGTGGCGACGTTGACGTAGAAGGAGGGTGACTTCTCCTCATGGAACGGGCACAGCCCGACCAGCTCGTTGCGCCCGGCGGGGCGCAGTTGGACGTGTTCGGAGACGACGTCCGCGATCGGCGAGCGCTCCCGGACCAGGGCGACATCGGCATCACGGATGCGTCCGGCCATCCGCCCCTCCCCTCGTCCGTGCCGGGCGAGGTACCTCACCCGGGGCAGATCGCCCACCAGTCGTGTGCCAGGTCATACCCACTTGACCGATCTTCGGAACGCTGCCGCCGGAACCCCCGACCGAGGCCGGCGGCCACTTACGCGGCGCCCCGCACATCGGTCCTACCGGTGCGATGGTACGTGTCGTAAGCGCGACAGTACGGATCATGCCACGGGAATGTTGGGGACAGGGGCCGCGACCTGCGATCCCATCCGGTTCGGCGCCGCCGCGCGCGGGGCTCGCGAAGCCGCCCGCACCCGGGGGCGCGGACGTCCCTCCGGCGGGGGCGGCGGGGGCACACCGACGGCGGAACGCGACGCAACCTTTTACCTCCCGCCGCGTCGCCGCGGCCGGGATGGTCGCCGCTGCCCGGACGGTCACAGGATCCGGGGCATCGGCCGACCGCGCAGCGTGGCGTGGCGCCGCTCGGCGCTGGCGTCGGTCAACCGGGCGACCTGGTCGATGACCACCCGTAGTCGGGCCGCGTCGTCCGCGGCGGCGGCGAAGAACGGCCGCAGCGACGGGTCCAGCGTCCGCGGGGCGCCGAGCAGGACCAGTTCCACGAGCTCGCCGATGACCTCCCGCTGCCGGGCCTGGCGCGCCCGCGCCCCCGGTCGCTCCATGACGTACCAGGCGGTGACGCCCTTGAGGGCCGCGCACTCGGCCACGGTGGCCGCGTCCACCGCCAGGTCCGCGCCGAAGCGCCGCGGTGGCCCGCTCGGGTGGCGCTCGCGGGTGGCGCGGACGGCGGCCCGGGAGAACCTGGCGATGAGTTCGCTCGTCATCGCCCGCAGCGCCGCCTGGCCGCGCGCCGAGGTGATCTCCGAGCGGATCCACCAGGGCTGGGCACGCAGTGCGTCCAGGGCGGCGGCGACCGCCGCGGCGGGAGACTCCGGGAACCGCAGTGCCGTCGCGGTGGCCAGTTCCTCGCGGTGTCCCGGGTCGTCGAGGGCCGCCAGTTCGATGTGGCCGGCGACGACTCCGTCCTCCAGATCGTGGACCGAGTAGGCGACGTCGTCCGCCCAGTTCATGATCTGCGCCTCGAAGCAGCGCCGCCCGGGCGGCGCGTCCGCCCGCAGCCAGGCGAGGACGGGCAGGTCCTCGGTGTACGCGCCGTACTTCGTCGCGACCGGGTCGGGCCCGTGGCCGCGGGCCCAGGGGTACTTGGTCGCCGCGTCGAGGCTCGCGCGGGTCAGGTTCAGGCCCGCGCTGCTCCCGTAGACGTCGACGATCTTGGTTTCCAGCCTCGTCAGCTCGCGCAGGCTCTGGGCGTTGCCCTCGAAACCGCCGCAGGCGGCGGCCGCCCTGTCCAGTGCCTGCTCACCGTTATGCCCAAAAGGGGGATGGCCCAGGTCATGGGCGAGACAGGCCGCGTCGACGAGGTCGGGGTCGGCCCCGAGCTCCGCCGCGAGCTCCCGCCCGACCTGCGCCGTCTCCAGCGAATGCGTCAGCCGCGTACGCGGGAAGTCGTCGTCGAGCGGGCCCACGACCTGCGTCTTTCCGGCGAGCCGGCGCAACGCGCTGGAGTGCAGCACCCGCGCGCGATCCCGGGCAAACGGGCTGCGCGACTGCGGTGTAGCCTTCGGACGTTCATCAACCCGACGGACGATGTCCAAGGCGTCATACCACTCAGCGACCACGAGCTTGAGCGTATCGGCGCGATTCGGGGACCTCGGCGGATCGCAGCGACGATACTTTGTGCGCACCCTTCACCAATCGGCCCGGAGGCCCGCCGTGGACAAGATCATCAAGTATGGCGCGATCGCGTTCGTCATCTTCTTCGTGGTGACCGCACCCAACAGTGCGGCCAGCATCATCGACCGCGTGTTCGGATGGTTGCAGTCCTGGGCGGATGGGGTGTCCCAGTTCGTCACCGACACCGCATTGTGATCCCTGTCCGGGCGGCCCGGATGTCTGGGACACTGCCAGCGTGGTGAGACTCCAGCTTCCGGATCCGGCGCAGCGCGACGCCAAGTACCTGGCATCCCAGGAGCGCCTGGTGATGATGGTGCGGCTGCACTGGGCCGTCCTGCTACCCGTGTTCCTGCAGACGCTGGGTGCCGTACTGCTCGCCCTGGTGGCGAACATCCTGTTCGCCGCCCAGGACGTCGACGCGGGCTTCATCACCCCGCTGCTGTGGTACTTCGCGCTGGTCATGATCCTCCGGATGCTCTGGAAGGTCGCGGACTGGCAGTTCGATCATCTGATGATCACCGACAAGCGGCTGCTGAAGGTGTCCGGGATCTTCTTCCGGAAGGTCCAGACGATGCCGCTGTCGAAGATCACGGACCTGACCTACAACCGGGATCCCCTCGGCCGCCTGCTCGGGTACGGCGAGTTCGTGGTCGAGTCGGCCGGCCAGGACCAGGCGCTGTCGAAGATCCAGTTCCTGCCTCGGCCGGACCGGCTCTACCTCACCCTGGTCGACATGACCTTCGGTGGAGCGCCCTCCCCCGCAGGCGACGACTGAGCCGGTCACCGGCGGGACACGGTGGCCGGCAGGCACTGACAGGGCACGATTGATGACCGAGCACCACTGATGACAGCGCACCGCTGATACTGCACACCGTCGGCGCTGAACGCCATGAGGGGCCGGGGAGCAACTGCTCCCCGGCCCCTCATGGTTGTGCTGTCAGGCCGGCTGCCGCGGCGCGCTCAGCGCAGCAGGTCGCGCGCGGCGTCGACGATGTGCTTCGCCGAGATGCCGGCGGCGTCGAGCAGCTCGGTGGGAGTGCCGGAACCCGGCAGCGACCGCACCGCGAGGTGGCGCACGTTCAGCGCCAGGCCGCTGTCGTCCAGCGCGGACAGCACCGCGCCGGCCAGCCCGCCCTCAGGGTAGTGGTCCTCCGTCACGACGATCTTCCCGCCGGTGGCCCGGGCGGCCTCCAGCAGGGTCGCGGCGTCCACCGGCTTGACCGAGTAGAGGTCGATCACCCGCGCGGCGACTCCCTCGGCGGCCAGCGTGTCGGCCGCGGCCAGGGACTCGTGCAGGGTGACCCCGGCACCTACGAGCGTGACGGTGTCGCCATCCGAACGGCGCAGCACCTTCGACCCGCCGGGCGCGAACGGCTCGTCCGGACCGTAGAGCACCGGGTAGGCACCGCGGGTCGTGCGCATGTAGCTCACGCCGGACAGGTCGGCCATCGCCTCGATGAGCGCGGCGGCGGACGTCGCGTCGCTCGGGTACAGCACCGTGGACCCGCCGACGGCCCGCATCATCGCGAGGTCCTCCAGCGCCATCTGCGACGGGCCGTCCGCACCGATCTCCACGCCGGCGTGGCTGCCGGCCAGCCGGATGTCGACCTGGGAGATCGCGGCCATCCGGATGAAGTCGTAGGCGCGGGAGAAGAACGCCGCGAACGTCGACGCGAACGGCACGTAGCCGCGCACCGACAGACCGACGGCCGTGGCGACGAGCTGCTGCTCGGCGATGAAGATCTCGAAGAAGCGGTCCGGGTAGGCCTTGCCGAAGTCCTCGGCGTACGTCGAGTTGCTGACCTCAGCGTCCAGGGCGACGACGTCGGTGCGGGCACCGAGCGCCGCGAGCGCCTGCCCGTACGCCCGCCGGGTGGCCACCTTGGCACCCAGCTCGTAGCGGGGCAGGGTGATCGCGGGGCGCTGGATCGGCTCCGGCCGGGGCTGGTCCGCCGCCGGGATCGGGCCGCGCACGCGCAGGTCGCGCTCACCGCCGAGCTCGGCGATGGCGCGCTCGGCCATGTCGGCGGGCAGCGGCTTGCCGTGCCACCCCTCCGCGTCGGCGACCTCGGAGAAGCCCTCGCCCTTGCGGGTACGGGCGAGGATGACCGTCGGCCGGGAGGCGTCCTCGGCGTCGGCGAGGGCGGCGTCGATGGCGTCGACGTCGTGGCCGTCGATGACGACCGCGCGGGCACCGAACGCCTCGACCCGCTTGGCGTAGCGGTCCATGTCCCAGCCGAACTCCGTCGGGCCGCGCTGGCCGAGCCGGTTGACGTCGACGATCGCGACGAGGTTCGACAGCTTGTAGTAGGCGGCCTTGTCGAGCGCCTCCCAGATCGAGCCCTCGGCCATCTCGCTGTCACCGCACAGCACCCAGACGCGGTACGGCGACTTGTCGAGGTACTTGCCGGCGATCGCGACACCGACGGCGTCCGGCAGGCCCTGGCCGAGCGAGCCGGTGGCGACGTCGACCCATGGCAGGATCGGCGTCGGGTGCCCCTGCAGGCGCTCGCCGAACCGGCGGTAGCCGTTCATCAGCTCGTCGTCGCTGACGACCCCGACCGCCTTGTAGACCGAGTAGAGCAGCGGGGAGGCGTGCCCCTTCGAGAAGATGAGGTGGTCGTTCGCCGGGTCCTCGGGGTTGTCCCAGTCGTAGCGCAGGTGCCGCGCCACCAGCACGGCCAGTATGTCCGCCGCGGACATCGATGAGGTGGGATGCCCGGAGCCAGCCGACGTGCTGCTGCGCACCGAGTCGACGCGCAGCTGCGCCGCGAGTTCGCGGACCGTCTTCAGATCAGCCGTCCCGACCGCGCTTTCGGATACGGGAGTTGCCACACCAGTCTCCTTATTGTGATCCGCAGGGTGTTGTCACACGCGTCGCGTGCCCGTCTCCGCCGGTTGCATCGCCGCCGCCTGTCGCACTACCCTTTCGCCCGGCGATCCGAACCGTACCAGCGTGGGTGAGCACCGAAGAGGGTCGATGGGATCCCGCATAGGTCACACTCACGATCCACCCGAGCCGGCCCCGGTGGCGCGGCGGCCGATCTCGCCACCGGTGTCGACGTCCGCGCCGGTGGGAACCGTCCACGCACCGGCAGCCGGGGCGGGTCGCTCGCCGGATGGTGGCGCCGGGCGCGACGCCGGTCGGTGCCGCCGCGCCCGTGTCGGCAGCGCGGACAGGCCCCGGCGGCACTCTCACACCCCTGGGGTTTTCGCCTCCGGCGGTGAGGCCCGGTGGAAGAGCTGGTACCAGCGATAACCCAGGCCCTCCCGGATGATGTAGTGAATCTTGGTGTCCACTCCGTGGACGGACGGCCCGGTGGTGACCGGCGACGTGCTCGCGGTCAGGCCCAGGTCACGGGCCATCGTGCGGGACCGCAGGCTGTGCCAGGGATCGGTGACCAGCACCGCCGAGCGCCAGTGCCGCGAGTTCATCACCCCGGCGACCGCGGTCAGCGAGCCGAGCGTGTCCGATCCCTCCGGCACGACGATCACCTCGCCCGCCGGCACGCCCCGGCGGCGCAGGTAGGCCGCGCCCGCCTCGGCCTCGGTGTAACGGTCTCCCGGCTGCTTGCCGCCGATGGTGATCACGGTGGGTGCCACCCCTTCGCGGTACAGCGCCAGGGCGTGGTCGAGCCGGGTGGCGAATACCGCGGAGGGGCGCCCGTCGTACTGGGACGCTCCCAGCACGACCAGCACGTCGGAGCGCGGGTGATGGTCCTCCCGGCCGACCCACCACACCTGGACGAGCGTCGTCAGGGACGCGACGACAAGGGCCGCGACGAGCGCGGCCACCACCCGCACGGCCCACCGCCACCACGGCACCCGGTACCAGTCGGCGTGAAACGGACGGATGGCGAGACGAGGACGGGACAGACCCACGCAAAGGACGTTAGACCCCTACGGCGCATTCCATCGTGCCCGGGACCACCTCCGCCCGCCCCTTCCGCCCGACGGCCCGTAGCTGCCGGCCTCAGTGACCGGCTGATGCGAGAGAGCCGAGGGCCTCCCAGTCAAGAGTGCCCGCGGTGAGGTCCCGGATGGTGGCGAGCAGACCGAGGCGGGCCTGGCGGACAGCCGGGTCCGGGTCCATCACCATCAGCGCGTCGAAGAAGCCGTCCACGGCAGCCGGCAGGTCCGCGGCGACGGTGACCAGGTCCGCGAGCGGGACGAACGCCGCGCTGGCGGGCGTGCCAGCGGCCACCGCCCGGTCGCCGAGCTGGCGGGCGAGGTCCGTGACGACGCTCAGCAGCCGCTGCGCGGCCGGCTCGACGAGCCGTTCGCCGTCGAGGACGGCCGCCGTGCCCGCCGGCACGATCCGGCGCACCCGCTGCAGCGCGGCGGCGAGGGCGGCGAAACTCCTGCTGTCCGCCGGCGCCGACGCACTGCCGGTCAGCGTCCGCAGCGTCGCGAGGGTGGCCGCCGCGCGGGCCGGGATGCCGGTGAGCGGACCGACGGCGCCGACCAGCCGGTGGTCCACCCCGCCGTCGAGAAGCTGCTGGGTGTACCGGCCGCGGATGAACGTCTCGGCCGCGGCGAGCGCGTCGGCGGACACCTGCACGGGGCTCAGCCGGGCGGCCCGGGCGAGCAGGTCCGCGAGGTCGAGTCCGGCGAGCTCGGGCTGGCCGGCGAGGATGGCCGCGGCGCCGAGCGCGGCGCGGCGCAGGCCGAACGGGTCGGAGCTGCCGCTCGGTGCCGCGTCCAGGGCGAACAGCCCGACGAGCAGGTCCAGGCGGTCGGCCAGGGCAAGCAGGGCGCCGGGGACGGTGCCGGGCAGGTCGTCACCGGCGCGACGCGGCAGCTCCATCTCGTAGAGCGCGGTGGCGACCGCCTCGGGCTCGCCGGCCCGGCGGGCGTACTCCCGCGCCATCGTCCCAGCGAGACTGGACAGTTCGATGACCATCTGGGTGGCGAGGTCGAACTTGGCGAGCGCGGCGGCCCGGTCCAGCGTCGCCCGCGTCTCGCCGGCGAGGCCGATCTCGCCGCCGAGCGCCCGGGCCAGCGCGCCGATCCGGTCGGCGCGGTCCGCGACCGAGCCGAGCCGCTGTTCGAAGGTGAGCTTCGCCAGGCCCGCCCGGAACGTCTCCAGGGGAACCTTGACGTCCGCGTCGTAGAAGAACGCCGCGTCGGCGAAGCGGGCCCGGATGACGTCCTCGTTGCCGGCGCGGACCAGCGCCTCGTCGACCTCGCCGTCGGCGACGGCGACGAACGCGGGCAGCAGCTCGCCGGCGGCGTCGCGCACCGGCAGGTAGCGCTGGTGCCTGCGCATGACGGTGGTGAGGATCTCGGCGGGCAGGTCCAGGAACCGGGCCTCGAAGGCGCCGAGCAGCGGCCGTGGGTACTCGACGAGGTTCGTCACCTCGGCGAGGGTGCCGGCGTCGGCGACGGGGTCGATGTGACCGCCGGAGTCGGCGGTGAGCTTGGCCGCCGCGTCCACGATGAGTTCGCGCCGCGCGGCCGGGTCGATCATGATCGAGCGGGTGGCGAGCAGCTCGGGATAGCCGTCCGCGGCGGCGACCTCGATCGCCGGCGAGCCGGCCCGCCGGTGCCCGTGGGTGGTCCGCCCGGCGGCGAGGCTCGACACGGCGACCGGCACGACGGTCTCGCCCAGCAGGGCCACCAGCCAGCGCACCGGGCGGCTGAACGACAGCGTGGGGTCACTCCAGCGCATGTTGCGCTCGGCGCGCAGCCCGGCGACCAGCTCGCCGAGCAGGCCCGCGAGCACGTCGAGCGCGTCCCGGCCGGCCTGGGTGCGCACCAGGGCGACGTGCTCGGCGCCGCGGTGCGTCACGACGCGCAGGTCCGCCAGCTCGCCTCCCTGCCCCCGCAGGAAGCCGGTCACGGCCTTCGTCGGCTCACCCGCGGCGTCGTAGGCGGCCGAGACCCGCGGGCCGCGCACCTCCTGCTCGACGTCGGGTTCGCGCGGGGCCACGTCCTCGACGATCGCCACGATCCGCCGGGGCGTACCCGAGACCCGAACCTCGCCGTGGGTCAGCCGGGTGGCGGCCAGCCGGTCGAGCAGGCCGGCGCGGACCGCTTCGGTCGTGCGGGTGACCTCGGCGGCCGGCAGCTCCTCCGTCCCGATCTCGAACAGCAGGGTGGCCGGCTCGGTCACCGCCGCCGTCACCTCCGCCGGCACGGCCGGCGCCGCCGGACTCGCCACCCCCAGCGGATACCCAAGCTCCTCGCGGCGGTCCCGCCACAGCGCGGCGACCTCCCGGGACAGCCCGCGCATCTGGGTGAACGCGGTCGCCCGCTCGGTGGTCGAGACCGCGCCGCGGGAGTCGAGGATGTTGAACGCGTGCGAGCACTTCAGCACATAGGAATGGGCCGGCACCGGCAGCCGCGCATCGACCAGCCGGCGGGCCTCGGCGGCGTAGTCGGCGTACATCCGGCGCACCGTGTCGATGTCGGCGTCGTCGAGGTAGTACCGCGACATCTCGTACTCGGCCTGGCCGAACACCTCGCCGTAGGACACGCCCGGGGCGTACGCCAGCTCGCTGAAGTGGCGCACCCCCTGCAGCGCCATGAGGATGCGCTCCATGCCGTAGGTGATCTCGACGCTGGTCGTGTCGAGGGTCTGGCCGCCGGCCTGCTGGAAGTAGGTGAACTGGGTGATCTCCAGCCCGTCGAGCCAGACCTCCCAGCCGAGCCCCCAGGCGCCGAGCGCCGGCGAGGCCCAGTTGTCCTCGACGAAGCGCACGTCGTGGGCGGCGGTGTCGACCCCGATCGCGGCCAGGCTGCCCAGGTAGAGCTCCTGGGCGTTGCCCGGGTCCGGCTTGAGGATCACCTGGAACTGGGTGTGCGTCTGCAGCCGGTTCGGGTTCTGGCCGTAGCGGGAGTCGTCCGGGCGGACCGAGGGCTCCACGTAGGCCACCTGCCACGGCTCCGGGCCGAGCACCCGCAGGACCGTGGCGGGGTTGAGCGTACCGGCACCGACCTCGGTGTTGAACGGCTGCATGATCATGCAGCCGTGGTCGGTCCAGTAACGGGTCAGCGCCAGCAACGCGTCCTGCATGGTCAACATCGGGTAGGCCTCGGCTTTTCACGATCACGGTCACGGACGGAGCGGGACGCCCCGCCCGCCGGTGGGACTGCGGGCCGCGGACGGGCGGCTCCCGCGGGCGGGCCGGTCCGGCGATCACGGCCGCGCCGACCGGCGAACCGGGCGGGCAGGTGCCGCGCACCCGCGCCCGGAGCGCACGAAGCCGCGTGGCCACGATGCCGATTCGAGGCTACCGGTCGGCGCCGACAATCCGGCGGCAGGCCGCACCGCCCGATCATCCGGAACTCGCGCGAGGAGGCGGGGCGAGCGGGAACCCGGCGTCGCGGGCGAAGAGGCGGGGGTCGGGTCAGGGGCGGCGGGGCGCGGCGGTGTCCGCGTCGACGGCGCGGTCGGAGCGGAAGGTGCCGGCCGCGGGGCCCACGGCGGAGAGCACCTCGAAGGCGCCGGGCGCGTCGACGGCATGCGCCAGCAGCGGCGTCAGCGTGCGCCGGACCTCGAAGGAGGACAGCGCCCGCCGCCACGGGCCGGGACCGTCCCACTCGGTGGTCAGCAGCCAGGACTCGGGGGCGTCGAGCGCCCGGGCGAGGCGGCCGGAGCGGAAGCCGCGGGCCTCGGCGAGCGCGTCCAGTGCCGCACGCGCACCCGCGGGGAACTCCGCCGCCGCGGCCGGTGGCAGCACGAAGGCGATCTGGGCGACCACCGGCGCCCCAGCGCCCGCCGCCCACCCGCCCGGCCGCGGCGGCCTGCCCGGGTGCTCGGGGCTGGCCGGATCCTCAGGCACGATGCGCGACCGTGCCGCCGTACCGCCGGTCGCGCCGGGCGAAGTCCTGGCACGCCGACCACAGGTCGCGGCGGTCGAAATCCGGCCACAGCGTGTCCACGAAGGAGAACTCGGCGTACGCGGCCTGCCAGAGCAGGAAGTTGCTCAGCCGCTGCTCACCGGAGGTGCGGATGACCAGGTCCAGATTGGGCATGTCGGGCTCGTCGAGATAGCGGCTGACCGTCGCCTCGTCGATCCGGTCGGCGCGCAGCCGGCCGTCGCGCACGTCCCGGGCGATCGCCGCCGCCGCGTCCGCGATCTCCGCCCGCCCGCCGTAGTTCACGCACATCACCAGCGTGAGCCGGTCGTTGTCCCGGGTGAGCTGCTCGGCGGACTCCAGTCGGCGGATGACGCTGCCCCACAGCCGGGGGCGCCGGCCCGCCCAACGCACCCGCACGCCGAGCGCGTCCATGTCATCGATGCGCCGGCCGAACACGCCGTCGGTGAAGCGCATCAGGAACGCGACCTCGTCGGGCGAGCGCTTCCAGTTCTCCGTCGAGAAGGCGTAGACCGACAGCCAACGCACGCCGAGCTCGATGGCCCCCTCGACGCAGTCGAACAGGGCGTCCTCGCCGGCCTCGTGGCCCTTCGTCCGAGCCAGGCCGCGCCGCTTCGCCCAGCGACCGTTGCCGTCCATGACGATGCCCACGTGCTTCGGGACCAGGCTGGCCGGCATCACCGGGGGACGGGCGCCCGAAGGGTGAGGGTGCGGATCCCGGAACCGCGCCCCCAGCTCATTGCGCACAGTCACGGCCTACCTCCCCAGATCGGGCCAGGGCTGCGCCGAGCCGTCGTCATCCGTTGCACTGGTACCTGCCATCGCCACACCGTCCCCCTGCAGACGCCCGAACTGCGCGGGAAGCTGCCCACTGTCGCCGTCCACCTCACCATGTCCGCCCTCGTCGGCATTCAGCGCGTCCCCCCGCTGCCCGAACCCGCCGAGGCGGCCACGTCAAGCCCGTTCCAGATGCGGCAACGCGCGCAGTCCCCGCTCGAGATGCCACTGGAGATAGGCGGCGACGATGCCACCTGCCTCCCGCCGGGCCCGGAGGTCGCTGCGCAGCGCCCCATCCCAGTCGCCACGCAGCAGATCCGTCAGCAGCCGCACCGCTCCCGCCGAGACCGACGCCGCGCCATGTGGCCGACATTGCGCGCAGACTACGCCGCCGCCCCCGACGGTCAGCGACAGGTGCTGACCCGGCTCCCCGCACCGGGCACAGTCGTCCAGCGCCATGCCGTACCCCGACACCGCCAGCGAGCGCAGCAGGTAGGCGTCGAGCACCAGCGCGGGCGGCCGCTCCCCCGCCGCCAGCGTGCGCAGACCCCCGACGAGGAGCAGGAACAGCCGCAGCGCCGGCTCCCGCTCCTCGCTGGTCAGCCGCTCCGCGGTCTCCAGCATCACGGCCGCGGCGGTGTGCCGGGCATAGTCGAGCGCGATCGTCGTCCCGTAGGGGGAAATGATGTCGGCCTGCGTGACCGTGTCCAGCGACCGGCCGGAATGCAGCATCAGGTCGACATACGTGCCGGGCTCCAGCCGGGAGCCGAACCGCGAGGTCGTCTTGCGCACACCCTTGGCGACGGCCCGCACCCGGCCGGTGCGACGAGTGAGCACGGTGATGATGCGGTCAGCCTCGGCGAGCGGAGTCGTTCGCAGGACGACCCCTTCGTCGCGATACACCGGCACCCGCCCATGGTTGCACGAGCCCGACCCGGCGGGGTAAGGCGAGGTCATCCGGTGCCCCGCCGAGACCGGGCCATCCCGGATGGCGACCTCCGGTAACGCCACCCCTACCGACCGTCGTCGGCGACCGATTTCACCGGACTCACCCGCGCGGCAGGCCGCTGCCTTGCCGGATGATGGCGCAGTGCGGGTTGTACGGCGGACGGCGCGGGCGATCCTCATCGACGAGGAGAGCCGGCTGGTCCTCTTTCGGCGGACGTTGCCCAAGCGCAAGCCCTACTGGTCCACGCCGGGCGGCGGGGTCGACCCCGAGGACGACTCGATCGAGGCGGCGCTGCACCGCGAGCTCGCCGAGGAACTCGGCGCGACGGTCGACCGTGTCCAGCAGGTCTTCCTCACCAGCCCGCCGCGTGGCGACGGCATCGCGGTGGCGCACTTCTTCGTGTGCCGGCTCGTCTCCATGGATCTGTCCCTGCGCACCGGGGAGGAGTTCAGCAACCCGGCGAAGGGCCGTTACGACGTCGAGCGGATCGACCTGCGCGGCAAGAAGCTCAGCCGCTACGCCCTGCAGCCGCCGGAGGCCAAGGAGTTCATCCTGGTGAACCGCCACGCCCTGCTCGAAACAGCCCTCGACGCCAGCACACCGCCCCTGACGAGCACCAACGGCCACGCCGCCGACGCGACACCAGAAACCCCGGCTGCTCAGACCCCGGCCACTCAGACCCCGGCCACTCAAGCCGCGATCACGACGACGCCGTCACCGTCCGCATCCGTACCGGATGCCGAGCCGACGCCCGCAGACACCCCGGGCACGGCACCGCGCACCGCGTCCCCGTGCGCAGCGACGCCGCGCGAAGGGGCCCCGCGCGAAGGGACGCCGGAGCCCGTTCCCCGGCTGCCGGGTGACGGCGTCCGCGTGCCCTGGGTGCCGGCGCCCGCGGCGGACACCGTGGCTGCCGCCCGGCCGCCCGGCGAGCCCGCCAGATCTCGGCGGCGGGGACGACCGGCGCCGCTGGAGATCGTGGACGGTGACGGGGCCGGTGCGGCGCCCCCGGCCGAGCCGCGCGAGGTGGTGCAGCGACCGGGCTGGTGGCGCCGCCTTACCCGCCGGTGACGGGCCGCCCCGGCCCGCGGTCGGACAGCGGCCGCGTCAGAAACCGAGGCGGCGCAGCTGGCGGGGGTCGCGCTGCCAGTCCTTGGCGACCTTGACGTGCAGGTCGAGGTAGACCGGCGTACCGAGCAGGGCCTCGATCTGGGTACGCGCCCGGGTGCCGACCGCCTTGAGCCGGGAGCCGCCGGCACCGATCACGATCGCCTTCTGGCTCGACCGCTCGACGAAGACATGGACCCGGACGTCGAGCAGCGGGCGGTTCGCCGGGCGGTCCTCCCGCGGCACCATCTCCTCGACCACCACCGCCAGCGAGTGCGGGAGCTCGTCGCGCACGCCCTCCAGCGCCGCCTCCCGCACCAGCTCGGCGACCATCACCTGCTCGGGCTCGTCGGTCAGCTCACCGCCGGGGTACAGCATGGGGCCGGTCGGCAGCCGGGAGACCAGCACGTCGGCGAGGACGTCGACCTGGTAGGTGCGCACCGCGCTCACGGGCACGATGTCGCTGAACTCGCCCAGGCCGGAGACCTCGAGCAGGCGGGCCCCGATCCGGTCCGGATCGGGCACCTTGTCGGTCTTGGTGAGGATGGCGACGACCGGCGTGCGTTTCGGCAGCCGGCCGAGCTCCTCGGCGATGTAGCGGTCACCGCGGCCCACCGGCTCGTCGGCGGGCATGCAGAAACCGACCACGTCGACCTCGGACAGGGTGGCCCGCACGACATCGTTGAGGCGCTGGCCGAGCAGGGTCCGCGGCCGGTGCAGACCAGGGGTGTCGACGAGGACGAGCTGCGCGTCGTCGCGGTGCACGATGCCGCGGATGGCGTGCCGGGTGGTCTGCGGCCGGCCGCTGGTGATGGCGACCTTGGTGCCGACCAGCGCATTGGTCAGCGTCGACTTGCCGGCATTGGGCCGGCCGACGAGGCAGGCGAAACCGGAGCGGAAGTCGGCCGGGGTGATCCCCGGAGCGGCGGCGCCGCTGGACACGGCCACGTTAGCTGGTCGTCCGGGCGCGGGCGGTGCCGTCGGGGCCGCCGAGGTACACCGGGATGCCACTGCCGAACTCGGCCAGCGTCGCGAGATCGTCGCCGGCGAACGCGTCGCCTTCCGTGACCACCGCGGCGGCCTCGAAGCGGCGCGCGCCGCTGGACACGGCGGCGGCGACCGCCGCGCGCAACGCCGAGATCGCGAGCTCCGGACGGGCTGTCCCGACGGTGGCGGCCGCGTAGGTCCGCCCGTCGGTGTCCCGCAGGGCCGCACCCTGCGCGAGGCTCCCGTCGGGCACGTAGGCGCGCAGCCGCGCCGAACGGGCCAGGACGAGCAGCTTCGCGTCCTCGGCCGTCAGGTCGAGGACAGGCCCGGGCGCCGGGGCGCCCGGCTGGGGCGGATCAGCGGTCACGAGGTCACCTTTCCGTGCTGCGTGGAGCTGCCGGGCTGCGTGGAGCTGCCGGCCGGGGTGGAGCCACCGGTCGGTGCCGCGCCGCCAGCGGGATCGCTGTCGGCGGCACCGTCCGGGGACCGGTCCCCGGTGGCGCTGGTCGGTCGGCCGGCGATCCGCGCCGCGACGACCGTGCCGATCTGGTTGCGGCGGCCCGCGGCGCGCTCCGCGGTCAGGCGCAGACCGCCGACCGTCACCGTCGCTCCGGGGATCGGAACCCGACCCAGCGCGCTGGCCAGCAGACCGCCGACCGTCACCGAGTCGTCGGCGCCAGGCAGTTCGTCAACGTCGAGGTCGAAGAGCTTGCCGAGATCGTCGACGTCGAGGCGGGCGGTTACCCGGGCGGTGTCGGCGTCGAGCCACTCCACCGGCGCCACCTCGCTGTCGTACTCGTCGGTGATCTCGCCGACGATCTCCTCGAGGATGTCCTCGATGGTGACGAGCCCGGCGGTCCCACCGTACTCGTCGATGACGATCGCCATGTGGGTCCGCGAGGCCTGCATCTCCCGCAGCAGGTCGTCCGCGGGCTTGCTCTCGGGCACCAGCGCCGGCGATCGCATGATGTCCGCGACGGGCGCGTCCTCGTCGCCCTCCCGCTCCTGGCGGACCATGTCCTTGAGGAACGCGATGCCCACCACGTCGTCGACGCTCTCGCCGATCACCGGCATGCGGGAGAAGCCGCTGCGCAGCGCGAGCGCGACGGTCTGGCGGACGGTCTTCGTCGACTCGATGAACACCATGTCCGGGCGCGGCACCATCACCTCGCGCACGAGGGTGTCCCCGAGCTCGAAGACGGACGCGATCATGTCGCGCTCGCCGCGCTCGATCACCTCGTTCTCCTCGGCGAGGTCGACGAGGTCCCGCAGCTCGGCCTCGGAGGCGAACGGCCCGTCGCGATAACCCGGGCCGGGCGTCACGGCATTACCCAGCGCGATGAGCAGGCGGGGCAGCGGTCCGAGGATCCGGGCCAGGCGGACGGTGAGCCCGGCGGTGGCCAGGGCCACGGCGGGCGCGTGCTGGCGGCCGAGGGTCCGGAACATCACCCCGACCAGGATGTACGCGACCAGAGTGGCGACCAGTGCGCCGAGCCCGACGGCGGCGAAACCGGCCCCGTAGGCGTGCACGAACAGGACCGTCAGACAGGCCGCGGCGAGCATCTCGCCGATGATCCGCAACAGCAGCAGCATCGCCAGGAACCGGCCGGGATCGGCCACGACCGTGGCCAGGTTGGCCGCCCCGCCCCGCCCCTGCCGGGCGAAGGACTCCACCGACACCCGCGACACCCGGGTCAGGGCCGCGTCCACGCAGCCGAAACCCGCCGCCGCGAGCGAACCGACCACGGCGAGAAAGACGAGCAGAAGATCGCCGGAGCTCATCGACGCCCTCGGCGGGCTGTCAGTGCGCGGCGGTCGGACCGGGCTCGCTCGCGCCGTCCGCACCGCCGGTACCACTCGCGCCGCCGGCGGGACGCTTCCCACCGGCGGTCCTCGCCGCGGCCTCCCAGGAGGCCAGCAGCTTGCTCTGGATCTTCCACATCTCGCGCTCCTCGTCCGGCTCGGCATGGTCGTACCCGAGCAGGTGCAGGATGCCGTGCGTGCACAGCAGGTGCAGCTCGCGCTCGAAGGAGTGGCCCGCCTGCTCGGCCTGCCGACGCGCGACATCCGGGCAGAGCACGACATCGCCGAGCAGCGTCGTCGGGTCGTCGTCACCCGACTCCGACCAGGACGCGTCGAACGCCTCGTCCTGCGCGAACGACAGGACGTCGGTCGGGCCCTCCTCGCCCATGTACCGCACGTGCAGGTCGGCCATGGCCTTTTCCTCGATCAGCATCACCGACAGCTCGGCGAGCGGGCTGACCTTCATCGCGTCCAGGACGAAGCGGGCAAGCGCCGTCAGGCGCACCTCGTCGACGTCGGCGGCGCTTGACTCGTTGGCAACGAACACGGCCATCAGCGGTCCTCTCCCACCGCGGGGACGGTCACCGTCGGTCCCGGCGGGCGGGCCGGGCCGGCGCCGCCGCGGCGCTGGCCGCCTCATCGGCGTCCCAGCGGGCGTACGCGTCGACGATCTCGCCGACCAGCCGGTGGCGGACGACGTCGGAGCTGGTCAGGGTCGCGAAGTGCACGTCATCCACACCGTCGAGGATCTCCCGGACGACCCGCAGGCCACTGCGGGTCCCGCTGGGCAGGTCGACCTGGGTGATGTCACCGGTCACGACGATCTTGGCGCCGAAGCCGAGGCGGGTGAGGAACATCTTCATCTGCTCGGCCGAGGTGTTCTGCGCCTCGTCCAGGATGATGAACGCGTCGTTCAGGGTGCGGCCGCGCATGTAGGCCAGCGGGGCGACCTCGATCGTGCCGCTCTGCATCAGCCGCGGGATCGAGTCGGGGTCGATCATGTCGTGCAGCGCGTCGTAGAGCGGGCGCAGGTACGGGTCGATCTTCTCGTACAGGGTTCCGGGCAGGAAACCGAGCCGCTCCCCCGCCTCCACCGCCGGGCGGGTGAGAATGATCCGGTTGACCTTCTTCGCCTGCAGCGCCTGCACGGCCTTGGCCATCGCCAGATACGTCTTGCCGGTGCCCGCGGGGCCGATCCCGAACACGATCGTGTGCTGGTCGATCGCGTCGACGTAACGCTTCTGGTTGAGCGTCTTCGGCCGGATGGTCCGGCCCCGGTTCGACAGGATGTTGAGGGTGAGGACCTCCGCCGGGCGCTCCTCGGCGCCGCTGCGCAGCATCGCCAACGAGTGGTCCACATGCTGCGGGCTGAGTTCCGTACCCGCGTCGAGCAGCGCGACGAGCTCCGCGAACAGCTTCGACGCCAGCTCGATCTCCGCCGGCGAACCCGTGATCGTGATCTCGTTGCCGCGCACGTGGATGTCGGCGGAGAAGGCTCGCTCGATCGTGCGTAGCAACTCGTCCTGGTGGCCCAGCAGGCTCACCATGTTGTGCGGACCGGGTACAACGATGCGCGTCGTGGCGGGAGCGGCCGACGCGACGGATGGCGTGACGGATTCGGGCATAGAAAGCGACCAGCTACGGCCGCGGCACCTCTCGGGATCGATGACCGTGGTGGGTGGTGCGACGCGCGGCGGACGGGCATCTGGATCAGCACATTCCTGGTCAGAGCAGCCTGGTCATCAGAGCCAGCCTGGTCAGGAGCCGCCTACCGAACGCCAGCCACGGGCGCTACCCACCCAGTCTATCCATCATCACGCCGGGCCGTCCCAACGACCTAGCTCGGCCAGCACGACCGACGCGGCGACCACCCCGGCGGTGGAGGTGCGCAGCACGGTGGGGCCGAGCCGGGCCACCACCGCGCCGGCGTGGCGCAACGCCGCGACCTCCGCGTCGGCGAGGCCGCCCTCCGGCCCGACGACCAGCAGAATCTCCGCCGCGGCGCCGTCGCGCGCGGCGACGCCGGGCAGCTGGCTGCGGACCAGGCCCACCAGCGGCAGCTCGGCCTGCTCGTGCAGCGCGACGGCCAGCGTCGCCGCCGACACCCGCCGGGCCAGCTCTCCCGGGCCGACGAGCTCCCCCACCACCGGCCAGTGCAGGCGGTGGGACTGCTTGGCCGCCTCCGTCGCGGTGCGGGCCCAGCGCTCTCGGGCACGGACGCCCCGCTCGCCCTCCCAGCGGACCACCGACCGCCCGGCCGACCACGGGACGATCTCGTCGACGCCGACCTCGGTCAGCATCTCCACGGCGCGCTCGCCGCGGTCACCCTTGGCCAACGCCTGCACGATGACCACCCGCGGCCGCGGCGCGACCGCGTCGGCCCGCTGCCGGACCGCACAGTCGATCTCGTCTCGCCGCACGGCGACGACCTCGCACTCCAGGACCCGGCCCTGACCGTCGGTCACGTCCACCGGCTCGCCGGGACGAAGCCGGCGCACGGTGGCGGCGTGCCGACCCTCCGGCCCGGCCAGGGTGAACAGGTCCTCGGCCGGCAGCGGCGACAGCCAGAACAACGCGCTGGTCAGCGACTTCCCTCTCCGCAGCGGGCCGGGCGCCGGCTAACGGCCGCGCCGGGAGCCCCGGCGGCGGAACAACCCGCTCCCGCCGATCGAGGAGCCGCCCACGATCGCGGGCGCCTCCTCCTCCCGCAGCTTGGCGAGTTCCCGCAGCAGGCGCTCCTGCTCGGCGTCCAGCTTCGTCGGCGTCTCGACGTTGATGTGAATGTGCAGGTGCCCACGGCCGGCAGCCCGCAGGTGCGGCACTCCGCGACCGGCCAGCCGGATGACCTCGCCGGGCTGCGTCCCCGCCTTCACCGCGATCGACTCGGTGCCGTCCAGGGTCTCCAGGGTGGCGGAGGTTCCCAGGGCGGCCGAGGTCATCGGCAGCGGCAGCTCGCAGTGCAGGTCGTCGCCCTCCCGGGTGAAAACCGGATGCTGCTTCTCGGAGACCTCGACATACAGGTCACCGGGCGGCCCGCCCCCGGGCCCGACCTCGCCCTCACCGGACAGCCGGATACGCATGCCGTCCTCGACGCCGGAAGGGATCTTCACGGTCAGGGTCCGGCGCTTGCGGACCCGCCCGTCGCCCCCGCAGTCCCGACAGGGGTGCTCGATCACGGTGCCGGTACCCGTGCAGCGCGGGCACGGGCGGGAGGTGACCATCTGACCGAGAAATGACCGGGTGACCTGCTGGACCTCACCGCGACCGGCGCAGGTGCCGCAGGTCGACGGATGGGTGCCGGGGGCCGCCCCGGCACCGCTGCAGGTCGAGCACACCGCGGCGGTGTCGACGGTGATCTCGCGGGTAGCGCCGAAGGCGGTCTCGGCCAGTTCGAGCTCGATGCGCAGCAGCGCGTCGTTGCCGCGGCGGACCCGCGAGCGGGGGCCGCGGTTCGCCCCGCCACCGAAGAAGGCGTCCATGATGTCGCCGAGGCCACCGAAGCCGGCGCCGAACGGCGAGCCGCCCCCGCCCCCACCGCCGGGGGCGAGCGGGTCACCGCCGAGGTCGACGATCTGGCGCTTCTCCGGGTCGGACAGCACCTCGTAGGCCGCTGTCACTCCCCGGAAGCGTTGCTGCGCCTCGGGGTCGGGGTTGACGTCCGGATGCAGTTCCCGGGCAAGCTTGCGGTAGGCCCGCTTGATCTCGTCGTTCGACGCCTCTCGACGCACGCCGAGAACAGCGTAGTAGTCCACGGCCATCAGTCGGCACCCAAGAGTTCACCCACATATTTGGCGACGGCCCGGACGGCCGCCATCGTCCACGGATAGTCCATCCGCATCGGCCCCACGACACCCATGCCGCCCAGCGCGAAGGGCCCGCGGCCGTAGCCGGTGGCCACCACCGCGGTCGACCGCAGAGCATCGACGTCTGTCTCTCGACCGATGCGTACCGTTACAGTACCGGTCTCCCGGGCCGTCCCGATGAGCTTCATCAGCACGACCTGTTCCTCGAGCGCCTCCAGGATCGAGCGCAGCGAGTCCGCGAAGTCGACCGTGGCGCGGGTCAGGTTGGCCGTGCCGGCCATCGCGACGCGTTCCTCCTGGCGCTCGACCAGAGCCTCCAGCACCGCTCCGGTCATCGTCGCCACGCACGGTCGCAGCTCGGGGCGCGTCCGGTCGGACAGCGCGATCACCACGTCCGAGGCCTCCGCCAGCCGCTGCCCGACGAGGTCGCGGTTCAGCGTGGAGCGAAGCTCGCCCGCGATCTCGTCATCGACCGGCGTGAGGCTGTCGATGATCCGCTGCTCGACCCGACCGGTGTCCGTAATGATCACCATGAGGAGTCGGCGCGGCCCGAGCGTCACGACCTCGATGTGCCGCACACTGCTGCTCGTCAGCGAGGGATACTGCACCACGGCGACCTGGCGGGTCAGCTGGGCGAGCAGTCGGACCGAACGACGGACCACATCGTCGAGGTCGACCGCGCCCTCCAGGAAGCTCTGGATGGCCCGCCGCTCGGCTCGCGACAGCGGCTTGACCCCGGACAGACGGTCCACGAACAGGCGGTAGCCCTTGTCGGTCGGGATCCGGCCCGCACTGGTGTGGGGCTGCGTGATGTAGCCCTCTTCCTCCAGCGCGGACATATCGTTACGCACCGTGGCAGGCGAGACACCCAGACTGTGACGTTCCGCCAGTGCCTTGGACCCCACCGGCTCGTTGCTCAGGACGAAGTCCTCCACGATCGCTCGAAGAACCTCGAGGCGCCGATCCTCCAACACGTGGTCGCACCCCCTTCGGCGGGCGGGACATGGCCGGACCACGGTGCGTGTCCCGGCGGCCACCGGTCTGGCACTCGGCCACGGCGAGTGCCAAGTGTAGCCGCCGCTTCCGCTCGAGGCACACGACATCAACCGACCCACAGGTGACCGCCAGGGCGCGGCCGCCTCCATCCACAGAACGCCCGCCCGCCCCCGCGCGTTCCTACCGTGGCGCAGGGCGCGCCGCTCAGGTGGGCAGCAGCGCGCGCACCACCGTGTCGGTAAGCAGCCGGCCCCGCCTGGTCAGGCGAATCCGACCGTGCTCGAGCCCGCCGGCCTCCACCAGCCCGGAGTCGACCAGGTCGCCCGAGGCGGCCCGGCCGGCGTCGTCGAGCTCGTCGACATCCAGCCCGTCGGCGAGCCGGACCCGCAGCATCACCCGCTCGACTCTGCGGGTGTCCTCGTCGAGTTCCTCCCGGGCCAGGGCCGGGCTGCGACCCGCGCCCAGCCGGGCAGCGTACTCGGCGGGATGGCGCACGTTCCACCACCGCACGCCGCCGACGTGACTGTGCGCGCCCGGACCGAAGCCCCACCAGTTGCCACCGCGCCAGTAGCCGAGGTTGTGCCGGCAGCGCGCGGCGGGCCCCCGCGCCCAGTTGCTGATCTCGTAGTTCGTCAGGCCGGCGGCGCCAAGCAGCTCGTCCGCCAGCAGGTAGCGGTCGGCCAGCAGGTCGTCGTCAGGCTCGAGCAGCTCGCCGCGACGCACCCGGCGGGACAGCTTGGTCCCCTCCTCGACGGTGAGCGCGTACGCGCTGACATGATCCGGCCCGAGCGCCACGGCAGCCCGCAGGCTGGCCTCCCAGTCGGCCTCCGACTCCCCGGGCGCACCGTAGATGAGGTCGAGGCTGACCTGGTCGAACCCGGCCTTGCGCGCCCAGCGCATCACCTCCGACACCCGACCTGGGGTATGCCGCCGATCCAGCGCCGCCAGCACATGCGGCCGGTCGCTCTGCATGCCGAAGGAGATCCGGGTGAACCCGGCGGCCCGGAGCTGCTCGAGCTGGGCGGGGTCGACCGATTCCGGGTTCGCCTCAGTGGTCACCTCGGCATCGGCCGCCAGCCCGAACTCGGCCGCGAGCGTGCGCAGGAGCCGGGCGAGATCGTTCGCCGGCAACAGGGTCGGCGTGCCGCCGCCCACGAAGACGGTGGACAGGGGCGGGGTGCCGTCCGCGAGCACCCGGCGCGCGAGCCGGATCTCCTGGACGGCGATGTCGACGAAGGTCGTCAGGCCCACCGAGGAGATCAGGGCGCCACCGAGATCGGCCGCCGTGTAGGTGTTGAAATCACAGTAGCCGCAGCGCGCCGCACAGTACGGGACGTGCACGTACGCCCCGAACGGTCGAGCCGCCAGCTCGGCCAGCGAGGCCGCGGGCAGCGCTCCGTCGTCGGGCGGAGGTGCCCCGTCGGGAGGCATTTGTGGCATGCCCCCAGTGTGCCCCCAACCGATGGGTTTACGGCAACGCAATGTTTGTCAAGCGCACGAGCGAGCCGGATCTGGCCACGTCAGGACCACGTGCGGATAACCCCGAACGCGCACCCTTGGGGTGACCCGGTTGACCGTGATGTTTTGCCCTCGTTGTGGCAGAGCGGAGGATTATGGGCAAGTCATCGTGGAACGGTCGACCCCGGTACGAAAAGATCCGTTCATGGACGATGACGTCAGGGCCCTTCTGGAGACGATCTCCGAACTGCTCCCGCCCCGGACCACTGTGTATCGTTCCAGCGCCGCCACGTCCGCCGAGGGCTGTCCACTCGTCGAACCGGTCACCGAGCCGATCCCGCTGCCCGTGGCGCTGCCAGCGAGCTGACGGCCCCCGCACCTGGCCGGGCCCGAGCTCCCCCGGCCAGGTCGTCCGGGGCAGTTCGCGTTCGGGTGACCCGAAGGTGCCCTACTTGCTCGGGGCGGCCTTCCCGGTGTCCGTGGACAGTGCCGCGATGAACGCCTCCTGCGGGACTTCGACCCGCCCAATGGTCTTCATCCGCTTCTTGCCCTCCTTCTGCTTCTCCAGGAGCTTGCGCTTGCGGGTGATGTCTCCGCCGTAGCACTTGGCGAGCACGTCCTTGCGGATGGCGCGGATGTTCTCCCGGGCGATGATCCGGGCACCGATCGCCGCCTGGATCGGCACCTCGAACTGCTGGCGCGGAATCAGCTCGCGCAGCTTCGTGGTCATCGACACGCCGTAGGAGTACGCCTTCTCCCGGTGGACGATCGCGGAGAAGGCGTCGACCGTCTCGCCCTGTAGCAGGATGTCCACCTTGACCAGATCGGCGAGCTGTTCGCCCGCGGGTTCGTAGTCGAGGCTGGCGTAACCGCGGGTCCTGGACTTCAGCGAGTCGAAGAAGTCAAAGATGATCTCCCCGAGGGGCAGGGCGTACTTCAGCTCGACCCGGTCGCTCGACAGGTAGTCCATCCCGCCCAGTACCCCGCGCCGCCCCTGGCACAGCTCCATGACCGCGCCGACGAACTCGGTGGGCAGCAGCAGCATCGCCTCCACCATCGGCTCGTGGACCTCGGCGATCTTGCCGCCCGGCCAGTCGCTGGGGTTGGTGACGGTGACCTCCGAACCGTCCTCCATCACCACCCGGTACACGACGTTCGGCGCGGTGGAGATCAGCGTGAGGTTGAACTCCCGCTCCAGCCGCTCCCGGACGATCTCCAGGTGGAGCAGGCCGAGGAAGCCACACCGGAACCCGAAGCCGAGAGCGGCCGACGTCTCCGGCTCGTAGGTGAGGGCGGCGTCGTTGAGCTGGAGCTTGTCGAGCGCCTCCCGCAACGCCGGATACTCACTGCCATCTATTGGATAGAGGCCCGAGTAGACCATCGGCAGCGGGTCCCGGTAGCCGCCCAGCGGCTGCACCGCCGGCCGGCGGCTGGTCGTGATCGTGTCGCCGACACGCGCCTGCCGGACGTCCTTCACCCCCGGGATCACATACCCGACCTCGCCGACCGACAGCGAGCCCGTCGGATGCGGATCGGGGGAGATCACGCCGACCTCGAGTGTCTCGTGGCTCGCGCCGGTCGACATCATCAGACAACGGTCGCGGGTGGTCAGCGTGCCGTCGATGACGCGGACGTAGGTGATGACGCCGCGGTAGATGTCGTAGACGCTGTCGAAGATCATGGCACGGGCCGGGCCGTCCGGGTCGCCGACGGGCCCCGGCACCTGCCGGACGATCTCGTTGAGCAGCTCCGGCACGCCCTGGCCGGTCTTGCCCGACACCCGCAGCACGTCGTCCGGCTCGCAGCCGATGATCGAGGCGATTTCCTCGGCGTACTTCTCCGGCTGGGCCGCCGGAAGATCGATCTTGTTCAGGACGGGGACGATCGTCAGGTCGTTCTCGATGGCGAGGTAGAGATTGGCGAGGGTCTGCGCCTCGATGCCCTGCGCGGCGTCGACCAGCAGCACCGCCCCCTCGCACGCGGCGAGCGACCGGCTCACCTCGTAGCTGAAGTCGACGTGCCCAGGCGTGTCGATGAGATGCAGGATGTAGTCCCCGCCGTCGTCGGCCCGCCAGGGCAGCCGGACACTCTGGGCCTTGATGGTAATCCCGCGCTCGCGCTCGATGTCCATCTTGTCGAGGTACTGCGCGCGCATGTTGCGCGCCTCGACGACGCCGGTCACGCCGAGCATCCGGTCGGCCAGGGTCGACTTGCCGTGGTCGATGTGCGCGATGATGCAGAAATTACGGATCATCGTGGGGTCGGCGCCGGGCGCCAGGTGCGGGGCTGCGGACACGCGGAGAGTTCTCGTTTCGCTCGCGGTGGTCACGGGAGCGGTCCCGTGCCGAGATCAGGGTGCGGCCTTCACCTTCATCGTGCTCGCCTTCATCGTGCCAGGAGCCGGCACGGGTCGGCTCCTGGCACTGGTCGACGCCGGGTTTGATAATCTGGGTGCCGCCCGGGTGTGCCGCCCCGGGTGGGCCACATTGTCGTCCCGTCGCGCCTCCGGTCGGTCCCACGGCCCGCGTGGCGTCGGACCAGACGAAGGTGGCAGCCTCGCCAGGCCCGGTACCCCAGGCCGCTGCCCGCGGCCCGCGGCCCCGTGACATGATGTGTCCGCACCATTCCGACTCGACAACCCAGAGGTTCCTTCGCGTGGCCAACATCAAGTCGCAGATCAAGCGCAACCTCACCAACGAGAAGCGGCGGCTGCGCAACAAGGCGGTCAAGTCCGAGCTCAAGACGCATGTCCGCCGGTTCCGCGAGGCGGTCGAAGCGGGCGACGTCGCGCGCGCCAGCGAGACGCTGCAGATCGCTTCCCGCAAGCTGGACAAGGCAGTCAGCAAGGGCGTGATCCACTCCAACCAGGCCGCGAACCGCAAGTCGGCCCTGGCTGTCGCGCACGCGAAGCTGACCGCCAGCTGACTCCCGCGGCTTAGCCGGGGCCTGATGGGGCTCCGGCTTTTCTGCGTGCCGTCAGATGGGGCAGTGGGGGCGCTTTCCCGCACCTGGACGGTCTCGGGTTTCGAGTGCGGATCCCGCCGGGCCAGCCGGTGCCCGCGGGCCTCGACGCCGCCGCGCCTCACCTCACCGTGGGATCCCCGCGTTCGTGCGGGAGGTCTCGTTCCCAGGGCCGCTTTTCGGCTTGATCAGGCGTTCCAACGCCTCGTGGTAGGCAACTCCCACGGCCACCGCCGCGGGCAGGACCAGCACCACCCAGGCGCTCGCCAGATCGCCGAGGGCCACGATGACGGTCAGCAGCGCGGTCACGGTCGTCAGTGACGCCCGCATCCACCCGGCCGGCAGTACCCGCAACCGGAACCAACCGCCGGGCGGCAGCACCTCCGCCGCCGCGCCGCCGCTCGCCGCACCACCGGCCGCCGCACCACCAGCCGCCGCACCACCAGCCGCTGGGTCACCGGCCGCTGGGCCACCCGCATCTCCGCCACCCGCCGCCGGGGCCGGGTCCCGGCCCGAGTTCGGGTCCGATGTCGACGGCGGCTGGCTCATCGCCGCCCCCCGCGATGCTCACGATCCCGCGGAAGTGACCGGGCGGTGGCCACCTCACGCAGGAGCTTCTCCAGCGCATAGCCGGCGTCCACCGACGCGCCCTTGACGCCGGCATCGGCCGTGGCCGCCGCCCGCAGCGCCAGGCCGAGGCCCGGGTCCGACCAGGCCCGGACCGCGCGTTGGGCCTTCTCGACCTTCCAGTCCGGCATGCCGAGCGCACGGGCCAGATCCCATTTGCTGCCCGGCCCCGCCGAACCGACCTTGGCGAGATCACGAAGCCCGCCGGCGACCGCGCTGGACACCAGCACCGCCGCCGTGCCGCCCTCCAGCGCCTGGCGCAACAGGGTCAACGCCTGCGGCAGGTCACCGCCGATGATCGCGTCGGCGACCGCGAACCCGCTGGCCTCGGCACGCCCACGATGAAATCGGCCCACGGCCGCCTCGTCGAGCATGCCCCCGTCGGTGTCCGCCACCAGCTGGTCGCAGACCGCGGCGAGCTCCCGGAGGTCCCCGCCCACCGCGTCGAGCAGAACCCGCACCGCGCCATCGCTGATGCGACCGCCGAGCCGGCGGACCTCGGCCACGACGAAGTCGTGCCGGTCACGCGCCTTGGTGATCTTCGCGGCGGGAACGACACGGGCCCCCGCGTCCTTCATCGCGTCCGCGAGTTTGCGGTTCTTCACACCGCCGCTGTGCACGAGGACGAGTACGACGTCGTCCAGCGGCCGGCCGAGGTAGGACAGCAGCGCGTCCCGCAGTTCCTCCCCGAGATCCTGCACACCCCGCACGATCACGACACGGCCGCCCCCGAACATGGCGGTCGAGCCCAGATCGACCAGATCCGCGTCGGTGAGTTCGCCCGCCGCCCGGTCGACGATCTCCACCTCGGGATCGTGTCGCCGGGCGGTCTCGATTACTTCTCGAACGGCGCGCCCGACGAGGAGGTCCTCGTCGCCGGTGACGAGAACGAGGGGGGCAGGCGTGGAGGCAGCCACCCGAGCAGCATGTCACGATCCGTCCGCCGCCCGTTGGCGCACCACCGTGACGGTGGCCCGTCCCGGCGCCGAAGGACCCGAGCCGGGATCCGCACCCGGCGGTGAGCACCCGCCGATCGCCGGACCGGCGGCGTTCGCACCACCCGGCCCGACGACGGCGAGCGCGCCGTCGCGGTCAGTCCGGGCCACGGCCGCGCCGGCCCGCGCGAGCGCGCGAAGGGTCGACGCGGCCGGGTGGCCGTAGTCGTTCCCGGCTCCGACGCTGATGAGGGCATAGCGGGCGCCGGTCGCGGCGAGGAACCTGGGCTCCTGGTTGGCCGAGCCGTGATGAGGCACCTTGAGCACGTCGGCGCGCAGCTCGGCCGACACACCGGGCAGCTCCAGCAGCAATCGCTGGGCGACAGCCTCGACGTCACCGGTGAGCAGGATCCGCACGCCGCCCACCCGCGCGGCGAGCACCAGGCTGTCGTTGTTGGGGTCGCTGTCGGTGCCGTGCAGCGTCGTGCGGGGGGCGAGCACCGACCAGCAGGATTCGCCAACCCGGCCACCTGATCCCACCTCCGCTGCCCGCAGCGGCACACCCGCCTGCTCGGTCCATCGACGCACCAGCCGCCACTGCCCGATCGGCTCGCGTAGCGGGCCGATCAGCACCTCCCCTACCGGCATCCGGCCAAGCACGCCGGGCAGGCCGTCCACGTGATCCGCGTGCAGATGACTCAGGATGATCACCGGTAGTCGCCGCACTCCGAGCTCGTGCAGGCAGCGCTGGAGCAGATGCGGGTCCGGCCCGGCGTCGACCAGAACGCCGCTGCCCGGTCCCGTCCGCAGCACCAGCGCGTCCCCCTGGCCGACATCACAGGCAACCACCCGCCAGTCGGGTGGCGGCCATCCGATGATCCGGTCGACGACGACGCAGCGGGCCATCAGCAGTCCGGCGAGCGCCGCGGCGGCAACCCGTCGTCCCCACCGCCGACGCACCATGGCCACCACCGCCACCGCGACCGCCGCGGCCGTGACCGCGCCGACCGTCCCGCCCGGCCAGTGCAGGTTCGCTGCCGGTAACGACGCGCCCCGGTGCGCCACCGCGACCAGCCACCAGCAGGGCAGACCGGCGACCTGGGCCAGCACGTGGGCCAGCGGCGGCGCGGGCACGGCGGCGGCCAGCGCCAGCACGCCCAGCACCGTCGCGGCCGGGACCGCCGGCGCGGCGAGGATGTTCGCCGGGATGGCAACCAGGCTCACCCCACCGCCGATCCACGCGATCAACGGCGTGCAGGCGATCTGCGCGGCCGCGGCGACCGCGAGTACCTCGGCGACCCGCTCGGGCAGCCGCCGGGCGAGCGCTGTGTGCCAGCCCGGCGCCAGAATGATCATTCCTGCGGTCGCCTGCACGGACAGCGCGAACCCCACCGACAGGGCCAGCGTCGGCATGGCCAGCACGAGCAGGGTCACGCTGGCGGCCAGCGCCGGCAGCACTGCCCGCGGCCGCCCAGCGGTGACCGCCGCGAGCCCGACCAGACCCATCACCCCGGCCCGCAGCACGCTCGGAGACGGTCGGGCCAGGACGACGAAGGCGAGCAACGCGCCCGCGCCCACCGCACCGCGCAACCGCAACCCGCGCCGGGCCCACGCCGCCACCAGGACCGCCGCCGCCGTGACGATGGCCACGTTGCCGCCGGAGACTGCGGTCAGATGTGTCATTCCGGCCCGGCGGAAGTCCGTCCGCAGGTCCGCGTCCAGGTTCGAGAGATCGCCGACGACGAGGGCCGGAAGAAGGCCCCGGCGGGGCTGCGGGAGACCGCCCGCCGCGGCACGCAGCCCCGTCCGGAGCCGTCCGGCGATCCGCTGCACGGCGCTCGGCCGCCCGACCGGCGCCGGCGCGCCGCTTACCAGCACGACCGCGGCGACGGTGGGATCGGACCGGGGCGTGGCGAGCCGGCCTGACACCGCCAGGTGCTGGCTGGGCAGCAGACCGTTCCACCCCGCGCCGCGGCCGAGCAGCACCACCGGCACGCGGGTCCGCACGGTGACGCCGCGCACGGTGGCGGATTCCAGCCGCGCCGCGACGACGAAGGACGGTTCGGCCCGCGGGCCGGACGAGTCACCCACCACCGGCCGCGGATCGTCGGTGAGGACCACCGACATGGTGCCTGCCGCTCCCCCGCGGGCCAGGTCGGCGAGCAGGCCATGGTGGCCGGGACGCGTCGCCAGGCCGCCCGAGAGAAGACCGGCGGCGAGAAACGCGGCCGAGGTCGCCAGAACAGCGATCACGGCGGGCAGACGGTCGCCGTCCGCCTCAGCCAGCCCGCCTGGGCCGCCTTCGGCGTCGCTGGGAGCGCTCCGAACCGCTCGACCTCGAGTCCGGACGACGACCCGGGACCAGACCACCAGCAGCGCCGGCACGGCGATGGTCACGCCGCCCGCCAGCACCATCGCGGCGCCCGGCATGGTCCAGCTCACCGAGACCGCGGCTCCGGCCCACGCGGCCAGCGCCGGGACGACAAGCCGGGCATCGACCACAGCCGCGGCCGGTTCGGGACGTTCGGGCAGCGCCAGACCGATTTCCATGCCGACGGCGACCACGGGATCAGACCCGGACCAGCGGCAGAAGATCCGCGAGACGCCTGTCGCCCACTCCCGTGACCTCGCCGAGCTGGTCGGGAGACCGGAACGGCCCGTGGGCCGCACGCCACTCGACGATCCGCTGTGCCAGCACCGGGCCGACGCCGGGCAGGCCGTCGAGCTGCTCGACACTGGCGTTGTTGAGGTCGACAGGATCGCCCGTGGTGCCGCCCGGGCCCGCGCCACCAGTGCCGCCCAACGCGGACCCGGCCGTACCTCCCCCGGCAGGCGGCCCGGCCGCGGGCGCGGGCGGCCCGGGCTGGCCGTCGACGAGAATCTGCTCGCCGTCGACCAGCACCCGGGCGAGGGGGATCCCGGTGGTGTCCGTGCCAGGCAGGGCCCCCCCGACACGGTCGATTGCGTCGATCACCCGCGAGCCGGCCGCCAGCCGCACCACGCCGGGATGGCTCACCCGCCCGGCGACGTCGACCACCACCTCGCCGACACCGGTTGACCTGGCCGCAGCCGTGGCCTCGGCCGGATCACCGCGAAACGGGGTGGCAGCGCCGCCACGCGCGGCCGGCTCGCCCGAGACCGCGACCGGCGTGGCGGCGACCGCGGACGCGGTGGCCGGCGCGCTCACGGCAACCGGACGGTGTTGCCAGGCAAGCCACGTCGCCGTGACGGCGGCGACGAGCGCCACCATCGCGAGGACCAGTGTGGCGCTCGCGGCGGGCGTCACCACCGCTCCCCGCAGACCGGCCGGCAGCCAATCGGCCAGCCGTTGCCGGACCAGGCGCCAACGGCCCACGGTCAATCGGTCGACGTCCGCGCCCCGGCGCCCGACGACCGGGGAGAGGGAGCCGCCTGCGCGTCCGGCCGCACCCGCGACCGCCCGCGGCGCGGCGCGCTCCGTCGATCGGGATGCGAGGTCGAGACGGTGCTCCGTGTGGCGAAGGGCATCAATGTCGGCGTTGGTGGGGATGGCGCCGAGAGCGGTGCGCGCGGCGTCGGTGCGCGGGACACGGGCATGGAGCACGTCGTGGGCACTGCTGGCGGCCTGCTGCTCGGCATCGCTGGCGTCGTCCCCCGCGGGCTGGAGAAACGTCCTGTCGTCCGCCCGCGGATCGTCATCGGCCGCGAAGAAGCCCTCCTGCACGCGCGGTCGCGTGTCCGTCGGGGCCGCGGGTACGCCGTCCTGGCCGCGGGAGGCGGCGATGTCCGCCGGCGGGCCGGAGCGGAGCTGGGTGATCGGGCTCGCGTCCCTCGACCGGCGCGGCGCGGAGAACACGACGATCGGAGGTGCGGCAGCGGCGGGAAGGGGTGGGAGCGGATCGGGTGGACGCCGCAGCGGATCGGGGCACCCGGGTCCAGGGGTGGTTGTGACCATGGGGTGGACCGTAGAAGGGACGTCGCCTCAGTGGCAGGGCCCGCGCTCGCCCTGTGGACGCAGCGGAGATATCCACAGGACAGGAGTCGAGGCCCGACCGAACCCGGTCGGCCCGGTACGGTCACGCCAGACAGTCGAGGGCGACGGAATACCCGTCGGAGCACCGCGTTGGATGACAGAAGTTGCGCATGCAACCAACTGCGGGCGCGCCTCGCCGGGGGGAACGCGGCAGGGGGCCGACCCGCCCAACACATCTTGGAGGACCCGATGACGGCTCCCACGACGGACCTGACCAGCCTGACCGGTACCTGGACGATCGACCCGGCGCACTCGCGGATCGGATTCGCCGCGCGCCACGCGATGGTCACCACCGTGCGCGGGCAGTTCTCCGCTGTCGAGGGCTCGCTCAACCTCGACGGCACGGAGCCGACCGCGTCCACCGCGACCGTCACCATCCAGACGGACTCCTTCTCCAGCGGAGTCCCGGATCGGGACGGTCACGTGAAGTCCGCGGACCTCCTCGACGTCGCGGCGTACCCCACGATCACCTTCGTCAGCACCGGCGCCACCGCCGGCAAGGGCGACGACGAGTACGTGCTGACCGGCGATCTGACGATCCGCGGCGTCACCCAGCCGATCGACATCGACATCACGTTCGAGGGCAGCTCCAAGGACCCGTTCGGCAACGTCCGCGCCGGCTTCACCGGTACGACGGCGCTGAACCGCAAGGACTTCGGCCTCACCTTCAACGCCGTGCTGGAGACCGGCGGTGTACTGATCAGCGACAAGGTGAAGGTCGAGCTGGACATCTCCGCGATCAAGGCATCCTGACCCTGTCAATGGCCATCGGCGACCTCGCTGTGGTCTGCTGGGGGACGTCGCTGTTCCCGCACGGACCACGGCGGTAGGGTCCACACGACTACGACATTCTGGAAGCATTACCGGGAGGTCCGCCGATGCGCGTGAACGTCGACTTCGACCGTTGCGCGAGCAGTGGAACATGTGTCCGGCTAGTCCCTGACATCTTCGAGATCCGCGATGACGGTTACCTCTATGTCCTGCAGGAGGAACCTGACGAGTCGCGGACAGATGACCTTCAGGAGGCGGTCGAGTGCTGTCCGACCGAGGCGATCAGCATCAGTGAAAGCTGACCGCTGCTAGATCGGCGCGCGCAGTACACCGGCTGGCGCCGGATCCGACGTGGAACGTCCGCAGCGGATACGGCGCCACCTGCCGGGTATTCCTCTCCCCGTGGACCCGCGCAACTCGCGGGGGTCCACGCAGGGGAGGTGCCACGATGGCAACGATCTACCGACAGCAGCGGCAACATGCCGCGCCCAGCGCGTTGTGGCCCGCGCTTCTGGCTCTCGGCACGGCCGTCACCATCCTGGGGCTGCTGCTCATCACCAATCCGTTCGCGACCGCCGGGGCACTGGCTGTGCTCGCGGGGATCGCGCTGATCCTGTCGGGGATCAGCGAGACGATCGCGGCCGCGCGGTCGAAGAACACGGCGACCGCCGCGTTCTTCGGGATGCTGCTGGTCCTCGGTGGAGTGATCGTCCTGGTGTGGCCGGGAGTCACTCTGCACGTCGTGGCTGTGGTCGTCGGCGCCGTTCTGATCGTCAGCGGCCTGGTGCGGGCGGCGATGATGCGACCATCATCATCACGGTCGTCGCAGGGCGGCTCTGGAGGAGCGGTCTGGGGCTACGTGCTTGGCGCGCTCAGCGTGGTGGTGGGGATACTCGCGCTCGTGTGGCCCGGAGTGACGATCGTCGTGCTGGCGGTTCTCTTCGGTATTCAGCTGATCGTCGCCGGCGTGGCGGAAATCGCGCTGGCGCTGGCGCTGCGGCCGCATCCGCAGCATCCAGCCTGACCTCGCCGGGCGGCCCGGGCCGGTGCCGCGCCGCCGGCCTCGGCCGAGCGCGACACCCACCCGCACCGGGAATCAGTCGAGGATGCGGTCCCGCCAGCGGCGGATCGACTCGTCGCTGGCCCCGTGCTCCAGGAGCCAGCCGGCGACCCCGCCCGGGTGCCCGTCGGTCGCGGCAAGCACCGCCTCGGCGGCCTCCGGCGAGATCCTGGTCAGCTCCCCGCCCGCCTCCACGGAGCCGGTGCCGGGCAGGATCGCGTGGCCCCGCAGCCTTCGCAGGACGCCTGGCATGTTCGGCCCGGTGGCGGCGTAGTCGTCGAGGATGTCCCGCTCGATCACGCCTGCCAGGCGCAGCAGCACGGCGACGGTGACGCCGGTGCGGTCCTTGCCCGCGGCGCAGTGGATGAGCACCGGGCCGGGCGCCTCGGCGACGAGGTTGACGATCTGCGCGATCTGCGGCGCCGCGTACTTCACCATCACCTGATAGAGCGCGCCCAGGCCGCGCTCGATGGCATTCTTCCTGGCGGCCGAGTGGCCGGCGGTGGGCTGGTCATCGAACAGCGGAATGACCACGACGGTGGCACCGAGGGCCGCAAGCGGATGCGCGTCAGGTCCCCGCTCGATCGCGGACCGCAGATCGATCACCGTGCGAGGCGGCCAGGTCAGCTCGGACGGCGGACGATCCTCGACCTTGGGCATCTCACTGCGGTAGAGCACCCCGGCACGGGTGCGCCGACCATCGTCGGTCGGCAGGCCACCGACGTCACGCAGGTTGACCAGCCCGGAGATGTCCGGCGGAGCCGGCGCCTCCAGCGGCACGGCGTCCGCGCCGCCCGGGACATCTGGATCGGTTACGGACGTCATGGGTTCCTCCTCCGGCCAGGCCGGAATGCTCGACAGCGCCTACCGTTCAACCGCCAGGACGACCACGTTCCGCTCCCGGACCAGGGCGCTGCGTCGGCACCATGCCGGTTCAGCCCACGGGCCCGCGCGCCCGGTCGGACCGCTCACCCCTCGGCCGCCGGTAGGCACCATACTTGCCGAACCGTGCATGATCCTGTGCCTATCACTCGATAGGCATCACGTTCTCACCGTGCGCGGACCGCCGGATCCAGACGCGCCCGCGCGCCGTCCGCGCCACGTTCGAAGCCCGCCAGGTCCACCGGCTCCGGCGCCGCGCCAGCGCTGCGCGGACCGGCGGCGAGGCCGTCAAGGGCCACGGCCGATGGCCCGCCGGCCGCCGCGATCGCCTCCGCCACAGCGGGATCGAGGTCGACCGGATCGGACAGGTGCGATCCCCTGTTTCGCACATTGCCCACCTCGGCCACGACCGGATGCGCCGTGGCCACTCCGGCCGGGGCCGGGCGCAGCAGCGATTCCAGCGCGGCCGGGTCACCGGCCGGGTCGAGCCAGCGGTCCCAGGCGGTGGTCGGCAGGATCACCGGGGAGCGGTCATGCAGGAAGGCCAGCCCCTCCGCCGGCCCGGTGGTGAGAATGGTGAAGGTCACCAACGGCTCGTCCCCCTTCCGCCAGACCTCGTAGAGCCCGGCGAAGGCGAAGATCCCGCCGGACGCCGGATGTCCCGCCGGGTGCACGTAGAACGGCTGCCCGCGGCGGCCACCGCCGGCGGGACGGAACCACTCGTAGAAGCCGCTGGCGGGCACCAGGCAACGCCGGGACGCGTAGGCGGAGCGGAACGCGGGCTTGGTCGCCACCGTCTCCGCCCGCGCATTGATCATCTTGGCGCCGATCGAGCGGTCCTTGGCCCAGGACGGCACGAGCCCCCAGGTGGCCAGGCGCAGAGCCCGCCCACCAGCCGACCCGGCACCACCCGGCGCATCGGCCGTCGTGGCTGCCGAGCCACCCCCGCCCGGCACGACGATCGGCATCGTCGAGGTGGGAAAGACATTGTGGTTCTCCGCAACCCCGCCGTCAGTCTCGTCCCGAGCGGACATCGCCGCGACGAGATCATCGGACTTCAGCTTCTGCGTGTAGCGCCCGCACATGACGCCAGTGTCGCAGCCAGGTCCGACAGTTCCGGTGCTCCGGCGCCGCCGGACCTGTACCTCGGCCGTCCGGTGCGTCAGCCGAACAGCGCGACGGCCCCGCCAGCCGTGCAGGCCAGGCCGATCAACCCGAACAGCCCGACCCAGAAGACCCCGGTCAGCCCGGTGAGCCGGGCGAGCTGGTCGGGATCCGAGTCCCGGGCCCGCCGCCGTCGACGCTGCCGCTGCACCTCGACGACTGGTCGTAGCGCACCCAGCAGCAGAAAGCAGGCGATGTAGGCCGCGAAGCCGGCACGTGCGGTGGGTGGCGCGAACCACGAGATTCCGAGAATCGCCGCGGTACTGACCAGCAGCGAGACCACCCCGAAGCCATTGCGGATCACGATGAGCATCGTCAGCAGGAGTGCGACGCAGAGCTGGAGCACCAGGCTGGTGCGGCCGGTGGCCAGCAGGCCCGCCGCGCCGAGACCGATCAGGGACGGGGTCGGGTAGCCGGCGGCGACCGTGGCGATCACGCCCGGGCCGGTCGGCCGGCCGGAGGAGATTGTGACACCGGAGGTGTCCGAGTGCAGGCGGACACCGGCCAGCCGTCGACCGCTCACGACGGCGGCCAGGGCGTGTCCACCCTCGTGCGCGATCGTGATCACGTGCCGGGCGACCGGCCACACCCGGTCGCTGAGCACGGTCACCGCAGCGAGGACGGCGGCCACCACGAGCACCCAGCGCGGCGGATCCGCCTGCGCCTCGAGACTGCGCCGCAGGATGTCCATCCGATCCGCTCCCTCCGCCAGGTCGGCCGGCCCGTGCCCACCGACCGACCGCTGCCCACGGGCTGACCGGACCTGACGCCCGTCGCCGGCTTCGCCGATCCCGACATCATCCTGCTCCGGCATCGATATCCGGCTCCGACATCGATGTCCGTTCGGACATCATCGGCCCTGAAGCTGTGGACATCCGACGGCGCCCCGGGACGAGGCGGTCAGGTGCGCGACGCACCACGCCCCACCGGCGGGTTGCCCGGCGGTAGTGTCGGCACCGGACGGGAGCCGACCGGGAAGCCGATCCGGCGAGGACAAGCTGAGGGGTGGCCTGCCGTGGCGGAGTACGTCTACCGGCCGGTCGTCACCGTGGCGAAGGGCCTGTTCGGAGCGTTGCGGCTGCGGATCGACATGCAGGGCCTCGAGCACGTGCCCGCGTCCGGTGGCGCCGTGGTTCTGATCAACCATGTCTCCTACCTCGACTTCGCCCTCGCCGGTCTGCCGTTCTGGCAGGCCGGGCGCCGGCCGGTGCGGTTCATGGCGAAGAAGGCGGTTTTCGAGCATCGGATCGCCGGCCCGCTGATGCGCGGCATGCACCACATCCCGGTGGACCGGGAGGCCGGCGCCGGCTCGCTGCGCGAGGCGCTCGCGGCACTGCGCGCCGGCGAGCTCGTCGGTGTCTTCCCGGAGGCGACGATCAGCCCGAGCTACTGCCTCGCCCCGTTCAAGTCCGGTGCGGCTCGGCTGGCCGCGCACACGAACGTCCCCGTCATCCCCGTCGTCCTCTGGGGAAGTCAGCGCACCCTGACCAAGGGTCACCCGTTCCACCTGCGGGAGGCGATCGGTACGCCCGTCACCATCACGGTGGGCAACCCCGTGCCCCCGGAGGAGCTCGCCGACCGCCGGGCCGGGACCGACACGCTGCACAAGACAATGGCCGAGTTGCTTGACACCGCCCAGCGGCGCTATCCATACCCGGCGCCCGGGGAGCCGGACTGGTGGCTGCCCGCCCACCTCGGCGGATCCGCTCCGCCGCCGCCCACCACGGCGTGAGCACAACGGTCGCCACAGCACCAAGCACTCCGCGAATCCTGACAGGCTCTCGTCAGAGTCCTTGACCTGCCGCGCGTTTCTCCGGGAATGTTGGAGCCTGATATTCAGGGCTCGCGACGTACGAGCCGGATGGAACCGGGCAGGCAGCGATGGTGTGCAGCGATGGGACGTGAAAAGACTGTGGTCGGGGCGCCCCCTTTCAATACGGACGAGATGTTCGTCGACGCGCTACCCAAAGTGGATCTGCACAGTCGGCTGATTTTCCCGGAACCGCAGCGCACCGGAAACGACCGCGGGGGCGGTTCACCGCAATCTGCTGATGAAAGACGTTTCGCCACCGCGGCATTGCTGACCGCACGCCGGCTGGCTGCCCAACGGGTGAGGTACGCCGAGATAACCATCAGTCCGTGGGAACACGAGTCCCGTGGGGTGAACCCCGTGGCCATGTTCGTGGGCCTCGACCGCGGGCGCCGGGCGGCCGAGCGTGAGGCGGGGATCCAGGTCCGCCGGATTGCCGAGATTCCCGCCGCCGCCGAGCCCGGGCCTCGCGCGGCTCGGCCACGTCTGCGGCGCCCTTGCCGAGGCCGCGCTCCTCGACCACCTGCACCGCTGCCAGAGACCGGACGGGCGGTGTTGCGCGACGAACTCGCCACGACCGTGGCCGCGTGGGACCCGTCCGCATCGCCGTCATCCGCCCGACGGGCCGGCACCCGCGGGCCCGCGCTGGCCCGCAGGTGCCGGCACAGCACGGTCATCACCGGCGGATCCGGGTATCGTGCGCCCGGATCATGACCGGAAGAATGTCAGGCGGAGGTATTCCGTGCGCACCGTTGGGTGGGTCCTTCTCGTGATCTGCGCCATAACCCTAGTCTGCGCCGCCAGCCTGCTTGACCGCCGTGGCGGCCGTGCCACGCTACGTCGACGATTCGGACCAGAATACGACCGAGCGGTTGCCGAACACGGCGGCCGGCGGGCCGCGGATCGGTATCTCACCGATATCGTCGAACGACGCGAGGCCCTTACCATCACTGCGCTGAGTACAAGCGAGCGCAAAGCCTTCACGGACCGCTGGGCGAAGCTCCAGAGCCATTTCGTGGACGATCCTGCCGGCGCGACGTCGAAGGCGGATGATCTGGTCGCCGACGTCCTGCGAAGCCGTGGATATCCGACGGGCGACTTCGCCGAGTGCGCAGAGCTGCTCGGCGCCGACCATCCTGGGCTGGTCGCCAGCTACCGCGAGGCCCACCGCCTGGCCATGGCGACGTCGACACCTGGCGGCGACGGACGCCGACCGGACACCGAACGTCTGCGTTCCGCGTTCGTGCGTTACCGGGAGCTGTTCGGCGAGCTGGTGGGGGTGGGAGACACCGCCGTGGGGTCACGGACGGGCGCTGGACGGCCCGGATAGCGGGCAGCGAGAGCCCTCCGCCGAGGTGGGTGGACGTTGGCCCGGTCGAGATCACCGCCGTAGTGAGCCGCCACCCGGTCGTCCATCAGGCGGAACCACACCGGCGGCAGGAACGCGACAGGCAGCAGCGTGGCGTACCCCGCGGGCAGTTGCGGGGATTCCTCGAACGAGCGAAGTGCCTGGTATCGACGAGTGGGGTTGGCATGGTGATCGCTGTGTCGCTGGAGCTGGTACAACGCCAGGTTGCTGATCACGGCGTCGCTGTTCCAGCTGTGGCTGGGGGTGACGGCCTCGTACCGGCCGGCGTCGGTCCGGGCGCGGGCGAGTCCGTAGTGCTCGATGTAGTTCACCCCTT
The DNA here is from genome assembly GCF_023243045.1 of Frankia sp. AgB32. Classification (GTDB taxonomy): domain Bacteria; phylum Actinomycetota; class Actinomycetes; order Frankiales; family Frankiaceae; genus Frankia. The sequence continues at coordinate 38,395 of NZ_JALKFX010000036.1, forward strand.
CGAGCAAGGTGATCCCGAACAGCGCCTGGGCGACGAGGAAGCCGAGTACCGAGGGCCCGAAGACCGCGGCCAGGGTGCCGAAGAGGACGGCGCTCAGAAGCCAGCCGAGCAGCACCTCGTTACGCGGCGACCAGACCCGTGCGCCACGCAGCCGCAGCCGGCGGCTCTCCAGCGTCCAGGCCGAGCGCGCGCCGCCGACGACCGTCCGTGGCCAGAACCGCCAGAAGCTCTCCCCCAGCCGGGCACTCGCCGGGTCCGGTGGCGTGGCGACCCGCACGTGATGGCCGCGGTTGTGCTCGACGTAGAAGTGACCGTAGGCGGTGGCGGCGAGCATGAGCCGCGCCAGCCAGCGTTCCAGGCGCCCGCGGCGGTGGCCCAGCTCATGTGCCGTGGTGATGCCGACTCCGGTGACCGTGCCGACGGAGATCACCGCACCGATCCGGGCGAGCACGGACAGGTGCCCGCTGTCCCAGGCCGACGCCCCGAGCACCAGACCGACGCCCGCCAGCGGCAGATAGAGGTAGGTGCAGCGGCGGTAGAACCGATCGTCCTCGAGCGCCGGGAGGATGTCCTCCGGCGGATTGACCGAGTCCGGCGGAGAGGTCAGATCCAGTATCGGAACCAGCATGAAGACGAACAGCGGGGTTATCCACCAGTGCACCCCCAGGCCCGTTCGGTGCCACAGGCCGTAGCCGACGATCGCCAGCAGCGGGACGATGACAGCCGTGAGCCACATGTAGCGTTTGCCGTCGCGCCAGGCGGGACAGCCAGGCGCCGAGTACACGGGAGCGGCCACCGGGACCTCCGATCCACCGGGCGACCGGCCTGCACCGGTCGCGCCAGTCCGGCCGCGAAAACGGGCGATGGGACAGTTCGGCAGAACCGACTGGTGAATCTGCCAGTCCGGCGGCGGAGACGACAACAGGATCTCCGACACATGACACCCAAAGGAAGTAACCGACAGTGATAACGGCGGGTGCGCCGTCCCGGCCGCCGAATCCGCGCAGATCCCGCTCGATGACGGACTCACCGCCCTGGGTCGGGGGCGTCATGGTCGCCACCCTCCTGTTGCCGGCCGTCATTCTGATCACCTACACGCTCGTGCCACTACCCGGTCAGGAACGGCTGGGAAGCGGAAACTATGTGCTCGCCGGCGCCGTGTTCGCCACGAACATCCTGCTGCCCCGAGTGCTGCGGCGGGCTCGCCGGCTGCGTCGCGCACTGCGCCGAACGCGCCCCGGCCCGTAGTACTAGGCCCGAACCACCGCACTCGTCCCCTTGCCCGGCCACCGCAGCCACCATCGGTGGCCGGGGGCAGGGTGGGGCGTGCCACGACCGGTCCTGTCCGCGCACGTGAGCTGCGACGATTGCCGGGTGTCCGCGCTGGTCGTCCTGCTGGTCGGCCTGATCGCCGGGATTGTGGTCCGGCGCTGGCGCAGACCGCCCGAGGGTGCCGCGGCGATGGTGAACACCTGGCTGCTGGACATCGCGCTGCCCGCGCTCGTCCTGCACGCCATGCACGAGGTGCGGTTCCCGGACAACCTCGCGCTCGTCCTCGCCGCGCCGTACCTGCTGTTCGCCGTGTCGACCGGGCTGTACCTGCTCGCCGCGCGGCCGCTGCGGCTGCGGCGGGAGACCGTCACGGCGTTGATCGCCGCCACGGCGGTGGCGAACACGAGCTTCGTCGGCTTCCCGATGGTCACCGCCTTCTACGGCGCGGACTCGGTGCCCATCGCCGTCCTCGTCGATCAGCTCGGCTCGTTCCTGCTGCTGAACACGGTGGTCCTCAGCCTCGTCACGGTGGTTGCCGGAGCATCGTTGCCGCGCGCGGAACTCACTCGACGGGTACTGACCGCGCCGGCGCTGCTCGCCCTGATGACGGCCCTGGTGCTGCGGCCGGTGAGCTTCCCGGGCTGGCTGGACAGCGCGCTGGTATCGCTCGGCGGCACCCTCACCCCGCTGGCGCTGTTCTCCATCGGCCTGCAGCTCGAGGTGCGTGCCGTACGACGGTGGTGGCGCGAGCTGGTGCTCGGCCTCGGGGTGAAGCTCGTGGCGGCACCCGCGATCGTGGTCGGCCTCTACGGTCTCGCCGGCGGGCTTGGCGACCATGCGGTCACGATCGCGCTGTTCGAGACGGCGATGCCCCCGATGGTCGCCGGCGCGCTGATCGCCGCGCGCCAGGATCTGGCCACCCCGTTGCCCAGCCTGCTGGTGGGGGTCGGAGTGCCACTTTCGTTCGTCACCCTGCCGTTGTGGTCGCTGCTGCTGGGGTCCTGACCTGGCCGGATCCTGGGCCGATCGGAATCTGGTGAGAGCGCCGAGCTCACGGGCTAGGGTGAGTCACGGGCACCGGCGCGGTGTTCGGCAAGCCGCCCCACGGGCGTCTTGCCTGGCGGATGACCATGCCGGATCGACGGCGGTTGCGGGCGCCGGCGTCCGAGAGGAGTGGATCCAGCGGTGAGTGCGGTGCAGACGGCCGATCGGGTGGACGGGGCGAGCGCGGGCCCGGTGTCGACGTTCTCCCGGCTGGGCGTGATCGGCTGCGGCCTGATGGGCTCCGGGATCGCGGAGGTGGCTGCCCGGGCCGGTCTCGACGTCGCCGTCCGTGAGGTCGACAGGTCGGCGCTGTCCGCCGGTCGGACGCGGCTGGTCGCGTCGCTGGACCGTGGCGTGCGCGGCGGCAAGATCAGCGAGGCGGAACGGGACACGGTGCTCGGCCGGCTCACGTTCACCACCGAGATCGACGCTTTTGGTGACCGTGACGTGGTCGTCGAGGCCGTCGCGGAGAACGAGCAGGTCAAGTCGGACATCTTCGCCGCGCTGGACAAGGTCGTGAGCCGCCCGGACGCCATCTTCGCGTCCAACACCTCGTCGATTCCCATCATGAAGCTCGGGATGGCGACGTCCCGGCCGGAGCAGGTCGTCGGCATCCACTTCTTCAACCCGGTGCCCGTCCAGAAGCTCGTCGAGATCGTCCCCTCGCTGCTGACCTCGGCCGAGACGGTGAGCGCCGCGCAGGGATTCGTCACCGATCGCCTCGGCAAAGAGGTCATCCGCTCGCAGGACCGCGCTGGCTTCGTCGTCAACGCGCTGCTCGTGCCGTATCTGCTCGCCGCGGTGCGGATGCTGGAATCCGGTTTCGCCGCGGCGGACGACATCGACCGGGGTATGGTCCTCGGCTGCGCCCACCCGATGGGGCCGCTGCGGCTGTGCGACCTGATCGGGCTCGACACGATCAAGGCGGTCGCGGAGTCGCTGTACGAGGAGTTCAAGGAGCCGCTCTACTCTCCGCCGCCGCTGCTCATGCGGATGGTCGACGCCGGCCTGCTCGGCAAGAAGAGCGGGCGGGGCTTCCACAACTACGCGGCCTGACCCCCGGCCCGGCCCTGACGGCGGGCCGACCGGCCGACACGAGCGCGAACCACGATCAGCGAGGCAGTCGCCGTGAACCCGAGTTTCAGTCTGTATCAGCTCGCCGAGGAGCATGTCGCGCTGCGTGAGACGGTGCGCGACCTCGCCGAGAAGGAGATCGCCCCGCATGCGGCGGACGTCGACGAGCGGGAGCGGTTCCCCGCCGAGGCGCTCGACGCGCTCAACCGGGCCGGGTTCGAAGCGGTGCACATCCCCGAGGCGTACGGCGGGCAGGGCGCCGACTCGATCGCGACCTGCATCGTCATCGAGGAGGTCGCGCGGGCCTGCGCGTCGAGCTCGCTGATCCCCGCGGTCAACAAGCTCGGCAGCATGCCGATCATCCTGTCCGGCTCCGAGGAGCTCAGGCGCCTCGTTCTGCCGTCGATCGCCAGCGGCGAGGCGATGATCTCCTACGCGCTGTCCGAGCGGGAGGCCGGTTCCGACACCGCCTCGATGCGCGCCCGGGCCCGCCTCGACGGCGACCACTGGGTCCTCGACGGGACGAAGACCTGGATCACGAATGCCGGCGTGTCGACCTGGTACACGGTCATGGCGGTGACCGATCCGAACGCGGCCCGCAAGGTCGACGGCATCTCGGCGTTCGTGGTGCACCGGGACGACCCCGGTTTCGAAGTCGGGACCAAGGAGCGCAAGCTCGGCATCAAGGGCTCCCCCACTCGCGAGATCCACTTCACCGGCTGCACGATCCCCGCCGACCGGATCATCGGCGAGCCGGGGACCGGCCTGCGCACCGCGCTCGCCACCCTCGACCACACCCGGCCGACGATCGGCGCGCAGGCCGTCGGCATCGCCCAGGGCGCCCTCGACGCCGCGCTCGCCTACGTCCAGCAGCGCCGCCAGTTCGGCCGCGCGATCGCGGACAACCAGGCCGTCCAGTTCATGCTCGCCGACATGGGCATGAAGATCGAGGCCGCCCGCCAGCTCGTGTACGTCTCCGCCGCCCGGGCGGAACGCGGCGAGCCGGCGCTCGGCTTCATCTCCGCTGCCGCGAAGTGCTTCGCCTCGGACGTGGCGATGGAGGTCACCACGGACGCCGTCCAGCTGTTCGGCGGCGCCGGCTACACCCGCGACTTCCCGGTCGAGCGCATGATGCGCGACGCCAAGATCACGCAGATCTACGAGGGCACCAACCAGGTCCAGCGGGTCGTGATGGCCCGCGCGCTGCTCAAGGGCTGACGCCGTCCGGTGGGGAACCGGGTCAGTTGATGCAGGCGGCGACCGCGGTCGTGGTCGGCACCGCCGGGCTCGCCGTCGTGGTCGGCGAGATCTCCGACAGGCCGTCGGTCGCTGCCGGGGAATCCGTCGACGGGGACGTCGCGGACAGGGCCGCGGCCGACACGGGCGCGGTCAGCGACGTCCCCGCAGTTGATGACGTGCCCGCGGTTGATGACGTGCCCGCGGTCGGGCTGGCCTGCGGGGTCTGGCCGGGCACGACGAGTGGTGCCGGCGTGGTGCCGTCCGGTTCCGGCGTGGAGGCGTCGCCCATCAGGGTGGCGAAGAAGGTCCGCACGGCTTCCGGGTCGTACATGAAGTAGAACGCCGGGTGGGCGACCTGGCCGGTGACGGGCACCGTCGCGAAGGTCACCGAGCCGGCGTCGATGCCGCGCAGCCGATCGGCGAGGCGGCGCAGGTCGGCGAGGTTCGTGCCGTTGTCGAGGACGGTCGACTGGGTGAGGGCGCTCAGGAACGCGCTGAGCTTCGCCGGGCGCAGCAGCACGTCGCTGGACGCCACCTTGCGGAACACCGCCGCGAGGAACGCCTGCTGGCGGTGGATGCGGGACAGGTCGCCGTCGAGGAAGCCGTGGCGCTGCCGCACGAACGCCAGCGCCTGCGCGCCGACGATGTGGTTCAGCCCGGGCTGGCCGACGAACCCGGAGCTGGGGTCGTTCAGGTTCGTCGCATGGACCCGCCGGCCGTTGTCGAGGGTGAGGGGCTCGACGTAGGGCGAGGCGGTCAGGCACACGTCGACCCCGCCGATCGCGGTGGTCATCGCCTGGAACCCGCCGAAGTCGACCTCGGCGTAGTGGTCGATGCGGACACCCGTGAGCTGCTCCAGGGTGGCGACCAGCAGGGCCGGGCCGCCACTGTTGAAGGCGCTGTTCACCCGATCGTGGCGCTCCCGGTGCCGGGTGCCGTCGGCGTCGGTGTACGCCGGGATCGGCAGGTAGAGGTCGCGCGGGATCGACACGATGGACGTCCGGCCGTCGCTGTCCAGGTGAGCGATCATCATCGTGTCGGACCGGGCGCCACCGACCTTCGCCGCGTCGGTGCCGGTCCGCACGTCCGAGCCGACGAGCAGCCAGTTCTCGGTCCCCGCGGGCACGGCCGGCGGACGGGACGCCTCCACCCGGGGCAGGCCGATGTCGGCCCGGTCGATCTTCCGGTCGTAGACGGTCAACGCGATCCAGCCGGCCACCGTCGACGCGAGGATCGCCACGCTCAGCACGCCGGCCAGCAGGAGAACGATCCGGTATCGCAGTCCACGCCGGCGTGGTGGCGCCGGGGTGTCGCCGATCAGGGCCCGGAGCGGATCCGCCGCCTCCACCGCGGACGCCGCGCCGGAGGTCACCGCCGTCGCGGCCGCCACCGCTGCCATGGCTGCCGCAGCGGTCTGCGCGGCGGAGGCCGGGTCCTCGGAGCCGGCGCGCGAACCAGCGCCCTCCGGGTGGACGGCTCCCGGCGGGACGGCGGGCGCGCTGCCCGCGGTGGCGGCTGCGCCGCCGGGAGACACCTCGGGTTCGGGCCGCGCGGTCGCGGCCCGCCCGGCCATGGAGGTACCCGCCACGGGGCTGGCCACGGCGGTCGATCTGGGAGAGGGCAGACCGGTGGCGCCGGGGGTGGTGAGCGGCACCGTTGCCGCCTCGCCGGCCGGCCCGGCACGCCGGATGGGCTTCGTCTCGTCCTCAGCCGGCTGGTTGGGAGCCTGCGGGTTGCGCGCGTCGCGGTCCGAGCCAGCGACACCACTCGGATCGGGCGACGCGTCGGCGGACTTCGCCTCGCGCTCGTCGGCCGGTCCGCGGTCGGCGGAGCGTCCCAGCTTCACCCGTCAACCCGACAAATAGAGCATTTCTTGATCAGTGCCGACATCGGGGAAGGGAAGGAGGTCGCGACATGCTTCACCCGCCACCCCTCCCCCACACGGATACCACTTAATAGCCGGATAGGCCCACTACCATAAGCAGGCTCTCCGGAACCTTGGCGATGTGGGCCGCACATGTGACGACGACCGCTTTTAGCTGACAAATGCCCACGCGCCGCAGCCTGGTGGCCACCCAGGAGACACGTGCTTCGGCGAGGAGTGCAGCCGAGACGTCACTCCGCGGTAGACTCGGACATTTTTGGGCAATTAGTGCGAAAAATCCGTGGCGGAGCGAATCCCACTCTGCGCCGCATCCGGATCATCCCGAGTCCGGCGAGGCGGCCGGGCAGTCGCGGCAGGCGGAACGCCGCCGGGGGGCGGACCAGCGGATCGGGCGAGGTGGCGACCGCGCGCGGCGCGGTCAGCCTCGGTCCAGCTCCGCCAGGGTGCGTCGCAGGCCCTCCGCCAGCGGGGTCGGCTCCCAACCGAGCTCGGCGCGGGCCCGGCTGGCGTCCGGGACCGCGTTCCAGCGCAGGTAGTGGAGCTGCCCGCGGGCCAGCGGCGGAGGCTGGCGGATCATCCGGGCCACCAGCTCCCCGCCGGCGGCAAGTGCGCTGGCGAGCACGGGCGGGATCGTGGCCCGCGGCGGTCGTCCACGACCGGCCACCGACACCACCGCGGCGGTCAGTTCACGCAGGCTGACGTGGGCATCGGAGAGGATGTACCGCTCCCCGGGACGACCGGCGTCGGCGGCTGCGAGATGCCCGCGGGCAAGTCCTTCGGTGAACACCAGCCCGAACCCACCCGGCGGCACCACGGGCAGCCGGCCGCGCAGCGCCGGGCGGAACATCCGGCCCTCCATCGACGTGGGGCCGTAGGGCGGGAAACCGTAGACGGTGGCCGGGTTGACCACCACGACCTCGACGTCACCCGCGGCATCGAGGACGGCGCGTTCCGCTCGTTGCTTGGACCGCTCGTACGGGGTCTGCTTCGGCGCCGTCGCGAGGTTGGTCTCGTCGAAGTGGCCGCCGGGCAGGGCGTCGAACACGTCGATGGTGCTGGTGTGCACCAGCCTGCGTACCCCGGCGTCGGCGGCGGCGCGGGCCACGTTGGCCGAACCGGCGACATTGACCCGCTCGAACAGGCCGGGATCGGGCAGCCACTGCTCCGGGACACCCATGGCGTTGAACACGATGTCGACCCCGTCGACGGCGGGGCGCAGCGTCGCCTGGTCGGTGACATCACCGACCACGAGCCGGGCCGCACCGGGCAGCCGGCGGCCGCCCCGGGCAGGGTCCCGCACCAGGGCCCGCACTTCATGCCCGTCCGCGAGCGCGGCCCGCACGACCGCGCCGCCGACCTTTCCGGTCGCCCCGGTGACAAGGATCCGCACCGGACGCAGCCTATGCCGGCGGCACGCCCGCGGCCCCCACCCCCGCGGCAGGCCGGGACCGCGTTGCGTGCCGGTCAGGCCAGCCGGTAAGCCGGTAAAATCAGGACGAGACTCGGGCGGCGTCAGGCCGGTACAGCACCGGGACGGACCCGCCCGTCCTTCGGCGTTTCCCGGGCCGGCGGAATGCCGATGGCGCTGGTCGTGCTTCTTTTCAGGTGACGGAAGCGACCGGCGGTGTGAGGAGGACCTCGATCGTGCTGGATCCGCGAGAACTCTACGAGCTCACCGAGGAAGCATCGGACGACCCGATCGTCCAGCACCGCCCGGTCATGCTGGAAGCGATGACCGGAGTGGTGGATGCCGGCAACGCGGTGGGCCTGGCCGGGGAGCACCTGCTGACCGCGCTCGAGCATCGCGTCGTCGCGACGTTCGATATCGACCAGTTGCTGGACTACCGCTCACGCCGACCCGCCATGATCTTCTCGGAGGATCACTGGGAGAGCTACGCCGAGCCGGTGCTGGCGATCTACCAGCTTCGCGACGAGTCCGACGTGCCGTTCCTCCTGCTCACGGGGCCCGAGCCCGACCTGCAGTGGAAGCGTTTCTCGGCGGCCGTCCGCGGCCTCGTCGCCGAGCTGGGCGTGCGGCTCAGTGTCGGGATCAACGCCATCCCGATGGCGGTGCCGCACACCCGCCCGGCCTCGCTCACCGCGCACGCGAGCCGCAAGGAGCTCATCGTCGGTCACGAGCCCTGGCTGCGGCGTCTGCAGGTGCCGGGCAGCGCCGGCCACCTGGTCGAGTACGAGCTGGGACACGACGGTCGGGACGCCATGGGCTTCGCCGTCCACGTCCCGCACTACCTCTCCCAGACGACCTACCCCGCGGCCACGGAGGCCCTGCTCACCTCGATATCGAAGGCGACCGGGCTGATGCTGCCGCTGGACGGCCTGCGCTCCGCGGCCATGGCGGTCACCGACGAGGTCAACAACCAGATCGCGCAGGGCGGGGAGGCAGCGGCACTCGTCCAGGCGCTCGAGGAGCAGTACGACGCGTACCAGCGGGGCCGCCAGAACCCGGAGGCGCCGGCGGCCGAGAACGAGGAGAAGCTGCCGACCGCCGATGAGCTCGGCGAGGCGCTTGAGCGTTTCCTCGCGGAGCAGTCGGAGCCGGGCGGCCCCAACACGCTGCCCTGATGCACCGTGGGCGGAGCCCGGTCGTCTTTGCCGTGTTTCCGCCGCGGCTCCGGATGGCGGTTTCGATTTCCGCGGCCGGCCGTCGGCGTCCGGAAGTTGCCATTCTTTTGACTGCGGTTGGGTAGTAGCGTTCCGGTTCGCCGATCCGTCGAGTCATCCCAGGCGACAGAAATCTGTCAACGTGGTGACCCGCTGACCGAGAAAGCCGGACGATGCCCGCGCCCAGGACCGTCGCATGAGCGCCACCTCCGAGATAACGGCGTTCGCCAGCAGCACCATTTCAGGCGAGGATTCCGCCGAGGCTGGAACCGCCAGTCAAGAACCGGCCCGGCCGGACGTCGGGACGGCACCCGCACCCGCCTCGAAATCACGTGCGACGTCGCGGATCCCACCGGAAGCCGACCAGAACCTCCCGGCCGAATCCGCCGCCGCTTCCACCGCCGCCGGCACCGCACAGCCCGCCGGTGCGCCCGCGGGGCCCGTCGCCGATGCCCCCGTCGCCGATGCCGAGGCCACCGCCGGTGATGCCCCCGGCGTCGGCCGGGACCAGCGTCCCGACCGGCGTCGGTCCCGGCCCGGCCCGCGGCAGGTGGGGCGGCCGCTGCGCAGACCGGCGCGCCTGGCGCTGCTGACCCTGCACGTCGTCGTCAGCGTGAGCTGGAACGGTGTGGCGTTCGCGCAGCTCGCCCTGGCGTCGACAGCCATGGCGAATGCGGACCTGCGGCACGCGGCCTACGAACTGATGCACGTCGTCGACCGCGCGGTCGACATCCCACTGGCGCTGCTCACCCTGATCACCGGTGTGGTGATGTCCGTGGGGACCAGATGGGGTCTGCTGCGGCACTGGTGGGTCGTCGCGAAGCTCACGATCACGGTATTCGCGGTCATCAGCGGCGGTGCCGTCGTGCGGGCCCTCATCGTGTCGGCGGACCACGCGACCCGCGGCGCACCGGCCGCAGCGCCGACGCAGTCAGCCGCTCTGATCGTCTGCGCCTGCGTCATGAACGTCCTGTTCATCACCGCGACGGTGCTGTCCACGGCCAAGCCCTGGGGACGCACGCCCCGCGGTACCCGGGAGCTCACCGCGGCACTGGTACCAACCGGCTGATCACACCGCGCAGACGCCCGGACTCCGGGCCTGTGGGGGGGGGGGGGGGCCGCGCCCCCCCCCCCCCCCCCCGCCCCCGCGGGCCGCCCCGCCCCCGCCGGGGCCCACGGGCCATCGATCGCCCCGACCAGTGCACCCCGAGGGGTGGTACGTCTGGGCACCAGCCGCTCAGCGGCGGTCGGACACCCGGCCGATGTCGGCGTCGGACAGCGCCCGCACCGCCAGCTCGTCCACGAACCGTTCGACGATCGCCCCGACCGGCAGCCGACTCACTTCCGCGATCAGACGGGTGGCCTCCGTGTCCGCGCCGCAGGCGTCCCACCCCTGGGCGTCGAGGCTGTTACGGAGCGCGGCGCGATAATCCGCTTCGGTGATTTCGGGAAAGCTGCGAACCATGGCCGTGGTGGTTCCGTAATAGGAACCCAGGCCAACGAATACCCGGCCGCACTCGCACCGGCCGTGTGGCCGGTCCAGGTGCATGTCGCAGAACGCGCGCAGGGTGACGAGCTCGCCTTCCACCGCCCAGTGGAAATCATCGACCCGCAGGCCCTGCGCGTACGCGGTGGCCGTGAGAAGTTTCATGCTCCCAAGCTCCTCGTGGTCGCCCGACCGCTTCCGACTGGGAAGCGGGTGCCCTCCCGATCTACGAGAAGACAACCATCCCCCACCGGCAAAGTCTCGACTTAGCCATGATCGGGGTATTCTCTACCCCACGTTACGGTCCGGCCGCGCGCCGGTCGCAACGCGTCGGAGTCCGCGCGCGTGGTGGGAGGGCTGCAGCCGGTGAGCGTAATCGCCGCCGCATCGCCGGATCGCGCGGTCGCGGGTAGCCCCGGCGCCGACGGGCCTCCCGCCCCCACCCGCCCACCGCGGCGGGCCGCGGACGCCGCGACCTGGCGTGGCCTGCTGTATCTCCTGCTGAACTTTCCGCTCACCCTCCTCGGTTTCCTCTATGTGACGATCATGCTGTCCCTCGGTCTGGGCCTGGTCGCCACCGTGGTCGGGATACCGCTGCTCGCACTGGGGTTCCAGGTCTGCCGCTGGTTCGGCGACCTGGACCGGGCCCGCGCCGGGCGGCTGCTCGGGCTGCATATCCCGAAGCCGTCCCGTCCTCCGCGTCGGCGCGGGTTCGGCCTCGATGCCCTGGCCGACCCGGTCGCCTGGCGGCACGCGCTGTACCTGCTGATCCGGCTGCCCTGGGGGATCGTCTGCCTGGTCGCGGTCCTGCTGCTGGTCATCGTCGGCTGGGTGGTGCTGCCCTGGGCCACCCGCGGGCTGGTCGCGGTGGACAAGGCGATGGCCCGTGGCCTGCTCTCCCCGTCAGCAGAAGTGGAACAGCGGATCAGGGAACTGGCGGTCCAGCAGGCCGCGCAGGCCGACTCGGCGGCACATCTGCGGCGCATCGAACGCAACCTGCACGACGGCGCCCAGGCGCGGCTCGTGGCGCTGGCGATGGGCCTGGGCATGGCGAAGGAGAAACTCGCCGAGGATCCGCAGGCCGCCGCACTGATGGTGGCCGAGGCGCACGGCGAGGCGAAACTGGCCCTGCTCGATCTGCGGGACCTCGCCCGCGGCATCAACCCGGCGATCCTCACCGACCGCGGCCTGCCAGCGGCCCTCGCCTCCCTCGCCGACCGCTGCACGGTGCCGACCCGGGCCACGGTCGAGCTGCCGCACAGGCCAGCGGCAGCACTGGAAGGGATCATCTATTTCACCGCGTCGGAACTGTTGACCAACATCAGCAAACACAGCCAGGCCACGTCGGCATCGCTGGATCTGCGCGTGACCGGCGATGCGTCGCTGCTGCTCGAGATCAGCGACGACGGGGTCGGCGGCGCGGACCCCCGGGGTGGCACGGGCCTGGCCGGTCTGACCGGCCGGATCGGTGCGATCAACGGAGTGATGACCGTCGACAGCCCGCCCGGTGGGCCGACAGTGGTGCGGGTGGAGCTTCCGCGACCGGAGGGCCCCAGTACACGAAACTGATCCCGGCACGGCCTAGCCGGCGGCTGTCCGCTCTGCCTCCGAGCCCAGCGTGGCAGGCGGCGCGTCGCCCCGTTCCGCGGTGGTGCCAGCGCTCGCTGGCCGGTTCGGTAGCAGGAGGACGAGCGGGACGGCGGCCACAGTGAAGCCGAAGGTCCACCAGAAGGAAAGGGCGTAGGCATGCGCCTGGGCCGCCGAATCGGTCACACCGCGCAACCGACCGGCCAGCACGACGGCGAGCACGGCGGTGCCCAGAGAGGCACCGACCTGCTGGAAGATCCGCACGGCGGTGGTCGCCCTCGGGACCTCCGCAGGCGACAGACCGGCATACGCGGCGGACATGACCGGCACCATCGCCGCCGCCAGCCCAAGCCCCCGCACCGCCAGAGACGCTCCGAGCACGAGCTCGCTGGTGCTCGTCCCTACCTGCGTGTAGGCCGCCGATCCCAGCACGCTGAGCCCCAGCCCGGCCAGAACCGTCAACCGTGGACTCACCCGGTCCGCCACCCGGCCGAGCACGATCATCCCGATCATCATGCCCAGGCCCTGCGGAGCGAGCAGCAGGCCGGCACCGATCGCGCTGCGACCCCGCACCTGCTGCTCGTACAGCGGCAGGAGGAACATCGCTCCGAACAGAGAGGTCCCGAACAGGAACATCAGGCCAGCCGATCCGCGGAACGGTGCGGACCGGAACAGGCGCAGATCGATCAGCGGCACCCCCTTGACCCGCAGGGCGTGCACACCGAAGGCGACGAGCAGCACCACACCGACGGCCATCGGGACGAGCGTTGCCGCGGAGGCGAACTCACCGCGGCGCCCGGCCTCGGCAAATCCGTACACGACCGCCGCGAGCCCCGGCGAGAGCAGCGCGAAGCCCACACCGTCGAGAGGCTGGCGCCCGGAGACCGCCGTCGCGGGCAACGAGCGCCAGGCCAGCACGAACGCCACGGCACAGACGGGCACGTTGATCAGAAAGATCCACCGCCAGCTCACACTGTCGACGATCACGCCGCCGAGGACGGGTCCGAGCACCGGGGTCAGCAACGCCGGCACGGACACCGCGGCCATGAGCCGGCCGATCCGCTGTGGGCCCGCCGCCTGCACCAGGATCGTCTGCATCAGCGGCAGAAGCAGCCCGCCGCCCAGACCCTGCACCACGCGGAAGGCGATCAGGCTGCCCGCGGACCACGCGAGCCCACACAACGCCGAGCCGACCAGGAACAGGCCCAGCGCCAGCAGCCACATCCGCCGCCCCCCGTAGCGCTCCACCGACCAGCCGGACAGCGGGATGACCACGGCGAGCGCCAGCAGGTAGGCCGTGGTGACCCACTGGATCGTCGGGATGCCGACGTGGAACACGCCCGCCAGCGTGTCGAGCGCGACCGACACGATCGTCGCGTCGAGCTGCACCACGACCGCGCCGGCCAGAAGCACCAGGGCCAGGCGCACAAGCGCGCGGTCCAGCGGCGCCTCGGCGGCGGCCGGGGCCGCATCCGGCGTGGACATCCGTGTCGCCATGGGCCGACCTCCGCTCGACGTGCATCCCTGCCACGTGCATCCCTGCCACGTGCATCCCTGCCACGCACGGTGACGACCCGCTCGGGCGGACGCGCAATGCTGATGACGGCGATGACGATACACCGTATCGGTTGCCGATACACCGTCTCGGCCCGACGGTGAGTGACCTCGATGCGGCAGCCCACGTAACCTCGGGACATGGGCGACCACAACCGCGTGGAGGGCGACCCCCCGGGACTGAGCGCCCTGCTCCCCGCGGGCCCGGCGCGGCACCAGGCCGGACCCGCAGCCGATGCCGTCGAGATCTCCCCCGCCCCACCGACGGGTGACATGTCCGGGTACCGGCCCTCGAAGCTGCTGTGGGCCCGCTCGACGGGCCCACGCCGGCCGCGACTGACCCGCGAGGAGATCGTCGACGCGGCGATCGCCATCGCCGACGCCGAAGGGCTGACCGCCGTGTCGATCCGCCGGGTCGCCGCCGCCCTCAGTGCCCGGCCGATGAGCCTGTACTCGCACTTCGACCGCAAGGATGATCTCCTCGCGCTGATGAACGACCGGGTGGCGGCCGAGATCCTCGTGCCGGAGCCGCTCCCGGCCGACTGGCGCGACCGCCTGCGCGCGATCGCCCACCGAACGCGGGACAGCGCTCTGCGTCACCCCTGGATCCTGCAGGTCTACGTCGGCCCACCCCGCGTCGGCCCGAACGCGCTACGGCACGGGGAGCAGTCCGCGGCCGCCGTCGCGGATCTGCCGCTTCCCACGGCGCGCCGCGTCGCCCTGCTGCGGGCCGTGGACACCTACACCCTCGGCCAGGTCGCCGCCGAGCTCCACGAGCAGCTGGCGAACGACAGCGCCAACCCGGCCGAGGTGCACGACTATCTGGCCCAGGCGCTCGACAGCGGTCAGTACCCGCATCTGGCCGCGCTGCCCCGCGCGGACCTCGCCCTCGTCCGCGGCGATGCCGCCCGCGAGAGCTTCGACCAGGGGCTGGACTGGCTCCTCGCCGGGGTCACCGCGGAACTCGACGCGGGCGCCGCGTGAACCGGCCGCACAGGCGCCGGCTCAGACGCTGCCCAGTACCCGACTGACGCGCACTTCCAGCACCACGCGCAGCGGGTTGACCCGTGGCTCGCGGTACCGCTGGGCATAGCGGCGCACGGCGTCGGCGACGCTGTCCGCGTCGGCCCGCACCACGGCCAGCCCCTCCAGGGTCGACCACCGGGGGCCGTCGATCTGGCAGAGCGCCACGGCGGTGCCGCCGGCGGGCCCGGCCGCGATGATCCGCGCCTTACGGGACCGGGACGACGTGATGACCCGCGCGGTACCGGAGCCCGGGTCGAGCGTCGCGCCGACGGCCACCACGTGGACACCGCCGTCCGGGCGAACCGTCGTCAGGCTGCACAGGTGCCGCTCCCGCCAGAAGGCGGCGAACTCCTCGCCCCGTTGGGTGAGGTCCAGCGGCCCGGCGGGCGAACTCGGCATGCCGCCAGCGTGCCACGGTTCGGCTGGCGGCACGCCTCGCCCGCCCGTGCGCGGTCACCCGTCCGCGCCGGGCCCGGTCGAGGTCGTCAGGCCGGGTCCGTCAAGGGCCGCGCGGGTGGAGTCGGGAGACCGAGTCGGCGATGGGTGAGCACCGGGAACTCGGCGCGGACCTCGGCCGGGCGGTGCCGGTCGACCTCGGCCGTCACGAGGCCGGGCTCCTGATCGCCCTCGGCCAGCACCTGGCCCCACGGGTCGAGGATGACGCTCGTCCCGCCCAGGTCCTGGCCGGCGTGCCGGCCCGCGAGGTTGCAGGCGACGAGGTTGAGCTGGTTCTCGATGGCGCGGGCCCGGGTGAGCACCCGCCAGTGCGCCAGCCGGGCCGCGGGCCAGGCCGACACCACGGCGACGAGCTCGGCACCGGCGTCGGCGAGCAGCCGGAACAGCTCCGGGAACCGCAGGTCGTAGCAGGTGGCCAGGCCAATGGTGCCGATCGCGGTCGGCACGGCGCCGACCGCCGCGCCGGGCGTCAGCAGCCGGGCCTCCGCCGAGCCGTACCCGAACAGATGGATCTTGCGGTAGACGTGCAGGATCTCTCCGTCGGGGCCGAGCAGGGCCGTGGTGTTGTACAGCCGGCCGTCCTCCGCCCGCTCCACCAGACTGCCCGCGACCAGGTGGAAGCCGCGTTCCCGGGCCACCTCCCGCAGCGCGGTGAGCGTCGGGCCGGTCAGGGGTTCGGCCTGCGCCTCGTAGGCGTCGAAGTGGAAGTAGCCGGTGGCCCACAGCTCGGGCAGCACCACCAGGTCCGCCTCGATCTCGCGCAGCTCGGCGCGCACCCGGCGGACCCGCTGCGCGGCGCTCTCCCCGTCCGGACAGGCGAGCTGCAGGCAGACGGTCCGCGTGCCGCGCTCAGCCGACACCCAGCATCGCCTTCCACTGCTGGGCGCTGGACGGTCGGAAGACGTGGTTCATCCGCTTGACCACCTCGAGGTCCTCGGATGCCTTCGGCGAGTACTGGTGACCGGGGAAGACCGTCGTGGCGTCCGGCAGGGCGGCGAGTCGACGCAGGCTGTCGTACATCAGGCCGGCGTCGCCGCCCGGCAGGTCCATCCGCCCGCAGCCCTCCAGGAACAGCGTGTCGCCGGCGACGAGCCGGTTGTCGACGAGGAAGCACTGGCTGCCCGGGGTGTGGCCGGGCGTGTGCAGGAGCTGGATCGGAATCTGCCCGACGGTGACCACGTCCGCGTCGTCGTGTTCCACGAGGTCCGACGCGGAGACGTCCGTCGCCTGCCGGACCCATTCGGCTTCGGCCCGGTTGACGTGGATCGGCACGTCCTCGCGCGCGAGCAGCTCGCGGATGCCCTCGATCTCGAATCCGAACGCCGAGCCGCCGACGTGATCGGCGTGGTAGTGGGTGACGAGCGCGCCGGTCAGCCGCATGTCGTCGGCGGCGAGGAGGTCCAGCAGGTCACCCACCTTGTAGGCCGGGTCGATGAGCACTGCTTCGCCGGTCTCCCGGTCGCCCACGAGGTAGACGAAGTTGACCATCTGGGTTCCAACGGGATCGCCCACGGCGAAGTCACGGCCGGACAGCAGCTGACGGAAGTACAGGCGGTCGGTCATCCGTTCAGCGTACGAAGCCCCGGCCCCGCGGCGCGTCAGGTGGGACGTGCGGGCTACATTCGGCGACATGCCGGGTGAGCGGCCCACGCCACGGACGGCCGCCAGCCGTCCCCGCCCCGCCGACGCGCGGATCACCCCACGCCAGGTGGCGCACTGGCGACGGATGGGTCTGGTCCGCGGTGGCAGCCGGGAGCTGGCCGACCTGCGGATGATCGGAGCGCTGCGGCGGGCCGGCGTGAGCCTGGGCCGTATCCGGGCCGCGCTCGAACGCGGTCGCGATGCCGCCCGCGCGGGCGCGCGGCCCGACCTGGCACGTTTCGCGGTGTACGCGGGCGAGCTCTACGTCCGCCATCCCGACGGCAGCTGGGAGGGCGACCGCCGACCGGGCCAGTTGGTGCTGGACGGCGCCGTGCCGCTGCTGCCGGTCCGGGGCGCCGTCAGGCCCGATCCCCTCACCGCGCCGTCAGCCGACGGCCGCGCCCTGCACGCGAGCGGTTCCCGCACCACCACGTCGGACCGCGGTGCGTCGGACCGCGCCGGGTCGGACCGCGCCGGGTCGGACCGCGGTGCGTCGAACCGCGGTGGCTCGGTGGAAAGAGGCTCGGCGGGGGGCGGACCGGGCCGGGCCGCGCTGCCCGGCGACGTCGCGGCGATCCACCGCTTCCTGGCCCGCCAGAACGCCCTGCTCGCCCCGGAGCGCGGCGCGCAGGTTCAGGCTGCGCTGTCCCAGGAGGCTGCACTGTCCCAGGAGGCTGCACTGTCCCAAGGGCACGAGAACGGGGCGACGGGCGGCTGACCGTTGCCCCCCGCCCGTCGTTCCCACCCGGTCGTGGCTCGGCGACGGGTGCCGTCTACCGCGGCGCGGTCGGGGCGTGGTGCTCGGCGAGGAAGTCGAGGATCGCGCCGGTGGCGTCGAAGGTCCTGCCGGCCGTCGAGGTGTGCGGGTCGGCGCGGGCCTCCGGGCTCGCCGGCCAGAGGTGGGTGCCGCCGATGACCGTGTCCAGCAGCACGTCACCGCCCTGGGCGCAGCCGGTGTACCGCGCCGCGGTGACGCCCGGGGTCGGCTCGTAGCGCACCGGAGCCGACGCGCAGCCGTACCGGGCGGCGTAGTCCTGGATGACGGCGGACGCCGCGGGAACCGACACGGTGGCGCCGACCACCTGGCCCCCGTTGTAGGGCACCGACGGATCGGCCGTGCCGTGCACCGCCATCGTGGCCGGGGCACGGCCGGCCGGGCAGCGGGCATCGGAGGTCGACGAGACCATGGCGACGGCGGCGAACAGGGGGGACCGGCACACCAGCGCCGCGGCGAACTCCGCGCCGTTGGAGTGGCCGGTTGCGTAGACCCGCCCGGCGTCCAGGCAGTACCGGCTGGCGAGTTCCCCGAGCAACGCGGTCACGAATCCCACATCGTCCGCCTTGCCCGGATCGGCGGGGGTGTTCCACCGGCGCGGCGTCCCGAGTGCATCCGGAGTCACCACGACAAATCCCCGGGCGACGCCCAGGACACCCATTCTCGACCGCTGTTCCTCAAGGGCACCGTCCGCCTTGAAACCATGGAAGTCGAAGACCACGGGAAGGGCGTGGCGGCCGTCGTCCCGAGCCGGCACGAACAGTCGATATGTACGTGTCGTCTCACCGTAACGGTAGGAAAGAAGACCGCTGGACAGTGCCGGGTGCAGCCGGCTCGCGACGCAGGTGCCGTCGGTGGACAACCTGGCCGAGCCTGCCGTGGTGGCGGCGGAGGACACCGGGACGGACGCCGACGCCGCGGCGTCATGATGCTGCCGGGCCAGCACGGGGACGGCCGCCAGCAATAGCGCGGCTATCACTGCGGCGACGGCGGCCCACCCGGGCACGCCCATTTTTCTGGGCACTGGCCCATCGTAGGAGAAGCGACGCTAAAAAGGATATTCGGCGAAGGACCGGTATCCGACAACGGCCGACCGCCCGCGATGGCGGCGGAGCTGCCGCGACGGCTGGCCCACGATTGGGGCACAACAGTCGAACCAATGTCAAGATCTGCCGATTTGCGCAGCTCTCGGTGAACGTCCGACCGCGGCACCAGGCGGGCCCATAGACTGGCCGCAGACGGAGTGCGCGGGCGCGCGCGGGATGGCGCTGCCGGGGCCCGGTCCCACGCCACCAACCGCCACTCCGGCCCGACACCGATCGACCCGACCACCGGCCGACCCGTGCG
>NZ_JALKFX010000037.1 GCF_023243045.1 Frankia sp. AgB32
ATGCAGAGCGGGGGAGTGGGCTCGGAGATGTGAATAAGAGACCGGGCCGGACGCCCCCGCCGGGCCGGCGGCGTCCGCGCTCGCCCCGGCCGGCGGCTGGCCGGGCGCCCCCCACCGGCTCGGCACGGCCAGCAGCGGGTTGCGGGTGACCACCGGCACGGGCCGGGTGAGGGCCGCGACCGGGTCGACGATCCCGAAGCCGAACTCGACGTCACGTCCGGGCGGGCCCGCGTCCCGGGCGGTGGCGAGCAGCCGTTCGATCACGTTGGGTGCGTCCAGCTCGGGTCGGGCCGACCGGATGAGCGCGACCACCCCGGAGACGATCGCCGCCGAGTTCGAGGTGCCGGAGCCGGTGTCCAGACCGTCCGGCGAGACCCTCGTCGGCACCGGCGCGCGGACACCCGGCGCCGGCGCGGCGATGACGGCCTGGGCACCCCGGACGGAGCCGTGCCAGAAATCACCGTGGGCCGTCGATCCGGTGACCGCGACGACGCCCGGGATGTTCGCCGGCGAGTTGATGTCGGTGTCGCCGGTGTCGATGTCGCCGGTGTCGGTGTCGCCGGTGTCGATGTTGCCGGCCGAGGCGACGACCACGACGTCGTGGGCGAGGGCGTAGCCCACGGCTTCCCGTTCGTCCGCGGTGGCCGCGCCGGCGGAGCCGAGGGACAGGTTGATGACGTCCGCGCCGAGGTCGATGGCGCGGTGGATGGCGACGGCGACCTCCGTGGAGTCGGCCTCGGCGCCGGTCGAGACAGGCAGGATCCGCGCGTCCGGCGCGATGCCGCGGACCTCGGGCGCGTCGGCGGTGGCGCGGCCCGCGATGATGCCCGCCATCGCCGTGCCGTGGCCGTCGGGATCGTCGTCGCGCCAGCCGTCGGGGGCGGCGTCCGGCGCCGCCGCGGCGCCGCGGACGAGCTGGCCGCGCAGCTGGGGGCTGGTCGCGTCGACCCCGCCATCGATGACGGCGACGACGGTGCCCGCACCTCGGCTGATCCGTTGGGCCGCGGCCAGTCCGAGCACGGCCTGGTACCACTGCGCCGCTGGCGCTGGCGCTGGCGTGGCGGGCTGAGCACCTGGGCCGGTCGGGGCGACGGCGCCCGCGGGTGCGGGCAGCGCGAGCAGGACGACGAGCACGCCCACGAACAGCGGCGCCCACCGGGCGGGTGCGGCCCCTCGAGGCCTGGCGGCGTGCTGCATGTGGACAGACCTGTCTGAGGGCGGAGCCAGCCGATGCCGGAGCGGTGGACGGCCGAATGTCCGGATTGATGGGCAACGGGGTGGCTCGGGTGGCGAGGGGTGGGGGTTGCGGCTGATGGTCGACAAAGGCGTGCGGGAGTCGCGACGGTCGGGTCGTGTGAATGGAGTTTTCCATATGTCCGGGGCTGTCTCAGTGCGTGTCAGCAAATGGATAGATCTCGACCGATTGATCGAATGTTGTGTATCCGTCGGCCATCCAGCCCTGTTTGGCGGAGCTCTCGGCCGGTGAGTCCGCCCAGCTCAGCGGCGTGATCGCGCGGCGGCCGCGGTTCTGCGCATCGGCGTTCGCCGGAGGTTCGGTCGCGGTCGCGGGTGAGAGTCGCGGGCCGGGCGGGAGGGGTGAAGGGGCGTTTCGCGGGTTTCGGCGACGTTTCGCGTCCTCATCGCACCTCTCGGCCGGTCCGAACGTTCGGTTCGAACCAACTCTCACGTGAGGGTAGAGTTTGGGCGGTCGGGTGCGGGTGCCGGAACGGGTGACTCCGAAAGGGGCCACAGGATGATCGAAACGGGGGATGCCGCGGTGGGGGTACGTCCGGGCACGATCGAGCGGATCCGGGGCGCTGACGCCGCCGAACCGGCGGCCGGGATCGAGCGGGTCGCCGTGGCGCGGGCCGCCGTCGCCGAGCTGACCGGGCGCGCCGCCAGGAGCGAGCTGCCGAGCGCGAAGCTCTGCCGCGATCTCGCCATCGCGCACGAGCGCGCCGGAGATCCGGCCGGAGCCGTCCGGTGGTCCCTCGCCCTCACCGACACCGACGCCGACCTCGGCGCCTGGTCGGCGGCCGCCGGGGTGTTGCGGCGCTGCCTGCCGCGGACCGCGGCGCTGCCGCGAGCCGCCCGGGTCGCCGTCCTCGGCAGCTACACGACCTCCCAGTTCACCGCGCTGCTCCCGCTGGCCGCCGCGCGGGCCGGGGTCGCCGTGGAGACCTACGAGTGCGGCTACGGGCAGTACCGCCAGGAGATCCTCGACCCGGGCAGCGAGCTCTACCGCTTCGCGCCGGACGTCGTCGTGCTCGCGGTGCACGCGGGCGATGCCGTCCTGCCGGCGGTCAGTGAACGGCCGGACGCCGCCGTCGCGGCCGAGGTGCACCGCTGGACCTCGCTGTGGGAGACCCTGCGCGCCCGCTGCGGCGCGCGGATCGTGCAGCACGCGTTCGCCCTGCCCGCCGAGGTAGCGCTCGGCCACCTGGCGCTGCGTACCGCCGGCTCGCGCCCCACCCTGCTCACCCGGGTCAACGCCGAGCTCGGTCGGGCCGCCGGAGACGGGGTCGCGCTCGTCGACTGCGACCGGCTGGCCGCCGACGTCGGGCGACGAGCCTGGTTCGATCCGCGCTACTGGAACCGCGCCAAGCAGGCGGTGGCGTTGGACCAGGTGCCGCTGCTTGCCCGGCACACCGCCGCCGTGATCGGTGCCCAGCTCGGGGCCAGCCGCAAGTGCCTCGTCCTCGACCTCGACAACACCCTGTGGGGCGGGGTGCTCGGGGAGGAGGGCCTCGCCGGGATCGCGCTCGGCGACGGCCCGCTCGGCGAGGCGTTCGCCGCCGTGCAGGACTACGCGGTGGAGCTGAAGGAACGCGGGGTCGTGCTCGCCGTGTGCTCGAAGAACAACGACGCCGACGCTCGCGAGGCGTTCGAGCGCCATCCCGGCATGCGCCTGCGGCTCGACGACATCGCCATGTTCAGCGCCTGCTGGGACGACAAGCCGACCCAGCTGCGCCGCATCGCCGCCACGCTCGGTCTCGGTCTCGACGCCCTCGTCCTCGTCGACGACAACCCGGCGGAGCGCGAGGCCGTCCGCCAGCTCGTCCCCGAGGTCGACGTCATCGCTCTGCCCGCCGACCCGCACGGCTACGTCCGCGCGCTGGCCGACTACCCGTTCTTCGAGACGACCGCGCTGACCGCGGAGGACGCGGCCCGCACCGCCACCTACCGGGCCCGCGCGGAGTTCGCCGCCGCCGAGGCCGCCGCGACGTCGCTGGAGGACTTCCACCGCGGACTGGACATGACGGCGACCGTCGTGGCCCTCGACGAGCTGACGCTGCCGCGGGTCGCCCAGCTTGTCGGCAAGACCAACCAGTTCAACCTGACCGGCCGCCGCCGCAGCGCGGAGGAGATCGCCCGGCTGGCCGCGGAGTCCGGCACGGCCGTGCTCTGTCTCCGCCTCGCCGACCGGTTCGCCGACCACGGGCTCGTCGCCGTCGCGATCGGGGTGACCGAGGGTGACGCCCTGGTGGTGGACACCTGGCTGATGAGCTGCCGGGTCATCGGCCGCACGCTGGAGGACGAGGTCGCCGGACTGCTGCTCGCCGAGGCCCGTCGGCGAGGGCTGGCCCGGGTCACCGGCCACCACCGGCCCTCACCGAAGAACGCCCTGGTTGCCGGCCTGTACCCGCGGCTCGGCTTCCATCGCCTGGAGGTACCGGACGACCCTGCCGCGCCGGGAACGACCCACTGGGCCCGGTCGGTGGAGGAGCCCTACGCGTCCCCGGGGCTGCTGCGGGTCGTCCTCCCGCCCGTCGACACCCGGGCGGCGACCGCGGGCGGCCAGCCGGCCGTGCCGAGCGCGCCGTCCCGCCAGATCTTCGCGCAGCCTCGTCCGCAGAGCACACGAGAAGAGGTGTCCAGGTAAATGGTCCAGAACCGACTCCAGCAGATCTTCCGGGAGATCTTCGCTGACGATGATCTCGTCGTCAGCGACGCGATGACCGCAGACGACGTGCCCGGATGGGACTCTCTCGCGCACATCAACCTGATCTACGCCGTCGAGCGGGAGTTCGCGATCCAGATCGCCGATGACAGGCTTGCCAGCTTCGCCACCGTGGGTGACATGCGCGAACACATCGAGGAGCTCAGTGGTGTCCACTGAGACCGGCCATGCCCGCAACGGCACCACGCCCGACCACGATCCACGACCCGTGACCACCCCCGTGCCGAACACCTTCGGCGACACCCCCGCCGAGGCCGCGACGCACCAGCCGGCCGATCCGCGTGACGCCTCCGAACTGGGCCTGCGCGAGATCCTCAAGGAGGACCTCCGCCGGCACTACGGCTCGCTCGCCCACCCTGGCTTCCACGTGCTCGCCGTGTACCGCATCGGCCAGTGGCGGCTGGGCCTGCGCGGCCCGCTGCGCTCCGCGGTGACCGTCTTCTACAAGGTGGTGAACAACCTCATCATCCGTAACCTGTACGGAGTCGAGCTTTCCGAGCAGGCGCGGATCGGCCGCCGCGTGCACATCGGCCACACCCAGACGATCCTGATCCCGCCCCACTGCGAGATCGGCGACGACTGCACGCTGCGCCACAACCTGACCATCGGCTACGCCGGCGGCTCGGCGCAGCCCGAGGACGTGGCGAAGGTCGGCGCCCGGGTGGAGCTCGCCCCCGGCGTGCACCTCATCGGCCGCATCACGATCGGCGACGACGCGAAGATCGGTCCCGGCTCGATCGTCATGACCGACGTCCCCCCCGGCTCGACCGTCTTCGCCGCCCCCGCCCGCGTCATGAAGCCTGCCCCCCGCTGATCACGGAGTTCCGGCAGGATGTTGTTCCAACAGACCGCCCGACTCCGCGCAATACCCACTCGTAAGGAGAAGCGGGGAGGCGAGTAGGTAGATTGCCTGCCGGTCACGTTTAGTGAGTCTGGGTGACGTCGGCAGACAACCCCGATCATGGTGGAGTGTCGGGTGGCATACTCTCAGGCTATGTGGGGGGCATGGCCGTATTCGGTCCGGTTCGTGTCGTGACCGGTGAGTCGTTGCCGACGCCGCGACGATACCTCGGCGTGATGGTCTCAAGTACCTTCCGGGATCTGCGGGACCATCGTGACGCGGTGATCCAGGCGATCCTGGGTAATGGGCTGCACCCCATCGCGATGGAGCATGACTCGGCGCTGCCCGATGTCACTGTGGTGGAGTCCTCCTTGCAGAAGGTCCAGGACGCCGCAGCTTACATCGGCATCGTCGGGTACAGCTACGGGCAGGTTCGCAGTGCCGCCGAAAATCCGCAGGGATGGTCGTTGACGGAGCTGGAGTTCCGGGAGGCGCGCCGCCTCGGTCGGCCAACACTGATCTTTATCATGAGTGGAAAACACCCGGTGCCGCTGGCCGCGGTGGAGGCGGGCCCGGAGGAATTTGGAAAGCTGGCGCTGTTCCGCGAGGAGGTCAAGCGCGCGAGCAACGACTCGTCCGTGGAGCGGGTGTACCGGGAGTTCGACAGCCTGCAGGAGTTCAAGGAAGCGGTCATCCATTCGGTTGCCGAGCTTCGCCCTCTCCTCGACGCGCGTGCCGCCGAAGAGACTGCCCAGAGGAACTGGGCCGGCCGCGACGAAACGCGCGGTATTCCGACCCCGCCGGAGCCCTGTGCTGACCCCCCCTACATCGGTGGGCAATGTTTCGTCGGGCGGGCGGACCAGCTGGGAATACTCGGCGACTGGGCCGCGCCGGCAGACCACGCCCCGGTGCTGCTGTTCGACGCGATCGGCGGCACCGGAAAAAGCGCGCTGACCTGGGAATGGTTCTCCCATCGCGCCACGGATGTTCGCGGGGACTGGGCGGGGCGGTTCTGGTACTCCTTCTACGAGAAGGGGGCGGTGATGACCGATTTCTGCCGCCGGGCCCTGGCCTACATCACTGGCCGGCCGCTGGACGACTTCGCGAAGGTGAAACAGGCCGACCTCACCGACCAGCTGCTCTGGCAGCTCCGGCGCCGCCCATGGCTGTTGGTCCTTGATGGCCTCGAACGTGTTCTCGTCGCTTACCACCGCCACGATGCGGCCCAGCTCAGCGACGAGGAGGTTGGCACCAGAGACATCATCGCCGCCCGTGACCCTCGAGCGGCGATCCGTCCCCTCGATGAGGAACTGCTGCGCAGGCTCGCGGCTGCCGGGCCGTCGAAAATCCTGATCACCTCGCGGTTGGTGCCGCAGGCGCTGCTCGGCCCCGCCGGCCGGCCGATCCCCGGCGTGCGCTGCGAGACGTTGCCCGGCCTCCAGCCGGTCGACGCGGAAGCCCTGCTGCGGTCGTACGACGTCGACGGCGACTCGGGCACCATCCGCGGCTATCTGCACCGGCACTGTGACTGCCACCCACTCGTGACGGGCGTCATCGCCGGCCTGGTCCTGAACTATCCACGCGCGCACGGCCAGTTCGACCGGTGGGCTGCGGACCCCGCCTACGGCGGCGGCCTCGACATCGGCGGCCTCAATCTCGTCGGCAAGCGCAACCACATCCTGCACGCGGCCATCGACGCGCTCCCCGAGCCGGATCGACGACTGCTGTCCATGCTCGCCCTGCTGTCCGAGGCAACGGACTACGACACCATCGAGGCGCTCAACCCCCACCTGCCCGCCGAACCCGACTCCGTCCCCGCGCCGGAAGAACCAGAGGACGATCCTGGCTGGGCGGACATGGCAGCGGGGGATCGCGTCGCCGCGCGTGCGGGGTACGAGATTCAGGCAAGGGCACACCATGCGTACCTGGAGGCCCGCCGTGCGTGGGAGCGATCTGTGGATCGGGCCTCGGCAGCACAGCGACTTGATGACACGGTGGGGGAACTGGAGAAGAGGGGTCTGCTGCAGATAGATCGGCGCAACAGTCGGTATGACCTGCACCCGGTCGTGCGTTCTGTCGCCGCCGGGCTTCCCACCGGCGACCGTGACCTCCTCGGCCAGCGGGTTATCGACCATTTCTCGTCCCGGCCCCAGAACCCCTACACGGCCGCCGAAACCATCGACGATCTACGGAACCCCCTGACCGTCATCCGCACCCTCCTACGCCTGGGCCGGTTTCCCGAAGCATCCCTTGCCTACACGGGTGAATTCGCGGATGCCCTCTTCGGCGGGCTGGAGGCGTACGCTGAGATGCTCGCCCTGCTGCGCCCCTTCTTTACCCACGACTGGACCACTCCGTCCCCCGAGCTGGACGCGAATCACCAGAGCCGGCTGGTCAACGACGCTGGTCTCGCGCTCGGTAACCTCGGGGAGCACGGTACCGCGCTCGCCGCCAAAGGTGCAGGGCTGAAGATCGACCTCACCGAGCGGAATTGGAGATATGCACGTGTTGGGCTTAGCAACTGCGCGGGGGAACTTGCTCACCAGAATCATCTCGCCTCTGCTGGACGCCTCCGCGTTCTCGCTCTTGGACTAGCTGAACACATCGGTGGCGGTGATTCGTTCTACCCGCGACTGGACATGTGTGACGCGTATGTAGTTTCTGGGCGGATGGATGACGCCGAACGGACGTGGGCAGAGTTCAGTCTGAAATTCCGAGACTTGTCCGAGCGGTCTGTACAAGCCGGGGCCGCCGTTTTTTCGCATGCCTGCTACCTGTTCGAGCGAGGTACTCTCACCGGCGAGGACCT
Source organism: Frankia sp. AgB32 (assembly GCF_023243045.1). Taxonomy (GTDB): domain Bacteria; phylum Actinomycetota; class Actinomycetes; order Frankiales; family Frankiaceae; genus Frankia. The sequence continues at coordinate 7,612 of NZ_JALKFX010000037.1, forward strand.
GAGCCAAGCGGTGGGGATCGCAGCGGCCCGCGGTGCTCGTAGATATCTCCGTGGGCTGCAGCTGCTTCGCGGCTGGTGGTTGGTGGATCGGGGCCAGTGGGCGGACGCGGCAGACAGTCTCGAGACGGCCGTGCGCATGGCTCGCGAGGTTGAGGTCACCGATGCTGAGGCCGAAACCCTGCTCGCCCTGGCCCGCCACCACCTCGGCCGGCTGGCCGACCCCCGTACCGAAGCCGAGCGTCTTGCCGCGCTGCGCGAGCCGGCGCACCTGCACCTCGCGCATCTCTGGCAGGCCATCGGCGACACCGAACAAGCGATCTGCCAAGCCCGCGCCGCCTATCGATATGCCTGGGCGGACGGCGAGCCGCACGTCCGCCGCCACGACCTGAACCGGGCCACGGCGCTGCTGCACTCCCTCGGCGTCGAGATCCCCCGCCTTCCCGCCTACGACCCGGCAACCGACCCACCTCCCGACTGGGAGGAACACGCCACAGCACTTGTCCACGACCTGCTTCGCAGCGAAGACGCACAGTCCGAATCGTGAGACACGCCAGGTGGGCGAGCCCGAGATCGGTGCTGGGTAGTAGCGGGGCGTGGGCAATGCCGCACGGACAGTGGTAGATGCGCCGCGGGTCGTCACCCGTCGAATCGGCAGGGTCCGTCCAGGTTGGCGGGAAGACGGCGGCGGCCCGCAGGCGGGATCCACTCGGTACCGTTTGGGGCCGGAGCGGGTAGCCCGGTCGGGCTACCCGGCGCCGTGCTGCCGAGATGGGGAGGACTCGCGGATGAAGGTGCTCGTGACCGGCACGGAGGGGTACCTGGGGTGCCTGCTCGCGCCGGAGCTGATGCGTGATGGCCATGAGGTCATCGGTGTCGACACCGGCTACTACAAGTACGGCTGGCTCTACCGGGGGACGGACCGCACCGCGCAGACCCTCGACAAGGACCTGCGCCACCTCACGGTCGAGGACCTCGCCGGAGTCGACGCCGTCGTGCACATGGCCGAGCTGTCCAACGACCCGCTCGGCGCGCTCGCCCCGGACGTCACCTACAAGGTCAACCACCTCGGCTCGGTGCGGCTGGCGAACCTCGCCAAGCAGGCCGGCGTCCAGCGGTTCGTCTACATGTCGTCGTGCAGCGTCTACGGCGTGGCGACCGGCGAGGACGTCACCGAGACGTCCCCGGTCGACCCGCAGACCCCGTACGCCGAGTGCAAGGTGTACGTCGAGCGGGACGTCGCGCCGCTGGCCGACGACTCGTTCTCGCCGACCTTCCTGCGCAACGCCACCGCCTACGGCGCGTCCCCGCGGCAGCGGTTCGACATCGTGCTCAACAACCTCGCCGGGGTCGCCTGGACCACCGGCGAGATCGCGATGACCTCGGACGGCACGCCGTGGCGCCCGCTGGTGCACGGCCTCGACATCGCCAAGGCGATCCGGCTGGCGCTGGCCGCGCCGCGCGACGTCATCCACAACCAGATCTTCAACGTGGGCGACAGCGAGCAGAACTACCAGGTGAAGGAGATCGCCGACGCCGTCGCGTCGGTGTTCACCGGCTGCAAGCTGAGCTTCGGCGACAACGGCGGCGACAACCGCAGCTACCGGGTGAACTTCGACAAGATCGCCAGCACGCTGCCCGGGTTCTCCTGCGACTGGAACGCGCTGCGCGGCGCCCAGCAGCTGCACGAGGTGTTCACCGCTATCCAGCTCGACGCGGAGACCTTCACCGGCCGCGGCCACACCCGCCTCAAGCAGCTTGAGTACCTGATCGGCACCCACCAGCTCGACGCCGACCTGTTCTGGACCACTCCGTGATCATCGCGCCGACGGCGATCGCCGGGGTGTGGACCGTCGACGCCGAGCCGTTCGCCGACGAGCGCGGGCTGTTCGCCCGGATGTTCTGCGCCGAGGAGTTCGCCGCCGCCGGTCTCACCGTCGAGGTCGCCCAGTGCAGCGTCGCGTACAACGCGCACGCCGGCACGATCCGCGGCATGCACTGGGCGGCCGAGCCGGTCCGCGAGACCAAGCTGGTCCGCTGCACCCGCGGCGCGCTGCTCGACGTGATCGTCGACCCGCGCCCGGACTCGCCCAGCTACCTGCGCCACGTCGCGGTCGAACTGACCGCGGACAACCACCGGGCGCTGTTCATCGACGCCGGCCTCGCGCACGGATACCAGACGCTGGTCGACGCCACCGAGGCGACGTACCAGATGAACGTCCCCTTCACCCCGGGACACGACCGTGGGCTGCGGTTCGACGACCCGCGTCTCGCGATTGCCTGGCCGCTGCCGGTCTCGGTCGTCTCCGCCAAGGACCGGGCCTGGGAGCTCCTCCCGCCCGAGCCGGCCGGCGTCGGGTCCGCGCCGGCGGGCGTCGCCGGCGCGGGCGCCTGACCGCCGCGCCCCACCCTTCCGCCTCCCGCTCACCTGCCACCTGCCATCCGCCACCTGCCATCCGCTGGCCGTCGGCCCGGGGACGCCGTGTTGACGGCGTTGTCGCCGCCATCGGCCCCCGTTGTCCCGCGGTTCGGCCGCCCTGCGAAAATCGGGTGCGGATGGTGCTCGAGGCCGTCACATCGCCGCGATGTGCGGTCCACCGGTCGGGCCGTCGGGGCCGACCGGCATACCCGTACCAGCCGCCGAAAGGCGTGGCCGTGCTGGTCGCGGGCGTATCGATGTCGACATCTCACCAAGGGGAACGCATGTCATCCGGAACCCGGGCCGAGGGCGGCGCAGCCGCCGCGAACCAGCAGCCGGCCGCCGCCGGCGGGATCGCCACGCCCGTCACCTCCTGCCGGTCCTGCGCGGGGCCGGCCCCGCGGCTGTTCCTCTCGCTGGGGTCCACGCCGATCGCGAACCGCCTGGTCCGCGCCGACGCCCTCGACGCCACCGACCCGTCGTTCCCGCTCGAGGTCGGGTTCTGCGAGTCCTGCGCGCTGGTGCAGCTCACCCACGAGCTGCCGGCCTCGGAGATCTTCGACGAGGACTACCCGTACTTCTCCTCGTTCTCCGACATGCTCGTCCGGCACTCCGAGAAGCACGTCATCGACCTGATCGCCAGCCGCGACCTCGGCCCGGACAGCCTCGTCGTCGAGGTGGCCAGCAACGACGGCTACCTGCTCAAGGCGTTCGTCGAGCGCGGCATCCCGGTGCTCGGCATCGAGCCGACGCCGGGTCCGGCCGCCGCCGCCCGCGAGGCCGGTGTGCCCACCCGCGAGGAGTTCTTCGGCGCGGACCTCGCCCGCCAGCTTGTCGCCGAGGGCCTGAAGGCGGACGTGATCATCGCGAACAACGTGATGGCGCACGTGCCCGACCTCAACAGCTTCGTCGAGGGCTTCTCGATCCTGCTCAAGGAGGACGGGCTGGTCGACGTGGAGAACCCCGGCGTCGGCGCGCTGCTGGCCCACACCGAGTTCGACACCGTCTACCACGAGCACTTCTGCTACTTCTCCACGATCGCCGTGGAGGCGCTGATGCGCCGCAACGGCCTCGCGGTCGTCGGCGTCCAGGAGTTCGCCGACCTGCACGGCGGGACGCTGCGCTGGAGCATGGGGCACGCCGGCACCGCCGAGCCGGCCGAGTCGGTCGCGGCCCAGCTCGGCGCCGCGCGCGAGGCGGGCCTGGACTCCTTCGACCGGTACGCGAGTTTCGGTGACGCCGTCCGCACGGTCCAGGACGAGCTGGTCGAGCTGCTGCGCGGGCTGCGGGCCGAGGGGAGGACGGTCGCCGCCTACGGCGCGGCGGCCAAGGGCGCGACGTTGCTGAACTCCAGCGGCATCACGACCGACCTCCTCGACTTCGTGGTCGACCGCAACATCCACAAGCAGGGCCGCTACGTCCCCGGGGCGCGCCTGCCGATCCTCGACCCGGCCGTGCTGCTGGAGCGTCAGCCCGACTACCTGCTGTTGTTGGCGTGGAACGTGAAAAAGGAGATCATCGCCCAGCAGGGCGAATACGCCGCCCGCGGTGGCCGGTTCATCGTGCCGGTACCCCGCCCGGTTGTGCTTTAGGCGGTTCCTGGATGGTAATGGAGTCGGGTCGTCGTGATGTCCGCCCGCGGCCGGCCGGGCCGCGGGCGCCGGGCCGGCATCGCCGGTCGGGAGAGTGCGTATGACGAATATCGACGTGGACCTGCGGTCCTCCGGTTGGGCGGAGGATCCGCCGCCCAACCGGTCGGCCGAACCCGTCGAGAGGCACCACCCCGACTCCCCGCTCGACGGCCCGGTTCCCACCGGCCAGCCTGACCCCGCCGCCGGCGCCCCCGGCCGGCCATCCGCCACCTCCGACCGGCGCTACCTGGGCTTCGAGGTCTCGTCGCCGACCCCGCCGGACGGCTCGGCCGTGCGCATGAACGGTCCCGCACCCCCCGGCCGGGCGGCGCCGGAGCGCAACGGCCAACACCCCGACCGGCCGCCGCCCGGGTCCTGGAACGGCGTCCCCCACCCCGCCCCGGCCCCGGGCGCGGTCCCGCCTCCGGCGGCGGGGTCGGGACCGGCCGTGGAGCGATGGCAGTCTCAGCCCGCCGCGGAGCAGCGGCAGTCCAGGCCCGTTCCGGAGTACTGGCAGTCCGGGGGCGCCGCGGAGCAAGGGCAGTCCAGGCCCGTTCCGGAGTACTGGCAGTCCGGGGGCGCCGCGGAGCAAGGGCAGTCCAGGCCCGCTCCAGAGAACTGGCAGTCTCAGCCCGCCGCGGAGCAGCGGCAGTCCAGGCCCGCTCCGGAGAACTGGCAGTCCAGGCCGGCCGCGGAGCCATGGCAGCGCGGGCCGGCCGCCGAGCAACGGCCGTCCGCGTCCGCCGCCCGGCCCGCGACCCCGCCCTCCGCGCCGTCCGGACCTGGGGCATCTGGCCCGGCCGCGCCGCCCGGCGGGCGGCGGATGGGACGGATTCCCGCTGTGGGCCGGCCGATCACGGGGCCGCGCGGCTTCCCCCCGCCTCCGCAGGTTCTCGCCAATGGCGCGTCGCCCGGCCCGCCCCCACCCGCCGCGGCGCGGCAGGCGCCGCCCGCGCAGCCGCCGGCACCTGCTGACGGTTGGCAGAACCCCGTGTCGGGCGGCCGGCAGCCGGGCCCACCTTCCCCTGCCGGCGCGAATGGCCATCTGCCGACCTCGGGCCCCGGAGCGCGTGGCTATCAGGCCGGATGGGTTCCCGCGGCGGATGGGCCCGCACCAGGCCAGGTTCCTGGTGCGGGAGTTCACCCGTCCGGTCAGGCAACGCACGGAGGCGGGGCGCCGCGAAGCCCGGTGAGTCGTCCGATGGGGAGGCTTCCGGCCGTCAGCCGACCCGCGGCGCCGCCGAACCTTCCCCCAGGCTCGGCCGGGACCGCCGGCCGGCCACCCACGTCGCCCACGACCGCCTACCCGGCGAACGGCGCGACCGGAGCGCGGGCCTGGCCGCCCGGCGCGCCCGGCCGGCCGGCCAGCCCCCAGGGCCGTGGCGCACCGGCCGCGAGCCCCGGCGGGGGTGAGCACCTGAGCCCACCGCCCGCCCAGGCAGTGGCGCCAACCCGGGCACCCGGCCCTTCCGCGGCGCGTCCAGCCGGACCCGTTGCCAGCCCAGGCTGGGAAGTCGGCACCGCGTCGCCGCCCTCCGCCCAGCCGCCCCAACCCCAGCCGCCCGGGCACCAGCCTCAGCCTCAACGGGACCAGCGGGTGCCGCGTGGTCGGCCGTCGGAGGTGTTGCTGCCCCATGCCCTGACCTCGACCATCGATCTCAGCGCGCTGCAGGCCCGCCTGCGGGCGGAGCACACCGCGGTCATCGCCCGGGTCCGGGAACCGGTGTCCCGGCGCGGCGGCGCCGGGAGGGCGGATCCGGAGTCGACCCAGGTGGTGTCACGCGGCCTGGTCGCCGGGGGAGTACGGGAGAGCGCGGGGCGTGGCCGACACCGGGGAGCTACCGGCCCCCGGGCCCGCATCGGGGACGACGACCTCGCCGCCGTCCGGTATGGCGCAGACCCCGAGCTCGACGACGTCGATGCCGACGGTGACGCCGACGGCGGACCGGCGCAGGACGGCGGCACCCGGTCGAAGGCATTGTGGACGATGGCCGACCAGGCCGTGTCCAGCGCGACCAACGCGGCGATCTCGTTCCTCATCGCGCATCAGGTCACCGATGTCGAGTACGGCGCCTTCGGGGTCTCGTACACCCTGTTCGCCCTCGTGATCGGCCTGTCCCGGGGCGCGACCTGCATGCCGCTGAGCATGTTCTACTCCGGCAGGTCGAAGTCGCAGTTCCGGGCGGCCGCGTCCGCCACCACCGGCTCGTCGCTGGTGTTCGGCATCGCCGTGGGGGCGGTGTTCGTTCTCGCCGGCCTCGGCATCGGGGGGTCGGTCGGGTCGGCCCTGCTGGCGATGGGTGCCGTGCTGCCCGGTCTGCTGCTACAGGACGCGTGGCGGTTCGTGTTCTTCGCGATGGGCCGGCCGGTCGGCGCGCTCATCAACGACCTCGTGTGGGCGGCCGTCCAGGTTCTCGGGATCTGGCTGCTGGTCCATCGGGGGGTGACCCAGTCGTCGCCGCTTGTGCTGGCCTGGGGGGCGTCGGCGATGGTCGCCGCGTTCGTCGGCGTCGTCCAGGCGGGGTTCTGGCCGGCGCCGGGGGCGACGAGGAGGTGGCTGGCGGAGAACCGCACGGATGCCGGCTATCTCGCGGCGGAGTTCCTCACGGTGCAGGGGGCCCTGCAGACGTCGATGCTCGCGATCGGCGCGGTGGGGTCGCTCTCGACGATCGGTGCTCTGCAGGGAGCCCGCACCCTGCTCGGGCCGACCACGGTGGTCGGGGTCGGGGTGGTGAGCTTCGCGCTGCCGGAGTTCTCCAAGCGCACCTCGATGGACCGGCGGGCGCGGGAACGGGCCGCCTGGGCGCTGTCCGGGGTGGTGGTCGGCGTCGGCGCCGCCTGGAGCCTGATCTTCTACCTGCTCCCCGAGCGGTACGGCCACGCGCTGCTGGGGGACAGCTGGGACGGCGTCAAGGCGATCCTCGGCCTGTCGATCCTGCACTACCTCGCCGCGGGAGCGCCGGTCGGACCGGCCTGCATGATCTACGCGCTGGGCAAGACCAAGACTACTTTCCGGATCAACGCGGCCTTCGCGCCGGTGCTGCTGGCCTTCCCGGTCATCGGCGCGGTGGTCGGCGAGGCCCGCGGGGCGGTCATCGGGTTCAACATCGCCTTCTGGGCGCTGGTCCCCGTGTGGTTCGTGCTGCTGCGCCGGCTGGCACAGCAGCACGATGAGGAGCAGGCCGCGCTGCGGCAGCCGGCACCGGTGGCCTCGCGGCCGGCGGGGAGGCGGCCCCGGCGGGCGGACAATCCTGCTCCCCGCGAGGTCGCCTGGCCTGACGATCCGGCGGGCACCGGTGGGTGGCCCGTCGGTGCGGACGGTTCACAGCGTGGTGCCAGGTCCAGCCCAAAACGATGGGATGCAATTAGCTCGACAAAAGTCAGGAAGGCTGACGTGCCGGAAGAGTTGCGACGTGACGCGCCTCGGACGCAGCATCTGCGGATGGAGCGTGGTGCCAACATGTCACGGTTGAGGGTAGGCGATTCGGAGCGCGGTATCGCCGGCATGGATGATGGGTCTGGTAGAGCCCGTGCCCGGCCCGATCGCCGGGGCGCGGACGAGCAGTGGGGCCGCGCCACGGGCCCGCGACATGGCAGGCGCGACTCCTGACTGCCATCGCTGCGCCAGTCATAGCTATGACCGTTTACTTTCCGCTATCGGCTATGCTCGCAAATCGGTTCGTCAGATCTAGACCGTGGATCCGGCAATCGCGCCGGATGCTCCTGTGGGGGGCTACATTGAGTCCGCTTCACGTCCTGTTGGAGGTGCCGGTGCGTCGTTCCGCCGGATCTCCTATCCGTGTGCGGGCCGGGTCCGCCTGGTCCGAAGCCGGGACGGAGGCGTCATGAGCCGCACATCACAGCCCGCCGGCGAGACGAGCCGGGCACCGTCCGCGCCCTCGCTGCTGCGCATCCTGCAGCCGCGCCTGCTGATCATCGTCATCGTCGTGGTGATCTTCGCAGCGCTCGCGGCGATCTACTCGAAAGCCCAGTCGGCGACCTACACCGCCAGCGCCCGGGTCTTCCTGTCGACGGACTCCCAGATAATCGGCGGGTCCACGGTCGACGTGACGCGTTACGTCCAGACGCAGGCGCAGTTCGCGCAGTCCTCGGCGGCCGTCGCCGACATTGCCAAGAACCTGAAGCTGACGGACGGCGAGGTCACGGACCGGCTCACCGTCACGCCGTCGGACTCGGGCTACTACTTCGTCGTCAAGGGCAAGGGGTCGACCCAGGACGCGGCCATCTCGCTGGTCAAGGCGGCCGAGTCGTCCTACAGCACGCTGCTGACGAGCTATGGCGCCAACAGTCAGGCGTCGGTGGACGCGCTGACCAAGCTGCGTGACCAGCTGGTGGCCCAGAACGCCACGACTCAGACGGCTGGCGGAGCGAACGACGTCACGGTCCGAAACGCCCAGATCACCGATCTGAACAATCGGATCGCCACGGCACAGACCGCAGTGGTGCTCGGCAGCGCCGCGATCAAGCTGGCCGAGCCGCCGGTCGCCGGCGGCCAGTCGGGGCCGGTCCTGCTGCGCAACACGCTCGTCGCGGCGCTGGTGGGTCTGCTCGGGTCGATCGCCGCTATCTGGATCATGTACCAGCGGCGGCCGACGATTCTCGACCCGCACAACCCGTCCGACGCGCTCGGCGTTCCGCTGATCGCCGCGCTGGAGCCGGGCCGCACGACCGCGAGCGCGGCCGAGACCCTCGTCTCGGCGATGTCGGCGGTGATGTCGCCGACCAGCAAGGTCGTGGCGTTCACCCCGGCGTCGCGCGGTGACCTCTCCCCGGACCTCGTCGCCTCGGTCGCCGCCGCCTGGTCGGACGACCAGGGTGTGGTCCTGATCCTCGACACGTCCCCGTCGTCGGAGGTGCGGGCCTCGCTGGAGGGGCTGCCCCGGCCGACCTCAGGGGAGCTGCCCCGCTGGGCGCACGAGCCGACCTGCCTGGCCCGCTCGTCGGGCACCGGGCGCGGGCACATCCTCTACAACCGGGTGTCGCCGGCGCGGGCCGCCCGTCCGGGCGGTCTCGCCCCGATCCTCGCCGACCGCGCGCCCGTCGTCGACCTGGTCATCCTGGTCACCTCGGCGCTCGCCGAACTGCCGATGACCGCTGCCTCGGCCATCCAGGCCGACGCCGTCGTCGTCATCACCTCCTCCGAGACGCACCTCAAGGAGTTGGAGCAGGTGCCGCGGGACTGGCCGGCGCTCGCCGAGCGGGTCGTCGGCGTCGTCCACGACGGGCGCACCGGCATCCGTCGGGCCGTCGGCACCACCCCGGAGCGGCGCTCCTCGGTGGAGCCGATCACGTCGAGCTCCACGGTCGGTGACAACGGAGCCCCGCCCAAGCGCGGCGGCGCCGACGCGGAACCCACCGACCGCTACGCCCGCCCGGCCCGCTAGACCGACCCGGGGCCCGCTCAGGCCCGGCACGCGAACAAGACCCGGCCCCGCTCACCGCCAGCTGCGGTGAGCGGGGCCGGGTCCGTTCCAGCGGCTGCTGGTCCGCTGCCCGCGGACGCGCACGGACCGTTGCCGGGCGGCCACGATGACCGGGCGTGGTCGACGCGGGCTTGGGCGATCATGCCTGCGGGTCGCCGTGGTCCCTCTGTACGGACAAAACAGATGGAAGACCGTGCAGAAGGACCACCGTCGCCCCTCGGATACCCGAAATCCGACAAAACGGGCAGGCGGAACGGTTGCGTTTGGTGACCGTGACCTGAACGGGATCGCGGTCAGCGTGGCTACCTGACGAGGGCGAGCAGAAAACCGTCCCAGCCCTTGGCACGGACCATCTGGATGGCCGTCGCGCTCAGGCGGGGCTCGTCGTGGACGAGGCTGAGCAGGTCGCGGGTGCCGCGGGCGCGGTCGTCGGAGTCATCGTCCTCGGCAGCGGCGAGTGCGCCGCCGCGCACCAGGCTGTCGAGGATGATCACGCTGCCGGGATGGGTCAGGTCCAGCGCGGCGCGCAGGTAGCGGGCGTTGTTCTGCTTGTCCGCGTCGAGGAGGACCAGGTCGAACGGCTCGGTGCCGGCGGCGACCAGACCGTCGAGGGAATCGGCCGCGGGGCCGAGGATGATCTCGACGTTGTCACCGAGGCCGGCCCGCTCCAGGTTCGCCTGGGCGACCTGGGCGTGCTCGCCTTTACCGCACCTTTCGACAGGTCCCGCGCGGCGGCCGGGTGGACGGCACCTGGTCCCCGGCCGGGCAGGGCGGCCGAGGGGTCAGACGGCCGCGAAGGAACCGCGCTGCACGGAGGAGGAGCCGGCCGACGGTGCCGGCCGGAGATCGCTGGCTGCCTCGCGTTCGTCCTGGGGGGTCACCGTGAACCAGGCGACGAGCAGCAGCCCGAGTCCCGTGACGACCGGCGCCAACAGGCCGCCGGACAGCACAGTGTAGAAGATCAACACCGACCCGGACAGCACGAACGACTGCGAGCCGCGGACGAACATCGTCACGATGAACGCGAGGAACATGATGGTGCCCAGAACGCCGTACTCAAGGACGAGTTTCGGCACCAGGGCGTAGTTCAGCGGCAGGCCGGTGCGCTGGAAGAAGGCGCTCGCGTCCCGGTCGGCGTAGCCGGGGCCGTTGCCGAACACGACCGTGGCCGGATCCTTGCCGAGCGAGTCCCAGGTCCGCTGGTAGGGCTGGACGAACCGCAGGCTGCCGCTCGAGGTCGACGAGGACGTCTCCGTCGCGCGGGCGGCGAAGATGCTCGACGCCGGGGTGAAGCTGATGACCAGCGCGATGAGGCTGACCCCGAGCAGCGCGGTCAGCGCGAACCGGGCGCCCTTGTGCACCGCCAGCAGCACGCCCGCGAAGGCCAGCAGCAGCAGGCCGGTGCCGGAGACGGTGGAGAGGATGGCCAGCACGAACATCGGCAGCCGCCACCAGCTCCCGCCGCGCAGCACGCAGACCACGATCCCGAAGCCAAGGAACTGCGAGCAGAACGAGGCCTCGAGGCAGACGAAGCCGTTCGACTTGAAGATCGACGACCCGTACTGGACCGGATAGGAGGTGTTGAACCCGTGCATCAGCAGGTTCGACGGGACGATGTCCTTCACGACGTCCGTGTACGGCACGCCCACGAGCTGGCTGCCGAACTGGAACAGCGCGAGCCCGGCCAGCACCGTGATCATGATGAGGAAGCGGTCGAGTATCCGGGGGAGCAGGGCGCGGGCGTCCGCGGGCCGCAGGCCGTAGAGGAACGGGACGTACGTCGCCAGCAACAGCAGCAGCGAGGTGATGGACGTGTCGTCGTTCTGCCGCAGGAACGCCGTGAGCGCGGACAGGGCGCAGGCCGTCATCGCCACGAAGTAGCCGGTGGTCCGGCCGGAGTTCCGCGACAGGCCGCCGCGCCACAGCATGATCGCCAGGCAGACGTAGGTGATCGGCAGGATGATCTGGACCTGGGAGCCACCGGCCGGCAGCGCGATCCGCTGCAGGAAGATCTCGCAGAACATCAGGATGGTCAGCACGCGCAGGGTGGCGTCGTTGGCCGTGCGGCCGCTTTCCGCTTCCTGGGTCGGGATCACCCACGACCGCGGAATCCTGGTCGTGAGGGTGGTGGTGACCACTGGTATCCCGTCCCCCGTTCCTGGCTGGCGGGTGCGGGCGGCGCGGCTCGCCGCCTGAGGCGGAGTGGCGGACTGGTGCAATCCGGCTCCCCGGGACCGCAAGGGCGGTCCGGCGCGTCGCGTGCGATCGCACCGCGGACGATTCTAACGGCGCCTCCGGGCGCGTCGGCACCCAGCCCGGCGAGCGCCGTGCTAACCACGGCCCGCGAGGCGAGTGGCGGCGGAAGGTAGCCGCGTGTTGTCGCTGCGCGTGCCCTCCGTGCAAGACGGACCGGTCGGTGAATAATTGCGCTGCGTGTGTGGTCGCCGGTCCGCCAGGTCTGTGGAGGTGTCATTGTGACAGCGGGCGGTGATGGCCCCGCCGGGTCCGGCGCGGGCGCCGACACCGGCACCATGCCGCCGGCCGTCCGGATGAGGCCGCCGGGCGATCCGGCCGCGGGGTCCGTGGACTCTGGCGCGTCCACGGACCTCGAGCCGGCACCGGGGATCTCGGCCTGGCTCGGCGGCCCGCCGCCGCGTCGGGGGCGACCGCGCTCACGGCGCGGGCGGGTGTTCGCGGTCTGCGGGGCCGCCGCGGTCCTGGCCGCCATCGCCGCCGCCGTGCTGCTCGGCGGCGGTGTGCTCGGCGGCGGTGTGCTCGGCCGGCACGACGGCGGCGCGGTCGAGCGCCACCCCGGCCCGGGCGTGACCCCCGCACCCGCCGCCTCGGCGGCCGGGCCGGCCGCCGGTGGCGTGAGCTGGCCATCGGGCGCGAACGCGAACCCGCCGCGCGACCTGGCCGGCTGGGAACGCTGGACGGGCCGGCCGACCGACGTCGCCGTCGTCTTCACCGCCCGCGGCAGCTGGCAGAAGATCGTCGCCGACGACTGGCCGCTGTCCGGGCTGCGGCCGGACACCTATCCAGGCCGGGTGTCCATCGCCCAGCCGCTGTTCCCCGCAAGCGGGAACGAGGCGGCCTGCGCCCGCGGGGACTACGACGCGAACTGGGCGACGTTCGGGCGGACCCTGGTCCGCAACGGCCGCCCCGATGCCTACGTCCGGCTCGGCTGGGAGTTCAACGGCAACTGGTTCTGGTGGTACCCGCGGGACACCGCCACCTGGCGGACCTGCTACCAGCGTGCGGTGAGCGCCATCCGGTCGACGGATCCGGCGGTCCGCATCGACTGGAACGTCTCGGCCCACCGGGACACGATGCCCAACGGCGACGGCGTGTGGGCCGCCTACCCCGGCGACCAGTACGTCGATATCGTCAGCGTCGACGCCTACGACTCCTACCCGCCGTCGCTCGACCAGGCGACCTTCGACCGCCAGTGCGCCCAGCCCTCGGGCGCCTGTACCGTCGCCCGGTTCGCCCACGAGCACGGGAAGCGGTTCGCGGTGCCGGAGTGGGGCGTCGTCCGGTCGGCCGGCGGCGGCGGGGACAACCCGTTCTTCGTCCAGGCGATGTACGCGTTCTTCTCGGCGAACCGGGCCAACCTCGCCTACGAGGCGTACTTCACCGCGACCGACGCCGGCAACGTCCAGTCCGCGCTGATCGACCCGCCCAGCAACCCCCGCGCCGCCGAGCGCTACCGGCAGCTCTTCGGCGCCCAGCCGGCTGGCTGAGGGGCCCTGTCAGTAGGACTTCTTCGCCGGCCGGAGGTGGAGTTCGGTGATCTCCGCGCTGGGCGGCAGGCCGATGAGGTAGGCGACGAGGTCGGCCACGTCGGTGGGCTGCACGAGCAGGGACGGTGTGTACTGGCGGCCCTCCCGCGCGTAGATCGTTTCCTGGCGGGGGGTCGCCGTGCGGCCGAGGTGGATCGTCGTGACCCGCACGCCGTCGGCGTTGATCTCCTGGCGGAGACTGTCGGCGAAGGCCCGCATGGCGTGCTGGGTGGCGGCGAACTGGCTGGTGCCGGCGCCCGCGCGGATGCCCTGGGTCGAGTTGACGACGATGATGTCCGCTCCGGTGTCCGCGCCGGCGACCCGCAGCGCGGGCAGCAGGCGCTGGGTCAGGGCGTAGGGGGCACGCACGTTCGCCGCGTACTGGGCGTCCAGGTCGGCGAGCGTGGCGGCGTCCACCCGGGCGCTGGTGTAGGCCCCGGCGCTGTGCACCAGGTGGTCGACCCGGCCGTGCTGCGCGGTGATGTCGGCGACGAGCTCGCCGACGGCGCTGTCGTCGGTGAGGTCGAGGCGGACCGGCAGCAGCGTGCCGGGGCCGGCACTCTCCTTGCCCAGGCTGTCGAGCCGCTCCTGGTCGCGGCCGATGGCGAGCACGGTGGCGCCGTCGGCGGCCAGGCGCAGCGCGGTGGCCCGGCCGATGCCGCTGGAGGCGCCCGTCACGACGGCGACGTGGCCGGCGAGCGGCACGCCGTCCGCAGTGACGGCCGGGGGCGCCGTCATGCCTGGGCCGTGTGCGAGAAGACCAGCACGGCGTCCTCGCGGGGCGGGGCGGTGTCGTAGGTCAGGCAGACGTCCTCGTCGATCCGGCTGAGGTCGGTGCCGCGCAGGTAGTCCCGCATGGTGGTGCCGGTGCAGTCCGAGTCGACGTTGGGCGCGCCGACGTGGCCGAGGACGTCGTCGAGGTGCACGGTGCGGAAGTCCATGCTGAACCGGGTGCGCCCGGTGTTGTTCGGCACCGACGAGTGCAGCTGGGCGCCGGAGAAGATGAGCATGCCGCCGGACGGGGCGACCACCCGCGTCTGCGGGAAGATCTCCACCTCCTCCTCCGGCTTCGGCTGCTTACGGGTGTCCGACCTGATGTGCTTCGCGGCGCTCGCCCGGTTCTTCGCGTTCCACTCGTAGTAGTCGTACTCGGCCGAACCGTTGCGGACGGCCTGCGAGAAGTACCGCGGGTGGAAGGCCAGGCCGTTGTCCGCCTCGATGTCGAAGATCGGCATCCACCAGTTGAGCTGGCAGAACGGCGCGGAGTACCAGGTGTCCCGGTGCGGGTGGAAGGCGTACGCGATACCGGAGGTCAGGTAGTCGTCCGACGTGGAGGTCCGCAGCCGCGGCACGTCGAAATAGGTCTTCGTCGTGTCGGCGCCGTGCTCGGCGAGGATCGCCGGCAGCAGCTCCTTGCAGGTCGGGTGGTGGATGAACCGCGGCTTGAGCTCGGCGAGCAGCGCGGCGTAGTCCTCCACCGGCATGTGGTGCTGCGCCGTCTCCGGGTCGAGGTCGCCGAACGCCTCGCGGATCAGCGCCCGGGCGAACTCGACGAACTCGCGGGTCGCCGGCTTCGGCGCGTAGACGAACAGGTCGCCCTGGTAGAGCTTGGCCCGCCGCTCGTCATCGGAGAGCGTGGACTCGACCTGAACCGTACTCATCGGGTTCCCCTTCGGACCGTACGTGGGTGAGCAGAAGCCGGGCCATCGCGAGTTCGTCCGGCGTCGTGACATGGATGTTGGCGGGTTCGCCGGGGACGACCACGATCGTCCCGCCGGCGTCGGCGACCATCTGCGAGTCCTCGACCGCCTCGGGGGCGCCGGCGTGCACGGCCCGCAGCAGCTCGGCCCGGAAGGCGTGCGGGGTCTGCACCAGCCGGTGGGTCTCCCGGGCCAGCGACGCCCCGGCGATCAGCCGCGCCGGGCGGGCTGCCCCGGCGGTCGGTCCCGCCGGTCGGACCTGCTGGACGACCACCTCTTCGACGGCCACTTCCTTGACGGCCACTTCCTTGACGACCTCGGTCAGCGGCAGCCCCGGCACGGCCGCGTCGGCGCCGGCCCGGACCTCGTCGACGACCCGCCGGTACAGCGCGGCGGTCGCCAGCGGGTGGGCGGCGTCGGTGATGACGATGATCTCCGCGTCCGCGGGGACGGCGGCGAGCCCCGCCCGGACGGACTCGGCCCGGGTCGCCCCGCCGACGGCCACCGTGACGCCGGCCGGGGGAGTCCAGCCACCGGGCTCGGCGGGCAGGACGGCGACGACGCCGTGGCCCGCCGCGGTCGCCGCGGCGACCGGGTGCGCGACGAGCGGCTCGCCGCCGAGGTCGAAGAACTGCTTGCGACCGCCGAAGCGGGTGCCGCCGCCGGCGGCGAGCACGATCGTCCAGACCGCGCCGGGCGCGGTCCGGGACGAGCCGGCGTCGGGATCAGCCACTGCCTGCTCCGGCCGGCTCGCCGGCGGTGTCGACGAGCAGGTCGACCCCCGCGAGGGCGGCCGCGGCCTCGGCGACGGTGTCGAACGGCAGGTCCGCCCGCTCGGCGATGTCGAGCAGGCTGCGGGTGCCGTCCGCGAGGTTGAGCACCCACAGCAGCGCCATCTCGACGGCCTGGCGGTTCATCGTCGCGCCGATCGCCCGGTACAGCCCGCGCCGGCCGAGCTGCGGCTCGCCGTATGGCGCGGTGTTGCGCCAGACGCGGTCGGCCTCGCAGATCTCGACGATCCGCCGCAGGATGGCGAACGAGTCCGCGAGTGACGCCGGCGTCACGAAGTCCAGGTCGTCGGCGCTGGTGTGGTACTGCGGGTACTCGCCGTGCTGGCCGCGGCCGAAGCGGCCGACGGGCAGGTCGAAGCCCGGCGAGCAGAACTGCCGCTCGTCGTAGCCGTAGGGCGAGAAGTCGACGACCCGGTGCGGCCGGCCGGTCTGCGCGAGTGCCGTGGCGGCGGCCCGGTCGACCGTCGCGCCGCCCTGCCGGCTGCGCTTGTAGGTCGGGTCGGTGCGGTCGCCGAGGCCGGTCAGCACCAGCCCGTGGCGGACCCGGCCGACGGTGTCGCGGTTGCGGGCGAGCCAGGTGATCGACCCGATCGTGCCCGGGATGAACAGCAGGCGGAACGTGTGCCGGCGCGGCGCCGCGGCGAGCGTGCGGGCGAGCAGCGCCGCTACGGCGATGCCCGAGCAGTTGTCGTTCGCCATCGCCGGGTGGCAGGTGTGCGTGGTGATCAGGAACTCGTCGTCCGTGGCACCGGGCAGCACGATCTCGCCGTAGGTGAGGGAACCATCGGTGAGCGCGGTGTCGATCTCGACCTCGTACTCGCCGTCGGGCAGCGTGGCGAGCTGCCGGTCGGTCAGGCAGAAGCCCCAGTTCTCGTTGTAGTACGACGTCCGGTAGGGCACCCAGTCCGGCCGGTCGGGCATCGAGAACAGGTGCGGGCGCAGCTCGTCGAGACTCAGCCGGGTTCGCAGCGGCGTGCTGTAGCCCAGCAGGTGCAGCGGGTTGTCGGCCGCGTCGACGACGGTCTTGCCGTCCGGGCCGATCAGTCTCGCCGAGGCGACGTTCCACTCGCGGGGCACCGTCCAGTCCAGCACCGGCGTCCCGCTGGGCACCTCGTGCACGGTGAGCGGAAGCTCCGGGCCGAGCGCCCGGGCCACGGTGTGCAGCGTGGCCCGGACGCCCTCGCCGGTGATGCTGCGCATCGGCGGCAGCAGGTCGGCGATCAGGTCGTGCAACCAGCGGCCCGGGTCGTCGGTGCCGGCCGGTTCGGGAGAGGCGGTCATCGGTGTGTGTCCGTCCGCAGCAGCAGCCGTCGACGACCGGCGGTCAGTCGGCCCACACGCGCCACGGCGCGTTGCCGGAGTCCCAGAGCTGGTTCAGCTCGGTCCAGTCGCGGAACGTGTCCATGCCCATCCAGAAGTCCTCGTGGGTGTGCAGGGTGAGTCCGCCGTCGCGGGCGAGGGACTGCAACGGGGAACGCTCCAGCAGCAGCGACGGGTCGTCGTCGAGGTACTTGTCGATGAACTCGCGCTCGAAGACGAAGTACCCGCCGCTCACCCAGCCGGTCTGCGGCGGCTTCTCGGCGAACAGGGTGACCTTCCCGTCCGCGGTCTCCAGCTCGCCGTAACGGCTGGACGGCCGCACGCCGGTCACGGTGCCGATGCGACCGCCGGCCAGGTGGTCGTCGAGCACGGCCCGCACGTTGATGGCGCCGACGCCGTCACCGTAGGTGAGCATGAAGCGAGGCCCGGTCAGGTACTGCGCGACCCGGCGCAGGCGGGCGCCGGTTCCGGTGAGCAGGCCGGTCTCCGCGAAGGTGACCTCCCACTTCTCATCGCCCACGGAGTTGTGGAACTCGGGGGTGTGGTCGTCCGAGAGCGTAAGAGTGAAGTCGGCGACCTGCTCCCGGTAGGCCAGGAAGTAGTTCTTGATCAGGTCGCTCTTGTAGCCGAGGCAGAGCACGAACTTGCGGAAGCCGAAGTGCTCGTAGGTCTTCATGATGTGCCACAGCACCGGCTTGCCGCCGATGTCCACCAGCGGCTTGGGCAGCTTCTCGCTGGCCTCCCGGAGCCGGGTGCCCATGCCTCCGCAGAGGATGACGACGGGAATGTCGGCGGGGTCGACGGTCTCGGTGCTCTGCGCGCTGTCGGTGCTCAAGGCTGTTGCGTCTCCCGTGCTCATGCCCCGGTCGGGCCGCGGCGGGGCGGATGGGCGCTGATGAGGTTGGTCCCGGCGGGACCACGGCTTGGCCGGGCATCTGCCTCGGCCCGCCGCCACTCGCCGACCGATGCCTGGGACCCGGGTCGGCGGGGTCAGCCGCCGATCGCTTGCTGGCGGGCCGGCAGACACGCTCCCGCACCCGAGGACGTCGCTGTCCCGGCCGCGTTCAGGCGGTCGCGACCGCGTTCCCCCTCTGCCGCTGCTCCTGTCATGCTGGGCTTTCGTCCGTGCCGGTGATCGACCGCGCCGGTGACGGACCGCCACCCTCGGTGCCCCCCCGGCACTGCCGTCGCAACGGTACCGTACGGCCCCCGGCCTGCCCGCGGACTCCCTCCATCCCGCCACTCTCGACCCGATATCGGACCGGACATCGCCGTCCGACCGGACATCAGGATCAGACGGCCGTCGCGCGTGACCGACAGGCGTGGACGTCGGATTTCCGCGGGGCCGCCTCGGCGCGGCGTAGTCTCCTCGTGGCCGTGTGCTGTCGGGCCTTGACCTGTTCACGGTGGGGTCGGCCACACAGCCGGTCGCCCCCGCGAGATTCCCGCCACGCCTGCGCCGAGTTCGCCGTCCCCGGCCGCTGACGGTGGCGGCGCGCCAGCCCGGTCAAGAAGCTCTTTGCCCAGCTCAGAGGCGTTGATGAGCGGCCGTGAGGCGGGCCTTGCCGGCCCGGTGGCCGGTCGGTCGGCGGCCCGCGGCGCGCCACCCGGACGACCGGGCAAGGGCACTGCGCGGCCCACCTTCGTGGCGAACAGCCGATAGATAGTGCCAGATCTTCGCTGGGCCGACAACTCACCCGACGGATACCGCGTCCTTTCAGGTGGATCCCGCAATGGCGCGGGTCCGGTGTGCCGGCGTCGCCGGCTGGTTCCCCACGGAGCGGAAGGGGTTTGGTGCCGATGCGGATGACCGTTGCTGTCCGTGATAGGCCGAGGCCGCCGACATCGCTCTTCGTGCGTTGTTGTTACGGTTCGTCCGTCACTACTGGATTGGTGAGAGAGCCCCGGCTCACGGCGTCCCTGACGTCGGCGAAGTGCGCAGCGGGCCCCCTGGGCCGAGGATTCGTCACCCTGGGTGAAAGTCGCGCGCCAAATACGCCGAGCAGTGCCGTTGGCCAGGAGAGCACGATCTGGGGTGATGCGGGTGCGCGAGCGCTCCTGGCCGGATGAGCCCCCGGTCGGGGACCGGGCGCCGGTCGCACCCAGTTCGTCGGCGCAACGACGCCGACCGCCGCGCGCGCCTCGGCCCGAACGGCCGCGTGCGTCAGATCATCATTTCGCCGCTGAGCGTGACGAACTCGACGATTCTTCAGTCGACGCCCCCATCCCCGGCCGACGCGGTGGAGACCACGAGGCAGCCCCGGTGACGTCGCGCCGTCCGGACGAGCCCAGGGAGCCCCGCCGCCCGGCCGGGGCCACCGGCTACGACGACTGGTCGGCGCCGGGCGAGCCGCCGCCGGGCGAGGATCACGACGGACGTGCTGCCAGGCGGGCCGCGCGCCCCCACCGCAAGCCCCCCGCCGTCCTGCTGCCGCCGACGGCGATCCGGCGGGCCGGCCGGGGCGCGGGCGGTGAGGAGCCCCCGCCGGCCCACGGGCCGGCCGGCCCCCGGGCCGCCGGCGATCACGGCCGCTCCGGCTCCCGGCGCCCGGCGGTCTCCTGGCCGGAGTCCAGCGGATGGGACCGTGAGGACACCCGGGACCGTGAGGACACCCGGGACCGCGGCACCGACGATCACTGGGATGCGCAGGCATACCAGGACGCCGGTGGCCGCGGAGATGCTGGCGACGACCGGCGGACGTCGGACGGGGAGGCCCGGCTGCCGGGCACCGGCGCCCGGCTGCCGGGATTCCAACCCGGTGACCTGTGGGTGAACGAGCCCGGCGCGGGCGGTGCCGGGGCGGTCTCGGTGTCGCCGGCGGCCGAGGACTCGGCGTCGCCCGCCGGGAGCCCTGATCCGGACTGGCTGAACGAGGGCACGGGGCTGTTCCAGATCCGCCGGGTCGGCCCCCGGCGTGACGGCGCCGCCGGGGCTCCCGCGGCGAGGCCGCCGTTCCCGCCGCCGCCCCCTCCGGTGCCGCCGCCCTCGGAGGCGTCGCCGCCCGCGTTCCCCCCGGAGGACACCGCCCCGCCGGCGCGCCAGCCCTCGGGCCCGCGGCGGGCGCCGTCCCCGTCGGCCGGTCCGCCCTCGTGCGAGGACACCGGCGTGCTGCGCTGGTCCGAGCTCGGGCCACCGCCCTGGGAGACGGGTCGGCGCGGCGCCGACCCGCGGCGCGGCGCGGAACCGGACGACGCCGGACTGACCCGGCAGATAGCGCGTGTGCCGGCGCCCGACCTCGGCCGCCCGCCGTCCGGCCGGGACGCATGGCGGTCCGCCGACCCGACGGCCGGACGACGCCCGGTCACCTCGGAGCCGGGTCACGACCCGCGTCCCGGCCGTGCTGATGACGGCACGCGGACGTCGGCGGCCCGGGACGTCGAGCCGGGCCGGGCCGGCGGACGCGGCGAGACCGCCCGCACCCGGGCGGAGCGGGCCGACGCCGACCGACGGTTCGCCACCCCGCGACCCGGCGCAGCGCACGCGGACGGGTCGCGCTACGGCGCCGCTGGCGCGACCGGGCCCAGGCCCGGTGCGGCCGGATCCGGGGCCGCCCGTCCGGTCGCGGGGCGTGCCGGTACGAGGACGGCCGGCGCCCGGACCGGCCCGCGGGGCGGCAGCGCCGACCGGGTGCCCACCCCGGCCCGGGCCGACGACCATGGCCGTCGCCATGCCCGGGAGGTCGCCCCGGAGCGCCGGATCGCGTCGTCGGCGGACCAGGGCGGCGGTTCCGGGCGGTCCCGGGCGGCGGCCTGGATCCTCGACCACTGGGGCGGAGCGAGTCGGGTCCCGCATCTGCCGATCGTCGCCGTCGCGGTCGCCGTGGTGCTCACCCTCGTCGCGGTCACGGCGCTGCTGCTGGTGCCCTCCGGTGGTGGCGGCAGCGCGGGCGCTGTGGCGACCGGTCCGGCGCCCGCGGGACCCGTGGGCGCCGCCCAGCAGGGCGGCCAGCCGGCGGTGCCGGCCTCGACCGTCCCGCGGGTCGCCCGGGCGGCGACGACCGGCCCGTTCCCGACCGGCGTGGCCGCGCACACCCTTGCCCAGGCGAACACCTTCGCGACCTTCCGCGGGCGGCCCAACGACGTCGTCGTGATGTACACCGACCGCAGTAGCTGGAACGACCTGACCAGCCCGTGGATGGGCCGCAGCACGTCGACCTTCGCCGGGTACGCCGGCACCTGGGTGATCTCCCAGCCGCTGTTCCCGGACTCAGGCCCGGAGAAGGGCAACCTCACCGACTGCGCGGCGGGCAACTACGACGCCCACTGGAAGCAGTTCGGCAGCTGGCTGGTCAACAGGGGCCGCGGCGACTCGTTCGTCCGGCTCGGCTGGGAGTTCAACGGCCTGTGGTTCGCCTGGGCCGCGACCGACCCGCAGGCGTGGATCCAGTGCTTCCAGCACGCCTCCGCGGCGATCAAGTCGACCAGCCCGTCGGTCCGCATCGACTGGAACCTCAACGCCCACGGGTCCACCACACCCGTCGACGCGTTCGACCTGTACCCGGGCGACCAGTACGTGGACGTCATCGGGATCGACAGCTACGACCAGTACCCGCCGAGCCCGACGTACGCCGCGTTCGACCAGCAGTGCAACGGCGACGGCGGACTCTGCCAGGTGATCACGTTCGCCCGCACCCACAACAAGCTGTTCTCGGTGCCGGAGTGGGGCGTCGTCAGCCAGCAGGGCACCAAGGCGGGCCGGGCCGGGGCCGCGGGCGGGGACAACCCCGTCTACATGGAGAAGATGTACGAGACCTTCAGCCACAACGCGGACATCCTCGCCTACGAGGCGTACTTCCCGGACTCGGAACCGGACAACGTCCGGTCATCCCTGGTGAACCCCGACCTCAACCCGCAGGCGGCCGCCGTCTACCAGCGGCTCTGGGGCTGATCGCCCGCACGGAGCCGGACTGCCGGCAGCAGCGTCGCCCGACGCCCCGCCTGCCCCCTCACCGGGGCGCGCGGGGCGTCGGCGGGTCAGGGCGCGATGCTGGGTCAGCCGGCTCCGCTTCGGTCCGCGTCATCGTGCAGGCCGCCGACGAACGCCTCGGCCACGCTGACCTGCTCTCGCAGCGAGGACAGCTTCTCCTCGGCAAGCAGCACCCAGGTTCCCAGCCGTTCCCGCAGCAGCGCCCGGGCCTCCACCGCGAGCTCGGGCTCCGCCAGCTCGTCGCGCAGCGTCAACAGCGCGCGCATCTCCTCGAGGCTGAAACCGAGCGGCTTCATCTTCCGGATCAGCAGCAGCCGCTCGATCGCGTCGTCGTCGTAGAGCCGGAAACCGCCCACGGTCCGGCTGACCGGCCGCAACAGGCCGGCCTCCTCGTAGTAGCGAACGGTGCGCAGGGAGAGACCGACCCGCTCGGCGACATCCCCGATCTGATGGACATCGCGGCGGTCGGTGTCCGATCCAGAGACGTCGCGGCGCGTGGTGGACAACTCGACCCTGTCCTCAGCGTAGGCACTGGGCGACCGGTACTGGACGCCAGGCAGTCGACTGTACGTCGATCTGCCCCCTGGCGCGCCCGCGCGGCGGGCTCCAGCCGGCGGGCTCCAGCCGACGGGCCCCACATGACGGGCCCCACATGACGGGCCCCACATGACGGGCCACAGCCGGCGGGCCACGCACGGCGAACGCGGATCGCCGGACCGCGGCCGGCGGCGCGGGGCCGCGGTGGCCGGTCGTCCTGTCGTAGGCTGGTCATATTGTCTGTGCCGACGGGGTCGGGCGCCGGCTTGGCTGGCCTTGTCGGCCGACCGGTCCGGGATCCCATCCGGGCGCGGGCCGGGCCGTCGGTCGAAGCGGGTCCGGGCCGTGGTGGGCCCCGTTTCGCCATGTCGTCGTGTTCCGCGGTCGCGATCCGCGTCTCGCGGTGTTCTGCTTCTTCCACTCGTTCCGAGAGGCACAGGGACACACCCATGACCCTCGAGCCGCTGCTTGCCACGCTGATCGCCCGACCGGGCGGCGATCCCGCCCTGGGCCGGGCGATCGGCGCGGCCGGCGAGCCGGTTCTCGACCTCGCCGGGCCGGCCGCCCTGCGGCCGTTCGCCGCCGCCGCCCTCGCCGCCGCGAGTGGCGCGGGCCGGCCGGTGCTCGCCGTCGTCGCCACCGGCCGGGAGGCGGAGGATCTCGCGGCCGCGCTCGGCGACCTGCTCGGCGCGGCGGCCGTGGCGGTCTTCCCGAGCTGGGAGACGCTGCCGCACGAACGGCTCTCCCCCCGGGCGGACACGGTCGGCCAGCGTCTCGCGGTGCTGCGCCGCCTCGCCCATCCGGGCGCCGCCGGGCCGCCGCGGGTGGTCGTGGCGCCGGTGCGCGCGGTGTTGCAGCCGCAGGTCGCCGGCCTCGGTGAGCTCGCGCCTGTCAGCCTCGCCGTGGGCGACACCGCCGATCTCGACGACGTGGTCACCCGGCTGGTCGAGATCGCGTACCACCGGGTGGACCTGGTCGAGCGGCGCGGCGAGTTCGCCGTGCGCGGCGGCATCCTCGACGTCTTCGCACCCACCGAGGAGCACCCGCTGCGGGTCGAGTTCTTCGGCGACGAGGTGGAGGACATCCGCCGGTTCGCGGTGGCCGACCAGCGGGCGCTGCCCGCGGACGAGCCGGCCGACGGCGGCGCCGGAGCCCGGGTCACGCTGTTCGCGCCGCCGTGCCGCGAGCTGCTGCTCACGCCGCCGGTGCGGGCCCGCGCCACCGAGCTCGCCGCCGAGCATCCCGAGCTGCTCGACATGCTCGACAAGATCGCCAACGGGATCCCCGTCGATGGTATGGAGGCCCTCGCCCCGGTCCTCGTCGACGGCATGTCGCTGCTGCTCGACGAGCTGCCCGCGGCCACCCACGTGCTGGTGTGCGACCCGGAGCGGGTCCGCACCCGGGCCAGCGAACTGGTGCGGACCAGCCAGGAGTTCCTGGAGGCGTCCTGGAGCGTCGCGGCGCTCGGTGGTGGCGCCCCGATCGACCTCGGCGCGGCGGCCTACCGCACCATCGCGGATGTCCGCGACCGCGCGGGCGAGCTGGGCCTGCCCTGGTGGTCGGTCAGCCCGTTCGCCGCGGCGCCCGTCCCGGCCGACACCGGTGACGCCGAGGGAGCCGCAGCCGCGGTCACCGATCTCACCGAGGGTGAGAACACGGTCGTCGCGAGCATGCGGCCGGCCCGGCTCTACCACGGCGACGTCGCCGCGGTCATCGCCGATGTGAAGGGCTGGCTGGCCGAGTCGTGGCGGGTCCTGCTCGTCACCGAGGGACACGGCCCCGCCCAGCGGCTCGTCGAGATGCTGCGCGACGCCGACCTCGGCGCGCGCTACGCGGAGTCCGCCGAGCTGGCCGCCGGCGTCGCGGTCGTCACCCGCGGGCAGCTCGCCACCGGCTTCGCCAGCGACACGTTGCGCCTGGCCGTCCTGACCGAAAGTGACATCGCCGGCGCGCGTGGCGTCACCACCAAGGACATGCGGCGGATGCCGAGCCGGCGGCGCAAGGGCATCGACCCGCTCGCCCTCGCCCCCGGCGACATGGTCGTGCACGACGCGCACGGCGTCGGCCGCTACGTCGAGATGGTCACCCGCACCGTCGCCGGCGCCAAGCGGGAGTACCTGCTGCTGGAGTACGCCCGCGGCGACCGGCTCTACGTCCCCACCGACCAGCTCGAACAGATCACCCGCTACGTCGGCGGTGACGCCCCCAGCCTGGACCGCATCGGCGGCGCCGACTGGGCCAAGCGCAAGAGCCGCGCCCGCAAGGCGGTCAAGGAGATCGCCGGCGAGCTGATCCGCCTCTACAGCGCCCGGATGGCCTCGCCCGGCCACGCGTTCGCCCCCGACAACCCGTGGCAGCGCGAGCTGGAGGACGCGTTCCCGTTCCGGGAGACGCCCGACCAGCTCGCCGCGATCGACGAGGTCAAGGCGGACATGGAGAAGCCGGTCCCGATGGACCGGGTGATCTGCGGCGACGTCGGCTACGGCAAGACCGAGATCGCCGTGCGGGCCGCGTTCAAGGCGGTGCAGGACGGCAAGCAGGTCGCCGTGCTGGTGCCGACGACGCTGCTGGTCCAGCAGCACTTCCAGACCTTCGGCGAGCGCTACGCCGCCTTCCCCGTCGTCGTGAAGGCGATGAGCCGGTTCAACTCGGCGAGCGAGCAGCGGGCCGCCCTCGAGGGCCTCGCCGCCGGCAGCGTCGACGTCGTCATCGGCACCCACCGGCTGCTGTCGGGCGAGATGAAGTTCAAGGACCTCGGCCTGGTGATCGTCGACGAGGAGCAGCGCTTCGGCGTCGAGCACAAGGAGCAGCTCAAGCAGATGCGCACGGCCGTGGACGTGCTCACGATGAGCGCCACGCCGATCCCGCGCACCCTGGAGATGTCGATCACCGGCATCCGGGAGCTGTCCACGATCGACACCCCGCCCGAGGAGCGCCACCCGGTGCTCACCTCGGTCGCCCCCTACGAGGCCCGGCAGGTCGCCGCGGCCATCCGCCGGGAGCTGCTGCGGGAGGGCCAGGTCTTCTTCATCCACAACCGGGTCGAGTCGATCGACCGGGCCGCCGCCCGGCTGCGCGAGCTGGTGCCCGAGGCCCGCGTCGCCACCGCGCACGGCCAGATGCACGAGGACGCCCTCGAGCAGGTGATGGTCTCGTTCTGGGAGAAGAAGTTCGACGTCCTCGTCTGCACCACGATCGTCGAGTCCGGCCTGGACATCTCCAACGCGAACACGCTGATCGTCGAGCGGGCCGACGTGTTCGGCCTGTCCCAGCTGCACCAGCTGCGCGGCCGGGTCGGCCGTGGCCGCGACCGCGCCTACGCGTACTTCCTCTACCCGCCGGAACGGCCGCTGACCGAGACGGCCCACGACCGGCTGGCCACCATCGCGCAGCACAACGACCTGGGCGCCGGGATGGCCGTGGCCATGAAGGACCTGGAGATCCGCGGCGCGGGCAACCTGCTCGGCGGCGAGCAGTCCGGCCACATCGCCTCGGTCGGCTTCGACATGTACGTGCGGATGGTCGGCGAGGCGGTCGCCGAATACCGCAAGGACGCCGTCGAGGAACCACCTGAGGTCAAGGTCGAGCTGCCGGTCGACGCGAGCCTCCCGCACGACTACGTGCCCAGCGAGCGGCTGCGCCTGGACGCCTACCGCCGCCTCGCCGGCGCCGTCACCGACGCGGACATCGACGAGGTGCGCGGCGAGCTCGTCGACCGGTTCGGCCCGGTGCCCGAGCCGGTGGAGAACCTGCTCGCCGTCGCGGGCCTGCGGGTGCTCGCCCGACGCTTCGGCGTCACCGAGATCACCGCCGCCGGCCGGCAGATCCGCTTCGCCCCGCTGGAGCTGCGCGAGAGCCAGACCCTGCGGCTCACCCGCCTGTACAAGGGCGCGGTGGTGAAGCCGACGGTGCGAACCGTGCTGGTCCCGGCGCCGACGGAGACCGGGCGGATCGGCTCCCGGCCGCTGCGGGACCGGGCGCTGCTCGCCTGGGCCGGCCAGCTGATGGCGGCCGTCGCCGGCGACTCGATCGCCGCCGCCGCCGGCTGAGCGGCCGGCTGAGCGGCCGGCGACATGACAGAAGCCGGTATGGAGGTGTGCTCCGCCACACCTGACGGGATAGCGTGTGGTGGTGTGAAACTCTCCCGTCTCCTCGCCGGCGTAGGGATGCTCGTGGTCGTCCTGGCCGCCGGGACAGCCTGCACGACGCACGCGGGGGCCGCCGGCCAGGTCGGATCGCACACGATCGAGACGTCCCAGCTGCGTGACATCGTCAGCCGAGGTCTCGCCGCGTCGGCCGCCGCGCCGAAGGCGCAGACCAGCCAGGCCGCGCCGGGCGCGCTCGAACCGCCCGCTGTGCAGCAGCGGACGCTCAGCTCGCTCGTCCAGCTACAGCTGCTGTCGGACGAGGCACGCCGACGGGGAATCACCGTGAGCGACGGTGACGTCGCGGCGTACACCCAGGCGTTCGCGGTCCTGCAGTACGGCAGCCCGCGCGCCTTCCAGCAGCAGCTCGCCGCCGCCGCGGTCGCCCCGGCCGACATCGACGTGATCATGCGTGCCGGTGCGCTGGAATCCGCCATCAGCGACCAGGTCTCCCCGAAGCTGCTGGCCACCGAGGCCGAGACCCGCCAGGCATACAACCAGTCGCAGGGCATGTTCGGCCGCCTCCCGCTCACCTACGCGCAGGCCAAGCCCTACCTGGCCCGGCTGATCGTCGCCACCGAGCGCGCCGACGCCCTGCGGCCCGTGTTCGCCCAGGCGGAGAAGGCGAACCCGGTCTCGGTCAACCCGCGCTTCGGCCGCTGGGACTCCGGCCAGTTCGCCGTCGTCGCCGCCGACGGGTCGATCGCCAGCCGCCCCGGGCCCACCCCCGCCGTCGACCTGAGCGTCCAGTCCTGAGCCGGGAAGCGAGGCCCGCCATGCCGCTGCGGATCACGGTGGTGCGGGTCAGCCCGCGCGTCGCCCCGGGCGTGCTGACGGCGCCCGCGTGGGATCTCCTGCGCCGGGTGCCCGTCCTCACCGGCGCCCCGACCCATCCGCACCTCGACGCGCTGCGGGCGGCCGGCGCCGCCGTCACCGTCGTGGACGCCGGGGCGGTGACCGGACTCGACGGTTCCGCACCACCGGCCGGCCCCGCCCGGTGGCCCGGCCGGGCGCCCGGGGGCGCGCAGGCCCGCCGCCCGCGGGCCACCCTGCCCGACCAGGCGGTCGACGAGATCGCCTGGCTGCCGGACCCGGCCGCGCCGACCCCTCTCGACCAGGTCCTCAACCGTCTCGCCGACGCCGACGCCGACGCCGACGCCTCGGCCGCGGACTCGTCTGTCCACCGGGGCGACCCGGACACGGGCGACCTCGCCGTCGGCGCCCTCGTCGCCACCGTGGAGCTGCCGGGATCGGCGCTGCTCGACGCCGTCGCCGTGATGGACCGGCTGCGGTCCCCGGGCGGGTGCCCGTGGGACGCCGAGCAGACGCACGAGTCCCTCGCCCCGTACCTGATCGAGGAGACCTACGAGGCATACCAGGCGATCGAGGACGGCGACGTCGCCGAGCTGCGCGAGGAGCTCGGCGACGTGCTCATGCAGGTGCTCTTCCACGCCCGGGTCGCCGCCGAGCGCCCGGACGACGGCTGGGACGTCGACGACGTCGCGGCGGGGCTGTCCGCCAAGCTGATCCGCCGCCATCCGCACGTGTTCGCCGACGTGGTCGTCGCCGGATCGGCGGACGTCGTCACCAACTGGGACGCGATCAAGTCCACAGAGAAGGCGCGGACCTCGGTGACCGACGGCGTGCCGCTGTCCCAGCCGGCGCTGTCCCTCGCCGCGAAGCTGCTCAAGCGCGCCGGCGGCGTCGGCGTGCCGGTCGACCTCGCGTTCGCCGCCCCGGCGCCGCCCGCCACGAGCCCGGCCGGCGAGGGCGAGCCGGGCGCGCGGAGGGGGGAGGGGGCGGGGTCGGACGGTGGTGTCGCCGCGGCGGCCGCGCGGCTCGCCGCGTTCGCCGCCGAGGCCGACGAGGCGTTGCGCGAACCGGCCGCCCGGGGCGAGGACGTGCTCGGGGAGCTGCTGCTCGCCGCCGTCGCGCTGGCCCGCGCCGCGCGGGTCGATCCCGAACAGGCGCTGCGGGCCGCCGCGCGCCGGTTCCGTGAGCGACTCGCGGCCGCCGAGCGGGCGGCCCAGCCGGCCGGCGCGCCCCCCGCGACGCTGCCCGCCGCACGCTGGCGGGAACTCTGGGTTGCCGCCACCCGTCCGGGAGGCGCCGTGACCGCGGATCGGTGACCAGCCGGCGACCGCGAGGTGGCCCGGCCGGAGAACCCTGGGAGCCGGCGGTACTAGCCTCTGAGCATGGCTGCCATCCCACGTAAGGCGCTGGCCGACGTCCGCCAGATCGCAGCTCGCCGGACGGCCCCGGTCGTCCTCGAACTCGATCTGACGGCCGACCCGTTGGAAGGTGTCCCCAGCGACCCGCTGACCCTCGCGCTCGCGCACCGCCGCACCACCCTGCGCGACGTCGTCGAGGGCCTGCGGTACGCCGCGGCGGACCCGCGGGTCCCCGTCGTCGTCGCGCACATCGCCGCCTGCGGGATGCCGCTGGCCCGCATCCAGGAGATCCGCACCGCGATCGCCGCCTTCCGCGCCGCCGGGGGCACCGCCATCGCCTACGCCGACACGTTCGGCGAGTTCGGCGGGGGCACCGGGCCGTACTACCTGGCCTGCGCGTTCGACGAGATCTGGCTGGCGCCGTCCGGGGACTGCGGCCTGACCGGCCTGGGCATGGAGACGCCGTTCCTGCGCGGGGCGCTCGACCGGCTCGGGGTGGCCGTGGAGATCGGGCAGCGCTACGAGTACAAGAACGCGGTGAACACCCTCGTCGAGCGGGACTTCACCCCGGCGCACCTGGAGGCGGTCAGCCGGATCATCGAGTCCTCCTCCGAGCAGGTCGTCGCGGGCATCGCCGAGGGTCGCTCGATGTCGCCGGACCGGGTCCGGCGACTGATCGACCTCGGCCCGCTCGCCGGGTCCGTCGCCCTGGACACGGGGCTGATCGACCGGCTCGGCTACCGCGACGAGGTGTACGACGCGGCCCGCCGGCGGGTGCGCCACCCGGGCGGCGACGCGGCGGCCGACGGCGCCGCCACCCCCGCGCGGGACCCCGGCCCACGGCCGGACGGTGACGCCGCCGACGCGGACGCGGCCGAGCCGGTGCTGATGTACGCCTCGGCCTACCGGCGTCTCGCCGCGCGGCGGGAGAAGTCCCCGGTCCGCAGGGTGACGACGCTCGCCGCGCGCGGGCCCGGCGCGTTCTTCCTGCGCGAGACGAACCCGGAGCCCGACGGCGGCGCGGGTGCGCCGCGCAACCAGCCGGCGGCGACCGAGGGCACCCCGCTCGCGCCGTCCGTCACCCCGCCGCACGGCGACCCGCGTCGGTCCGTCGTCGCGCTCATCCACGGCACCGGCCCGGTCGTTCTCGGGGCGGGCGCCTCGGGTCCGTTCTCCGGTCCGGTGCTCGCCGCCGAGGCGACCGCCGCCGCGTTCCGCGCCGCCGCCCGGGACGACGACGTGGCCGCCGCGGTGTTCCGGGTGAGCAGCCCGGGCGGGTCCTACGTCGCCTCGGACCTGGTCCGCCGGGAGGCCGAGCTGTTCCGCGCGAGCGGGCGCCCGCTGATCGTGTCGATGGGCGACGTGGCCGCTTCCGGCGGGTATTTCGTCTCCCTCGCCGCGGATGTCATCGTCGCGAGTCCCGGCACGCTGACCGGGTCGATCGGGGTGTTCGCCGGCAAGCAGGTCGTCCGCGAACTGCTGGAGAAGGTCGGTGTGGGCTTCGGTGCCGTCGCCGAGGGCGAGCACGCGCTGATGATGTCGCCGCGCCGCCCGTTCACCGCCGGGGAGCGGGAGAAGCTGGAGGAGTTCCTCGACCGGGTCTACGCCGACTTCGTCGACAAGGTCGCGGCCTCCCGGCGGCTGACCCGCGAGCAGGTGCACGAGCTGGCCCGCGGCCGGGTGTGGACGGGCGCCGACGCCCAGGCGCACGGCCTGGTCGACGAGCTCGGCGGCCTCGCGGACGCCCTTCGCCTGGCCTGGTCCCGGGCCGGGCTGCCCGGCGAGGACACGCCGCGGGTGCGCCTCGCGCCGAAGCCGTCGGTGCTGGAACGGGGCCGGGCGCCGAAGTCCAGCGAGGACCGCTCCGCCGCCGGGGTGTGCGGGACGCGGGCGCCCGCCGGCACCTGGGCCCGCCTCGCCGCCGCGCTGGCCCCCGACGTGCTCGGCCCGGCCGCGGCGGCGGTCGGGCTCGGCGCCGCGCCGGCCGGCGGGTTCGTCGCCGGCTGGGGTGCCTGGGCGCCGCTGGCGGCGCGCCTCGGCCTGCCCGCCGCCGGCCCGCTGATGATGCCGCCGCTGGGCCGCATCGGCTGAGTCGGCGGGGCGTCGGCAGGGCGTCGGCGGGGGCGCCGTCACCGGGCGGGCCCCACGAGGGAGCCAGCGGTGCCGGTCACTCGGGTGCCGGCGGTTGTGGGATGCGTGACACGGCTTCGGGGCCCGGTGGCCGCGGCCAGCCGGGCGTCGGCGTCGGCGACGCCCGGCGCCGCGGCAAGCGGCGCGCCGTACCGGGATCGGCACCGCGTCGTGCGGGGCCCGACGGTAGTCTCGGCACCGACCGGTTCGTCCGGACGGCACCGCTCGTCCCCGCGGCAGGGATTCACCTTGCCCTCCGGCGAGTCGCCGGGCGCGGCGCGGGTGCTCTCGGGCACCGGTCCGCGACGATCCGTTCCGGTCACTGCATCGTCGCGTTCGAGCCGTCACATTCGGAGGTCACACCGTGCCGTCCATCGAGGCTGTCGGAGCCCGCGAGATCCTGGACTCGCGTGGCAATCCCACCGTCGAGGTCGAGGTCGTCCTGGAAGACGGCACGCTGGGTCGTGCCGCGGTCCCGAGCGGGGCGAGCACGGGCGCCTTCGAGGCCGTCGAGCTGCGTGACGGTGAGGACCGTTACGGCGGCAAGGGGGTCACGAAGGCCGTCGGGGCCGTCATCGAGCGCATCGGCCCGGCGATCATCGAGCTTGAGGCCACCGAGCAGCGCCTGCTCGACCAGACGCTCATCGATCTCGACGGCACCCCGGACAAGTCCGCCGTCGGCGCGAACGCCCTGCTCGGCGTGAGCCTGGCGGTGGCCAAGGCGGCCGCGGCGGCCAGCGGCCTGCCGCTGTTCCGCTACCTCGGCGGGCCGAGCGCGCACGTGCTCCCGGTGCCGATGCTGAACATCCTCAACGGCGGCGCGCACGCCGACACCAACGTCGACATCCAGGAGTTCATGGTCGCCCCGATCGGGGCGAGCACCTTCTCCGAGTCGCTGCGCTGGGGCGCCGAGGTCTACCACTCGCTCAAGAGCGTGCTGAAGGCCCGCGGCCTCGCGACCGGCGTCGGCGACGAGGGCGGCTTCGCCCCGAGCCTGCCCGCCAACCGGGAGGCGCTCGACCTCATCGCCGAGGCGGTCGACAAGGTCGGCCTGCGCCTCGGCTCGGATGTCGCGTTCGCGCTGGACGTGGCGTCCACCGAGTTCTTCGCCGACGGCTCCTACACGTTCGAGGGCGCCGCCCGCAGCGCGGAGTTCCTCAGCGACTACTACGCCGAGCTCGTCGACGCCTACCCGATCGTGTCGATCGAGGACCCGCTGGCCGAGGACGACTGGGCCGGCTGGATCTCGCTGACCGAGCGCCTCGGGGAGAAGGTCCAGCTCGTTGGTGACGACCTGTTCGTCACCAACCCGGAGCGCCTCGCCCGCGGGATCGCGGCGAAGGCGGCCAACGCCCTGCTGGTCAAGGTCAACCAGATCGGCACGCTCACCGAGACCCTCGACGCGGTCACCCTCGCCCACCGCAGCGGCTACCGGGCGATGATGTCGCACCGGTCCGGCGAGACCGAGGACACCACGATCGCCGACCTCGCCGTCGCGACCGACTGCGGCCAGATCAAGACCGGCGCGCCGGCCCGCTCCGAGCGGGTCGCCAAGTACAACCAGCTCCTGCGGATCGAGGAGGAGCTCGACGACGCGGCCCGCTTCGCCGGCGCCGGCGCCTTCCCCCGGCACGGCCGGTCCGCCTGAGCCCATGCCGGCGCCGCGCTCCGCGTTGACCACGAGGGCGACCCTGCTCGCCGTCGTGATCTGCGTGCTGGTCCTGACCCTCGCCTATCCGCTGCGGCTGTACCTGCGGCAGCAGAACAAGCTCTCGCAGCTCGCCCAGACGAACGCGCAGACCCAGTCCCAGGTGGACCAGCTGCGCGGGGCGGTCGCGCGCTACGGCGACCAGGCCTGGGTCGAGGACGAGGCACGGCGCCGGCTGCACTACATCAAACCGGGGGAGAGGGCCTACCTGATGCCCGCTCCGCCGACCGCCGGTCCAGCGGACCCGGCCGCCGGCGGCGGTTCAGGCGGCGGCTCGGCCTGGTACGGCCGGCTGTGGGCGCAGATCGCCACACCGTGACGGACAGAACCACGAGCGGCCTCGCGCGGGGTCGGGAGGAGTCGGCATGTCGTCGACGTCGGTGACGGCCGCGCAGGCCGAGATCGTGCACAGGCAGCTCGGCCGCACGCCGCGCGGGCTGCTGGGGGTCGCGCACGAGTGCTCCTGCGGCCTGCCCGACGTGGTGGAGACCGCCCCCCGGCTGCCGGACGGCTCCCCGTTCCCGACGCTGTACTACCTGACCTGCCCGCGGGCGGCCAGCGCGGTCTCCCGGCTGGAGGCCGCCGGGGTGATGCGGGAGATGACCGAGCGGCTCGCCCGGGATCCCGACCTCGCCGCCGCGTACGACGCCGCGCTGCGCGACTACCTCGCCCGGCGCGACGCCCACGAGGTGCTCCCCGGCTCGCCGAGCGCCGGCGGGATGCCGGAGCGGGTGAAATGCCTGCACGTGCTGGTGGCGCACAGCCTCGCGGCCGGGCCGGGCGTGAACCCGTTCGGTGACGAGGCCATCGCGGCGATCGAGGACTGGGGCCGGCGCGGCCCCTGCGTGCCGGCCGACGTCGCCGGGGAAGCCGACGTCGCCGGGGAAGCCGACATCGCGGGGCCGGCCGGCATCCCCGAGGAACGCCTGACGGGCGGCGCCGGATCGGCGAATACTGGCACCGTCGGTGCCGCGCCCCAGGCCGCTGTCCCGGCCAACGTGGCGGGCAGGACGGACGGGAAGGGGCGCGCGTGACCCGGGTAGCCGCGATCGACTGCGGAACCAACTCGATCCGTCTGCTGGTCGCGGACGTCGACGGCGCCGGCCTGCA
The DNA here is from genome assembly GCF_023243045.1 of Frankia sp. AgB32. Lineage (GTDB taxonomy): Bacteria > Actinomycetota > Actinomycetes > Frankiales > Frankiaceae > Frankia. The sequence continues at coordinate 41,424 of NZ_JALKFX010000037.1, forward strand.
CGAGCTGACCCGGCGGATGGAGATCGTGCGCCGGGGCGCCGGCGTCGACCGCACCGGCGAGCTCGCTCCGGAGGCGCTGGCTCGCACGTTCGCGGCGCTGCGCGACTACGCGGCCGAGATCGACCGGCTGGGCGCGACGCGGGTGCGGATGGTCGCCACGAGCGCGACCCGCGACGCGCGCAACCGGGACGAGCTGGTCGCCGGCGTGCGCGCGATCCTCGGGGTCGACCCCGAGGTGATCAGTGGTGACGAGGAGGCGGCGCTGTCGTTCTCCGGGGCCATCGGGGACCTCGTCGGCGGCGCTGCGGGCGGTGCCGCCGGATCGGCTCGGGCCGCAGCGCCGTGGGTGTCGGCGACGCCGGCGCAGTCAGGCGCGTCGGATCGGGCGAACCAGCCCGATCGGCCCGGACCGACCGGGCTGTTCGCCCCGTACGCGCAGGACGGATCGCCTGGCGCCGCGGCCACAGCCGGACAGCTCGGCCGGGTGGGCCTCACCGGCACGCCCGACGCCGCGTCGGTGGTGGCCACCCCGATCCTGCTCGCCGACATCGGCGGCGGCTCGACGGAACTGGTCCTCGGCGACGCCCGCGGGGTGCGCGCGGCCCGATCGGTGAACGTCGGCTGTGTCCGGCTCGCCGAGCGGCACCTGCGGGACGACCCGCCCACGGCGGCGCAGGTCGCGGCGATCGTCGCCGACGCGCACGCCGCGTTCGACCTCGCCGCGGCCACCGTGCCGATCACCGAGGCGGCGACCCTGGTCGGCGTCGCCGGCACCGTGACCACCGTGGCCGCCCTCGCCGCCGGCCTGCCGGGCTACGACGCGGTCCGGCTCCATCTGTCCGTGACCACCGCCGAGCAGGTCGCCGAGGTCACCGACCGGCTGCTCGGCATGACCCACGACGAGCGCGCGGCGCTGCCGGTGATGCATCCCGGCCGGGTCGACGTCATCGCCTCCGGCGCCCTGGTGCTGCGCACGCTGGTGGAGCGGACCGGCGCGGCCGCGATCGTCGCCAGCGAACGCGACATCCTCGACGGGATCGCGCTCGCGCTGGCCGACGCCGGCGCACCGGCGGCGCCCGGCCCGGCCGTCCCCACGATGACCGGCCCCGCCGCCGGATGATGCCCGACCGCGGCCGGGCTGACCCCGCGTCGCGGCGCGGTCCGGCGCCGCCGGGTGCCGGCTGGCCGGGGGACCTCGCTGACGCGAGCACGCCGGTGGCGGCCGCCCCGGCCGCCGCGCGGGTGCTGGCCGCCTCCGCCGTCGACTGCGGCGCCCTCGACGCCCGGATATCGGTGTGCCGGGCGTGTCCGCGGCTGGTCTCCTGGCGGGAGGAGGTCGCGGTCCTGCGCCGGGCGTCGTTCGCGGACCAGCCGTACTGGGGTCGCCCGGTGCCCTCCTTCGGCCCGGCCGACGCCCGGATCCTGGTCGTCGGGCTGGCGCCGGCCGCCCACGGGGGCAACCGGACGGGGCGGATCTTCACCGGCGACCGCAGCGGCGACTGGCTGTTCGCCTCGCTGCACCGGGTGGGGCTGGCGGCGCTGGCGACCTCGGTCGCCGCCGGGGACGGCCAGTGGCTGCGGGCCACCCGGATCGCCGCCGCAGTGCGCTGCGCGCCGCCGGTGAACCGACCGACGACGCGGGAGCGGGACACCTGTCGGCCCTGGCTGGTCAGGGAACTGGCGCTGGTGCGGCCGTCGCTGCGGGTCGTGGTCGTGCTCGGCGGGTTCGCCTGGACGGCGCTGTGGCCGGCGCTGGGCGAGGCCGGCTACGCCGGGCCGCCGCGGAGGGTCCCCTTCGGCCACGACGTCCAGGTCAAGCTCCCCGGTGGGATGACGGTCATCGGGTGTTATCACCCGAGCCAGCAGAACACCTTCACCGGTCGGCTCACCGAGGTGATGCTGGACACGGTTTTCGGGTCGGCGGCGTCGCTTGCCGAAGTAGGTTGAGCGCGCTTCCCGGCTATCCGGCGCCCGGCGGGCGCCAACACAGCGGGTGAGTGACGGCACTCACCCGGTGGACGGGCCTGCCGAAAGTTGTCCGTATTGGTGTCGTGCGTCACGGAAAATTGCCCGCCGATCGTCCGGTGCCAGGGTGTAAGGGCAGGCCTGCGGGTACGGTTTTTGCATGGGCTATGGGCGCGCACCGCACATCCTCATCGTCGGCGGTGGATACGTCGGCATGTACACCGCCCTGCGGCTTGCGCGCAGGCTGCGCAAGGGCGAGGCGACCATCACGGTGGTCGAGCCGAACTCCTACATGACCTATCAGCCGTTTCTTCCGGAGGCGGCGGCCGGGAACCTTGAGCCACGACATGTGGTTGTTCCGCTACGCAAAGTGCTCAAGAGCTGCCGTGTCGTCAGTGGCTCCGTGTTTTCCGTGAGTCATGAGCGACGGACCGCCGTCGTCCAGCCGCCCCTCGGCGACAGCTTCGATCTCGCCTACGACATCCTGGTGATGTGCCCGGGCTCCGTCGCCCGTACCCTGCCGATTCCCGGACTCGCCGAGCAGGGCATCGGATTCAAGAGCGCGGCCGAGGCCATCTATCTTCGGAACCAGGTCATCAGTCGACTCGACGCGGCGGCGTCGGCGGTTGATCCGGCGGTTCGCCGCCGCGCGCTTACCTTTCTTTTCATTGGCGGCGGATATGCCGGCATCGAGGCGCTGGCCGAACTCGAGGACATGGCCCGCGACGCGTGCTCCTTTTACCCGGACCTGAATCCCGCGGAAATGCGCTGGGTTCTCGTCGAGGCGACCGGACGTATATTGCCGGAAGTCTCGCTGGCAATGGGGCTGTACACGGTGAAGCAGCTGGAGCACCGCGGTATAGCGGTGAAGCTGAACACCCGGGTGGAAAGCCTGGTGGACGGCCGGGTCGTGCTGGACAGCGGGGAGCGCTTCGACGCCGGCACCGTGGTGTGGACGGCGGGGGTGAAGCCCAACCCGGTGCTCACCCGCACCGACCTGCCGCTCGACGAGCGCGGCCGGCTGCGGGCCACCGCCTTCCTCCAGGTCGACGGCGTGGCCGATGCCTGGACCGCCGGTGACTGCGCGGCCGTACCCGATCTCACCAAGGGCGATGGAGCGACCACCGGCCCGTCCGCCCAGCACGCTGTCCGGCAGGCCGGCCGGCTGGCCGAGAACATCCTCGCCGAGCTGCGCCACCAGCCCATCCGGCCATACGAGCACAGCTACGCCGGGTCCGTGGCCTCCCTCGGCCTGCACAAGGGCGTGGCCGAGATCTACGGGATCAGGCTCCGTGGCTGGCCGGCCTGGCTGATGCACCGCAGCTACCACCTCAGCCGGGTGCCGACCCTCAACCGCAAGGCCCGCGTGGTCGCGGACTGGACGCTGGCCCTGTTCTTCCGCCGTGAGATCGTCTCCCTGGGCTCCTTCGCCGACCCCCGCGCGGAGTTCCGCCGGGCGGCCACCGGGTCACCGGACGCCGTCGGGGCGCCCACCGCCACCGCGCCGGTGGCCGGCGTCGTCAGTGCCGACTCCGAGGCCGCGGCGCACCGGAGCTGACGATCGCCGGCCTTGCGCACCGGGCCCGACCGGCGCCGGTGAATCCCCCCGGCGGCAGAGCTTCGGACGGCTGTCAGGGGTACTTAGCGGCACCTCGGTGTGCCTGTATTCGACTGTGCCGAGTGCGGCTGCTAACCGGGCCCGCGAGCTCCGGGCTATTCGGTCCGGCGGTCCGCGCCTTGATCGGAACTCATGTCGAAACGGCGGCATCCCCGTCACGATGCGTCACGCTTTCGGCGGGCTCGCCAGCCCCGGACCACTTTTCCCGGATGTGTTATTCCCAGAACCTACGTAGCATGGTAGAAACAGCAGCGATGTAGACGAGCCGGTGTATCCCAACTGGTAGAGGAGGCTGTCCTAAAAACAGCTCGAGTGTCGGTTCGACTCCGACCACCGGCACAATCTTTGTCGAGGCGCCCGCGACGTTCATGAACGCCGCGGGCGTCCGGCATGCGAGCGCGGCGCGGCCCGGATCCGCCGGCCCGACCGCCCCGCCGGTGGTGTCGAGCACCGGACAGCGGGAACCCGCAGGTCCATGGGATCGTTTCCGCGGTAGACGTCTGCACCAACAGCTGACCGTGGCTTCCGCCCGGCGGCAACCGAGAGGAGCCGGCTGCATGGCCGACCTTCGTTCCTCGAACCCCGTGCTGCGCCGCGGCGGCTTCGCTCCCCCGCCGACGCCGAGCCCCGAGGAGCTCGCCAGCCACTACCGGCAGCCGACCACCCTCACGGTGGACGACGTGGTCGTCCACACCCTCGGGCTGTTCGCGCTGCTGGGCGTCGGCGCCGGCGTCGGCTGGGTGGTCGGGCGGGACGCGCCGGGCATCGCGCTCGGCGCCGGGCTCGTCGCGCTGGTCCTCAGCCTCGTCGCGATGCGCGGCCGGGTGCGCCCGGCGCTGGTGGTCGCCTTCGCGCTGATCGAGGGCGTGGCGGTCGGCGCGATCTCCGGCTTCTACGAGGACGCCTTCGGCGGCATCGTGCCGCAGGCCCTGCTCGGTACCGGGCTGATCTTCGTCGCGATGCTGCTCGCCTACCGCAGCCGCCGGCTGCGGGCCACCCCGCGGATGGCCCGCATCGTCACCGGCGTGCTGTTCGGCGTGATCCTGCTGAGCCTGGCCGACCTGGCGATCAGGGCGGTCAGCGGCAGCCACCTGCCGATCATCAACGACGCGTCACCGCTGGGCATCCTGTTCAGCGTCGTGGTGCTCATCGTCGCCAGCCTGCAGTTCATCCTCGACTTCGACTACATCGAGCGGGCGATCAACTCCGGTGCCCCCCGGTCCGAGGCGTGGCGGGCGGCGTTCGCCCTGCTGATCGGCTTCGTCTGGGTGTATCTGGAGACGCTGCGCCTGCTGTCCAAGCTGCGCCAGTAGCGCCCCGCGGCGCCGAGACCGGGCCCGCGGCGGGAAAGATCAGCCGGAGCGGTCCGGTCCGGCGGCGGTGGGCGTGATCCGCATGATGCAGCGCTGGTCGCGCTCCATCGCCGCCCGGTAGTCGTCCCAGTCGGGATGCTCGCCGGACAGCTCGCGGTAGTACTCCACGAGCAGTTCCATCGCCGCCGGTAGTCGGATGATCTCCGCCGTGCCGGTGATCTGCAGCCACGGCCCGAAGAACTCGTCGGGCAGAACGCACAGCCGGACGACCGGCTCGCGCTGGACATGGCTGACCTTGAACGCGGTCAGCCGCGTGCTGACCCGCAGCCGCCCGCCGGGATCGACACCGACCGTCACGGGCGACATCTGCGGGGTGCCGTCCCGGCGGGTGGTACACAACACCGCCCGGTGATGCTCGCGGACGAAGTCGATGGCTGCGTCGAGTTCCATCCGGCCATTGTGGCCGGTGGGCTCGAGCGGCGTCGTCAGGCCCGGATGGCCCGCCGGCGCAGGTCCGACTCGTGCACGAGTGCCGACGCGTAGCTGTGCGGCAGGTTGTGTTCGGCACGCAGCCAGTTCACCCGCTCGGTGAACCGCAGCAGGCCCGGACCCTCGTCCAGCCGGCTGAGCCAGGTACTGACCTCATGACCGGTCACCCTGGGGATCCGTTCGATGAGGATCTGATGGGTCTGCGGGGAACGGTTCAGTGACATGCGCGCCTCCAGACGTAAAACCCGACGTCAACGGCTCATGTCGTAAGCGTGCCCCAGGTCACACGCGAGGGCAAGGCCCACCCGCGGGCGCGTGTCGACCTGTGCGGTACTGTGCCCGGATGTCCGACGAGGTCGGCCACCTCGGCCGCGAGGTCGGGCTGCTCATCCGGCGCCTGCGCAGCTGGGCCGGCTCCTCCTGGGACGTGCCGGTCGAGTCCGGCCTGACCCGGGCGGACCGGACCCGGCGGCTGCTCGACGAACTGGCCGCCCTCGGCGAGCGGATCGGAGCTGGCGCGCCTGCCGGCGCCCGGCCACCGCGGCTCGCCCCCCACGCCCTGCCCGACCAGCTCGCGGTCCTCGCCGAGGACGTGCTCGCCGCGATCGCCGCCGCCGGGCCGGGCCAGCCGCCGACCGAGCAGCCGCCGGATCGGGAGACCCTGGCCCGGGCGGCGCTGGCCCAGGCGACCCTGGCCGACGCCCTCGCCGCGGTGAGCGGAACCCGCGCGGATCTCGAGGGCGGGGGTTTCGGCTTCCGCGTGCGCTGAGCGGGGTCGTTCCGGCCGCGGCCGCCTCAGGGGCGCAGAGCCCCCGGGGGCCAGACGCCCCGGAGGGTGTCGAGCACGTGGGTCGCGGCGATGCGGGCGCCGTCCAGGGTCAGGTGCACCCCGTCCCGTGACCGTGCCAGCACGGTGCGGCCGTCGGCGGTGCTCAGGTAGTCGCTGTAGGCACCGCCGCGGGACAGCCACGGGGTCAGGTCGAGGTAGGTGGCGCCGGGGACCCCGGTGGCCGCGGCGGCGGCCGCGGTGTTCAGCTGGTGGAAATACCCGTCCAGGCGGTGCGAGCGGGCCGGCGGCAGGCCGAGCCAGAGTACCCGCCGCTGTCCCGAGCCGGTCCAGATCCGCATCACGACGTCGGCCCGCCGCTGGTACTCGGCCGCCCACGCCGGCGTGCCGGCCGGCAGGACCGTGCCGTCCGGGCGGGTGATGCCCTGGCCGTCGTTGCCGCCCATCGCGACGATGACCAGCTCCGGGTGCTGCTCGCCGAGCTGGGCGCGCGCCCGCGACGCCCAGTCGAAGAAGTCCGGCCGCGCGAGGCCCGTGCCGTATCTGGTCTCGGTCCGCACGCGCACGGTGCCCGGGACCGCGTTCGTGATGGCCGGGCCGAGCGTCTCGGTCAGCGAGTCGCCGGTGACCAGCACCCGCAGCGGATCGGCGGCGGTCGGCCGGCGCGGCGGCGCCACGATGGCGGCGGGCGCCGGCCCGCCGGCCGGCCCCGAGGCCCCGTGGGGCGCCGCGGCTGGGTTCGCGGTGGCCTGGCTCGCCGCGGTGGCCAGCTCGGAGGCGACCCCGGACGAGCCGGGCCGGTGCCCGAAGGCACGCGCCAGCCCGCGGTCGGGCGCGTCCAGCCGCAGCGGATGGGTCACCCGGGCAAGGGGACGGGCCACCCCGAGGACGAGCGCGCGGGTGGTTCCCGGGCGCATGCCCTCCCCGGCATGCACCATCGCCGGTGCGCGCAGCACCGCCAGCAGGACGAGCACCGCGGCCACGGTGACCACGACCCGCCGGGCCGGCATCGCATCCACCACGTCGGCCTCCGGCGCCGGAGCGGCCTCGGACGCCGCGGCCAGGCGGGTGGCCGCCCTTTCCGGCCCGGACGGCGGGGCCGGCGAGCAAGTTGTCACGTTACGTGTACCTCATGTCGGCTTTCCTGTGCGGCATCATCGGCTGTTGTCGCCGGTCGCTACCCATCGTCATCAGCCCAGGCTGGAAAGTGTAGCGATCAGTGACACCCGGCAGGTGTCACTGGCGCCGGCCGGCGCTCACGTGTCCACGAACTCTCCATGGCTGCCGGTGGGCACCCTCCAGAGAGGAACGGGGCGTGCCGGATCGTTTATTAGCCGTAATCGCGCTCAGACCGCGGCGGCGCGGCCGCAAGCTCCTCCACCGCCGGCGAGCCCGGAGTCAGGTCGGGCCCTGGCGGCGCTCCTCCCGAGAAGGTCAGACCGGCCCGTCAGGTCGCGTCTCCCAAGCCGACTCGTCCGGCGGCTCAGCACCCGGCCCGAACCCCGCCGCCCACACCTCCGGCAGGTGCGTGCACCCCGTCACCGCAGGCTGCAACGTCAAACCCGGCAGCCCGGACACCGCGGCAGCGCCCGGCCGGCGTAGGCGCGCCGCCCGCTCCCGCCGGCACCTGTTGCACGACGGGAACAGGGCGCGCACCTCAGGCTCCGGCCCGGTCGGCCCATCCTCCGGGGCGTCGCCCCGCCCGTCCACGGTCACTTCTTCTTCACCTGCCCGGTACCGCCGCAGCGCGGGCAGTCGATCTGACTCGCACCATCGAACACGCCGCCCCCGTCAGCCTCGGCGGCCGGGGCGCCAACCTTCGTCGATCCGCTGCACTTGGGGCAGGTCATGAGCCCCCGGTCGACGGCGTCGGCCGGGTCGCCCGTCTGGCCGGAACCGCCCCGCTTCTGCCCGCTGCGGCCGGTCGAGGAACCGCCGCCGGTGTTGCCCCGCTTGTCGGTGTTCCGCGTATCCGTCTTCTTCGGTTTGCCCCAGCCCATGATCGCCATCCGATCCACGTCCGACGCCGCTGCCGGGACGCACCCGGGCACGGTAACGGCAGGACGGACCAGAGGGGAACGGGACGTGGCGGATCCGTGACCGTCGAGGGTTCAGACGGCAACGACTTGGCGGCCCAGCTCGGCGACCAGGCCCTCAAGCTGCAGGGGCACGAGCTGCTGGTGCAACTGCCGGACCCGCGTCGTGATGGTCTCGTTCGGCACCGCGGCCACGGTGTCGAACGAGACGAGGCCGGCCTGTGCCGCCGCTTTCGGGCTCGGCCGGTCGCCGTCGAGGTGGCCGCGGCCGATGAGGATGTGCGCGATGGCGACACCCACCAGATCGTGCACCGCGGTCTCGGCGGCCAGCTCGCCATGGCAGATCGCGGTCCGGCCCTCCCCTGGAGTGTGGGCCGCCCACTCGGCGATCCCGAGATGCTCCTCGGCGTCGGCCCACATCCCCGAGCCAACGCGGGCCCCTTGCTCCGTTTCAGGATTTCGAGGGCTTCGGCGGCGGCACCTCCTACAAACTGCCCGGAGATGCCGACGTCCTGCCCGCACCCGACGCGATCCTCGTAGCCCCAGCCGCCAGTAACACGATCAACAAATGGGCAGGCGGGATCAGCGACACCCTCGCCCTCGACCTCATCACCGAAGCCATGGGGAAGCGGCTACCGATCGCAGCTCTGCCGTACCTGAACAAGGCCCAGGCCGCGCATCCGGCATTCCCTCGCAGCGTCGACGTGCTGGCTGACGCTGGAGTGGACGTGCTGCTTGGCGACGCCGGATACGAAGCCCACGGCCCGGGCCGGTCCAGACCGGACTGATTTCCCTGGGATCGTGGACTCGACGCACTGGCCGTCGTGATCGTCGGTCAGAACCGGAAGTAGATGAACGGGGAGACCTGCCCGGGTCCGGCGACCGCATAGATGATCATGATGCTGAGGGTGAGCAGTGGGATCTGCGCGGCGGTGGGCAACCGTGCCAGGCGCACCCGCGTCGCGGTCCACCACGAGCGGGGAACGGCGGCCGTCGCCAGCCCGGCCGCGATGGCGGCCAGCACGGGTGCGGTGACCAGCGGCGCCGGCCCGGGCGCCGTCAGCAGCCGGGAGAGCAGCCGCCCGGCCGTCGCCAGATCGGGCGCACGGAAGAACACCCAGGTCACGCAGACGAAGTGGAACACGGCCAGCCGGGCGAGCCAGGCCCGCGCGCCGCCGCCCCCACCGGCCACCGCCGCCCGGTGCCGGTGGAGTGCGCCGCGGCGCACCGCGGGGTGCGGGGATGCGAGCCGGGCGAGGGCCGGCGGGGGGGGGAGCACCGTGGCCGGCCGGGCTGGTGCGTCACCGGGCACGGCGATCGCGACGGCGACCGGCACCGCTGCTGGCACGACGGCCGGCACCGCGGCCGGGGATCGCGGCCGTGGCACCTCGACCGGCGCCGGGACCTCGACCGGCGCCGGGACCTCGACCGGCGCCGGGGAGTCGTCCGGCCGCGCGCGCCAGGTCCGGACCTGGCGTTCGACCACCAGGGCGCCGCCGTGCAGCGCGCCCCACACGACGAAGTTCCACGAGGCCCCGTGCCACAGTCCGCCGAGCGTCATCGTGATCAGCAGGTTGGCGTGGGTGCGGCGTCGTCCCCGCCGGTTTCCGCCGAGCGGCAGGTACACATGGTCGCGCAGCCAGCGGGACAGCGTCATGTGCCAGCGGCGCCAGAACTCCTGCAGGCTGCGTGCGGCGTAGGGGCGGTCGAAGTTGTCGGGGAAGCGGAACCCGAGCAGCAGGGCAAGGCCGATCGCGATGTCGGAGTAGGCGGAGAAGTCGCAGTAGATCTGCACGGCGTAGCCGTAGACGGCGGCGGCGATCTCGCCGGAGGAGCGCTGGCCCGGCGCGTCGAACACCGGGTCGACCAGGCGCACGGCGATGACGTCGGCGAGCACCACCTTCTTGGCCAGCCCGCCGAGGATCAGCAGCGCGGCCCGGGCGACGGGGACGCGGGTCGGGTCGCGGGGGGAGGTCAGCTGCGGCAGGAACTCGCTGGCCCGCACGATCGGCCCGGCGACCAGATGGGGAAAGAACGCCTCGTAGACGGCGAAGTCGAGCAGGGGCGCCGGCGCCGTGCCCCCGCGGTACACGTCGACGACGTAGCTGATCGCCTGGAACGTGAAGAAGGAGATCCCGACCGGCAGCGCGACCTGGAGCAGCGGCAGCGGCGCCGGCAGCCCGACGTCGGCCAGGGCGCGGTCGACGGACAGCGCGAAGAAGCCGTAGTACTTGAACCAGCCGAGCAGGCCGAGGTCGCAGGCGACGGCGGCGGCGAGCAGGCGGCGGTCCCGGTACCGGTGGACGGCCCGGGCGGCGGCCTGGTTGAGCAGCGTCGAGGCGACGATGAGCAGGACGAACCGGGCGTCCGCGTAGCCGTAGAAGAAGTACGAGGCGCCGAGGACGAACGGCTTCCACAGCCGCGGCCTGGGCATCAGCAGCCAGGACAGCGCCAGCGTCACGGCGAAGAACGCCGCGAACTCGATCGTCGGAAAGATCACCGTGTCCGCCCTTGTGGTCACCGCGACGGGGTGCCGCGTGCTGGGGATCGCCAACCTCAGTACCACTACTCTAAGGAGTGAAGGAGGCACATTAAGTAGTGAATCGCGGGTGACGGGCAGGCTGTCGCTGGTGCGTCGGCTGGCCGGGTCGAACCGAGAGAGGTGGTATCCCGCTGCGGTGTCGAGAAGGGGTGCGCGTGCGCCACAGGATGGCTACCGTCCGGACATGAGCATCGTCACGGTGAACGGCCTCGAGCTGACCTACGAGGTCCACGGGGGCGACGATGGCCTGCCGCTGCTGATGATCGGCGGGCTCGGTCAGCAGCTCGCCGGCTGGCATCCCGACCTGATCGCGGCGCTGGTCCGCCGCGGCTACCGGGTAGTCGTTTTTGACAACCGGGATGTGGGCCGGTCAACCCATCTCGACCAGCTCGGCCCGCCCGACCTCGGCGCGATCCTCGCCGGCCGGTTCGAGCTCACGCCGTACCAGCTCAGCGACCTGGCCACCGACGCGCTCGGCCTGCTCACCGCGCTCGGCATCGACTCGGCCCACCTGCTCGGCCAGTCGATGGGCGGGATGATCGCCCAGATCGCCGCGCTGCGCAGCCCGGAGCGGGTCCGCAGCCTCACCTCGATGATGTCGCATCCGGGTGACCACCGCGTCCAGCCGACCCCGGAGGCACTGGCCCTGTTCCTCCGTCCGGCCCCGCGGGATCTCGCCGAGGCCATCCTCGCCGCACGGGAGTCGCAGCGGGTCCTTGGCTCACTGGAGTTCCCGGTCGACGAGGCGTGGCTGCGCCGGCGGACCGAGGTCTACTGGGAGCGCCGCGGCGGCCCGGACGGTGTGCTGCGCCAGTGTGCCGCCCTGCTGGCCGCCCCGGACCGCACCGCCGAGCTGGCCGGGCTGACGACGCCGGCCCTCGTCGTGCACGGCGGGGCCGACCCGCTGGTCCCGGTCATCGGCGGCCGGCTCACGGCTGCCGCGATCCCGGCCGCGGAACTGCTGGAGATCGACGGGATGGGCCACGAGCTGCCGAGGCCGGTGTGGGAGCGGGTGCTGGACAAGCTGGAGGACGTCGTCGACCGCGGGGAGGCCGGTCGGGCGACGCTGGCGGCGGCGAGCTGACGGCGGCCGGGCTCAGCCGCCCGGCTTGATCACCATCAGGGCCACGACGACCAGCCAGCAGGCTGAGCCGAGTGCCGCCCCGGCGGTGATGGTGGTGATCCGGCGGCGCGGGTCGCCGCCCGCGTCGATCTCGGCGATCGCGTGCGAAAGCCCGGGGGCGACCACCGCCAGGAAACTGCCCGCTCCCAGCACCCACAGGACCAGCGAGCCGGCGAGCCACTCGTCGCCGAACGACCGAACGCTCCCGAACGACCCCTGGTGCACCAGCCCGACGCCGGTCAGCGCGATGAGCAGGGTGGCGACCGCGAAGACCCGCACCAGGCGCGCGGCCAACCGCATCACCGGCAGCGCGCCCGCGCCGGTCCGCAGCAACAGCGGGACCGCCGCCCCGACCAGGGTCAGCGGACCGATGATGAACACGGCGAGCGCGACGTGCAGGGTCAGGAGAAGTCCGAAGGCACCCGGATGCGGCATGCGCAGACGCTATCGATCGCCCCCGCCGCGCGACGCACCGGCTGATCCGCAACCGTCGTGGGGCCTCGGAGGAACGCTGGTCAGCGGCCGGCGGGCCCGGTCAAAGACCACTGGACTGGTAGTACAGCAGCCGGACCGTGTCGCCGAAACGCGTACCGAACAGCCGGTCGGTGGAACCGGAGTAGGCATAGCTGATCACTCCGTCGATCCACCCGTGCCCGGGACCGAGCCGGCCGAGTCCCGCGATGAGCGGGCCGCCGCTGGAGCCCGCCGTCATCCGGCAGCTCACGCCGATCGACGGCCCGCCGTAGGAGTCGGCCGCGCCCGGGCCGGCGCAGTAGATCAGCGTGGAGCCGTCGAAGGGGCGCAGCCGCGGGTAGCCGAAGCTGTACTGCTGGTAGGACACCGGCAGGTCGAACGCGATCCCCTGGGCGCCGACGACGTCCTGGATGTGCCGGCCGTGCTGGGTGTTCATCAGCGCGAAGCCGGTGTCGACGTCGAAGTTGGAGCCGCCCGCCCACCCTGGCGTGACCGTGAGGTGGCGGGCGGTCCAGATGCCGAGAGGTGTCGCGCCGTTGGCGTAGTCGGGCACGAACGCGACGTTGGTGGCGAACCCGGAGCCCGCGCCGCCGTGCAGGCAGTGCCCGGCGGTCACGACGAGGTCCCGGCCGCGGCTGGTGACCACGCTCGCCGAACAGGCGAAGTCGGAGCCGCCGATCGAGCTGAACAGCCGCCCGGTGGTCGCCGTGACGAGGCCGCCGGAGGTGTACGGCGTGCCGTCGCTCGGCGGTGGCGGCGGTGGCGGCGGTGCGGCGGCCGGGCCGCTGCCCGGGTCGTCGCCGGACGGCGTGGACAGGGGCGACGCGGTACCGACGGCGTCCTGGCGGGCTGCGGAGTGGGAGCCGAAGGCGCGGTCTCGCCGCTCGGCCGTCCAGTACTCGGTGACCTGCTGCTGCTCGGCGGCGGAGACCGCGCCCGAGGCGGACGGCGGCGCGGGTTGGCGGCGGGTGATGGCGGCGTCCGGGTCGCCGGCGAATTCGCCGGTCGTCGGGCCGCCGCCGGCGATCACCTCGGGCGGGTTCGGCGGGGTGGCCGACTCCGGCGCCGCCAGCGCGGCGGGGGTGGCCGGCGTCGCGGCCGGTACCAGGCCGACGGCCGTCGCGAGCAGGGTGGCAGCGATCAGTCGGGTGGGTCCCGGCCGTCGTCGCCGCGACGGAGGACGCGCCGGATCGACCTGGCTCCCCCACTCGAGATGCGCCCTCCGTGACCTCACGATCGCGCACGGTAGCAGAGTTTCGGGTGCCGCTGACGGGGCGCGACGGGGGTGGCGCGGGTTCGCCGCGTTCACCCGGCCCGGGTGACCGGGGCCGTGCTCAGGTCCGATCGACCTCGGCGGCCAGCCGCTCGTGGGCCGTCTCGCACCCCGGACGCTGCCTAGCCCTGTCTTCCGCACGTGCGTGCAGTGAGACAGTTACTCGATCTCATGTTCGGATTGCGTCGGGATGATCGTGATCCGTAGTGGCGGGTCTGGGACGGTTCGTTGCTGTGTCGGTTGCTATGGATTACGGGCCGCCGAGCGTCGAGAAGCCGCTTGGTGCGCTCCCCGTCGCGCGTGACTACCTGGGCCGCCTTGATGTGGCGGCCACGATCGACCGGCTCGCCCCGATACGTGACAAGGTCAGCCGGGTCAGCCACGGTCAGGTCATCGCCGCGCTGGTCGCGAACCGGTTGACGTCGCCGACTCCGCTGCTGCATGTCGAGCGGTGGGCGCGTGACTGGGCGGTCGAGGAGATGTTCGACATTCCGGCGGACGCGTTGAACGACGACCGGGTCGGCCGGGCGCTCGACGCGCTCGCGCCGGTCTGCGAGGAGGTCGTCGGTTCGGTCGGCGCCGCGGCGATCGCCGCGTTCGGTCTCGAGGTCTCCCGCATGCACTGGGACATGACCTCGATCTCGCTGCAGGGCGCCTACCCCGAGGCCGACAGCGACTACGCCACCCCGCGCTACGGCCATCCCAAAGATCGCCGGCCCGACCTCAAACAGGTCCAGACCGGCCTGGCCACGACCGCCGACGGCGGGATCCCGCTGGTCCACCGGGCCTTCGACGGCGGCGCAGGGGAAGTCTCCCAGGTCGTCGGGGCGATGCGCGCCCTGACCGAGCTCGCCGGCCCACGGCCGTTCCTGCTCGTCGGGGACACCAAACTCGTCTCCTACACGAACCTGACCGCGCTGACCTCGACGCCCGGGGTCACCTTCCTCGCCCCGGCACCGAAAGCGGTGGTACCCGCCGACGTCCTGGCCAGCCAGGACTGGGCCACCGCCACCATCATCGACCATGTCGCGGCCCGTGACCGCACCAAGCTCGCCCACCAGCGGGCCTCCTACCGTGCCCGGGAAGGCGTGACCACCCTGCGCGGGCCCCGTAAGAAGGACCCGCCGGTCACCGTGCGCACCGTGTTCGTCTGGTCGTCGGTGAACGCCCAGGCCGCGGCATCCGCCCGGACACTCAAACTCGGCCGCGCCCGCGAGGCTCTCGACACCCTCACCCGCGCGGCGGGCAGCCACCATCTCTACCGCACCGAGGCCGCGGTGAAAGCCCGCCTGTCCCTCCTCGCCACGAAGTACCGCGTCTCCCGCTACCTCGTCGCCGAGACCAGCACCGACCCGGACACCAGGAAACCAGCTTTGACCTGGCACTTCGACCAGACCATCCTGAACGCCGAGGCCGCCACCGACGGCTGGTACGCCCTGCTCACGAACCTGCCCGACACCATCAGCCCCGCCGAGGTCCTCGCCCGCTACAAAGGCCAGGAAGTCTCCGAACGCCGCTACGGCGCGTTCAAAGGCCCCCTCGCGGTCGC
>NZ_JALKFX010000038.1 GCF_023243045.1 Frankia sp. AgB32
GCGCAGGAGTTGATGCCGATAGCGGTCCAGCCGCGGCGGCGGTCGAAGGCGGCGAGCAGGCCGAGCCAGCCGCAGGTGGCGGCGGCAAAGCGGCCGGCCCACCGGCAGATGGACTCTCCGACCTCGGCGAGTGGCGCGTTGTCCGGATCGATTCCCATGTCCACCGCGGGTGGAGCGGGAGGGCCGGGGCGTGGGTGGTCGACGGGCGGTGTGGCGTGCGGTGCAGGAGCGGCGGGGGTGTCGTCGGGGTCGAGGTGGTGGGTGGGGTCGGTGAGCAGCGTTGCGGACATCATCACCGGGCCAGGGGTGAGAAGATCAACAGGACGGATCGATCCTCTCAGCCACCACCGACAATTTTCGGCCACGCATGAACCACTGAAGACGCACTGGACCATCAATCATCGTGATCATGGTGTTCCGCGGCGCACTCCGGCCTGGCGAATGCCCTGGGCGGCGGCCAGGTCGGCTGGGTCAGGACGCTTCGCCGACGGTGCGGCTGGAGCGGAAGACCCAGGCGCGCATCAGCAGGAAGCGGATGACAGTGGAGAGCAGGTTCGCCAGGACCAGCACCGTCACCTCCGGGCCGCGGCTGGGGTGGGAGCGGCCCGCGTGCAGCGCGGAGAGCGAACCGCTGGTCAGCGCCAGCCCGATCGCGAAGACCACGAGGCCCTGCAGGTGGTGCCGGCCGGCCTGCTCGGGGCCGGTGAGGCCGAAGGTCAGCCGCCGGTTCGCCGCGGTGTTCGCCACCGCGGTGATCAGCAGTGCCAGCAGGTTCGCCACCTGCGCGCCGGTGAACGACCGCAGCAGCACGAACAGCAGCAGGTAGGCGAGCGTGCTGGCCACGCCGATCGCGCCGAAGCGCAGGAGCTGCCTCGGCAGCCCACGCGGCACTCCCGGCACCTGCACGCCGCCCCCCGATCCCGCTGAATCCGTGGACCCAATTTGCCCGTTGCCGGCGAGCGCGGAGCCGGCGGCTGCGGTCAGCGGTCCCCGGCCGAACTCCCGGCGCAGGTCGGCCAGCGGCAACGCACCCGAGCCCAGCGCCTTGAGCAGCCGGGCGACGCCCCTGAGGTCGGCGATCGCCGTCGCGACCACGTCGACGCGGCTGTCCGGGTCATCGACCCAGTCGACGGGAACCTCGTGGATGCGCATCCCGGCCCGTTCCGCGAGGACGAGCAGCTCCGTGTCGAAGAACCAGCCGGTGTCCTCGACCAGCGGCAGCAGCGCCGCAGCCGCCTCCGCGCGGATCGCCTTGAACCCGCACTGCGCGTCGGAGAACCGGGCGGACAGCGTCCCCCGCAGGATCATGTTGTAGCAGCGGGAGATGACCTCCCGGCGCGGCCCGCGGACCACCCGCGACGCCCGGGAGAGCCGGGTCCCGATCGCCAGGTCCGAATGCCCGGTGATCAGTGGCGCGACCAGCGGCAGCAGCGCGGCGAGATCGGTCGACAGGTCGACGTCCATGTACGCCAGCACCGGCGCCGACGACATGCTCCACGCGGCCCGCAGCGCGCGGCCGCGGCCCTTGGCGTCCAGGTGCACCACCCGCACGCCCGCCAGCTCCTCCTCCAGCGCCAGGGCGATGCCGAGGGTGTTGTCGGTGCTGGCGTTGTCGGCGACCGTGACCTGGAACGGGTAGGGAAAGGTGTCCCGCAGGTGCGCGTGCAGTCGCCGCACACACGGACCGAGGTCGTTCTCCTCGTTGTAGACCGGGACGACGACGTCCAGGACGGGGCTGGGATGGCCGCCGTCCGCCAGCGTCGCCGTGCCTGTGCTGACCAGCGCCCGCTGCCCGGCAACGCGCTGCGCGGGGGCGGGAGCCGGCGCGGGGGTACCGGTCGCCTGGGATGGCATCCACGTCGTCATGCCACTCACTCTCGGTTCGCGACCTGTGCCACCCGTGTGCCGATCCTGTGGGCCGCCTGTGAGGTGCGGGGTGTCATCACCCGCAGGTGGGCCCTCGGTGGACGGGTCGTTCTCGGCGGGATCATCGTCCGGATCGGGCACGTCAGACCGTCCTTTCTCGCCGTTGCGCGGTTGCCTGCCGGGTCTGCCTTCGCGTCGGGGACGCGCCGATGGCCGTGCGCTCCAGCCCGAGGGGGGAAGCGGGCTGGAGCGCACGGCCGGTTCGGGCCGACCGAGGGGTCAGGTGGTCTGGGCGGTCGCGTCGGTGGAGGTGGTGGACGCGGCTGCCTTCGGGGCGGTCAGGTCGTAGAGGGTGACGCCGCCGACGGTCTTCGCGGTGAAGTTCGCCTCGATCCAGCTCGCGATGCTGCCGGAGTCGTTGCTGCCGCCGTTGGCCTGGCCGAAGCCGCCGCTGGCGATGAAGTAGTGGATCTTCTTCTCGCTGACGTACGTCTTGAACTGGTCGAGGCTCGGCGACGGGTCACTGCCGTTGAAGCCGCCGATCGGCATCACGGCCTTGCCGGTGGCGAGCTGGTAGCCGGCGGCGCTGTTGGAACCGACGGCCGCGGCGACCCAGGTGTAGCCGCTGGCGCCCGCCTTGAACAGGTCGACGATCTCCTTGCCGGGGGTGGCGGCGTTGAGCAGGCCGCCCCCGCCCATGCCGCCAGGACGAGCGGCCGTACCCGTACCGCCGGCGGCCGTGCCACCCTGGCCGGGAACCGTGCCCTGGCCACCCGCGGTGCCGCCCGGGAGGGTGCCGCCGCCGGGCAGTGCGCCGGCGCCGCCCTGGGCACCGGTTCCGCCCGGGCCGCCGAAGCCCGGGAATCCGCCGGCCTGGCGCTGGCCGAAGCCGCGGTTGGCGCCGTTTCCGCGCCGCCCGAAACCACCCGGGCCACCGCCGAAGCCGCCGAAGCCGGCGCCGGCGGGACCCGCCGACGGGATCGAGCCGGTGTGCGGGGTCTGGGCGGTGGCGATCGTGTAGGCGCCCGGGCCGAACAGGCCGGCGACGAGGGCCACGAGGGCGACGCCGAGCGCGGCGCGGCGCGGTAGCCGGATGGAGGCGAGGAAGCCGAGCGCCGCGATGATCCCGGCGACGAGCACCACGTACCGGATCCACGGATGCCAGTCAGGCGTGCGGTTGAGCAGCTTGTACGACCACCAGGTCGTCATGCCGATGGCGGCCGCGCCGGCGACCGCGGCCACCGGGTTGCGCCGGTCGCGCCACAGCAGCACCGCGCCGATACCCACCACGGCGCCGATCGCCGGTGCGAGGGCCACCGTGTAGTACGGGTGGAAGATGCCCTTCATCTCGCTGAAGATCAGACCGGTGACGAGCAGCCAGCCGCCCCAGAGCACGAGCGCGGCCCGCAGCCGGTCCGTGCGCGGTGCCCGTCGAGTGAACCAGAGCCCGGCGACCAGAAGAATCAGCGCGGCCGGCAGCAGCCAGGAGATCTGGCCGCCGACCTCGGAGCCGAACATCCGGGTCAGTCCCGACTGCCCCCACATGCCGCCGCCGCGTCCACCCGGTCCGCCGCCCGGTCCGCCGGGGCCCATGAAGGTGCCCGCGCCGCCGGCGGCGGCTCCGCCCGTCCCCGTTCCGCCCTGCAGTGCCTGGCCGGCCGCACCGGCCGCGGCGCGGCGCGCGGCGCCGCCACCTCCGGTGACGCTGCCGGTCTCGTTACCGGTGAGCCGGCCGAGGCCGTTGTAGCCGATGGTCAGCTCGAGCAGGCTGTTGTGCTGCGAACCGCCGATGTACGGGCGGGAGGACGCCGGCACGAGCTCCACGATCGCGATGAACAGGCCGGCGGGAACCAGCAGCCCGAGGCCGCCGAGGAGGGTGTCGCGCACCCGCTTCCGGAACGTCGCCGGCGCGAACGCCAGGTACACCAGCGCGAAGACCGGAACGACGACCAGCGCCTGGAGCAGCTTCGTCAGGAACGCGAAGCTGACGAACACCCCGGCGAGCACCATCCAGCGGGCGCTGGCGTTCTCGACGGCGCGCAGCGTCGCGTAGGCGCCGCCGATGAGCAGCAGGACGAGCATCGCGTCCGGGTTGTTGAACTTGAACATCACCGCGGCGATCGGGGTGAGCGCGAGCACGGCCCCGGCGAGCAGGCCCGCCGCGGCGCCCGCGTACCGGCGCACCGTCTTGTACAGCAGCCCGACGGAGGCGACGCCCATCAGCGCCTCGGGGACGAGGATGCTCCACGAGTTCAGCCCGAAGATCCGCGCCGAGAGGGCCATGACCCACAGCGACGCGGGCGGCTTGTCGACCGTGATCGAGTTACCGGCGTCCGAGGAGCCGTAGAAGAACGCCTTCCAGCTCACCGTGCCGGCCTGGACCGCCGCCGAGTAGAAGGAGTTCGACCAGCCGGAGGCGCTGAGGTCCCACAGGTAGAGCACCGCGGTGCCGATCAGCAGGACCGCCAGCGCGGGCAGCACCCAGCGGGGATCGCCGGCCTCACCGGCCTCGCCGGAATCGGTTTCGGTCGGCGCGTCCGGGTCGGCCGGTCGGGTCGGATCCGCCTTGGTCCACGGCATTCTGGGACGCGGCCCGCGGGCGGGCCGACCCCCGGCGTCGGGGATCGGGTCGGTGAGAGTCGACGACATGGGATCACCGTGACTCCCAGACCTTTTGTCTCCTTGTGCCTCACCTGTGAGGAACCTGTGAAGCGCGTCGGTGGGCCCCCGAACCATCGACGGTCACGGGTGGAACGACGCGGGGACGGCCCCGCGGAACACCATGATCGTCTTCTTTGGGCCCGCCGCCAGTCAGATGTGGCGGCTGGACGCGGCGGGTGGGGGCGCCAGCGGAGGAAGGATCGGGCGGGTCGGGCGATCGACCGTGAGCGGTGGTGCCCCGGCCCGCAGCGCTGGCGGGAAGCCCGCCGTCGGCGCGACCCGCGGCGTAGGGTTCGCCGCCAGGTCCAGCGGTCCGCCCTCGGATCCCACGGCCGTGGCGGGCCGCGTCTGGGGGAGACGCACGATGAAGGCCGTGCGGCCCGGCCGGCTCTGCGCCTCGACCCGGCCATGGTGCGCTTCGACGACGGCGGAGACGATCGCGAGGCCGAGGCCGGTACTGCCGGCGGCGCGGGAACGCGAACTGTCGCCGCGGGCGAACCGCTCGAACACCTGGGGCAGCAGCTCCGGGGAGATGCCGGGACCTTCGTCGACGATGGCGATGACGACCTCGCCGTCGGCCAGGCTCAGGCTCGCCGTCACCCTCGTCTCCGGTGGGGTGTGGGTGCGGGCGTTGGCCAGCAGGTTCGCGACGACCTGGTGCAGCCGGGCGGAGTCGCCGGTCACCGTGACCGGTTCCTCGGGCAGGTCCAGGGCGAAGCGGTGCTCGGGCGCGGCGACGTGCGCGTCGCTGACGGCGTCGACGACCAGCCGGGAGATGTCCACCGGCTCGTGTTCCAACGGTCGGCCGGAGTCGATCCGGGCGAGCAGCAGCAGGTCCGAGACCAGCGCCGTCATCCGCGCGCTCTCCGACTCGACGCGGCTCATCGCGTACGTGACGTCCGCCGGCACCGGCTCGTGGGTGCGCCGGGTCAGTTCCGCGTAGCCGCTGATCGCGGCGAGCGGGGTGCGCAGTTCGTGGCTGACGTCGGCGAGGAACTGCCGCATCCGCATCTCGCTGGCATGCCGGGCTTCCAGCGCCCCGCCGATGTGCCCGAGCATCCGGTTGAGCGCCGCGCCGACCTGCCCGACCTCGGTCCGCGGGTCGGTGTCGACCTCCGGCACCCGGACGGACAGCGCCACCTCGCCGCGGTCCAGCGGCAGCTCGACGACCCGCGACGCGGTCGCCGCGACCCGGCGCAACGGCCGCAGCGTCACTCTGAGGATCACCGTGCCCGCGACCGCGGCGAACGCCACTCCCGCGAGCGCGACCACGCCGCTGACCACCGCCATCCTGGTCAGCGTCGCGTTGATCTGCTTCATCGGCAGCGCGGTGACCAGCGTCAGGCCGTTCGGCTCGGTGATGGCGACCAGCCGGTACTCATCGGAGCCGAGCGTGTCGGTGTGGAATCTCCCGTCCCGCGGCACCGCGGCCACGGTGGTGCTCTGGCTGGTGGTGAGCTGCTGGGCCGATTCCTCGGAGTCGAGGTACGCGGCGTAGGTCCCGGTGGCGTCGATGACGGCGGCCACCGTGCCCGGCTCGACCGGCCCGCGGAAGAACGCGGTGAGCAGGGTGGCGGCCGTCGCGCTGTACAGCGTGTTCTGCAGGGCCGTCGTGGTCTGCAGCGAGGTGCGGACGCCGTAGCCGGCGCCGTAGCCGTAACCCGTGCCGTTGCCGGAATCCTGCCCGGACGAACCGCCAGATCCCGAACTGCCGCTGGGCGGCAGGCCGCCGTCCGGCGTCGGATCGAACGGCCCGGCCAGAATCCGGCCCCACCTGCCGCTGGCCTCACCCAGCCGGCGGTCGAGCTGGTCAAGCAGCACGCCGCGCAGCGCCACCGCCGTGATGAACACGATCGCCATCGACACGGTCGCGAGCAGCACCATGAGCAGGGCGATCAGCCTCGTGCGCAGAGACCACCGCGACGGCGCCATCGTCCGCCCGCGCCGGGATCGACGGCGTCCGCCCGGACGGGCTGGAACCACATCGGGATGCTGCGCGGTGGCCATCCGATTCAGATCCGGCGGGCCGCGGACGAGGTGGAGACCGAACCGGCGGACAGCGCGGAGTCGGCCGCCGCCTCCGCGGGCCGCAGCACGTAGCCGGCGCCACGCATCGTGTGGATCATCGGGGATCGACCAGCGTCAATCTTCTTGCGCAAGTACGAGACGTACAGCTCGACGACGTTCGCCTGGCCGCCGAAGTCGTAGTTCCAGACCCGGTCGAGGATCTGGGCCTTGGAGAGCACCCGGCGCGGGTTGCGCATGAAGAAGCGGAGCAGCTCGAACTCGGTGGCCGTCAGGTGCACCGGGACGCCGGCGCGCTCTACCTCGCGGCTCTCCTCATCCATCGTCAGATCGCCAACCATCAGCCGCGCACCCTGCAACGCCTCCGCGCTGCGCGCCGCCCGCCGCATCAGCCCGCGCAGCCGTGCGACCAGCTCCTCCAGGCTGAACGGCTTCGTCACGTAGTCGTCGCCGCCAGCCGTCAGCCCGGCGACGCGGTCCTCGACGGCGTCCCGGGCGGTCAGGAACAGCACCGGGACGTCCGGGCTCTCCGCCCGCAGCCGCCGCAGCACCTCCAGCCCATCCATGTCCGGCAGCATGATGTCGAGCACCACCGCGTCGGGCCGGAACTCCCGCGCCAGCCGGAGCGCGGTGCGTCCATCCCCCGCACTGCGCACCTCCCACCCCTCGTAGCGCAGCGCCATCGACAGCAGCTCCGCCAGTGTCGTCTCGTCGTCCACCACGAGTACCCGCACCGGTTGCATACGGGACAGCGTCCCTCAGGTGCCTAGCCGTTGCCTAAGCCTTGGCTGTGAACTTCCTGTGAGCGTGCGTCCTTGCGCAAGGACGCCAGCGGCCGTTGGTCGGTCTGGTGTGATTCGGTCGGAGGAGTGATCGTATTGTTGCCTAGTGCAACTAGATGAAGCTTTGGACGCATTGGGTCAGATGCGGAGAGCATCCGCCCAGGGTCGACCGCTACCGCATCAACCTCTGACGCTGCTCTGGGCAGTGGCACGCCTGAGCGAGAAGATCCGACTGATCAGGTGGTCGGACGTGCGAGATGATCTGGCAGCTGAACTCGCCGCACGCGGTGGTGCGCCCGGCGAACGGCCGGCGCCGGAGTTCCCGGTCGTGGCCCTGCGGAACTCGCCGCTGTGGGAGATCCGGGCCAGTTCCGAGGTGCCACCTGCGCACGGCTCGCGGACTCGCAGATGGTTGGATGACGAGGATCCTGAGTTCGGGCTCTCGACGGCGGCCTACGAGCTCCTCCAAGATATCTCTAGTCGCGAACGATTCGTGGCTGCACTCAATTCACTGATCGATTCCTCGGTTGTCCCTGGTCCTCGGCATGATGGCGAGTGGGATATTGCTCTCGGTGAAACGTTGCGCCGAGTTTCTGTGCATTCAAAGTATGGCGGAAATCGTCAATCTGGTATATCTCCATCGGCGCAAAGTAGAAATATCCTCCTCTTTTCGATCTCATCAAGGGGCGCCAGCACGGATATTTTGATGGCTGGGGAGACGATGGCGCCTTTCATTACACTGGAACCGGTCAAAATGGCGATCAAAGAATGGACGGGGATAATCTCGCCATTCTGCAACATCGAGGTTCGGGGCGCGCGCTCAGATTGTTTCAGGCCGTCAAAAGGGGCTTGGTGCAGTACTCTGGAAAGTTCGTGCTGGACTCCGACTTCCCTTCCTACACCAGCCGGGCACCATCCACAGGGGGTGGGCGGTGGCGATCGGTCATCGTCTTTCGTCTCCGCCCGGAGGGTGAAATATATGAGGGCGTGACAGCGATTCCGGCTGGCGGCGACGCGCCCAGCCAAGTGGTATCCATACCGCTTGAACTTTCGCACACTCCTAGCTATGAGGTAACTAGGCCGACGGAAAGTGGAATGGTGGTCCGTCGGGAGGGTAAGCTCGTCCACGAGTATGCTGGTTATTTGCGGTCACTTGGTCACGTGGTTTACCGAAACAGCATCCGCCCAGCCGGCGAGTTGGGTCCTTTATTGACTGATCTTTACGACGAGACGACCGGCGATTTGGTGGAAGCGAAAAGTGTTGTTACGCGCGACGTTGTGCGAATGGGGGTTGGGCAACTGCTTGACTATCGGCGGTTTATAGAGCCAACTCCCAGGCTTAACCTCCTGGTTTCGGCGAAACCTCGGCCGGACCTGCTAGATTTTTGTGCCAGCGTCAATGTCACCGTTATTTGGCGGACTGATTCTTCGTCGGGGTGGGATCACAGCTAATCGGCGGTGAGGGTTACCACGCTTCCCCGGCCGCTGGATCCTATGGATACGGACATCGAGCCGCCAGAAGGGCCGTCGCGCCCTTCTGGCCGGCACCAACCCGCGCACCGTGAGCGCGACCGTCGGCGGCCTGACCGTCCCGGCTGCGGCGGGTACCGCGCGTCTCGACGGGGACCGGTTCGGCTCGCTGCTCGTCCGGGCCGGGGCCGAACAGCCCCTGTCGGCGCGGGTCGAGGCGGACACGGTGAACGTGATCGCCGGCACCGGGCGGGCCGCACCCGTTAGCCGCCATCGCGCTGACCCCGGCGGCGGTGTCGGGCTCGACCGGGGATCGTCCGCGCTGGCTGCTCCGACATTGACACGCCTCACGGTGACGACTGGCCCGGACGTGGGTCCCGACCGGGCCACTGGCAGCGGACCCGTTCGCGACGGTGTTGATCTCGTCGCTCGGGGGTGAGGAGGCGGCGGGCCAGCCGGTACCCGGCTGACAGTCCGAACTTCCTGGGGGCACGGTGTGATCTGTCGCGAGGGTGACCACCAAACTGCCCCCTAAGAGAGGGTTCATCAGGCCAAACTGGGTACGTGCACCGCATGGCTCGACACCGTCGTCCTCAGTCCGCCGGTCATGGCGCGCGCTCCCGCGTTGCGCGCCGGGTGGTACTGCCTGCCGCCACCCTTCTCACCGCGGGAGTTGTCACCGTGGGTACTGCGTTCGCCTGTCCCGGATCCTCCGCCGCGACCACGCGGTCCACCGCCGCCGCTGCTGGCAACGGCGCTGTCATCGCGACTCCAGTGCGGGCCGCCGATACCCGCTCACCGTCCACGACCGATGCCGACGCCATCGCCGAAGCGGTTCGCGGCAGTCAGTACACCGCCGCCGTCCCGGCGACGAACTACCAGGTCACCGGCACGGTGCTGGCGGCCAGCGACCCGAGCTGGGCCCTCACCGAGCTGGAACCGACGGTCGAGGACCTCGACCGGGCGGAAGGCCTGGTGCACCGCACCCCCGCCGGGTGGGAGCTCGTCCAGGTCGGCACCTACGAGGTCGGCTGCGGCGTTGCCCCCAGCGCGGTGCTCGACGACTTCGGCCTGCAGTGCCCGCCCCCGGAGGGGACGACCACCGCTCCCGCCGCGGACGACGCCCAGCCCGCCTGAGGTCCCTCGGATCTTCCGCGAGCCTCGGCACGGCCTTCAACGCTCCCGTCCACCGGGGGCGTTGCCCGTTTCAGGGCCCCCACTCCGCTCGTTCGGGGGCCCGACGGAGGATGCTTGTTCCGTCAACGGTCGTCCTCGGACGAGGGACGAGGACCCGGGAGCAGCGAGCGGGAGGCGTACCGCATGCCAGTCACCGAACTCGACATCCACACCTCCGACGGAGTGATGGATGTCCATCTCCACACCCCGGACGCCGGTCGTGCGGACGCCGCCGGGCCGCTGCCCGTGGCGATCCTCTACCCGGACGCCGCCGGGGTCCGCCCGGTCGCCCACGAGATGGCCCAGCGCCTCGCGGCCGAAGGCTACGCCGTGGCGCTCACGAACTACTACTACCGTTACGGCCCGTTCACCTTCGACCTCACGACGGCCTTCCGGGACCCGGACGAACGCGCCAAGGTCATGACCAGGCTGGCGCAGGCCGACCCGCAGTCGGTCGTGCGGGACACCGCGGCGCTGCTCGACGTCCTCGCCCCCCGCGACGACCTGCGCACGGACCGGGTCGGCGCGTACGGCTACTGCCGCGGCGGCCTCATGGCGTTCACCCTGGCGGGGGCGCTGCCGGAGCGTGTCGCTGCCGCCGCGTCGTTCCACGGCGGCGGCATCGCCACCGAGGAGCCGACCAGCCCGCACCACCGCGCCGGCGACATCCAGGCCGCGCTCTACTTCGGCATCGCCGCCGACGACCGCACCTGCACCCCGGAGCAGCAGAAACTGCTGATCGCCGCCCTCGACGCGGCCGGCGTCCGCTACGAACTCGAGCAGTACGACGCCCCCCACGGCTTCGCCGTCCCCGACCACGTCGGCGCCTACGACGAGGCCGCCGCCGCCCGGCACTGGGAGAAGCTCACCGAGCTGTTCGCCCGCGAACTCCGCTGAGATGGTTCTGAATTCAGGCACTGACTTGAGATCATCGGGATTGATGCGGAACGAGAGTGTCCTGGTGGACGCGCACGCCACTGGCACGGGGGCGCACAATGCCGTCCTTCGCAAGGGTGTCCCATGCTCTGCGTATGTGTTTGTCTCGCGCCTGACCCAGGGTTCGCCCGTATATCTCTGAAATGCGATTGACCAACGGTACCGAGCGGCCGTCGGCAGCCAGCGCTCGAAGGTTGTTCGAGATTTCTGCCAGCCACTCCCGCTCCAGACGGCCCTCCTCGACGGCGGCCTGCTCGTCCGGAAGGGTCGCCAGGTCCAGGAGGGAGAGTTGGCCAGGGAGAGGTGGCCCCTCCTGGGCGAGCGCCTCGCTACGGCACGCTGCCCTCCAGTCGGCGTTGGCAAGTGATGCGGCCTCGTTGAACTTCCAGGGGGCTACAGGATGGCGGTGGAACAGCACTAGGATGAAGAGCGGCAGATGGTGTGGCTTTCGGCGGATGGGAACGCAGAAGGCCCCGTGCCCTGTCCGGGCGCGGATCCTTTCGTGGAATGTGTCGACGACGGCGAGGGCGGCCTGGCTGGCCGCCAGCGCGGAGTCTCCGCCGCGGGTGTCAAGATAGACGTCTCGCCACCAGCTGTCTCCGAAGAAGCGGTCGAGGCGGGCGAGGATGGTTTCTTGGCCGATGTTGCGGGTTTCGAGGTCGAGGAGTCCGCCCCATCGCCGCACTAGATCGATATTGAGGTTGAGCAGCACCTCGGTCGGTGCGGTCTCGTGACGGTTGAGTATGCGCTCTACGAGTGCGTCGAAAGGCAGGGCCGTGCCGAACGGATCGAGAAACGCCAGCAGGGGAAGGCCGCGGGCCAGCTCGAGGGTCTCGTCGAGATGCTCAACGACATCGCCGTGGCGCACCCTCCACTGTGCGCCGCCCGTTGCTGCCTCCTGTAGACGTTTCGTGAGCTCCAGGTAGCTTGCGCGGTCAGCCTCGACAAAGACACTCTCGACATGCCGATCCCAGCCGGCGACGGCCCGGGCGGTCTCCAGAGCAAGTAGCGGGGAGCCAGGCGTGCCGTCCTCGTACCCGCCGCGGCCTGCGTATCCGTCGAGGTAGACAACACGTCGGCCTGAGCTGTGGGTGCTGGTCATCGTTGTGAAAATGGTGCTGTACCGCCGGACAACACCATGCTTGAGGACGGCGGCTGCCTGGCGCCGCTGGAAGAACTCGTCGTTGGCGACCGTCGCCCCCACCCCCTTGGATCCCACAACCATGATCCGTCATGAGGTGACGAGGTTCTGGAGATTCCAAAACCTTGACAGGGGTCCAGCAGTGGGCGCGGATACCTATTGACTGGTCGTCAGGCCGCGGGGCTGGACAGCGGCATCTCGTCCCAGACTCGTCCGTCGAGGAGGCGGCCCTTCGCCTTGGGAGTTCGCCCGCCCCACTGCTTGAAGAAAAAGGGAACGTCCGCGTGGTTGCACACGTCGCGGAGTTCAGCGACCCAGCTTGTCTCGATGGGACGGTGGTGGCGACCCGACTCCCCGCCTGCGATGACCCAGTCGATGCCATCTACATCGATGCCGGTCAGCGGGCCCAGGAGCGGCTCGCAGGACAGGAATTTCACAGCGGCGGGGACGTGACGGAGGTCGTCGATCCGGGACAACGCTGCGGCGTTCTCCACCGAGACGCCCATCCAGAGATTGTCTGGCCACGACAGCGTGTCCGCGAGGCGGGCGAGCCGCAGGGAGCGCTTGGTAAGGACCTGGAAGGTGTGTTGGGGGGCGGCGGCGATGGTGTCGAAGACCTCCCGGACGAACGTCGCGGAGACCTGGGCGTGAAAAAGGTCGCTCATGGAGTTGACGAAGATCTGGCGGGGCGCTTTCCAGTGAAGCGGGATGGCCAGGGCATCGGGGTGCATCGTGACGCCGAAACCGGGCCCGGACGTCCGGGGATCGCCGTCTCGCTGGTACTTCGGGCTCCCCATCGTCTTCAGTCGACCAGCCAGGTTCAGCGCATAGCAGTTGTCGCAGCCTGTGGATATCTTGTCGCATCCGGTAGTTGGATTCCAGGTGGCCTGTGTCCACTCGATCGCGCTACGGTCCGCCATGGAACACCTCCTTCGGAGTGGATCTTTTCATAGTGAGCCGCACATATGTGCGAAACGGAGGCGGCGGCGTGTCGGACGGCCGTGGTCCGGTTGCCACCTCGCGCGAGTGCCGTGACTGTGCTGCGGACGTCCGTCAGGGGGTGTAGATGATGTCCCAGAGGCGGGCGGTCATGTCGGTGCCGGTGGTGGCGAGCAGCAGGCCGAAGGGGGCGAACGCGCAGCTCATCACGGTGCTTTCGTGACCGGTGAGGGTGGCGATGGCGGTGCCGGTGGCGACGTCCCAGAGCAGGGCGGTGTCGTCGGTGCTCGCGGTCGCGAGGAGTTGGCCGTCGGGGGAGAAGGCGCAGCTCTGCGCGGAACCGGGCAGGGTGGCGACGGTGGTGCCGCTGGCCGTGTCGGTCAGCCGGGTGCCCTCGTTGCCGGCGGTGGCGAGCACGGCGCCGTCGGGGGAGAACGCGCAGCCGCCGGTGAAGTTCGTGTGGCCGGGCAGGCTCATGATGATCTCGCCGACGGAGACGTCCCACAGCAGGGTGGACTCGGCGCCGGCGGTGACCAGCAGCCGGCCGTCGGGGGAGAACGCGCAGCCGTAGACCGTGCCGCGGTGGCCGGCGAGGGTGGCGATGCTCTTCCCGGTCAGCGCGCCCCACAGGCGCACCGTGCGGTCGGTTCCGGTGGTCGCGACGAGGCTGCCGTCGGGGGAGAACGCGCAGCCGTAGACGGGGCCGCGGTGCCCGGTGAGGGTGAGGGAATGGCGGCCGGTGGCGACGTCCCAGATCCTGGCGGTCCTGTCGCTGCCGGTGGTGGCGAGGAGCTTGCCGTCGGGGGAGAACGCGCAGGCGTGGACGATCAGGCTCTTGCGGTTGGTCAGCGTCAGCGACGTGCGCCCGGTGGCGACGTCCCACAGGCGGGTGCCGTCCTTGCTGGTGGTGGCGAGCAGCGTCCCGTCGGGGGAGAACGCGGCGGAGGTGACGTCGCGCTCGTGGCCCTTCAGGGTGGCGCGGGCGGTGACCTCGACATGGTGTGACGGGCGGCTGCTGCGGTCGAAGCCGCGCAGGTCCGCGCCGCCCACCGAGGAGCCGCCGACCAGCGGCGCGGGGCCGGACGGCAGCGTCGTCGCCAGCCAGTCGGCATCGCGCACGGGCGTGCCGGGGTCGGCGTGGATGTGGATGAGGCTGCCGGGCACGTCCATGGCCAGGTCGAACAGCGAGCCGTCGGTGAGGCGGACGCGGGCGAGCACGGCGCCGGCGTCGAAGCGCTCGCCGGGCTCGACGAGCCAGCGGACCATCGTCGCCCGACCGCCGGGGATGTCCCAGCGGGCGGGTTGGAGCACCGGGTTCGGGCGGGCCGCGGTGGTGCGCCGGGTCGAGACCGACGATGCCCAGGCCGCCGCGCCGAGCACCACGGCGAGTTCCGGGTCGACGGCGGTGTAGATCTGCTGCGTCGGCCAGTCGGTGCCGACGCCGAGGCGGCCGGTGAGGATGTCGGTGACCACCGGGATGTGCGCGCAGCCGCCGACGGACAGCACCCCGCTGAGCTTGTCCGGGGTGTAGCCGCCCGCCTCCAGCAGGTGCTGGCAGCACGCCATGGTGCGGGCCAGGGTGGGGGAGGCGAGCTGGGTGAACCGCTCGCGCCGCATGCTGACCAGCAGGCCCGCCGGGCTGAACACGTCCTCGACGGAGGCGATGTCGCTGAGCTGGTGCTTGACCGCGCGGGCGAAGTCGAGCAGCTCGTGGCGGGTGCGGCTGGCCGTCGTCTGGTACATCTCGCCGATGCCCGGCGGGTTCAGCAGCGGTTCGAGGCCCGGGCCGTAGAGGCCGAGGATCTCGTCGAACAGGATCTGGTCGAGGTCGCGGCCGCCGCAGTCGTGCAGCGCCGCGTGGGAGAGCATCTCGTGCCGCCCGTCGGCGCCGACGGCGACCAGCGCGCCCTCGAACGTTCCGCCGCCGAGGTCGTGGACGAGCATGAGCGAGCCGGGCTCCGGCTGGGCGCCGTCGAGCGGCGACCAGGCGGCGGCGACCGGCTCGGCGAGCAGGTCGACGTCGACGAAGCCGGCGGCCTCCGCGGCCGCGATCATCATCCGGCGCAGCGGGCCCGCCGGGTCGTAGCTGGCCGGGACGGTGACCACCGCGCGGGTCAGGGTCTGGCCGCCGATCTGCTGCTCGGCCTCCGTCTTCAGCGCGGCGAGCACGGCGGTGACCAGGTCCCGCGCCGGGTAGCCGCGGCCGTCGAGGGGGACGACGAAGTCCCGGGTCAGGTCGCGCTTGATCTCGCCGCGGTAGGCGGCGGGCCAGATCCGCTTGCGCCGTTCGGCGAGCGTGCCGACGATCAGGTTGTCGCCGTCGGCGAACACCGAGGCGGGCCAGCTCGCCGAGCCGCTGGCCGGCTCCCGGACCAGCTCGATGCGGCCATCGACCGCGAGGGCTGCCCTGGCACTGCAGGTGCCGTAGTCGATCGCGAGGATCGGCTCGCCCACAGCACCCCCTGTCCACGTTTCCGGTGGGCAGATCGTAGCGGCGTCTGCCGGGGCGGCGTCGACACCCTCGCCAAACCAGCGAACAACGGGACGGATCGTCCGTGTCCAGTCGCCCCTTGTGGCGGGTCAGATCCGGGCGTGGGCGGGCTGCCGGCCTCCCCCGAGGGCCGGCAGCCCAAGAACCACACCAGCACGCCCCCGTACGACATGGGCGGCTGCTCCCCCGAGGTCAGCCCGCCCGTGCCGTCGCACGGCGTGATTCCCAGGCTCATCCTGTGGGATCACCAGGAGGCGCACCATCCCCTGATCTTCGGGGGAAACCGCCGGACGGAAGCCGTCGGAGGATGGTTTCCGAGCGTGGTCATCGGCGCCAGCGCCCCGCGGGCCACCGGGGACGGCGTGGCCGGGCGGCGACCTCGGCGAGTCGGGCGACCTCGGAGCGGGTCAGCCGGGCGAGGCCCGCGGGGAGATCGTCGGGAAGCGCCGCGTCCTCACCCGGGGTGATGCGCAGCCGGGCCACGACCGGCCCGAGCCAGCTCACCTGGAGGACGCCCGCGGTCGGGTCGCCCCGCTCGACGCACGCCGCCGTTCCCGCCGCCGCCCTGGTCGCCGGTGCCGGTCCGAGCAGGTCACGGGCCAGCGCGTCGGCCCGGCGGACGCTGGCCAGCAGCCAGCGTTCGTCGTCGAGCCGGTACAGCGGGGCGTCCGGCTGCCCCAGCCAGATTGCGTGGCCGTGGCGCACCGCCGCCGCGTCCTGCGGGGAACCGGGCGTGTCCGGGGCTCTGATCAGGGTGAGATCGGCCGGCAGCGCCACCGCGGTGAGGAAGGAGGCGTCGAAGGCCGCCTGTAACCGGCCGGACCGGGACCGGCTCCCGGCTCCCCCGTCGGTACCCATTCCGACGAGCGTCCCGGTGCCGGGCCCGCGCGGGCAATCCCACGAAATCCGGGGGTCCGCGTGCCCGGTGGTCAGCCGAAGCCGAGCTCCCGGGCCCAGAGCGTCGCCGCGGTGCTCGGCGGGATCGTCACCGGTGCGTCGGGATGGCTGGCGAGGTACTTGACCCGCACCGCGCGCAGATAGTCGGCGACCACGCTCACCTTGACGTTCATCGCCCGGGCCGCCTCCTTGTGGGACAGCCCGCGGCAGCCGACGAGCACCATCACCTCGGCCTCGCGCGGTGAGGGCCGGTGCAGGCGGCGCCGGCGGCGGGCGGCATCGAAGATCCGGAGCAGGTGGCGGTGGGCCGCCGCGGACGTGAGTCCCCACTCGGCGCACAGCTCGTCGAGGGTGTCGCCCTGGGCGAGGCCGCGCAGCAGGTTCCGCTCGTCGTCGTCGATCTCGTCGCGGGCCAGCCGCCGCCGGGACGCGTCCTCCAGCAGAAAGCCGGCCAGTCGGGCGGAGACATGGTGACCGCCGGCGGCGACGGCCGTCGCCGCCGCGATGAACTGCTGCGCGAGCACGGTCTTGTCGACGAACCCCGCGGCCCCCGCGGCGATCGCGTCGAGTACCTCGTCCGACGTCGCCACCCCGGACGTCGCGAGCACCCGCAGGCCCCGGCCGCGCAGCTCGGCCACGGCGGCGGCACCGGACAGCCCGGGCAGGTGCAGGTCGCAGACGACCACGTCGGGGGTGGCGGCCGGGTCGAGGGCCTCCAGGCTCGGTGCGGGCGCCAGCACCGAGAACCCGGCGCCCGCGAACCGACCGGCCAGGGACTCCGTCGCGATCGGATGGTCATCGATGATCGCCACCGAGAGCGGGCGGCGGTCCCCGGCCACCTGGTCCGGGAGCTCGGCGTTCACGGGGCGCCGCCGGGTACCCCGGCCGGCGGTGCCGGCCAGCGCAGGGTCACCTTGACCCCGCCGCCGGGCCGGGCGGTGACCTCCACCCGGCCGCCGTGGCGGGAGATCGCCGGGTAGCTGCCCGCGAGCCCACCGCCGCGGCGGACCGTCGCCGGGTCGAAACCGACGCCCCGATCCCGGACCACGACCAGCACCTCCTCCGCGTCGCCCTCGACGAACAGGCTGACCTCGTCCACGGGACCGGCGTGCCGCATCACGTTGCGCAGCGCCTCGCGGGTCGCGGCGACCAGCGCCTCGCGCACGGCCTCGGGCGGCTCGCCGCGCACGGCCACGAACGGCACCAGCGGGAGACCCTCGTCGGCGAACATGTCGACGACGGCGGACATCATCGCCTCGAGGCCGGTCTCGCCGTCCTCCCGGGACGCCTGGCTCTCGCCGGGCCCGGCCCCCCGGTCGGCGCCGGCCGGAACCACGTCGGAGCCGCTGCTGGCGGGGGGCTCGCCCGGGCCGGAACCGGAGGTGTCGTCGGTGAGGACCCGGGGGTCCATGCCCCGCGGGTCCATGATGATCCGGCGGGCCCGTTGCGCTCCCCGCCGGGCCTCCCGGACCAGGGCCGCGCTGGGCGTCCCACCGGCCGCGACATGGTCGACGATCGGCAGCAGGTAGTCGTGGATCTCGCGATGGGTGATCTCGCGGTGCCGCAGGCTCTCCGCCTCCCGCTCCTGCTCGACGAAGAGTCGCCAGGCGGCGGCCGCGTCCTCCTGGGCGGCCGCCGTCGCGTCCGACAACGCGCGCAGTTCGCGCGCGATGAGCAGCGCGACCGCGTACCAGAGCGCGAAGCCCAGCAGGTCCGAGCCGAGCTTCAGAGTGACGTCCGGCAGCACGGCCAGGCTCCACGCCGCCATCAGCGCGGCCACCATGACGACCCCGGCGACGCCGATGCCCAGCGCGAAGCCCACTCCGGCCGGAGCCACCAGGCTGAACGGCACCAGCTCGGTCATGATCCTGTTGCGTTCGCCCGGCTCGGCCGCGCGCGAGCCGACCAGCATCAGCGCGACGCAGAACGCCACGTCGGCGAGGACCAGCCGGTCGGCGAGGCGGGAGGTGCTGTGCCAGGCGGACCAGGAGAACCAGCCGGCCTCGGCGGCGGCGGCCACCACGACCACCACGGCGATCCAGGGATGCCGCAACTGGTCCCAACCGAACAGCGGGACCAGCACGAACGTCGCGCAGGCCGCCCGTGCATAGCCGACCATCCGGGCCATCCGCTGCTCGGTGCGCACGACGACGTCCTGGGGCGGTCCCATGATTCCGACCATCCCGGTCATAGGTTGCAACCGTAGTGATCGGGCGCCGGCTCGACCACCCCCCGCGACGGATCTGGTCGCCGCGGTGTGCGACGCGCGCCGACCGGGCACCGCCACCCCATGAGAACCCTCAGCCCCATGAGAACCCTCAGTCGCAGGAGAACCCTCCCTCGTTCGGCCAGCCGGGGTGGGGCCAGTGTCGCGGTGCTGCCGCCGCCCGGACCGGGTCCGGTTCCCTCCGATCCGGTGCCGCCGTCGCCCGTTCCCGACCCGGTGCCGCCCGGTCCCGGCCCTGATCCGGTGCCGCCGGGACCAGGCCCCGATCCGGTGCCGCCGGGACCGGGCCCCGATCCGGTGCCGCCGGGGCCAGGGCCCGATCCGGTGCCGCCGGCGCCGCCGCTGTGAGCGTCGGAAGCGGACCGCCGCGCGAAATGGTCATGACGCGGGAGTTCCGACGCCGCAGCGGGTACACCCCCGACATGACGCATCGACCCGCGGGAATCCCCGCCCCGGACCTGGCCGATCTTGATCTTGCCAGGGAGCTGCAGCACCTGCACCGCACCCGACACGACGCCTTCATCGCGGGAAGCGAGGACGCGTTCGAGACCCACACCGCCAGAATGCTGGAACTCGAACGCGAGTACCTTCGCCGCTTCCCGCAGGCCGCCAGTCCCGACCCACTGCGCACGAGGGCCGGCAGCCGCCGCGCGGCTGGCGTGGCCGGCTGATCGCCGACGCCGGCGCGGAGGCGGTCACACCGCCCCCGCGGGCCGGCGGTCAGCCGTTGGCGTGGGTCAGCGCGTCGGCGTAGACGTCGAACAGGCCGTTGACGTCCGGGTCGAGGTAGGCATGACCACCGGTGGCCGCCGCGAGTCGGGTCAGCCCGGCCATGTCGGCCGACGGGTCACAGGCGACGATGATCATCTGGACCGGGCGCTTCGGGTCGGCCTCGGACCGCAACGCCGCGACGGCCTGGTCGAGCGTCGGCCCGTTGGCCGCAGCCGACCGTGTGCTGCTGGAACCGCCGGTGCTGCCGGTGTCGTCGACGCTGCCGTCGGTGAACATGATGACGGCGTTCAACCGGCCCGCGGTGTAATGGTCGATGCGGTCGCGGACCGCGGCGACCGCCGTCGCGTACAGGTTGGTGACGCCGCCGGCGGGCGGTGTGCCGGCGGCGAACAGGTCGTCGCGGTGCGTCCCGTGGACACCGGGTGAGTTCAGCGGCGCCATCGCGGCCAGCTCGCGGTGACCGTCGGGCAGATCGCCGGAGAACTGCCAGAGCTGCACATCGCTGTCCGGCGGGAACAGCCCGACGCCGGCCTGGGCGGTGTCGGCGGCGGCCGCGATCCGGGTTCGGCCGGGGTCGTCCGTGCGCGGCAGTCTCATCGAACCGGACGTGTCGACCAGGGCGAGCACGGCAATGCGCTGGCGGGCATGGCGGAAGAACCGGCGCGCGGTGCCCAGCACGGTGTCCGAGGCGTCGGTGCTGGCCAGTTTCGGCGGTGTCGTGCGCACCCCGTCGGTGATCGTGAGGGTGCCCGCCAGGCCGGCCGGGTCACTGCCGCCGGCGAGTTCCGCCGGAGAGCGCAGGCCCGCGGCGCTCAGCGCCCGGCGACCCGCGTCGCCCTGCACATAGCGGAGGAACGCGTCGGCCGCGGCCTGCTTCGACGCTGTGCCGGACGCCCGGTTGAGGACGATGTACGGCACCGACGCGGTGAACGATCCGTCCGCGGGATAGGACGCCACCAGCGAGGTGGGCGCCGGCGACGAGGCGCGGGCCGCCGCCCGGTTGTAGGCGATGACGTCGGACTCCAGGGCGGGGAACGCCGACGGCACGCCGTCCGGGACCGCGTCGACGAGCTCGCTGTCGTACTGCGGCAGCCACGCCACCGAACTGTCGAGGCGCACCACCGTGGCCTGGGCGGCGCGGTCCTGGTCGAAGGTGCCCGCGGTGAGTTCGGCGGGAGCGATGCCGCGCGCCGCGCTGACCGTGCCGATCACCGCGCGCAGGGCGGCGGCGGAGTTCTCCGGGTTTGCCATGGCGAAGCGGAACTCGCCCCACTCGGGCTTGCCCCGACTGGCCCAGAACCTGGGCGTCGCCGCGTCGGTGGCGAGTTCAGCCCAGGTCAGATGGTGTTCCGGCCAGCCGAGCTCCTCCGCCATCGGCCGGGGCATCGCGATGACGATCGGCGAGCCCGCGATCGTCGTCGCCCGGGCGGGCAGTTGCCGGGCGGCGGTATCGGACTCCTGGCCGAGTTCCAGCCAGTCCGCCGCCTCGGGGATCCACACGTCCGGCGTGCCCGACCCGGACGCGTCGGAGCGGGCCAGGGTGTCCAGCGCGCGGTCCGACGGCGTCGACGCCACCGTGATCGACGTGCAGGGCTGGCCCGCCTCGCGATGCGCCTGCCCGTAGGCGGTGGCGAGCTGTCGGATCGGCGTCGCCAGGGTCGGGGCGGCGGTGATGGTCAGCGCGGCGCGGGGCGTGCCGTCGGCGCACTCCTCGGACGAGCTGCCATGCCAGACGGCCGCCGCCACGAACCCGAGACCTGTGATCGTGAGCCCGCCGAGCAGGAGAACCGCCATCCCGCTGACCGCCCCGGGCCAGCGGCGTCGACCACGTTCGGCGTCGCGCGGGCCGGCCGGCGGCGGCTGTTCCCCCCGAGGTGCGGCACCTCGGGACCGATGACGGGCGGCCGACACGCACACGTCCTTTCCCGGGCGCCGAGCCCGCCGTGGACCCGCCGCCACCACGATGATGTGACCACCGGGATGGGGTGCTGTGTGTCCGTCTCCCACATCGTCGACCACGTGGCACCCGCCAGGACGGTCGTTTTCGCCGAGTTGGGCGTCCGCTGAGGGTCAGCCGGAACGGGATTCGCCGACGTCCGCCACCAGGTCCGCATAGTCCGGATGGCGGTCGATGTACCCGCGAATATAGGGGCATTCCGGAATAACCGCCAGGCCCTGTTGGCGGGCTGCGTCGAGAGCGGCGGCGGCCAGCGCCGAACCCACGCCTCTGCCCTCGTACTCCGGCAGGACCTCGGTGTGCACGAACACGATCCGATCCGGCCGCCGCTGGTACTGCACGAGGCCGGCGAGTTCCCCTTCGGGAGTGCGCGCCTCGTGGCGGTGCCGGTCGGGGTTGTCGATGACGGACAGCTCCATGTCCGCATCCTCCCGCAGGTCACGAGGTCCGCGCCGACCGTGGTCCGGACCGGCGCGGGACGCCGCCAGGTCCGCCGGGGTGTCGACGTCCCGGGGGGAGCCCAGCCCGTCGCAGGGGACGAGACCGACCTCGGCGGGGTGCGCGCGCAGCCACGCCCGGGCGCCGACGTCTCCCACGGCCGACGCGGCGACCCGCTCCCAGACCGCCCGTCGCAGCAGGACGGGATGCCCCGCCCGCCCCTGGTAGCTCGCCGTCAACGCCGGGTGCGGGTAGCCGCCGCCCGGCGCGGCGGCCCCGATCAGCCGGCGGACCGCGGCGGCGACCAGGTCGGGCTGGTCGACGAGGGCCACGACCACGGCGTCCACGTCCAGGTCGGCGGCGGCGGCGAGCCCGGCACGCAGTGACGCGCCGAGGCCTTCCGCCCAGCGCTGCGCGCGGACCAGGCGCACCGGTGTCACCGTGGTCAGCGCGGCGGCGACCGCCTCGACCTGCGGGGCGGCAGCGCCAGCGATGACCACGACCGGCCGGGCGCCGCCGTCGGCGAGCAACCGGATCCCGCGGGCGACGAGCGGCTCGCCGTCGATCTCCACCAACGCCTTGGGACGGCCCATCCGCCGCCCGGCGCCGGCGGCGAGCAACAGGCCGGCCGCGCCGGGCCGCCGCCCGACGCGGGGTCCGGCGTCCGTCGGCGTCGAGGTCAGGCGCACACCTCGTCCCCAGCAGCCTCGTCCCCGGCCATGGGGTCGCCGCTGAGCGAGGCGTCGAGGATCAGCCGGGGGCGGATCCGGCGATCGAGAAAGTCCAGGATGCGCTCGTCGAACGATGCGTTGTCGTCGCCGGCCACCATGTGGTGCGCGCCGGCCACGTCGCTGTAGTCGGCGTGCGGGACGAGGGTGAGGAACCGGTGGGCGTCACCTTCGCTGACGACGTCCGACCGGCTGCCGCGGACCAGCATCGTCGGGAGCCGCAGGCCTGCCGCGGCGGCGGCGAGGTCGGTCGCCATCCTGTTCACCCGCGCCGGGTCGGGCTCCCCGGGCGGGAAGAGGAACACGGGATCCCAGTGCCAGAACCAGCGTCCGTTCACCAGGCGCAGGTTCCTGCGCAGCCCGCTGGTGTCGCGCGGACGCTCCCGGTGCGGCAGGTAGGCGGCGACCGCGTCGGCGGCCTCCGCGGGGGAGGCGAAGCCTTCCGGCGCCGACCGCATGAACCCGGTGATCCGCGCGGTGCCCTCGTTCTGCAGGAACGGGGACACGTCGACGAGGACGAGGCCCCGGGCCACTTCCGGTTCGCGGCCGAGGGCGATGAGCGCGGCGAGCCCGCCGAGGGAGGCTCCGACGAGCACCGGTGGCTGGCTCAGAGCTCCGCACAGCACGAGGATGTCCGCAGCGAAGCGCTCGAAGGCGTAGTCGCCGTCGGGTGCCCAGCCGGAGTCGCCGTGGCCGCGCAGGTCGACCGTCAGCGCGTACCAGCCGTGGTCGCCGAACCGGCGAGCCGTGCGGCGCCACGAGTGGCGCGTCTGGCCGCCTCCGGGCAGCAGCACGACGGGGGGATCGGCCGGATCGCCGTAGGCGTCCGCGGCGACTTCCAGGCCGTCGCCCGGCAGGTGCAGCGCGGGCGCCGGGGTCGGTCGGTCCTGCTGTCCACCATCGATGTCGGTAACCACGAATGCCAGTATCAGCACAATGATTGTCGAGATGCACGTTGTGCCGGGCCGGAATCAGTGCTGCGTCCGGCCCGGCCGGCGGGAATCAGTCCGGCGGCGGTGCGGTCAGGCGCTCGTCGACCCGGCGGCCCTGCGCTCCGGGCGCCACGCGGTCGCCAGCAGCAGGGCGGCGCCGCCGACGCCGAGCACGAGCGCGATGATGCCGCCGACCCAGCCGTCGAGCTCGATGCCGATCGCGTGGTCCAGCGAGGCCTTGCCCGGGCCGAGGATGCCGATGGCCGCGCAGACGACCGAGATCATCAGGACGTACTCATAGCCCTGACCGGGCTTGAAGATGAAGAACCCGTTGGTGCGGTGCGCGGTGATGCCGGCGACGACCATCGTGCCGATGATCGCACCCGCGGCGAACGGGGTGAGGAAGCCGACGATCAGCCCGGCCCCGGCGGCGAGTTCGACCAGCCCGGACATCCAGGCGTGCACGAGCGGTGGCCGCAGCCCCATGCTGCCGAACCAGCCAGCCGTCCCCTTGATCCCGCCGGGCCCGAACACGTGGTTGTAGCCGTGCGCGATCAGGGTGAGACCCACAATGACCCGGAGCACCAGGGCCGCGGTGTCAGGCGATGTCACGTGTCCTCCTCGAACCGGGCTACTTCGCGGGGCGACGGCGGCCGGCGCGCCGATGTCGCAGCGCCGACAGTAGCGGGTTGTCAGAGTTGACACGCTAATTGCAATTAGTTTGATCTTTTTTCGATCTTCGTGGGCGGCGAAAGATGCTGCCAGGACAGGGCTGATCGAATCTGGGGATGTCCCGCCGTCGGGCTCACCGCAGCCGGGGCGGCCCCGCCCGCCGGCGTGCGGGCGGCGGACCGGGCGGCCTCGCGTCCGTGGAGCGGGGACGAGGCGGTGACGCCGACCGTGCCGACCGCGAGAACGGCAAGCCCGACGACTGGGGTCGCCGGCCTGAGGGCAGGCCCGCAGGCGGTAGGCCCGGCTAGCGCTGGCTGTCCTGGTCGACGATCCGCGTCAGCATGGACAGCAGGGTGCCCTGTTCCTCCTTGGACAGCGGCGCCAGCAGTTTGTCGTTCATCTGCTCGATGCGATCCGCCACCTGAGCGTGGGTGGACTCGCCGCGCCTGGTCAGCCGCAGGACGTTGCGCCGGCCATCGCGCGGATCCCGGACCCGACGGATGAGACCCCGCTGGACGAGTCTCGCGACCACATCGGCGACGGTGGACCGGTCGAGCGACGCCCGTTCGCCGAGCGTGCGCTGGTCGATGTCGGGATCCGCCAGAAGGCTGTTGAGAACGACGAACTGCGGGGGTGTCGTCTCGGTGGAGACCGTGGTCGTCCACAGCTGGTAGGTCACCTGCTGCAGCCGCCGGGCGAGCTGGCCCGGGTGGCTGGACATGTCCACGACGCCGCTGGTGGCGGGCGGTTCGGCCGGCGGCGAAGGCAGGGCTGCCGGCTCGGTTGCGCGTTGCCCGGGTAGGCGCTCGCCGGAATGTTCCAGCGCGCTGGTGTCATCACCGACACCCCGGGGCAACTGGTCGGATCGTGTGCGCGCGTTCAGGGTTCGCTTCCAATCCGGTGTCGAAGTAGGCGGCCGACGAGTTCGCCGCAAAGGTCATCATCGCTCATGTCGACGCTCGTTGTCGCCAGGCTGTCAGAATCACGTGGTGCCTCGGCGTCTGCGCCGTTACTGGGGTGGCATGTAGTGAAATTATAACTAGGGATTACCGGACATCCTGGTACGTGCGTAGTAGGCTCATCACCGCTTCGGGGTAGCCATTCGGGGATGTCATGCTCGTGACAGGGAGGCCCCGGGCACAACCTCCTGGTGGTGGGTGCATGACGGGCACTGTGCGGGTAGTGGCTCCCGTATGGAGGATGCGCCCAGAGGTCTGCGGGAGAGTCTGAAACGTGTCGCGGTGACCCTGAAGGAGGCGGACATCCCGTTCGCCCTCGGGGGAAGCTACGCATGTTGGGCCCGGGGCGGCCCCGAGCCTGTTCACGACGTGGATTTCATGCTGCGGGAGGAAGATGTCGCCCGCGCTGTCTCCGTGCTGGCCGCCGCCGGCCTGCGCTCGGTGGATCCGCCGGAGGACTGGCTCACCAAGGTGTTCGACGGCGAGGTGCTCGTCGATCTGATCCATCATCCGGTCGGTCGTGCCGTCACCGGCGAGATGCTGGAACGCTCCAGCGAGATGTCGGTCGACTCGGTGCGGATGCCCGTCCTGGACGCGACGGACTGGTTCGAGATGACCCTGCTGGCCCTGGAGGAACGGTACTGCGATCTGGCCCGCGTACTGCCGATGATCCGGGCGATGCGGGAACAGGTCGACTGGGATCAGGTCCGCCGCGCCACGGCCGCCTCACCCTTTGCCGAAGCCGCCCTGCTGGTCGCCACAAGGCTCAGCCTGATACCCCCCGGAGACGGTCTCGCGTCGACGCCACCTGGCCGCAATGGCGCGAATCGCAAGGCCGGGCGAATCGCGGCGACGGGCACCGGAGTTTCTCCCCATTCCCCGGCGCCGACCAGCCCGCCGGGTACGGCCGAGCCGGCGATCGTGGCCGGCAGGGCGGACACGGCCGCTGACGGGGGTGTGCCGGGTGCTGATTCCCGGCCCGAGGAGCGGGTCGCCACCGCTGGCCGGTCCGTGGCGGGTCAGCCGTCCGCCGGCGCCCCGGGATCGGGATCGGGATCGGCCGGGTCGGGTGCCGGTGCGTCGCAGGCCGCTCGCCGGGCGGTGGACCCGGCCGAAGCCGACGAGTACCTGGCCGGTGACCTGCACGAACTGCTTGCCGAGGATCCGCGGGTGGCGGAGTTGGGGTTGGAAGTGGCCGTCCGGGAGGGATACGTCCTCGTCGAGGGCGAGGTCGCGACGGACGCCCGTCGCCGGGCGGTCGCGCAGGTGATCGCCGAGGCGGCTCCGGGGCATCCGGTGCGCAACGACGTCACCATCACCGGCCGGACCACGGCCGACGGACCGGCGAACGTGGAGACGATCCAATGATCCGAATCGCCGCGGTCGGCGACATCCATCTCGGTACGGACAGCGCCGGGACCTTCGCGCCCGTGCTGCGTGACCTGGTCGGGCGCGCGGACGTGTTGCTGCTCGCCGGCGACCTCACCCAGCACGGCCGGCCCGAGGAGGCCGAGGTGGTGGCGGCCGAGATCGCGCGGGCGGAGATCCCGGTTGTCGCCGTTCTGGGCAACCACGATTACCACGGCGACGCGGAGGAGGAGATCACCGCGATACTCACCGCGGCGGGAGCCACGGTTCTGGAAGGCGCGGGAACGGTCCACGACATCGGCGGTGTGCGGCTCGGAGTGGCCGGGGTCAAGGGGTTTGGCGGGGGCTTTGCCGGAGCGAGTGGCTCCGACTTCGGCGAGCCGCTGATGAAGGCATTCGTCAGACATGCCCGTGATGTTGCGAATAACCTGCTATTCGCGCTGGAAGAGCTGGACTGTGATATTCGCGTGGCGTTGACCCATTACGCGCCGGTGCCGGACACGCTCATCGGGGAGCGGGCCGAGATATATCCCTTCCTCGGCAGCTACCACCTCGCCGAGGCGGTGGATGCCGGCGGTGCCGAACTCGCGCTGCACGGTCATGCGCACGCAGGTTCGGAGCGTGGATCGACGGCAGGCGGAGTACCCGTTCGCAATGTCGCCCGGCCGGTGATCGGAAAGGCCTGTGCGCTGTATGAGATCGGCGTACGGACGGCCATTGATGCCGAACGCGCCGAGGTCCGGACATCACCGCACTCGGCGGATCTCGTCACGCCGGTGACGCCGTGACCCGGGCGGGGGCGGTGTCGGGCCGCGGGCCGACCTGGTTCCTACGGGCTAATCCCACCGGCCCGGACAGGGGAGGCGTGCCGGTCCGGGCTACGGAGTTTCATGACCCGAGTGGGGGATGCGCGGTAGCCGCGCCGCGCGCCCGACGCGTGCCGGAGCCCGAACGGGCCAGTCCTCCGGGCCCTGGATGACCCGCGTGGACCACCCACGTGACGGTGGCCCGCTCGGGCCGCGCAACCGCGCCGCCCATGGTCCGTTTGGGGCATCCGTCCGCGCCCGGGTCGAACGGCCCGCCGAATGCTGATGATCCCGGCCAACACCGGATCAGGTTTGTTTCGTACCGAGCGTGCACATTCCCCGGACGAGGTGTCCGGTCACCTGCACGAGAATGCGGGCGAGGCGGAGGCGAGAACGGTCGGTCAGCGCCCCCGGCGCGGCGGGCCGGGGCGCCCTCGGCTGCGGTCACGGATCGTGGTAGATCATTTTGACGTGCCCGCGAGGGTGGCGGGGGCGCCCCGTGGCTGGGCATCAGGCCCGGCCGCCATGCCACCATCGGTGAAACCGCTACGGGACAAAGAGATTCGCGGCTGCGGAGAAATGTATTTCGCCGGATGAAGACGGCGGCATGACCTCCGCGTGGTTAGGGCACAGAACAGGCATGGGACGCACCGTGCTGGATCGACGGCCTCGTATCGCTACCAGGCGTGACGTCGTCTCCCGAGATGACGCCGCAGCGGACACCGCTCGCCCAGGCCGGCGGGAAGCCCGAGCGGTCGCTGCCGACGCCCGATCGGGCGAGGCCACCTCGTCCCGCCACACCAGCCCGTCCCGTCGCACGGCCCAGCCGGGTCGTGCCGCCCAGCCGGGTCGGGACCTGGCGACGGAACCAGCCGCCCGGCCGGGGGCGGCTGGGCGGAGTGCCGCCGGCTCCACCTCTGCGGTCGCTGTTACGACGACTCCGGTCCGGCCCGCCTCGACTCCTGGCCGTGCCGCGCCGGCGCCGGCCAGCACGGTCGATGACCGGGCCGCCGCCAGAAGGACCGCCGCTGGTCAAGGCGCTGGAAATCGGGGCACTGCGGCCCGAGGTGCTGCGGCCCGGGGAACTGCCGGTCGGGGTGGCGCTGTCCGGGGTGGCGCTGTCCGGGGTGGCGCTGTTCCGGCCACGCGGAGTCGGCTCGCCGGGTCGACCGCGGCGACGGCGGGCGCGGGAGCGGCGCAGGCGGAGCCGGCCAGCGTTCGCCGGCTGGTCATCTGGGGACTGGTCGCGAGCGTCGCGTTCCTGCTGTTCTTCGCCGCGCTCGGGGCGTTCGGAGTCCTCGCGCTCGGCGCACTGGCGGGGCTGTGGTCACTTGGCGTGGCATGGATCATCATCTTCGGGCCGCCGGCCGTCGACGGTCTGCTGCTGCGGGAGCAGTACGCGGCCCTGCGGACCCAGAGCGGGAAAGCGCGAGCGCGGCTGCGTGGGCGCGAGCAGGCCACCAGGGAGCCGCCGGAGCCGGTGGACTGATCGTCCGGGCGCAACGCACCGAGCGTGACCGGCGGCATACCGAGGGTCCACCGGGGGTAGGACGGTGCTATGGGCATGCGTGGGCGCGGCGGGGACGAACGGTGGCCGGGCGCTGGTGGCCTGCTGCGAACTCTGGTCTCCGGCCTGAGCCAGGCCGAACGTGAGGAGACGCTGCGCCTGCTCCGCCGACGACTTGCCGAGGACCGCGCGGCTGCTTTCGACGGCCAGCGGGAACGTCAGGTCGACGTCGGGCCGCGCAGCCGGGCGGCCCGTGCGCCGACGGCGAAGCACGGCGGGGGCTGAGCCCGGGACTGCGCCGGGGTCACCCCCGCCGCGGGACGGGTGCGGTCAGCCGCAGCAGCCACCTCCGCAGCACGCCCCGCCACCGCCGCTGGGCGCGGCCATCGCCGGGGCGGCGGCGCCGCGGCTGACCGCGACCGCGGAGAAGACCCGCGAGGTCTCGGCATGCCCGGCGGGGCAGGCCACCCCGCCGGCCGGGACGGGCTCGCTGATGCTCCGGCGGATCTCGAACGACGCGTCGCAGATCCGGCATCGGTAGTCGTAGGCAGGCATGTCGTCCAGGGTAAGCCGAGCGGCCCGCAGCGGTGACCGCTCCGCGCAACCAGCCGCGGGTCTCGCCATCCGCCGGCGCACATGGGTCGTTACGGGAGTTTCGGCGGCATCTGCGCAGGATCGGCACAACGTCCGCCCTGACGAGCCGCC
The DNA here is from genome assembly GCF_023243045.1 of Frankia sp. AgB32. Classification (GTDB taxonomy): domain Bacteria; phylum Actinomycetota; class Actinomycetes; order Frankiales; family Frankiaceae; genus Frankia. Next base: position 29,416 of record NZ_JALKFX010000038.1, read on the forward strand.
CGTCGTACGCTGACCTGCATGGTGGTACCGGAGGGTCCCCAGGTGGTCGCCGAGGTCGTCCGCGGGTTGCGCGGTGGTGAGCCGTTCGTGGAGAGCCTCCATCACGGCACGGTCGTGGGGTTGGCCCGAGATGGCTCGGTCGCGCTCCGGGTCGGCGCGCCGGACCTGCCGATGTTCCCGCGTTCGTCGGTCAAGCCGATGCAGGCCGTGGCGATTCTGCGGGCCGGTCTCGACCGGGTGTTCCTGAGCCGGCACGTCCCGACCGACCTGTTGGCGATCGTCGCCAGCTCACACAGCGGCGCGGGACCGCACCTGGTCCGGGTGCTGGAGATCCTCTCGGTGGCGGGCGTCTCGACCGACGCCCTGCAGTGCCCGGCGGACCTGCCGCTGGACGCGGCGGCGGCGCAGGCGCACCTTCGGGCGGGCGGCAGCGCAGAGCCGATCCTGATGAACTGCTCCGGCAAGCACGCCGGAATGATCGCCTGCTGCGTGGCCGCCGGCTGGCCCATCGAAAACTACCTCGCGCCGGACCATCCGCTGCAGCTCGCCGTGCGCGCCACGATCGAGGACCTGTGCGGTGTGGAGATCGCCGGTACGACGGTGGACGGCTGCGGAGCACCGCTGTTCGCCCTGTCGCTGACCGGCCTCGCGCGTGGCCTGCAGGCGATGGTCCAGGCCGAGCGGGGCAGCGAGCGGCGGCGGGTGGTGGATGCCATGCGGGCGCACCCTGAGCTGATCGGCGGGTTGGGGCTGCCCGACACCGAACTGATGCGGGCCGTGCCCGGCATCGTCGCCAAGAACGGCGCCGAAGGGGTCACGGTGGTCGCGACCGCCGACGGTCACGCGGTCGCGGTCAAGATCGCCGATGGCAACGGGCGGGCGGGCATCCCGGTCGCGATCGCCGCGCTCAACCGCCTGGGCGCCCTACCCGCCCGTGACATCCCCGGGCGGACGGAGACCGATATGGCCCAGATCGCCTTCCTGGCGGCGCCGGTCGTGCTCGGCGGCGGGCAGCCCGTCGGCTCGGTGCGCGCGCGGCTGCCTGGCTGAGCCCCGCCCGGGCCACGGCGGCGCGTCTCCTGCCCGGCCTCAGCCCGCTGGTCCGTTCGGGGGGTGCCGGCTGTCCGTGCCCGGCGGTTGGCGAGGGCGGCCCGCGACGGCGACGGCGATGGGCGGGATCACCGCCGCGACCGCGCACATGACCATGGCAGCCGGCAGGGAGTACAGGCGGACGACCGCACCTCCGGAGATGAACAGGGCCAGCGCGATCCCCATGAGGACCAGATAGCGCCGGCGCACCACCGGATCGGCCCCCGGCTGCGGCGCACCGGCCCCGCCCCTCCGACCGGGCGGGGGTGGTGGCCCGGCGGCGCCGGGTCGGGCGGGAGCGGCCAGGCGCTGGTCGTACTGCCGTCGCAGGGTGGCGTCGGCCAGGACGCGATAGGCGACGTTCACCTGGGCGAAGGCCGGCGCGCGGCCGCCGGTGTCCGGGTGGGTCCGCCGCGCGGCGGCCCGGTAGGCGTGCCGGATCTGCTCGGCGGTCGCGTCCGGCGCCACCCCGAGCACGTCGTACAGCGATGGTTCGGCACCCATGCGGCGCCTTCCCGGCCGCCGGCGGGCCACCCCGGTGGGTGGTGCGGCGACACCATGTCACGGCAGTGCGGGACGAGTCGTTACGGTGACAGGCCAGCCGGTGGCGTGGCCAGTATGGGAACTGTGCCCAGCATGAGCGTCGAACCACCCGCGGGCGAGCCGCCCGACACCGCCGCGGACCGCCCGAGCCCGCACTGCTCGCCGCCGCACCGCCCGCCGCCGGGTCCGGCGGTCGGTGACCAGCTCGCATCGGTCGTCGGGGAGCCGGACGTCGCCGGCCGGCTGACCGTGACCGGCCCGCCGGACGTGCTGCCCAGCCTGTACCGGGTCACGACGATCGCCGCCACGGCCGTCGCGGCGGCCGCGGTCGGGGCCGGGCGCCTGCTGGCCACCCGCCTCGGCGGCGGTGACGTGGCGGTGGCGGTGGACACCCGGCATGCCGCCGCAGCCTTCCGCAGCGAGCGTTATCTGCGGACCGACGGGCAGCCGCCGCCAACACCGTGGGATCCGGTCTCCGGCTACTACGCCACCGCCGACGACCGGTGGATCCAGCTGCACTGCAACTTCGCGCACCATCGCGACGGAGTACTGGGACTGCTCGGCGCGTCGAACGACCCGGCCGCCGTAGCCCGGGCCATCCGCCGCCGTGACGCGTCGTCGCTGGAGGCGGACCTTCAGGCTGCGGGGATGTGCGCGACCATGGCCCGATCGGAGCAGGCATGGTCGGCGCACGAGCAGGCCCGTGCGCTGGACGGGCTGCCGCTGGTGGAGACCACCCGGCTGGGGGAGACCGCGGCGGAGCCACTGCCGCCCGTCCGGGCCATACCCGCCTGGATGCCCGCCGGAATGGCGGCCGGGATGGACGCACTGCCTGCCGCCGGGCTGCGGGTGCTGGACCTGAGCCGCGTCATCGCCGGTCCGGTCGCGGGGCGCACGCTCGCCGCCTATGGCGCGGACGTGCTGCGGATCGACGCCCCGCACCTGCCGGAGATGGGCAGTCTGCTGGCCGACACCGGCTTCGGCAAACGCAACGCGTATCTCGATCTGCGGGTGGCGGCCGACGCGCGCCGGCTGCGCAAACTGATCGCCACCGCGGACGTCGTCCTACAGGCCTACCGCCCGGGCGCCCTGGACCGGATCGGCCTCGGGCCCGACGCGGTGGCGCGGCTGCGGCCCGGCATCGTCTACGCGTCCATCAGCGCCTACGGGCGGCGGGGGCCCTGGCGCGGGCTGCGTGGGTTCGACAGTCTGGTGCAGACCGCGTCCGGGCTCGCTCTCGGCGCGGCGGCGGCCAGCGGATCGGCGCGCCCGGTGCCGCTGCCCGCCCAGGCGCTCGATCACGCCACCGGCTACCTCGCCGCCTACGGCGTGCTGGACGCGCTGGCCCGCCGGGTCCGCGAGGGCGGTGGCTGGCACGTCCAGGTCTCGCTGGCCCGAACCGGACGCTGGCTTCAGTCGTTGGGTAGGCACGACACTCTCGCGTCAGTCAATCAGACCGTGGATGACGTCGCGGCGTACCGGGATGTGTTACCGAGCGATTTCGGTGAGTTGTCCTACATTCGTCCGGCGGGGACGGTCGCCGGCGTCGCCCCGCATTGGCAGCGACCGCCCGCGAGGCCGGGTACCAGCCAACCTGCCTGGTAGAGGTACATATCCGCACTCTTTCACCGTAATTGGTCTGTAGTGGGAACTCGGTCTCGGGAAGCCCACGCAGATGAACGGCGGCGCGCCTAACGTCCACGAATGTGTCACTGGTGTAACAACCTGTTGTGGCCGCTTTCGGGCGATCTGCTCGAAGGACTAGGTTGCCGCCATCTCAAGCGCGGCGAACGCGGCCGGCGGCGAGACGTCGGGCGTGCGGGGGCAGCGACACAGCGTGGTCGGGCGACGGCAGTGTGGTCGCGTCCGGCCGAACCGGAGGAGGAACATCGATGGGTAGGCGCCCGCTCCTGGGAGCGATAGCCTTGGCCGCGACGGTGACACTGTCGGCAGCGGCCTGTGGGAGCAGCGGTGGTGACAGCTCGTCCAGTGGGAAGAAAACGATCACCATCGGCTATCAGGGGGTGCTCTCGGGCGACAACCAGCAGCTCGGACTGAACGCGCTGTACGGCATCCGGACCGCGGTCGCGGAGGTCAACGCGGACGCGAGCTCGCCGTTCGAGCTGAAGGTGGTCGAGTCCGACGACGCCGGCTCCGCCGACCAGGGTCCGACCGCAGCCCAGAAGCTGATCGACAACTCCAAGGTCGTCGCCGTGGTCGGGCCGATGTTCTCCGGCGCCACGAAGGCCAGCGAGCCGAACTACACCGAGGCCGGCCTGCTCTCGGTGAGCCCGTCGGCGACGAACCCCGCGCTGACGACGCTGGGCTTCAAGACCTTCTACCGGGTCATCGCGCCGGACACGGTGCAGGGCAAGGCCGCGGCCGACTACGTCGCGACCGTGCTCAAGGCCAAGACGGTCTACTCGCTCGACGACAAGAGCGAGTACGGCACCGGCCTGTCCGGCGCTCTGGAGCCGGAGCTCAAGGCCAAGGGCGTCACCGTGATCCACGACGGCATCAACCCGACCAAGGACTACACGTCCGAGGCGACGAAGATCATCGCTGCGAAGCCGGACGTCCTGTACTACTCGGGCTACTACGCCGAGACGGCGCTGCTGTCGAAGGCGCTCAAGGACAAGGGCTTCGCCGGCAAGGTCGTCAGCGGTGACGGCTCGCTCGACCCGCAGTACGTCGCGCAGGCCGGTGCCGCCGCCGCCGAGGGCACCTACCTGACCTGCCCCTGCGGTGACGTGAACTCCGACCCGAAGGCCGCCGCGTTCGTCGCGTCGTTCAAGAAGGTCAACAACGGCGCCAAGCCCGGCACCTACTCCGGTGAGGCGTACGACGCCACCCTCGCGCTGGCGGACGTGTTCAAGCAGCTGGGCAGCGACGTGAGCCGCGAGTCGGTCCTCAAGGCGTTCCCCAGCGTCAACCACGCGGGCATCACCAAGACCGTCGCCTTCGAGTCCAACGGCGAGGTCAAGGGCTCGAACGTGTTCATCTACCAGGTCAAGAACGGTCAGATCGCCGTGCTCGGCAACACCGCGGACCTGCTCAAGTCCTGACATCGGCGCGGCGGTGGCCGGACACCCGGGTGGTGTCCGGCCACCGCCCTGCCAGCCCGCTGGCAAACCGCTCCGTCCGGCGGAATGCTCTGTCCCACGAACCGCTCTGTCCCACGAACCTTGCCAACTGACGAACGGCCTACGCATGGGTTTCCTCGACCAGTTCTGGCAGCTCACCATCGACGGTCTGATGGTCGGGTCGCTGTACGCGGTCATCGCGCTCGGGTACACGCTGGTGTACGGAGTGCTCCAGCTGATCAACTTCGCCCACAGCGAGGTGTTCATGCTGGGATCCTTCGGCGGGCTGTTCGTGGCCCGCGCGCTGCTGCCCGGGGACGGGTCGGTGCCCGGCGGGCTGGAGTCCGTCGGGCTGGTCGCGATCGGCCTGGGCGCCGGCGCGATCTGCGGCGGGCTCGCCGCCCTCACCCTCGAACGGGTCGCCTACCGGCCGCTGCGCCGCCGCTCGGCGCCCCGGCTGGCCTATCTGATCAGCGCGATCGGCGCGTCGCTGTTCGCCGTGAACCTCGCCGGCAAGGAGTTCGGCCGGCAGAACGTCGACCTGCCCGACCTGTTCCACAACGGCACGGTGTTCAAGCTCTTCGGCGCCGACGTGTCGACCCAGTCGCTGGTCATCTTCGCCGTCGCCATCGCGATGCTCGTCGGCCTCGACCGCCTCGTCGCCGGCACCCGCCTCGGCCAGGGCATCCGGGCGGTTGCCCAGGACGCCGACACCGCCGTGCTGATGGGCGTCGACGTCGAGCGGATCATCATTGTCACGTTCATCGTCGGCGGCCTGCTCGCCGGCGCGGGCGGCTTCCTCTACGCGATGACGTTCAACGCGTCGTACAGCATGGGCTTCGTCCCCGGGGTGAAGGCGTTCACCGCCGCCGTCCTCGGCGGCATCGGGAACGTCCGCGGGGCCATGCTCGGTGGCCTGCTGCTCGGCCTCGTCGAGAGTTATGGTGGCTACCTGTTCCAGGCGTCCTACAAGGACGTCATCGCCTTCCTCGTGCTGGTGGCGATCCTGATGATTCGACCGTCCGGCCTGCTCGGTGAGCGCCTGGGGCGGGCCGCGTGAGCGCCCCGAACGTCCCGGGCCAGCCCTCGCCCGCGAACCCGGGCGACCAGCCGGACCCGGTCCGCGGCGTCCCCGCCGGCGCGGCTCCCGACGCCGACACCATGGCGCTGCGACGCCCCCCGGCCCAGTCCGGGGCAGCGCGCCCCGCCGGTGCCAACCCCACCGACGGCCCGGCGCCCCCGCCCCGCAGTCCTGCCGGCGACTCGGCGGCTGTCGGCCGCGGCGCGCCCGCGGGTGGGGTGGCGCCGGGTGGGCGGTCGCCGTGGCATCCGGCGATGTTGTTCACGCCGGCCCGGCTGCGCCAGCTCGGTGCGCTGGTGCTGGTCGGGCTGCTCGCCGCGGTCGTCACCGGGCCGACGGGCAACTCCGACGAACCCCTGCAGGCCGCCTGGGACTCGATCGCCGATCCGCGGATCGTGCTGTTCCTCATCCTCGCCGTCGCGCTGTGGGTGGTGCTGGTGCTCTGGGCGGAGCTGCGGGGGGTGCTCACCCGGCTCACCGCGCCGGTGCGCGCGCCGGTCGGCGCCGCCTACGGCCGCCGCGGCGCCCCGATCGTCCTGAACGTCGTGCTCCTCGCCATCGCGATCATCGCGCCGCAGGTGGTCTCCACCGCGGCCCAGCAGTCGATGGTCACCGACATCGGCATCTACGCGCTGCTCGCGCTCGGGCTGAACGTCGTCGTCGGCTACGCCGGCCTGCTGGACCTCGGCTACATCGCGTTCTTCGCCATCGGCGCCTACACCACGGCCTACTTCACCTCGCAGTCGGCGATGCCGTGGCACGCGCCGTTCACGCTCAACCCGTTCTTCGTGTTCCCGATCGCGCTGGTCCTCGCCGCGCTCGCCGGTGTCATCCTGGGCGCGCCGACCCTGCGGCTGCGCGGTGACTACCTGGCGATCGTCACCCTCGGGTTCGGGGAGATCATCCATCTGGTCGCCAACAACGCCGACGGCATCACCAACGGGGCCCGGGGCGCGTTCGGCGTGCCGCACCTGTCGGTCCACCTGCTCGGCCTCGACTACACGTGGGGGATCGATCCCAAGCCCTACTACTACCTGCTGCTGGCCATCGTCGTCCTGGTGATGATCGCTTTCGGGCGGCTCGAACGGTCCAGGATCGGCCGGGCCTGGGCGGCGATCCGGGAGGACGAGGTCGCCGCCGAGGCCACCGGGGTGGCGACGCTGCGGCTGAAGCTGCTGGCCTTCGCGATCGGCGCGTCGGTGTCCGGCTTCGCCGGCGTGATGTTCGCGTCGAAGCAGTTCTTCAACCCGCAGTCCTTCAGTCTGCAGGCGTCGTTCTTCGTCGTCGCGGTGGTCATCTTCGGTGGGATGGGCTCGCGGCTCGGCGTCGTCGTCGGCGCGGTGGTGCTCCAGGGCCTCGCCTTCTACCTGCGGGACAAGGTCGAGCCCGCGGACCGTTACATCTACTTCGGGGCCGTCATCGTGATCATGATGATCTTCCGTCCGCAGGGGCTCGTGCCGTCCCGGCGCCGACGGCGCGAGATCGAGCTGTCCGAGGCCGGGATCGGCTCCGCCGACTCCCTCGGCTCCGCGCCCGCCGGCGGCCGGCCGTGAGCCCCGGCGCCGGTGACGACACCGGTGACCTGGTCGTCGAGGCGCGTGACCTGCAACTGCGCTTCGGCGGCGTGACGAGCCTCGACGGCGTCTCGCTCCGCCAGCGCCGCGGGGAGATCCTCGCCGTGATCGGCCCGAACGGCGCGGGCAAGACCTCGCTGTTCAACTGCCTCACCGGGGCGTACCGGCCGCAGCACGGGTCGGTCACCTTCTGGCCGTCCTCCGGCCGCCCGGCCGAACTCGTCGGCCGCCGTCCGCACGCGATCACCCGGCTCGGGGTGGCCCGGACCTTCCAGAACATCCGGCTGTTCCCCGCGCTGTCCGCGCTGGAGAACGTGCAGATCGGCACCGAGGTCCGGCAGCGTTACGGCGCGGTGAGCGCGATCCTCGGGCTGCCACACGCGCGGCGCGCCGAGCGGGACGGCGTGCGTCGCGCGGGCGAGCTGCTGGACCTGGTGGGCCTCGGGCACCGCACGCACGAACTCGCCGCCTCCCTGCCGTACGGCGAGCAGCGCCGGCTGGAGATCGCCCGCGCGCTGGGCACCGGCCCAGGCCTGCTGCTGCTCGACGAACCGGCCGCCGGCACCAACCCGGCGGAGAAGCGCGACCTCGCCGCGCTGATCACCCGAATTTCCGGCACGGGTGTGTCGGTGCTGCTCATCGAGCACGACATGACCCTGGTGATGTCGCTGGCGACGTCGGTCACCGTGCTGAACTTCGGCCGGGTGATCGCCCACGGCACGCCCGGCGAGGTGCAGCGCAACCCCGCGGTCATCGAGGCGTACCTCGGCGTCGCCGACACCACCGGCGACGCCGCACCCGCTGGCGGCGTCGACGCCGGGACGCGCAAGGAGCTGCGCTGATGCTGCTGACGTTGACGGACGTCGAGGTCGCCTACGGGGCGGTGATCGCCCTGCGCGGAATCAGCCTGGAGGTCGGCGAAGGAGAGATCGTCACCCTGCTGGGCGCGAACGGCGCCGGCAAGACGACCACCCTGCGCACGGTCTCCGGGCTGCTGCGGCCCCGGTCGGGCGAGATCCTGCTGGACGGCCGGCCGCTGTCCGAGATCCCCGCGCACGACCTGGTCGCCCGCGGGGTCAGTCACGTGCCCGAGGGCCGCCGGGTGTTCCCGAGTATGAGCGTCCGGGAGAACCTGCTGATGGGCGCCTACCGCGACCGCCGCCACACGCGCGAGGATCTGGAGCGGGTGTACGGCCTGTTCCCGCGGCTGCAGGAACGGATCGGCCAGGCCGGCGGGACGCTCTCCGGCGGAGAGCAGCAGATGCTCGCCATCGGGCGGGCGCTGATGAGCCGGCCCCGGTTGGTCCTGCTCGACGAGCCGTCGATGGGCCTCGCGCCGATGGTCGTCCAGACCATCTTCGAGGTGATCGCCGAGATCAACCGGGACGGGGTCGCGGTGCTGCTGGTCGAGCAGAACGCGGCCAGCGCCCTGCGGATCGCCGGCCGAGGCTACGTGCTGGAGAACGGCCGGGTCGTACTCGCGGACAGCGCCGCCGGCCTGCTCGCCGACGACCGGGTCCGCCAGGCCTATCTCGGCGAGGACGTCGCCGCCGTCGGCGACCCCGCGCGCTAGGCCCGTCCTCGTCCCCCGTCGATCTTGACGATTCGTGGGGTGTGGTGTCGGCGCGATCGCGGCTGGGATCGTCGTGCTGTGGATCTTCGTGTGGGTGGTCGAAGATCCACGGAAGGCGCTGATCCCCGCCGGCTGCGGGCGGCGTTCGCCCAGCCCGCCCACGGTCCGCCGCCACCCGGTCCCCCGCCACCCGGGCCGCGGCCGGTTCCGCCGCGTTCGTCGAAGTCGCCGGGAAGGCCGAACTCGTCCCGGCCGGGGAGCCTGCTGTCGGGGCCGAAGCCAAGGCCGGAGCCGGTGCCGCGGCGGGCCCAGTCCCTGCCGTCGCGGGTGTCCGGCCCCCACAGCCAGGCAGCGAGGCCGATGATCGTCGCCGCGGTCAGAATCACGTAGCTCATGGCCCTTACCATTCCGATCGCGGGATGTGCAGTCCAGCTAATTTCTGTGGACCTGACTATTAAGATTCCCTGCATGATCGATGTGCGCCGGCTGCGGCTGCTGCGGGAACTGGACACTCGGGGGACGGTCGTCGCGACCGCGGCCGCCCTGCACCTGACGCCGTCGGCGGTCAGTCAGCAACTCGCCGCGCTCGCGAAGGAGACCGGTGTCCGGCTGCTCGACCCCGCCGGCCGTCGGGTGCGGCTCACCCCGGCCGCCCGGGTGCTCCTGGAGCACGCCGACATCCTGTTCGCCCAGCTCGAACGGGCGGAAGCTGATCTCGCGGCGTTCGACGAGGGCCGGGTCGGGACGGTCGCGGTGGCCGCGTTCGCCACGGCGATCTCCGCGATCGTCGCCCCGGCGCTCACCGCGCTGCGGGAGAGCCGGCCGCGGTTGCAGCTGCACGTGACGGACGTCCCCGAGCCCGAGTGCTTCGACCTGCTGCTCGCGGGCGACCTCGACCTCGCGCTGAGCATCACCCACGCGGCGGCGCGTCCCGCCGATCCGCGGCTGCTGCAGATCCCACTGCTCGACGACCCGCTCGACGTCGCGCTGCCCGCCGACCATCCGTGCGCCTCGGCGCCGGCGGTCTCGCTGGAGTCGCTCGCGGCGGAGGACTTCATCGTCAGCCGGCCGGGCACCGCCTGCCGCGAGGTCGCCCACTCCGCCTGCGCGGCGGCCGGCTTCGTCCCGCGGGTCTGCCACAACGCCGACGACTTCGCCGCGGTCCTCGGCCTGATCGCCGCGGGCTGCGGCGTCAGCCTGATCCCCCGGTTGGCGCGGCTGTCCTCGACACCAGAGGTGGTCATCCGCCCGATCGCGGGCCGGGCGCCGGTCCGGCCGATCTTCGCCGCCGTCCGCCGCGGCTCCCAGCAGGCCCCCCACCTGTCCGCCGCCCTCGCCGCCCTCGTCGCCGCCGCCCGCGCCCCCGAACCGTGCGCCGCCACCGGCTAGGTCGCGTCCGGGCGATCTTGCTGGTGGGCGAGTCGTCTCTGGGTGTGCTGTGGCCCGGCCGGTCGGCCGGTCGGTCGGCTTCGGTGGAGGCGCCGGCTGTGCTGCCGGTCAAAGGTCACGGTGAGCGACGGCAGTCAGGGGTCGCTGCGATTCAGAGGGACCACCCCCCGCAGCCCCGCTGCGGGGAGTAGCGGTCAAGGGTCCGGCTGCCCCTAGCATGATCGGCCGGACACGACCCAGGTGCGCCGCTGGTCAGCGGGGGGCGTGCACGCCGTGGCTCTGGATGGCGCCGCGGGCCTGGGCCAGGGCCGCGGGGGAGGCGTTGATGTTGTCCTGGTCCATGAAACTGAAGGCGAACAGGCCGTTCTGGCTGAGCTGGCGGGGGGCGTCGCCGGACAGCAGCGTGTACATGTCCGCCGTCCACGTCGACGGGGAGCCGGACTTGAAATGGGCGAGCATGACCGGGCCGTACTGGCCGAGCTGCCCTGTCATCGCCACGACGTCCGGAGCATTCGGGTCGTCGCCCATCGCCTGGAAGCTCTCGAAGTCCGAGGCTCGCATCACGTCCGCGAAATGGGGGAACATCGACCGGCCGGCGCCGGTCGCGGGGTCGTCCCAGCGGTCCTGCCAGCCGCCCCAGCCGAGGGAGACCCGCGCGTTCGGCGCGCCGTCGTGGAAGATGCGCAACGCGGCGAGGTACTGGTCCTGCAGGGTGAGGTAGTAGTTCGTGGTCTCGGGGCTCGCGGCCCACGCGTTCGGCTGGCACGGGTATGTCTGGAACTCGGTGAAGAGGGTGACGTAGAGGGCCGGGCCGTCGGCGGGGCCGGTGAAGATCGAGGCGAGCTCGCGGGCGTCGTCGAGGAACGAGCTCGACAGCGGGTACTCACGGCCGCAGGCCGGGCCGTGCGGGGTCTGAAAGGAGCTGGTCGCGCCGGTGCCGTCGAGCCAGACGATGAGGTGGATGCCGTGGCCCGACCGGTAGACCTGGGGGATCAGGTCGGCCTTCCACTGGCGCAGGAAGCTCAGGTCGCTGTGGCCGTTGAACCAGGTGCTGTAGAAGTCGAGGTCCTGGGCCAGGGGGGAGTTCTGGGCGCTGTCGAGCCCGGGGCCGAGCCCGAAGCGCAGCTTGCCCGGCGGCGTCGCCGGCACGGGGCGGACGCCCGCCGCGAGCGCCCGGCGCGCAGCCGCGCCCGCCTGCTCGTCGTCGGCGCCGGTCCCGGCCGGGGCGGAGGACGTCGCGTCGCCGCCGGTGGAGTCGGCCAGCACGTGGGCGACCAGCACGAAGGCGACCGCAGCCACGGCCAGCATCGCGATAATCGGCACAAGCTGTTGTCGGACTCTCCGGCTACGCATCAATACTGTCCTTCCGCGACGAGCCGACCGGTAGTCGCACGACTGTAACCGATCAGATACTTTCCGAAGTCGCGGCTGGCTGGCGAGTTGCGCCGGCGGGGCCGGAACTGCCCGCCCCGGTTTTGACCCGGTCGGGCGAGGGGCTTGGTCGGGCGAGGATTGTCACCTTCGTGTTCGCCGGAGGGTGCTGTTCAGCGGGGACGGGGTACGCCGTGGGGACCATGAAACGTCGTGATCGAATCGCAAGACTGCTGTCCGGCTGGCTGCGTGGCGCGCCGGCGGTCCCGCCGGACGACAAACCGGCCCCGTCCTCGGGCACCGAACCGTCTCCCGGGGCGGCTGCGGCCGTCGCGGAGGAGGAACACGACGAGCTCGGTGATCTGCTGGAGCTGGTCGCCGCGGAGGGCTTCGGGTTCGCCGAGCTGCGCGACGGTCAGCTCGACGCCATGCGGGCGATCCTCGAAGGACGGGACACGCTGTGCGTGCTGCCCACCGGTGGCGGCAAGTCGGCGGTCTACCAGATCCCGGCGCTGCTGCGGGACGGTCCGACTGTCGTGGTCTCGCCGCTGATCGCCCTGCAGCGGGATCAGGTGCGCAGCCTGTCCGAACGCCTGTCCGGCCTGCTCGGCGAGCCTGCGGTCGCGGCGAACTCGGACGCCGGCGCGGCGGCGCGGCAGGCCGCGTTCGACGCGGTCCGCCAGGGCCGCACCGAGTTTCTCTTCCTGGCCCCGGAGCAGTTGGCCCGCGCGGACGTGCGGGCGGCGCTGCGGGAGGCGCGGCCGTCCCTGTTCGTCGTCGACGAGGCGCACTGCATCGCCTCCTGGGGGCACGGTTTCCGGCCCGACTACCTGCTCCTCGGCCAGGTCATCGAGGATCTCGGCCGGCCGACGGTGGTGGCGCTGACCGCCACGGCGGCACCACCGGTGCGCCGCGAGATCCGCGAGCGGCTGCGGATGCGGAACGAGGTCGAGGTCGTCCGCGGCTTCGACCGGCCGGAGATCTTCCTGTCGGTGGTGTCGTTCACCGACGAGGACGAGAAGCGGGCCCGTCTCGTCGAGCGCATCGCGGCGGAGACCAAGCCGGCGCTGGTGTACGCGGCGACCCGGCGGGCCACCGAGGAACTGGCCGAGGAACTCGCGGGCTTCGGCCTGTCCGTCCACCCGTACCACGCCGGCCTACGGGCCGCCGTGCGCCGGGAGGTCGAGGCCGACTTCGCCGCGGACCGGTGCGACGTGGTGGTCGCCACCACCGCGTTCGGGATGGGTATCGACAAGCCGAACGTCCGGGCCGTCATCCACGCCGACGTCGCCGACTCGATCGACTCGTACTACCAGGAGATCGGCCGGGCCGGGCGGGACGGCGAGGCCGCGGTGGCCTGCCTGTTCTACCGGCCGGAGGACCTCGGGCTGCGGCGCTTCTTCGCTTCCGGGCGGGTCGACGAGACCGCGCTGCAGCGCGTCGCCACGCTGCTCGGGCACGCCGAGGGACCGGTGACCCCGAAGGAACTGGCCGCCGCGGCCGACCTGCGCGACTCGGCGTTGACCCGGCTCGTCGACCTGCTGGCCTGCGCGGACGTGGTGACGATGCACGAGGACGGCCGGGTGGCCGCGCGGGCGGACGCCCCAGAGCCGCCGGAGGCCGCCCGCCGGGCGGCCGCGGTCGCCGAGTCGCGGGTGGAGATCGAGCGCTCCCGCGTCGAGATGATGCGCGCCTACGCCGAGACCCGGGACTGCCGGCGGGTCTTCCTGCTCACCTACTTCGGTGAGCCGACGTCCGGGCCGTGCGGGAACTGCGACACCTGCCTGACGGGCCTGCCCGAGCAGCGCCAGGCCGAGCAGCTGCGGGCCGACCAGCGCCGCGTCGAGTCCGGCGAGGGCGAGGCGCCGTTCCCGGCGGGCTGCGCCGTGCGGCATGTGTCCTGGGGCGCGGGCCAGGTGGTGCGCGCCGAGGACGACCGGATCACCGTGCTCTTCGACGACGTCGGTTACCGAACGCTGTCGGTGGCCGCTGTGCGCGAACGGCACCTGCTCGACCAGGTGTAGCCCGGTCGGGCCACGCGCCGTCGTCCGCCACCAACGGGCCCGTACCTATCGGTGTCCCGCCCTGCGGTCGGATATTAGGTCTGGAGCGACATATTCAATGATGTCGCTATCCGGAAACCGTTCTGGGTCGCGCGGGTGACCCGAACACGGTCACGCGCGCGGCCGAGCAGGGAGGACCATGGCCGCGGAAGCGGATTTGAAGTTGAGCACCGCGCTGGTCACCGGGGCGTCGTCGGGCATCGGCGCGGCGTTCGCCGAGGCGTACGCGGCGCGGGGCGCCCGGCTGGTGCTGGTCGCGCCGGCCGAGCCGCGGCTGCGCCAGGTCGCCGATGGGCTGCGCGAGCGTCACGGCGTCGACGTGTACACCGTCGCCGTCGACCTGGCCGAGGAAAGCGGCCCCGACCAGCTCGCCAAGGCCGTCGCGGAGATCGGCCTGGAGATCGACATCGTGGTCAACAACGCCGGGTTCGGCACTCGCGGCGCCTACCACGAGCTGTCCGCGGACCAGGACCACCGCGAGGTCATGCTGAACGCCGTGGCAGTCGAGCGAGTGGCCCACCTGTTCCTGCCCGCGATGGTGGCGCGGGGCAGCGGCACGCTGATCAACACGTCGTCGACGTCGGCCTTCCAGGGCGTCCCGTACATGGCCGTGTACGGCGCCACGAAGGCGTTCGTGCTGTCCCTGTCGATCGCCCTGTGGGCCGAGTGCCGTCCGCGCGGGGTCCAGGTGCTGGCGCTGTGCCCGGGGCCGACCGACACCGACTTCTTCCGGGTGCTCGGGTCGCGGATGTCCGCCGGCGGGCGGCTGCGCACGACCGACGAGGTGGTGGCGGCGGCCTTCCGGGCGCTCGACCGGGGCCAGGCGTATGTCATCGACGGCCGGCTGAACTACCTGACGTCCAACGCCTCGCGGTTCCTGCCGCGCGGCCTCGTCGCGAAGATCACCGAGCGGACCCTGCGCTCCGGTTCCCTGACCGGCCCGCGTCACGGCCACGCCGCCGGCCGCCGGTTCGGACTACGCCGCGCCGCCTGACCGGTCTACTCCCGACCTGGCACGGCCGGCCTACCCTCCCGGCCGTGCCCGGACGCCCGGACGCGGTTCAGGCCGATCCGTCAGCCCACGCCCACGCCGGCCGGGTCCGCCGGGGCGAGGTCGCCGATCTCGGCGACCAGTTCGAGGGAACGGACGCGGTCGGCCGGCTGCTGGGTATTGGTGACGATCATGATCTCGTCCGCGTCGGTCGCGTCGAGCAGCGCGTCGAGGCCCGCGCGCACCGTCATCGGCGAGCCGACGATGTGCGAGGACGTGATGTTCTCCGCCGCCGCCCGTTCCTGCGGAGTCCAGGGATGGTCGGCGGCCTCCTGCGGCGACGGGAACATGCCGGGACGGCCACCCCGCAGCCGCAGCATCGCCAGCCGCACGGGCGCCTGCAGCCACTGCGCCTGATCGTCGTCGTCGGCGCAGATCACCGCGGTGGCGACGATCGCGTACGGCCGCTCCCGCCCGGGCGACCCCCGGAACGACCGGCGATAGAGATCGAGCGCCGGGATCGTGTTCGCCGCGCTGAAATGGTGGGCGAACGCGAACGGCAGGCCGAGCATCCCGGCGACCTGGGCGCTGTAGCCGCTGGACCCGAGCAGCCACAGCGGCGGCGTCGGAGCCTGTGGAAACGCGGCCACGCCGTGCATTGGATGGTCCGCCGCGAACGCGCCACCGGCCAGGAAGGTCGTGAGCTCGGCCAGCCGGTCGGCGAAGTCGTTGACCGCGAGCGACCCCGCGGCGCGCCGCAGCGCCCGCGCGGTCGCCGGGTCGGTGCCCGGGGCCCGGCCGATGCCCAGATCGATCCGACCCGGGAACAGCACGCCGAGCGTCCCGAACTGCTCGGCGACGGCGAGCGGCGCGTGGTTGGGCAGCATCACCCCGCCGGAACCCACCCGGATCGTGCTCGTCGCGGCGGCGACCTGCCCGATGAGCAGCGTCGTCGCCGAACTCGCGATGCCCGGCATCCCGTGGTGCTCCGCCAGCCAGTACCGGGTGTAGCCGAGCTGCTCGGCGCGCCGGGCCAGCTCCAGCGACCCGCGGATCGCCTCCGCCGGGGTCACACCGGTGCCGACGGGCACGAGGTCGAGCACGGACAGCGGGACGCAACGGGTCGGGCTCACGACAGGCCGCAACACGAGGTCGGCGGCGTCTCTTCCCGGTAGCGATCCGCTCGCTCCCACCAGGTCGGAGTCAGCTTCCCACCGTCTCGATGTAGTCCTCGGCTACCTCGTCCAGCGGGTCGGCCGGGTGGCCGAGCGCACGGCGCACCCGCCGGCGGCCGACGAGCAGGAGATCGAGCAGGAAGTCCGGCACCGGGGACCCCTCACAGCGGTGGTAACCCATCGTGAACCAGGTGTGGGCGTCCTGCAGCAGGTCGACGGCCTCGAGGCTCTCCGCGACGGCCTCGTAGACCCCCGGGTCGGTCGAACGGGACGCCTTCAGCTCCGCCCGCAGCTCCGCCGCCTCAGCACTCTGCCCGCCGCGCAGCAGCCCGTCGTGCAGCCAGACCCGCGGATCCACCGGGCACGCACCACCGTCGTCGACGGCCACCCGGTAGCAACGGACCGCCTCGGCCCAGTCCTGCACGAGCCCGAACTGGCTGCCCGCATCCACCATCAGCGAGGCCCGGGACACCGACTCGCCATGGTTCTCCGTCCGCTCGGCGAGCTCCTCCAACGTGGCCGCAGCCCCTCGATGATCGCCGCTGCCGGCCGCCCGGAACACGATGTCGTCCACGTCGTCGTCGGTAAGCATGCGCCACATTCTCACCGCTCGGCCCCCGTTGTCCGCACCCAGCCCGCGCGCCTCGCGGCCCACCCAGGCATCACCGGCCGCCGACCCGGCCGGCGGCAGCTCGGCCCAGCTCATAGACCTCGCCACCAGCCAGCGCCCTGCCCGGCGGCGATGTGTCGCCGGGTCGGGTGTGGGCCAGGGGAATGAGTTCGGGGGCGAGGAACGCGAGTTGGTCGAGCAGGGCGGCGGACCGGCACGGTCGGCTTCGAGGCGGGTACGGGCGGCGGTGACGGTCGCGGTGAGCCCGGGATGGTGCGGGGTGTCGTCGGCGAGGATCAGGTGCGGCTGGGCGGCCCCGACCCCGACCCGGGCCACAGCGGAGTCGCGGCTGGTGACCAGACCGCGACCCGGCTCACCCCGCCGTTGCACTGGTCGTGCATGTGGTCGAGAAGTTCATCCCGGTCGGTGAACAGCAGATTCCGTGCCGGGACATTCCACCCCTCAGGCAACCGACCGGGGAACACGGTGCTCGTCGGCGCCGCGGCAGCGGTTCCCGGGAAACCATCCGAGCGGTACACCCAACCCGACGATCAACCGCGCGCGGCGTGCCAGGCCCGGTACGCCCGCCAACTGCTTCCATCGAACCCGAGAAGTATTCGTCGGACGTAGGAGATTCGATTCCCAGCGGCATTTTCCACCCGACCAGGACGTCCTGCCATGACTACCGACCGAACCCTGATCGGGATCGATGGGGGCCAGGTCGACATACCCGGTGGCTGGCGGGGCGGCGCCTTCCTCCGCGAACCGAGTGGACTTCTTCGTCTCCTGCACCGGGGCGGATGAGGCGTGGACGCCGCCGACTGACCCCGCTGCGGACCGCCGACTGCCGAATTCCAGCCGTCCTGAGCACGGTCTCCTACCGGGACCTTTTCGAAATTGCGGAGGCCACCGCCCGGCGGCGGCTGATCGAAGCAAGTCGGCCTGGCACGCCCGGTCCGGCTCGGTGGGGCGAACGCGGGGGGCCGGGACGGGTCACCGGAGGAGGATCGGGTAGGGAGCGGATCGGTGCCCGGTGCCTGGTCGGCCCCGGCGGTGGGCAACGGAGGTACGGATGACGGCGGCCGAGGACGCGGACGACGGCGATGCGCCGGCGGCGGACGGCGACGCTGTGCCCGCGCCCTCGGGTGACGGGGTCCCGGCGGCGCGTGCGGCGATCAACGCCAGCAAGGGCGCGGGAACCGGGGGAACCGACGGAACCGGGGGAGTCGGCCCGGTGGCCTTCGTGCTCGGGGGTGGGGGCATTCTCGGGGCCAGTGAGGTCGGGATGCTGGCCGCGCTGTTCGACGCGGGGATTCTGCCGGATCTGGTGGTCGGGACGTCGGTGGGCGCGATCAACGGGGCCGCGGTGGCGGCCGAGCCGTCGCAGGCCACGATCGAGCGGCTGACCGACCTGTGGTCGAAGCTCAGCGTCACCGACGTGTTCGCGGGCGGCCCGGCGCAGCGGCTGGCCACCGTGGTCCGCCATGGTCACCTGCATTCCAACGGGCCGCTGCGGATGCTGCTGAACACGCATCTGCCGCCGGTGCGGATCGAGGAGCTGGCCGTCCGGTTCCAGTGCGTCGCGGCCAGCATCGAGCGGGCGGCGGCGCACTGGTTCGACGCCGGGCCGCTGGTCGACGCGGTGCTGGCGTCCTGCGCGGTGCCGGCGCTGCTGCCGCCGGTGCGCATCGGCGACGAGCATTTCATCGACGGCGGGATCGTCGACAGCAATCCGGTCGGGCGGGCCGTGGAGCTCGGCGCCCACACCGTCTACGTGCTGCACGTCGGGCGGATCGAGCGGCCGTTGCGGCCGCCGCGCTGGCCGTGGGAGGCGGGTCTGGTCGCCTTCGAGATCGCCCGGCGCCGCGGGTTCACCGAGGCGATGGCGCGGCTGCCCGCGGGGGTCGCCGTGCATGTGCTGCCGGTCGGTGATCGGGGCGCACCGCTGGTTCCGCTGCGCTACCGGTCGACCGGCGGGTTGCTGCGGCGTATCGAGGCGGCCCGGAAGGCCACTGCGGCCTACCTCGACACGGCGGCGGACGGTTCGGTGCACCGGGTCGACGTCGGCTGAGAAGGGCGGGGATGCATGCGCGTTCCACCGAAGGCGGTGCGACGGCTTCTGATCGATCCGCTGTTCGTGCCGGTGGCGGGGGTGCTGGTGGTGGTGGCGCTCGCCGTGGCCGTGCTCGGCCTGCTGGCCGCGCCGCTGGACCGCCGGCTGCGGCTCGCCAGGGCGGCGATGCTCGCGGCGAACTACCTGAGCGCCGAGGTGGTGGTGCTGGTCGCCGCCTTCGGTCTCTGGCTGGCGCGGCCGCTGCTCGGGCGCCGGCGCTTCGAGGCCGCGCATGTCTGGCTGCTGCGTCGCGTCCTGACGTTCCTGCTCGCCGCCGCCGGCGTGTGGCTCCGGTTCCGGCTGGAGATCCTCGAACCACCCCCGGAGCCCGCCGAGGCCGATGCGGGGACGGACGCTGACCCGTCACGGGTCCTGGTGCTCAGCCGCCATGCCGGCCCGGGGGACTCGTTCGTCCTGATCCACCTGTTGCTCAGCCGCTACGGGCTGGTGCCGCGGGTGGTGCTCATCGATCGCCTTCAGCTTGATCCGGCGATCGACGTCCTGCTCGGCCGGCTCGGCGCCTGCTTCCTGCGCAATGACGGCTCGGATGACACCGCGGCCCGGCGGATTGGCGCGCTGGCCCGCGGGCTGGGTGATGCGGAGGCGCTGGTGATCTTCCCGGAGGGGGCGAACTTCACGCCGTCGCGGCGGCGCCGGCTGATCGCCCGGCTGCGGGCGCGCGGTCAGTGGGACCGGGCCGCGGTCGCCGAGGACTTCGACGCCGTCCTTCCGCCGCGGCCGGCCGGGGTGCTCGCCGCGCTCGCCGGCGGCACGATCACCGCCACGATGGTCGTCGCGCACGCCGGCCTGGACGAACTCAGCGCCCCCGGTGAGGTCTGGCGGGCGATGCCGCTGACCGCCCCCCTGCTGCTGCGCTGGTGGCGGGTGCCGATGGCGCAGATTCCCGCCTCCGACGTCGGCCGCCGGCAGTGGCTGACCATGCACTGGGCCGTCGTCAACGCCTGGATCGGCCTGCGCCACGACGACGATGCTCCGCCCGCGCCGGTGGAGGCGCGGGCGGAGGCGAGGCCGGTGGTCAGGAGCGACGGGCCATCTTGATGGTCTTCTCGAGCTGGTCGCGGTCCACCTCGGCGACCCGCCCGTTCGTCGGGACCGTCGGGATGTGGCCGCCGCCGAGCACCAGGTCGGTGGTGTGGCGCAGGCCCATGTCCTTCTGTTCGACGTCGAGGATGGCCTCCTCGACCCGGTAGAGCTTCTCGATCTTGGAGACCTTCGCCTCCACCTGGGCGGCGACGATGCGCAGCCGACGCTCCGCCTTGGCGAGGCGTCGCTCGAGGCGACGGTCGACGAGGTTCGGCAGCGGCTCGTCGCGTTCCGTCGGGTCGTGCAGGTACAGCTCGACGGCGACGGCGACCAGCGGGATCAGCGCCTGGAACAGGATCACCGCCCCGCCGGTGGTCGTGCCGGCGGTGCCCTGGCTGCGCACGAGCACCCCAGCGATCGACAGCAGCAGGAAGATCGCCGTCGTCAGGCCCAGGGCCAGCGGCGACGAGCGCGACTCGACGAGCTGTTCCCGGATGTCCTCGTCGATCCGCAGCCGGCCGTTGTCGGCGTCCATGAGCATCTGCTTCTGGGCACGGGCCAGGATGGACGCCTTGATGCCGTGCGCGAGCGCCACGCCGGCGATGAACACCGCGACCCCGAGCAGGCCACCCAGCCACCATTCGGGGCCGTAGCCGCCGACGTCGGCGAGCACCGCGTACGACTGGGCGAACACGTAGAAGTCCAGGGCCGCGAGCACGGACAGGACCGCGGTGCGGGCCGGTCCGGCGAGGTCCATCTGCGGGATGCGTTCCTGCACGCCGACGGTGCGCCACAGCCGGCCCTGCTCGACCTTGTTCTTCACCAGCTCCGTGCGCCGTTCCCGGCGTTCCGCCCGGGAGTCGATTTCCATGCGGAGTTCGGCGATCAGTTCTTCGAGTGTCCGCCCGTCGGCGCGGACGGAAGCCCGGACCTCCTGGACCTCCGCCTCCTCCAGGCTTTTGAGTACCTTCGGGCGGGTCTCCGCCCCCGCGAGCGCGACGTCGGCGTCTCCCACCCGGCGGATGAGCTGCTTGGCCAGACGTCCCGGCTGGTTTCCCCTGCGCAGCACCGTTTCAGGCTCCTACTTTCCGGTGTCGGGCGGTCAGTCGATGGGGCGGGCGAAGGTGCCGCCGACGAAGCAGAGCATCGCGCAGACGATGCCGAGCACCGACGCGACCATCGCCTCGCGGGCGCCCTGCGCCTCGTCGCCGGAGAACACCATGGTCAGCACCAGGGTGCCGACACCGACGATGGCGCCGACGACGCCGAGCATGAACCGGCGCTGGATCGTCTCCCGCGGCGGGAGTTGCGACAGGGCGTCGATCGGGGCGATCCGGCCGGCGCGGGCCTGGTTGCCGACGCGGCGGCGGATGTCACGCAGGCGGAAGGTGTTGCCCGCGATGAAGAAACTGACCGCCGTGACGATCATTGAGCCGGTCACCGAGACCCGGGCGAAGGAGGTCGACAAGGTCAGCCAGACCCAGGTCTCCAACACCGCCAGCAGGACGAGGCAGGTGAGGATGACAACGGTCGAGCGCATCAGTGCGGGACTGAAATGCTGCTCTTCGGGTTCGTGCAGGACGCCCATGAGTCGACTCCTCGGCTTGGGTTCCACCAGGACCGTCGCGGTCGGCGACGGTTCGGCGGGATCGGCGTGGCGCGGGCCGCGACGGGTGCGGACGTCGTGCTCCGGGATGTCGGGCGCTGCGGGGTGGGGCGTGGGCGGGCGGGGGGCCGAGACTGCCTGGGCGGACGGGCTGGTGGGTGTGGCCGGTAAGGATGGGTCGGCCAGGGAACTAACTACAGTCACTGCTGATCCGACGGCACAGCTCACCCTTGAGGAAGCGGGCGAGGTCCTGCTGCGGCCGGTCCGCGCCGCCCTCGTTCACGCCGAGGAACCGGACCCTGTCGTTGCCGACCGAGGCGATCTGCCCGGTGGAGAAGCAACGTTTGACCAGTGCTTCGGCGATCGTGACGGAGGCCTTCTTCCCGTTGACGTCGAGGCAGTCGGAATCCTGGCCGGTGCCCAGCAGGTCGGTCCAGACGAGCACGGTCACGTCGGTGACCTTCGCGCCGGGCGTCGACCGCACGGCGGCCACCTCGTCGTTGATCCCGCCCAGCAGACCGGTGACACTGCCGGTCGTGGTGACC
Organism: Frankia sp. AgB32; assembly: GCF_023243045.1. Classification (GTDB taxonomy): domain Bacteria; phylum Actinomycetota; class Actinomycetes; order Frankiales; family Frankiaceae; genus Frankia. Next base: position 51,266 of record NZ_JALKFX010000038.1, read on the forward strand.
CGCTCGGCCTGCACGACATGGTTGATCTCGGTGCCCAGGGCCTTCGACGCGGCGGCCCGGTCCTTCTCCGCCCGGCGGCTGTTGTTCCGCTTGATCTGGAACATCCGGTCGCCGTGGAAGCAGTCCGAGTACGTCGTGGGCCCGCCGCCGCTGGCGACCAGCTTGACGTAGGCGCCGTCCTTCAACGCCGTGTCCAGGTAGGGCTGCACGCGGGTGGCCACCCGCTGCGCGGTGGCCGCCGAGTTGTCGGACACGTCGAGCAGCATCAGCAGCAGCGGCGCGCCCGAGCTGGGCGTGTCCTCCTGGTACTGGGTGCAGTCGAGTGGCCCGGAGGCCTGGGCCCTGCCGCCCAGCAGTCCGCCGGTGTCGCAGGCCGCCAGCAGCGGCGTCGCGAGCATCGAGGCCGCGACCAGCACGGCGAGTCGGCGTCGACGGGGTAGGCGGGCCCGCACCCGGGGGATCAGCACCTGGTACCTCATCGCAGCACGATCTCCACTCGGCGTCGGCTCGCGTCGGCGACGTCGTTCTGGGCGCCCTGCTCGCCCCTGCCCTCGACGTCCAGCACGGAGCTGGGAATGTCCTGCGTTGCCAGCCAGGCCTCGACTGCCTTCGCCCGGTCCAGCGACAGCTTCTGGTTGTCCTCGGCGCGCCCGATGCCGTCGCTGTACCCGATCACCGAGATCGGTCCGGGGTGCTCCCGGATCGCCGGCAGGATCTGCGCGAGGGCGGTGACCGCCGCCGGCAGCAGGGTGCTGCTGCTCGACTCGAACAGGTAGTCGGCGCTGACGGTCGACACCTGGCTGCCGTCCGGCTGGGTGACGAACTTGCTCAGCGGCGGCAGCGGGTCGGCGGCGACGTCAGGAGCCGTCCGGGCCGCGTGCGGTGCCGGGGTGAACGGGCTGGCGCCGGCCGAGGCCGAACATCCGGCCGTCAGGCCGAGCGCCAACGCGAGCGCCACGGCCGTGCACGCACGAACCCCCGAATTGCCGCGCCTGAACGTGGCATCTCCGAGTGTGGAGTGAGTGTGTTCCACGGTGTGCCCCCAACGGCGAATGCGGGGCCAACCATAACGGGGGTGATAAGGGCACCTCCGCGCACCCTTGGGTGTTGTGTGCATAGTGGGGCGCACTGGTGCGCCGTTGAGCGACCGGTTCACTATCGTTCGCCGGCAGTGCGGGTCGCCTTACCCACGGCCGAGCGGAAACCCGCAGGTCAACGACGGATCCTCAGCCTGCCGGCGGCCGGCTCGCCACGAAGATCGACGTGGACGGCACGTACTCGCCGCGCCGTGGACCCCACTGACCCCAGGTCTGCTCGAGTCCCTCCGGCCACTCCGGCTCGATGATGTCGTGCAGGATCAGCCCCGCCGCGACGATCTCGCGGACCCGGTCGCCGATCGTCCGGTGGGTCTCGGTGTAGATCGCCTGGCCCTGCTCGTCGTGCTCGGTGTAGGCGCGCCGGTCGAAGTAGCTGTGGTAGACCCGCAGCCCGTTCTCGTCCGGGTCGTCCGGCAGGCACCAGACGAACGGATGCGTGGTCGAGAACACCCAGCGCCCGCCGGGCCGCAGCACCCGGGCGACCTCCCGCATGAGCGCACCGCTGTCGGCGACGAACGGGACCGCGCCGAACGCCGAACAGGCGATGTCCACGCTCCCGTCGGCGAACGGCAGGGCCACGGCGTCGGCCTGCACGAGGGGGACGTCGATGCCGGTCCGGGCGGCGTAGGTGCGGGCCTGCGCGAGCTGTCCGCTGGACAGGTCGAACCCGACCACCCGGGCGCCCTGCCCGTGCAGCCACCGGGAGCACTGGGCGCCGCCGCAGCCGACCTCAAGGACGGTCCGTCCGGCCACGTCACCGAGCAGGTGCAGGTCCGACTCGCGCAGCCCCTCCGGACTCCAGCAGAAGTCGCTGTCGCCGAGGAACTCCCCGTGCTCGGCCTGGTATTCGGCGGCCGCGCCGTCCCAGTAGACGCGGCTGGCGCGGCGCGCCGTGTCGGCGTCGACGTCGAGGTAGCCGAAGGCGGGCGAGGGGCCGTCGTCCGGGCCCTGGGCGGAGTCGGTGGCGGGCGCGGCGTCGATCATGCCGGCGTGGCCGGCGTCGTCTGGACTCTCCACGAGGTTGCATGCTGGCATCTCCCGCCGGGTCGGCCGGCGGTGCCCCCGCGAGGACGGGTCGGCTGGGCCGGATGTCTCGGCTGGGCCGGATGTCTCGGCGGATCAGGTCTCGGTGTGGCTGACCGCGCTGCCGATCACCGCGCGGTTCTCCGCCACGGTGATCGGGGTGTAGACGACCGTGCCGGCCGCATGGGGGTCGACGAGCCGCCCGCGCCGGCTCTCCCCGACGAGGCGGGCCCGGCCCTCCAGCGACCCGACCCCGACCTCGTGGTCCGCCGGGCCGAACGGGCCCGTCCCGAGCAGGCCGGACTGCGCGGGGCTGTCCGTCGCGTAGATGCGCACGACCGTGCCCGGCACTGTCGTCCACCGCAGGACGGCTCCCCCGAGCGTCGACCGTGCCTCGAGGTCGAGGACCGGTCGGGGCCGGGCCACGACCCGGACGACGACCTCCGCCGTGTCCCCCGGGGACAGCGCGTCCGACCCGTCCGGGCCGGCGACCCACACCCGGTAGCGGTACACCGCGCCCGCCGCCGTGTCGGTGTCGACGAAATGACCGCCCTCGCCGCGGAAGCGGCGCTTGGCGCCCGACAGCGGCGACGCCTCGGCGAACCGCCGCTCGATCAGGACCTCGTCGTAACCGGGCATCGGCCGCCAGGACAGCTCCACCGCGTCCCCGACGTCGGTGTCCGCCGACATCGACGCCCGCAACGCGGTCACCACCGGGGTCAGGATCCGTGACGCGGTGCGGGCCGGCTCCGAGCGCAGCCGGCCGGAGCGCCCGGCGAGAACGGCCACGACCTCGTGCCAGTGCGGGACGCCGCGGGGCACGCCGGCGTCGAACAGCTCGGTGCCGCTGGTGATGCCCAGGCTTCGCTCCCGGCGGCCGTTCGGCGCGGCCGGGTCCGCCAGCACCCGACAGACCCGGTAGGACACCCCCGGGGTCGCCGACGGCTCCCACCGCAGCAGCACCGCGCCGTCCTGCTCGCTCGCGCTGACCTCGCCCGGTGCCGCCGGGCCGACCTCAGCCTCCCCGGCCACGCCCGGCGCGCCGGCGGTCGCGGACGCCGGGACCGGTGGCGCCGGGACGGACACGGCCGGGACGGGCTCGGGCAGCTCCGGGAAGTCGACCGGAGGGCGCCCGGGCGGCGGCCGGCGCGTGGTGCGGGGAGCGAACTGGGTGACGTCACCGCTCCCGTCGCCCAGGCCGTCATCGCTGTCGCTGCCGCGGCCGGTCGGACCAGGTGCCGCCGGGGCGGCCGCAGCCACGCGGGCGAGCAGTTCGCGGGCCCGCCGCGGGGTGATCCGCAGGGCCGGGTCCTTCTCCAGCAGGCCGTCGAGCACCTCGCCGAGCTGCCCGGCCCGGTGCGCCGGCGCCGGCGGGTACAGGACGATCGCGGCGAGCATCGCGCCGAAGCTGTCCCGCTCGAACGGCGGATGCCCCTCGACGGCGAAGTAGAGCGTGCCGCCGAGGCTGAACAGGTCCGCCTCGAACGTCGCCGGCTCGTTGTTGAGCCGTTCCGGCGCCATGTACAGCGGTGTTCCGAGCACGCCCGTGACGGTGAGGGTGGGATCGCCGTCGCCGGTGGCGATGCCGAAGTCGGTGAGGACCACCCGGCCGTCCGTCGCGATCAGCACGTTCGAGGGCTTGACGTCCCGATGGACGATGCCGTGCTCCCGCGCGGCGACGAGCGCGTCGAGGATCGCGAGCCCGGCCCGGGCAACCTCCGGGACGGGCATCGGACCGTCATCCCGGACGAGCTCGTACAGGGACCGGGACGGCACGAGCTCCATCACGATCCACGGCAGGCCGTTCTCCAGGACGACGTCGAGGATCGTGACAACGTGCGGATGGCTGCGCAGCTTCGCGGCGTGCCGGGCCTCCCGCATCGCCCGCTCGACCCGGTCGGCCCGCTCGGCCCGCTCGGGACCGGCGACCCCGCCGGCGAACTCGATCTCCTTCAGGGCGGCCTCGGTCTCGAGGACGGTGTCGAACGCCCGCCACACGGTGCCCATCGCACCCGCACCCAGCCGCCCGACAAGCCGATATCGGCCCGCCACCATGCGGTTGCCCACCGGACCGGCAGCCACGACACCCCCTCGGCTAGGTATTGCCGCAGGCCAGCTTTCCAGGCGAACCGGGTTGTCACGACCCGCGTGGGCGCGATCCGACACGGCGTTCACCGGCGCCGCGTCTGAGCAGCCCGTTCGCCGTGCCCCGTCCCGCCCCGCGCTATCCACCTTGCACCTTTTCTCGGCGCTGCCCACCCGCATCGTGCACCCTTGTCGGCCAGCTCGCACCGCCCGCCCCGGTTGTCGCGCCTCACGCCGCTCGTCCCGGTGCGCGCCAGCGGCCCGCGTCGGGACGGACGGCATGGTCAGGGCACCGGGTGCGTCGCGGGCTGCGGGGTGTCGAGGTCGGTGAGCGGCGGGTTGGCCGACCGGGCCGTCGTCGCCGGGCCGGTGGACGTGGCCGACCGCTCGCCGCGCATCGCGAAGGCGAACGTGGTGGCGGCAAGCAGGGATCCGGCGACGGACGACAGTGTCCGGCCGGGACCGCCGATGTCTGCCGCCCGGGCCAGCGCCGTGCCGCTGCCGGCCCCGGCGAAGGCGGCCAGGATGGTGACGACGACGCCGGTCGCGCGGTCGCTGGGGAACAGCAGTTGGGCGCAGAGCGTGCCGAGGACGACGGCCGCCCCGGCCGGCCGCCCCCGGGGGGGGGGGCCCGGCCCCCCGGCCCCCCCCCCCCCCGCCCCCCCCGGCCCGGCGGGCGGGGCGCGCGCGCCGGGCGC
>NZ_JALKFX010000039.1 GCF_023243045.1 Frankia sp. AgB32
CCCCGGCGGGCGGGGGCGGGGGGCGCGGGGGGCCCCGCCCCCCGCGCCGCCCGCCGGCGGCGCGCCGGGATCGCGGCGCTGCCACTGGCCCGCGGGCCAGTTCTCCGGCGACGCACCGCGGCGGGGATCGCGCCGGGCGCCGGGCGACCCCTCGCCGCGGCCACCGCGATCCGCCGGGGGCGGTCCGTGCCGTTCCGGCCGATCAGGCGGCCAGGTCATGGAGCCTCCCCCTCCTTACTTCCACCGGGAGGTGAGCGTCCGCGCCGGTGGCGGTGTCCTGTGCCACGTCACCCGCCGAGCCGGTCACGCCCGTCGTGGGCGGACGAACGGAACACTCCCGAACAGCCTCTCATTCATCGCGGACGAGCGACACCATCGCCGCTGCCGGCGACTGTCGGATCGGCGACGCGGTGAGGCCATGGTCACCCCCGGCACCGGCCCCGGCCCCGGCTGGCCGGGCGGGCGGGGACGCGGCCAGACCGCCGTTTCGGGACGCACCAGCGGATTCACCGCGCCCAGGCGACCGTGAACACGGCGAATATTCCTGGTGACGCCCCCGCAAGTACCGGTGACGCCTCGACTCGCCCGCCGAGTGGACTTCGCGTCATCCGGGATCCGGGCGGGCGGCGACCCGCCCCCCATGAACACATCACATTTCGGTCACCCGGTTTGCGCGCTGCCCGGTCTTCTGCATCCGGACCACCTTCTGCATCCGGACCAACGGTGGCGGCTATGCCGCGCCGACCCATCTCCCGGACACAGAGCCGTCGTCAACATGCGACGACAGAAAGTTACGAATCGGCAGATAGTGTAGATCCGCGACAACAGATCGCGCGCTCCTGTTAACGGCCGACCGCCGACATGTACCTTCACGGTTACCGCCGGATGGCAACCGTGATGTCACTCCGCGCCGCGGTCGCACCGATCACGATGAGGCCGCGCACGTTCTGCCAACGCGGCCCGCGAGCGGCGAGGAGCAAGGCGACCTCGCTCATCCCGACCACCGCTTCGGCAAATATCGGCGCGGCCGGACAGAAGATGTTCCGCGCTGCCGGAGCGGCATCCCGGCGGCGCGGCACTACCGGCCGAAGCCCGGCCGCCCTACCGTTAGCGGTATGAGTGCCCAGCCCGACCAAAGCACACCCCGAGCGCCGAACGCGGGGGTACCCGCGGCAACCGCGGGTGCGCAAGGCCAGAACGCCATCCCGGCCGGCGGCGCGGACGTTGTCCGGAGCCAGCCGGATCCCACCGCCGCGACGTTGGATTCCGGCGGGACAGGTCCGGATTCGGCCGTTGCGTCCACCACCGGGTCGACTGACCGCGACCCGGATCCCACGCCGTCTTCCGGGCGTGAACCCGGCCAGGCCAACCACGATGAGGAACCACCGACCGCGTTCCGGCGGTTTATGGCGACCGGCTGGGCGCCGATTGACAACGCTCTGCCATCTCGCGATGACTGCGCACCCTACACGGCGAAACGCCGCGCCTTGTTGGGCTCCCGCTTCCCGGGCGACGCCCTGGTGGTGCCCAGCGGTGGTCTGCGGGTGCGGGCAAACGACACGGATTATCCGTTCCGTCCGGGAAGTGACTTCTTCTGGTTGACAGGTTGTCATGAACCTGACGCAGTGCTGGTTCTGCTACCCAACGCGGCCGGGGAGCACACGGCGACGCTGTACGTCCCCGACCGGTCGGACCGGTCCAGCTCGGCGTTCTATACCGACCGTCGATACGGGGAACTCTGGGTCGGCCCCCGCCCGGGGGTTCGGGAGACACAGTCGGCACTGGAGATCGAGTGCCGACCGCTGACCGACCTTCCGAACAGACTGGCCCGGCTCGCGCCGGGAAACACCCGAGTGCTGCGCGAAATCGATCCGCAGGTCGACCGCTCGGTGCTGCGCTGGTCAGATCCCGGATCGACGGAGGATCGGGATCGACGGCTCGCCCAGGTACTTTCCGAGCTGCGCCTGCTCAAGGACGACTTCGAGATCGCCCGGTTGGAGGAGGCCGTCGGGGCGACGACCCGCGGCTTCACCGAGTGCGTAGGGGAAATCGGCCACGCGATGGAGCTGCCCAACGGGGAGCGGTGGCTGGAAGGCACCTTCTGGCGGCGGGCGAGAGTCGAGGGCAACGACGTCGGATATGGCTCCATCGTCGCCTGCGGGCACCACGCCACCACCCTGCACTGGGTACGTGACGACGGGCCGGTGCGCGCCGGGGAGCTGGCCCTGCTGGACATGGGCGTGGAGGGACCGTCGCTCTACACCGCCGACGTCACCCGCACCCTGCCGATCACGGGCCGGTTCACCGAGCTGCAGCGAAAGGTCTACGACGTGGTGCTACGCGCCCAGCAGGCCGGTATCGAAGCGGTCCGGCCGGGAGCGTCCTTCATGGACCCGCACCGCGCGGCAATGCGCGTCATAGCCGCCGCGCTGGACGACTGGGGCCTGCTTCCGCAGGGCGCCGAAGCGTCCCTCGCCACTGATCCCCAAGCGCCGGGAGCGGGTCTGCACCGGCGGTACACCCTGCATTCCACGTCGCACATGCTGGGCCTGGACGTTCATGACTGTGCGCAGGCGCGGGACGAGACCTACCGGGACGCGGCACTGGAGCCGGGCATGGTGCTCACCGTGGAACCCGGGCTGTACTTCCAGGGCGACGATCTGACCGTTCCCCCGGAGCTACGCGGCATCGGGGTCCGGATAGAAGACGACATCCTGGTCACCAGGGAGGGATGGCGGAACTTGTCCGCAGCGCTTCCCCGAACCCCGGAAGACGTCGAAAACTGGATGGGTCGGCATCTGCCGAACTGACGGAACGAACAGAGACGGCGACAGCCCGCGTCGGCGGGGTCAATCGTTCCTGCCACACCGGCCCGACCGGTGTGGCAGGAACCCGCCCTGGTAAAACGTGACCAGCAGGTCCCAGGCCAGTGGGGCGCGCGTCCCGCGGCCGAATACCGCGGGCGCGCCAGGTACTACATGGTCCACTGCTTCGAGCCTCGACTAGGAAAGTCGCCAAGGCCAGGACTAGTGGGCCTTGTCGTACGCCTCAACGATGTTGGAGGCGATACGGCCACGGTCACTCACCGTGTAACCGTTGCTGCGCGCCCACTCACGAATGTCGGCGGTGCGGTCGGTTCCGCCGGTACGCCGCGAAGGGGTACGCACGCCGCGCCGCCCGCCCGCCGCACGACCGCCGGAACGACGGGCCGCGGTCACGAACGGAGCCAGCGACTCACGCAACTTCGTCGCGTTCTTCTCCGACAGGTCGATCTCATACTGCGCACCGTCGAGTCCGAAGCGGACAGTCTCGTCAGCCTCTTCTCCACTGAGATCGTCAATCAACGAGACGATGGTCTTCTGGGCCATGCCACACTCCTTCAGGTCAGCGGACCGCAGAACTCACGCGTCTAGTATTACCACGAGAACACCTGGAACTGTCGCGGCTGGTTCGACTGACTCGCGGCTTGGGCCGACGAACACGAAGACGCGCGACGCTGTGGCGGTCGGAGTACGGAACCCAAAGACGGCCTCCAAGCTCGGCATGATAGGGGGCGATCATGTTCTGCGAATCACACCTTCCCAGCCGAAACGCCGACCGCAAGCGGACAGTTGGGCCGCCGTCGGCCACCCGGCGACCATGTCCACTGACCTTGGGACACCGATCGTGTTCGTCTACCGACTCCGCGGACGATTGCCAGGCAATCGGCCACCATCAGCCGGTGGGTGCTTTGGGGCGCTCGTGCCGCGAGCGGAACCGACCGGTACGAATGCCAATGGGGATCGTGGTGGCGGATGAGTACGCCTGATTCCGGCGCCGCCCCTAAGGTTCGGCGCACGGATGAGTACCCACGGACGTGGGTGGTGGACGGTGCCAACGTGATTGGCGCCCGCGCCGACGGCTGGTGGCGTGACCGTCCGGGTGCGGCCAGGCGTCTGGTCGCCGAAATCGCGGCGTGGACCGCCGCCGCCAAGTCCGATCCCGCCCAGTCAGGACAGGGAGAATTGCCCGCGCGGATCGTGGTCGTTCTTGAGGGTGCCGCCCGGTCGGGGATCCCGGCCGGCGAGGTCGGCATGGCGCCGCCTCCCGCCACCGATGCGCCCCCGGGTCGGCCGCCCACGGTCGTCGTCATGCACGCACCGGGCCACGGCGACGACGCCATTGTTGCGGCCGCCGCGGAAGCCGGCCCGGGCCCGCTGGTGATCACTTCGGACCGCGCGCTCGCCGAACGGGTACGTGCCCTCGGCGCCGACACCCGCGGTGCGCGCTGGCTACGGGAGTGCCTGGGCGGCTGAGCGTCCAACCTCCGCAACGCGGTGGGCGCCGGGTGCCGGAAAGACCCCGGCGCGGGCGGCGCGCGCCCGGTCCCGGTGAACCCGCAGCGGTTGGGACGGGCCACCGTTCCGGGCTGACCGCAAGGCGCGTGCCGGCCGTGGAACGTCGACGGAGCAAATTTACCTTCAGGGCCACCGATCGACGCCTTCTCGGGCTTTCTGGGGCGCACCGCGGCCCACCGAAACCGGCCGGAGCCGCCGTGGTTCCGCCGGCCGGCCGCACCCGCGTCCGCCATCCCCGCGAAACGCGCCCAGGCACCGGTTCGCCGGCCCGCGACCCAGGCACCGGGGGCTCCCCCGGGCCCGGCCGGTTCAGCGCCTCCCAGCCGCGTTCAGGAGCGTGCGGGGTGCGGCCCCGGCGGCGACCCCGGGCGGTGTGCGATCCACACCTGACGGGCAAGGCCCGTCCCGGAATCGGGCCGCGCACCGGCGCGGTCAGGGACGTGGGCATCGGGCCGCCGTGTGAACGCCGCCGATCCCGGCACCCGACGCAGGGACACACCCGCCTGGATGCGCCCGCCGATCGCGTCGCGACGCCTCGCCGCGCCGAGGAGGCGGACGGGAACGCCCGTGCACACCGCCTTACCGGCGGGGCACGAGGCACCGGCCCGGCGACCGGCCGCCGATCCGCCTGGCGGCCGATCGGGTGGTACCCCGGCGGCAGGCTCCGGCCGCGTCAGACCCCGCCGCGTCAGACTCCGACGGAAACCGGCCGTCTCGGGGGCGGCCCGGCCGCGAGGCGGGCGCTGTAGCGGCCCGCCGCCACGCTGATCTCGAGCGGGATTCCGAAGCAGTCGGACAGGCTCGCGGCGGTGAGCACCTCCGCCACCGGGCCGGCCGCACGCACCTGCCCGCGGCGCACCAGCAAGGCGTGCGTCATCCCGACCGGGATCTCCTCGACATGGTGGCTGACCAGGACGCTGACGGGTGCCAGCGGGTCAGCCGCGAACCGGGTCAGGCGGCGCAGCAGCGCCTCGCGGGCGCCGAGGTCGAGCCCTGAGGCGGGCTCGTCCAACAGCAGCAGCTCGGGATCGGTCATCAACGAGCGGGCGATCAGCACCCGCTTGCGCTCACCTTCGGACAGGGTCCCGAACCGCCGGTCGCCCAGCTCACGGCAGCCGAACTGGGCCAGCAGGCCGGCCGCGCGGGCGAGATCGACGTCGTCGTACGGCTCGTCGCCGCGGCCGAGCACCGACCACCCCGCGGTGACGACCGCATCGAGGACACGCTCGTCCGGCGGGGGCGACTCGACGAGCACGGGGCTGACCACACCGACCCGGTAACGCAGGTCGAGGATGTTCACCGTGCCCAGCCGGTGGCCGAACAGGTCGACGCCGCCGGCGGTGGGGAACAGGCGACCGGAGGCCACCTGCAGCAGGGTCGTCTTGCCAGCGCCGTTGGGGCCGAGGACGACCCAGCGTTGGCCGGGAAGGATCTCCCAGCTCACGTCGCGCAACAGGAATGACCCGTCGCGCACGACATTGACCTTGTCGAGGCGCAGCACCGCGTCCGGCATGGGGCTCACGTTACGCGAACCGCATCCCGCCGATGCCGTCAGGACGATTCCGACACCGCCACACTTGCCGGGACGGCCACCGAACCCGTCTCACCTGGCCCTCGGCCCGGCGCCCGCCGGTCGGCCACTGGCCTCATGGCCCGCTCGGGCCGTCGGGCCGGGCCACGAGATCGATCTCCGCCCAGACGACCTTGCCCTCGACGATCATCCTGACGCCGTGCCGCGCCGCGATCCGCGACACCAGGTCGAGCCCGCGCCCGGCCTCGTCCTCCGGCGCGGCCAGCCGGCGCCGCGGCAGCCGGCCGCCACCGTCGGCGACCTCGACGACAGCCCGGTCACCGAACCGGCGCAGGCGCACCGAGCACGTCGGCCGGCCGTGCCGCAGGGCGTTGCTGGTCAGCTCGGACAGGACCAGCACGACGGAGTCGACGACGTCCCCGGGCAGGCCGCCCTGGTTCTCCAGGGCGAGGCGGCCCTGCGCCCGGACCGCCCGCAGCCCCTCCGCCCCGTCGACGGTGACGTCGAGAAGGCTCTGGCCGGCCACCGCCTCACCAGGCAGCCGGGCGAACAGCAGCGCCACGGCGGTGTCCTCCGATGCCGGCTCGCCGTCCCGGCCGAGACCGACGCAGGCCGCGGTCACCAGCGCGTCGAGGTCCGCCCGCGGACCGTCGCCGCGAGCCAGCACCGCCGCGAGGTCGGACACCCCGGCGTCGGCCGCCCGGCCGCCGCCGCGGACCAGGCCGTCGGTGAACAGCGCGATGAGATATCCCTGGCCCAGCCGGACGGTGTACTCCGTGGCGTCGGCCGGTCCGGTCAGATCGGCGCGGGCGACACCGAGCGGGGAGCCGACCGCCATGTAGAGCCGCGACACCAGGCCGTCGGGCGCGATGACCAGCGGCGGCGGATGTCCGGCACTGGCCAGCGTCAGGACGCCCGTGTCGATCTCGGCGATCGCGTAGATGCAGGTGGCGACCTGTTCGCCCGGCAGGTCCGCGACGATGCCATCGAGCAGCGCGAGCACCTCGCCGGGCGGCAGGTCGAGCCGGGCACACACGCGGACGGCGGCGCGGAGCTGGCCCATCGCCGCCGCCGCCGCCACGCCCCGTCCCCGCGCCTCACCGATCACCAGCGCGAACCGGCCGGCGCCCAGATCGATCACGTCGGACCACTCGCCGCCGGCGTCGCCGTCGTCGCCCGCGGGCAGGTAGCGGGTCGCGACCTGGAGTCCGCTCGGCGCGGCGGGGGGCGCCCCGCGCAACGTCTCGTGCAGCTCGGCGACGTCCCCGTGGACGGCTCGGTCGCGGTCGAGGCGGATGCATGCCACCCCGGCGCGCGCCGCGAGTTCGCCCAGATACTCCAGTTCCGCGGTGGTGAACGGGGCTCGGTCGCGCGCGGCGGTGAGGCTGACGACGGCCGCGATCCCGCCGGCGCCCCACACCGGAAGCACGGCGGTCGTGTGCGCGCCGAGCTGGCGGAGCCAGCGGGCGAGGTCGGCGGGCAGGTCCCCATCGCCGTCCGGGTGGACGAGGAGCCGGCCCTGGCCGTCCGCCGCGGTCGCGCGCAGCGGGCTGGTGGGCGTGGCCGCCGCCGCGCTCCACGCCGCCGCCGGTGCCGCGTCGCCGAGGGTCGGCGCGGTGCTGAGGGTCGGCGCGGTCACGACCGCGAACGGGACCAGGCGGGGCGCCGCCTCCGCGGCGGCAGCGGGGTCCGCCGCGGGGGCGGCCGGTTCGCCGGCGGGGGCACCGTCGCCGGACGCGGCATGCTCGCCGACGGCGGCCCGGGTAGCCGGTCCCGCGGACACCAGGTGCACCGCGCAGACATCGGCGATCTCGGTGACGAGCAGGTCCGCGAACGCGCGCAGCGCCTGCCGTGGATCGTCGGCGGCGCTCACGGTGGTGGTGACCCGGGTCAACAGGTCCAGCCGGTGATCGGCGGTCTCGCGGGCCGCGCGCTCGGCCTGTGCGGCCGTTCGGGCCTGGACCCCCTCGGCGGCATCCGCCAGCAGCCGGTCGTGGCCACGGGCCCGCTCGATGGCGCGCGCGGCGGCCGCGGCAACGCCGGTGAGGTGCGCCCGGTCCGCGGGCGGAAACGGGCGCGCCGCCGGGAAGCCGAAGGTCACCACGCCGAAGGCCGCCCCGTCGGCGGCGACGAGCGGCAGCATCGCCCACGCCTGCTCGCCCGCCGCGGCGACGGCGTCGGCGAGCCCGGCCACCGGCCACCGGGTGAGCAGTTCGCGCCGATCGGACAGGAACAGGGCCCGGCCGCCGCGCACCACCTCGGCGACGGGATGCACGGCGCCGAGCGCGACATCCGGCCATGATCCGGCGGGCGGCTCGGTCGAGGTCTCGGCGTCGGCCTCGCCGGCCGAGCGGAGAAACCGCAGCTCGTCCCGTTCCGGGTCGACCAACGCGACCCCGCGGGCCACCGCGCGGGCCGCCTGGCCGCCGACGTCGAGGACTGCCGCGATCACCTGGTCGACGGTGCTCGCCGCCGCGAGCGCGACCGAGAACCGCCCGCCCGCCTCGAGGCGGGCGTCCGCCGCCTCCGCCTGCTCCACCGCGGCGGCGGCCCGCCGGCTGGCCGCCGCGGTCTGTTCACCGGCGGTACCGGCGCGCTGGTCGGCCGCCGCGGCCTGCTCGACGGCCTGCTCCGCCTGGCGCTGCGCGGTCTGCGCGCGTCGCTCCGCCCCCTCGGCCCGGTCCACCGCCTCCTCGGCCCGCCGGTCGGCCGCCTCGGCCCTGTCCACCGCTGCCTCGGCCCGCTGGTCCGCCGCCTCGGCCCGGTCCACGGCCGCCTGCACGCGCGCATCGGCCGACGCCGCCTGCTCCGCGGAGGACCCGACGCGCTGCTCGGCCTCCTCAGCCCGCCGCTGCGCCGCCTGCGCGCGCTGCTCGGTCTCGCCGGCTCGTTCCTCGGCTTCGGCCGCCCGTTGCTCGGCCGCGGTGGCGCGCTGGCGCGCCTCGTCGACGTGCTGCTCGGCCTCGCCGGCTCGTTCCTCGGCCGTACCCGCCCGCTGCTCGGCCGCGATGGCGCGGGCATCCGCCGCGTCGGCCCGCTGCTCGGCGTCGGTTCGGCCGGCCTCGGCCACGCGCTCGGCGCTCAGGTCGCGCAGCACGCCCAACCACTCGGCGGGACGGGCCTCACCGCCGTTCCCCGGCACCGTGGCGGGAACGGGCAGGACCCTGGCACCGACGACCCGGGGGGAACCCTCGGTCGGGGTGGAGAGCCGGAACTCGGCGTCGAACGGAGCGCCGTGCTCCAGCGCGCCGCGCCACAGGCGGGCGACCTGATCCCGGTCGTCGGGATGCACACCGGCGAGCCAGCCGGCGCCGGCGAGTTCGCCGGCCGGCTGACCGGTCACCGTGCGCCACCCGGGCAGGTCGACGTCGAGGCTGCCGTCCGCGGTCGCGTGGAAGACGTCGCTGCCAGCCGCGTCGACCAGCGCGCGGTAGCGGCCCTCGGCCCGCATCCGCTCCCGTTCGGCGACCTGCATGCCGGTGACGTCCAACGCGACGAAGGCGACCCCGACCGGGCCGAGCTGCGGGTCGGTCACCGGGAACCAGCTCGCGAGCCAGGCACGCGCCGGTGCGCCGGCAGGACCCGCGACCCCGATCTCAAGGTCGATCATCGGTTCGCCGGTGTGCAGCACCCGGCCCAGCAGAGCGTCCAGTTCCTGGCCGGTGTCGCCGAGGACCTCGCTCACCGTCCGTCCCAGGTGATCCCGGGCGGCCCGACGGTCGAGCCGGGCCAGCGTGTCGTTGACCCGCACGAACCGCCCGGAGCGGTCCAGCAGCGCGAGCCCGACCGGAGCCTGGGCGAACAGCGCGTCGAGCAGCGCGTAGGTGGCGAGGCCGGGGTCGACGCCGGTCGCGCCACTCGCCGCCGCGGAGCCGCGGCCCAACCCGGACCCGAATCCCGGGCCGGTGCCCTGGTTGGTCTGGGTGCCCGGGACCGGCAGGCCGTCCGGGGGAAGCCGGCGGGGCCCGAACCCGTCGATCACGTCCCGGGACGGATCCGAGGGTGACCCGTTCTCCGGCCGCGGCACCATCGGCCAGCCCGGAGGCAGCACGGGCACGTCCCGGCCGGCACCCCGCTCCGGCTCGGCGCCGGACCTCGGCGCCAACGCCGCCTGAACGGGTGTCCCCGTAGCCGGGGCACCCGTGGCCCGAACGGGCCCCGCGGAATCGAACTGCGGCGCCCCATAGGGGCCGGATGCAGGCCAGACGGGTGGCTGCCCGGAGTGCGGCGAGGTCATGGGAGACGATTGTGGCCGGTGTGACCATGTTGTGCAGAACCGCCCCGGACCGCCGCCGCCTCCTCATGCGGCGCAACGGCCCAGAACCGGCGCGGACCGGCGTCGGCCCGGGGCGCGGACCGGCCGGTGACCACCTCCGCGGACAGGACGGTCACCCGACCGGCCGAGACGACGACCGGGTCAAGAGTGAGATGAACCACCTCGGGCAGGTCGTCGGCCAACCGCCCCACCCGCAGCAGCAGATCCTCCAGCGCCGCGACGTCCACCGGACGGGACCCGTGGTAGCCGAGCAGCAGCGGCGCCGCCCGGATCGACCGGACCAACCGGGCCGCGTCCACGTCGGTGAGCGGCAGGATGTGGTGCACCTGGTCACCCAGCAGCTCCGTTGCCGGACCGGACAGACCAAAGGACACCAGCGGGCCATACCTCGTGTGCTCGGCGGAGCCGACGACCACCGAGACTCCGGCCGGCGCCATCCGCTGCACGGCGATCGGCAGATCAGGCCCGACCTGGTCGCGCAGGGACGCCCACGCCGCCCGTACGGCCGCCGCGTCCGGCAGGTCCAGGCGTTGGCCGCGCAGGTCCGGCCGATGCCGGTAGGCGGCGGAGCTCACCTTCAGGGCCACCGGATAGCCGAGCCGCCCGGCGACCTCGACCGCGTCCTGTGCCGAGGTCACCGCCGACGCCGGCGCCACGGTGATGCCATAGCAGTCCAGCAGCGCGGCGGCCTGGTCCGCGGGCAGCGGGCCGGAGCCGCCGCCGGCGAGGGCCCGGGCGTCCTCGGTCCGCACGATCAGGGCCGGCACCGTCCCGGTCGGTTCGGCGCGCCACTGCGCGTAGCCGACGACGCGGCGCAGCGCCGAGACCGCCGCCTCTGGTGACGGGTACGTCGGTATGCCGACGAGGTCGACCGGCGGCTCCACGCCCTGTAGGGACGCCAGGATCGGCACGTCGACCCGCTGGGCCGCCGCTGCGACACCGGCCGTGGCCTCCCCCGGCGTCAGGATCGGCAGCCGGGCGACCGTCACGATCACCGCGTCGGCGCGGTCCGCGGCGGCCAGGACCGCCGCCGAGAAGGCGCCGGCGCTGCTGGTCGCGGGCAGCAGGACCTCCTCGACCGCGAGTCCGGCCGATTCGGCGGCGCGCGCGGTGAGCCGGACCAGCGCTCGGGAGTCTCCGACGATCGCGACCCGGTCGCCGGCCGGAAGCGGCTGGGAGGTCAACAGCAGGGCCACGTCGAACGCCTGGGAGATCCGGTCGACGCCGATCACCCCGGCCTGGCGCAGCAGCGCGTCGTCCAGCGCGGAACGACCGGAGTAGACCGTCACGACCGGTTTGCGCCGGCCGACGCGGCGCGCCAGCCGGGCGAACTTGCGAGGGTTGCCGAACGACTCCAGGTGCATGATCACCGCGTCGGTCTCGGCGTCCTCCTCCCAGTACTGGAGCAGGTCGTTGCCACTGATGTCGGCCCGGTCCCCGGCGGAGACGAACACCGACAGGCCGACCTGGCGCCGGGAGGCGGCCTCCAGGATCGCCCCGCCGAACGGGCCGGACTGCGAATAGCACCCGATCCGGCCCGCGGGCGGCATCCACGGCACCATCGACGCGTTCAGCCCTACCTTGGGGTTCTGCACGCCCATGCTGGCCGGGCCGACGACCCGCATGCCGTCCGCGCGGGCCTCGGCCGCCAGCGCCTCGTCGGCGGGATCGTCCCGCTGGTCGGTGACCACCACCAGTCCCCACACCCCGGCCCGGCCGGACGCCGCGACCACCGCCGGCATCTCCGCCGGCGCCACGCACACCACGGCGAGGTCCACCGGTCGGGGCACGTCCTCGATGCTCGCGTACGCACGGATGGAGGCCACCGCGGTGCCGACGGCCGCCGCCGCCGGGTTCACCGGGTACACCGGCCCGTCGAAACCACCGGCGAGCAGGTGGCGCAGCACCGCGTTGCCCACGGACGAGGCCGACCGGCCGGCGCCGATCACGGCGACCGCCCGGGGATGCAGCAGCCGGCCGATGGACGCGGCCTCCGCCCGATGCTCCCGCGCCCGCATCACCCCGACGGACCGGTCCGTCGGGGTGATCTCGAAGGACAGGCGCACCGCGCCGGAGTCCCAGGCCCGCGAGACGGTGTACCCGGCCTCCAGGAAGACCCGGATCATCTGCCTGTTCTCGCCGAGCACGTCGGCGTCGAACCGGCGGATCCCGCGGTCCCAGGCCGCCGCGGCGAGATGCTCCAGCAGGATCGAGCCCAGCCCGCGGCCCTGCTGCGCATCCTCGACCAGGAAGGCCACCTCGGCCTGCGCGGGACGCTCCGCCGTGCCCTCCCAGTGGGCCACCGCCACCAGGTCGTCGCCGATCACGGCGACGAGGGCGCCGCGTCGGAACTGGTCCACCACGGTCATCCGGTGCACGTCGGCGTCGGAGAGCGCCCGGCGCGCGGCGAAGAACCGAAAGTAGATCGTCTGGACGGACAGCCGCGTCCAGAAAACCCGCAGCAACGGTCCGTCGGTCGGCAGGATCGGCCGGATGTGCGCCGTGCCGCCGTCCGTCAGGACGACGTCGGCCTCCCACTGCGCCGGATAGGCGACGGGCACCGGATCGACGGGCGGGGGCTGATCGGCAGGGGGTGTCTGATCGGCGGTCGGAGGCTGATCGGCGGACGGGGCTGGGTCGGCGGAGGGCACCGGAACGTCGGTCACCTGTCCACGATGGGGTCCAGACCGCGCAGCGGGAAAACCGCCCGCCGGGTCGCGGCGACCGCCTGGTCGAGCGGGCTGTCGGGATCACCCTCGCCGGCGTCCCACGGCCGGTAGCGCACGCCCACTCCGTCACCGAGCGTGCGGGAGATGCCGACCACGGCACCGACGGAGGGATGCCCCGTCGCGGTGAGCACCTGGCGGGGCGCGTTCGCGCGCCAGTCGGCCGGCAGCTCGGTAGCGGGCTCGAGCGGGTGGTGGGCGGCGATCGCCAGCAGCTGCGTCCACGCCCGGGGCACCACCGCGTCCAGCGCGTAGCCGCCTCCGCCGCAGGCCAGCCAGCGCCCCTCACACAGTTCGTGGGACAGCTCGTGCAACGCCTCGTAGGACGCCCGCTGCCCGTCGACGGACAACGCCAGATCGGCCAGCGGGTCCAGCGCGTGGGTGTCGCAGCCGTGCTGGGTGACGAGCACCTGCGGGCGGAACTCCCGCAGCAGCACCGGGACGACCCCGGAGAACGCCCGCAGCCAGCCGGCGTCGCCGGTGCGCGCCGGCAGGGCCACGTTGACCGAGCTGCCGGGCGCCGCCTCGCCGCCGACCTCGTCGGCGAAGCCCGTGCCGGGGAACAGGGTGCGGCCCGTCTGGTGCAGCGAGATCGTCAGCACCCGCGGGTCGTCGTAGAAGGCGGCCTGCACACCGTCGCCGTGATGGACGTCGACATCCACGTAGGCGACGCGCCGCGCGCCCGCGGCGAGCAGCCAGGCGATCGCGACCGCCGGATCGTTGTAGACGCAGAAGCCGCTGGCCCGGTTCGCCATCGCGTGGTGCAGCCCGCCGGCGATCGACACGGCGTGGCGCGGCGGCCCCGACCACACGGCGCTGGCCGCGTCGATCGTCCCGCCGGTGATCAGCGCGGCGGCCTCGTGCATCCGGTCGAAGACCGGGTTGTCCGAGGTACCGAGACCGAACATGGCCGCCAGCCGGGCCCTGGCCGGATCGGACGCGGCCCGCACCACGCTGAGGTAGACCGGGTCGTGGACGAGCTCGATCAGCTCGTCGGCGGCCAGCGTCGGCGCGACGACCCGCAGGCCGGGGGCATCCAGCACGCCGAGGCGCGTCGCGAGGTCCATCGTCAGCTCGAGGCGCACCGGGTGCAGCGGGTGCTGGGGGCCGAAGTCGTAGCGGGCCATCGACGGGTCCCACGCGAGCACCGTGGGCTCGGCCGGTCCACCCGGGTCGGCCAGCACCGGCGGGTCGGCGAGCGCCGCGTCCGCCCGCGCCGGCACGGCGGGCCCTCCCGGCCGGCCCGTGTGGGCGCTCGAGGGCCCCTGCTCCGACGCTGTCACGTCTCGACGGTAGCCCGAACGGGCGGCTGTGGGCAGCCGCGAACTCCGACTTCACGACGGCCGGGGCGTACAAGTTCGCCATTCGGCCAGCTGAAATGCCCTAGGGTCACTGCCCGTGGCAGCAGACGGAACGGAACCAGTCGATCCGGCGCCCGCAGGCGACGGCGGCCCGGCGGGGCCCGGCCGGGCGGCGGTGGCCCCCGGCACCCTATTGTGGGAGCCGAGCGCCCAGCGGGTCGCCCAGGCCGCGGTGACGAACTACCGCGAGTGGCTGGCCGCGGAGCGCGGCGTCGACCTCGCGGACGACGGGGCACTGTGGCGGTGGTCGGTGACCGACCTCGGCGGCTTCTGGGAGTCGATCTGGGACTTCTGCGCCATCGAGGGCGATCGCGGCCCCGGCCCCGCCCTCGCCGACGCCACGATGCCGGGGGCGGTGTGGTTCCCCGGCGCGCGGGTGAACTACGCCGAGAACGCGCTGAGCCGGCGCGGCCCGGCCGCCGCGGTGATCGCGGTACGGGAGGACGGCGCCGCCGCCGTCGTCTCCTGGGACGAGCTGCGCCGCCAGGTCGCATTGGCCGCAGCCGGCCTGCGCGGCCTGGGCGTGACCGAGGGCGACCGGGTCTGCGCCGTACTGCCGAACACGATCCACGCCCTGGTGGCGATGCTCGCGACGGCGAGCATCGGCGCGGTGTGGTCGTCCTGTTCGCCGGAGCTCGGCGCGGCGGCGCTCGCGGCCCGCATCACCCAGGTGGCGCCGACGGTGCTGCTCGGCGTCGACGGCTACAGCTACGGCGGCCGCACCTTCGACAGCCTCGACGCGCTGTCCGCGCTGGCCGCGGGGCTGCCCGAGCTCGCCGCAACCGTGATCGTGCCGTACCTGTCCGCCGACGCCTTCGCCCGCGGCCGCCAGGCCGGCGTCGCGAACCTGCTCACCTGGGACGAGCTGATGACGCCCGCGCCCGGTGCCGCCGAGCCCGAGCTGGAGTTCACCCGGGTCGCCTTCGACGCACCGCTGTGGATCCTCTACTCGTCGGGCACCACCGGCCCGCCGAAACCGATCGTGCACGGTCACGGCGGCATCCTGCTGGAGCACCTCAAGGCTCTCGCGCTGCACCTCGACCTGGGCCCCGACGACCGATACTGCTGGTTCACCACGACCGGCTGGATGATGTGGAACTACCTGGTCTCCGGGCTGCTGGTCGGTTCGACGGTGGTGCTCTACGACGGTGCCCCCGGCTACCCGACGCTGGGGGCGCTCTTCGGCCTGTCGGAGGCGCTGGAGCTGACCTGCCTCGGCACCTCCGCGGCCTATCTGCACGCCTGCCGCGACGCCGGGCTCGTGCCCCGCGAGGACGCCGACCTGTCCCTGCTGCGGACGATCGGGTCGACCGGGTCGCCGTTGTCCGCGTCGGCCTACGCCTGGGTGTACGACGCGGTCAGCCCGCAGGCGATGCTCTCGTCGATCAGCGGCGGGACCGAGGTCTGCACGGCGCTCGCCGCCGGTCTGCCGACGCTGCCCGTGCGGGCCGGCGAGATCTCCTCGCGCGGGCTGGGCGCCGCCGTGGCCGCCGTCGACGCCGACGGCAATGAGCTCGTCGACGAGGTCGGTGAACTCGTCGTGACCGCTCCGATGCCGTCCATGCCGCTGTACCTGTGGGGTGACCGGGACGGCGCCCGGCTGCGCGAGAGCTACTTCGCGGCCTACCCGGGCCGCTGGCGTCACGGCGACTGGGTCCAGATCACCGCGACGGGGGCGGTGGTGATCGAGGGGCGCTCGGACGCGACGTTGAACCGGTCCGGCGTGCGGATCGGGACGGCCGAGCTCTACGCCGTCGTCGACGAACAGCCGGAGATCGTCGACAGTGTGGCCGTGGACACCTCCGACGCGCCGGGCGGCGGCGGGCTGCTGCTGTTCGTGGTGCTCGCCAGGCCCGGGCTCACCGACGAGCTCGACGGGCGGATCCGGGACCTCCTGCGGGAGCGGTTGAGCCCGCGGCATGTGCCCGACCAGATCATCGAGATCACCGACGTCCCGCGGACACATACCGGCAAGAAGCTGGAGGTTCCGATCAAGCGGCTGCTCGGCGGGGCGACGCTGACCGACGTCGCGAGCCTCGACGCCGTCGCCAACCCGCAGGCCCTGCTGGCTTTCGTGGCCATCGCCGAGCGCGCCCGGGCCGCCGCGGACGTCCCCTGACCGGCCAGAAACCTGGTCCCGGAGACAGCAAAGCCGGATCTTCGCCGCGCTCAGCGAAGATCCGGCTTTCATCGATCACCCGGCCGCCGGCCGCGGCCCCCCCGGCCCCGGGCGCGGCGCGCGGGGGGGGGGGGGCGGGGGCGGGGGGGGGGGGCCGGGGGGGGCGGGCCCCCCCCCCGCGGGGCGGCGCGGTCCCGCGTGCTCATCTGGGTGCCACCCCTGACCTGACGTGCGCCCGCCACGTGGGCGGGGCCGAACTGGCCAGGGTCAGTCCAGAAACTCTCGCAGCCGGCCGGCCACGGCGGGCTTGCGCAGCTCGCGCAGCGTGTCCCGCTCGATCTGACGGATCCGCTCCCGGGTGAGCCCGAGGCGGTTGCCCACCTCGGCGAGAGTGTGCTGCTTGCCGTCGGCGAGACCGAACCGCAGCCGCATTACCTCGCGCTCCCGCGGGTTCAGACCACCGAGGACGTTGTCGATCTCGTCCTGCATCGCGCCGTACGAGGCGGCGTCCGCAGGGGAGGTCGCGTCCGAGTCCTCGATGAAGTCGCCGAGCACGGAGTCACCGTCGTCGCCGACGGAGGTCTCCAGGCTCACCGTGTCCTGCGCGTAGCGACGCAGTTCGACGACCTGCTCGATCGGCATGTCCAGCTCGAGCGCGAGCTCCTCGTCGGTCGGTTCGCGACCGAGCGTGGAGACCAGCTGGCGCTGCAGCCGCGTGATCTTGTTGATCTGCTCGACCACGTGGACCGGGATACGGATGGTCCGCGCCTGGTCGGCCAGCGCCCGGCCGATGGCCTGACGGATCCACCAGGTCGCGTAGGTGGAGAACTTGTATCCCTTGGCGTAGTCGAACTTCTCGACCGCGCGGATGAGACCGAGGTTCCCCTCCTGGACCAGGTCCAGCAGAGTCATCCCGCGGCCGCTGTACTTCTTCGCCACCGAGACGACCAGGCGCAGGTTCGCCGAGACGAGCTGCTGCTTGGCGGCGTGCCCGTCCCTGACGAGCAGACCGAGGTCGCGGCGCAGCTCGACGGGCAGGTCGGCGGACTCGAGCTTGTGCTCGGCGAACAGACCGGCCTCGACGCGCTTGGAGAGCTCGACCTCCTGGGCGGCGTTGAGCAGCGGCACCTTGCCGATCTCGCGCAGGTACATGCGCACGAGGTCGGCGGTGCCGGCGTGTTCGGCGGTGGAACGGGTGGCGGCGGTGACCTCGTCGGCCGGCTCGCCCTCCTCTTCGAGGAGTTCGACACCGGCGGAGTTCAGCCGCGCGATGAGGGCGGGCAGCAGCTCGAGGCCGATGTCGGCGGCCTCGAGCGCGTCCCGCAGCTCGGAGCGGCTGATCTCGCCGGCCTCGCGGCCGCGAGCGATGACGTCGGCGACGGCACTCACATCGAGTTCGTCGATGTCATCAGCCACCGCGGCCAGGGAGCGGCTGGAGGCGGAGCGGACAGTTGCAGCGGTCCGGCGAGTGCGCCGCGGGCTACGCGGGCGGTTCTCGTCGGCACGCTCGGCAAGTTCCAGGGCAGGCAGCGTCATCAGTGGCAAGTCCGATGGTCGGTGCGGGTGGGACGTCTGTTTCCGTGCACATGGGAGGCAACGAACGATGTTGCGGAACCATTCCCCGTGCAGGCGCACCCGGACATCAGCGATCGCCGGGCCTACCGGCAGTGTAGACCCCGACCCTCGAGCCGCTGAACTCGCTGTCGCGAAGACTACCCGTCAGATCCCGTCGTGTGGCGTGTTCAGCGAACTATCTTGACCTTCTCGCGTGGCCAGAGAGCCTTCACGGGGCCCGAAGCTCACCTCTAGGTAGCGATCTACACACAATACGTGAGCCATTCTCGCCGGGCTGCCGTCCGCGCCACATTTCCCGCCCACCGCCGCCATCGGGCCGGGTCCCACCCAGGGAAGTGCCGAGAGGTGTCGGTCACCCCCGTTCGGCGGTACCCGGGCCGCGACCCCGGCGGAGCGACCCGAGGCACCGTTCGACACCGACCGCTCACGAATACCGGCCTGCCCCACCACCCGCCGCCACGAACGGGCCAGGCGTGGGCCCCGCCTGCCGATCACCCTACGCGTCAGCCCACCCCACGGACGTCGACCGAACCCGCGTTAGGCAGGCCACACCGGCGTAGGCCTACCAGTGGCCACGGGGTGTGACGGCTACTCTCACACGATGTCCGTCCCCAGCGTCCCGGCAGAGCTGGCGAAGTTGCGCGAGACCGCGGTCTCCGTGCTGCGCGGCAACGATCTAGGCGACATCACCCGGCCCTCGCCGACGCTGTATCCACACCAGTGGCTGTGGGACTCCTGCTTCATCGCCATCGGGCTGCGCCACCTCGACACCGAGCGGGCCGCAGCCGAGATCCTCTCGCTGCTGCGCGGTCAGTGGCCGAACGGCATGATCCCGCACGTGATCTTCGCTGAGACCACGGACTTCTACCACGCCGGCCCGCAGCGCTGGCGTTGCGACCGGGTGACCGCGACCGCCGGCGGCGTCCAGAGCACCGGCGTCACCCAGCCACCGATGATCGCCGAGGCGGCTGTCCGGATTGGCACGATGATGTCCAGCTCGGCCCGCGGCGGCTTCTACCGCCGGCTCTACCCCGGGCTGCTGCGCTTTCACCAGTGGCTGTACGACGAGCGGGACCCGGACGACGAGGGCCTTGTCTCCCTGGTGCATTCCTGGGAGTCCGGGATGGACAACACCCCGACCTGGATGGAGATCACCAGACCGGTCGCGCCGCTGGGCGTGCGGGTACTGCGCCGGTTGAACGGCGACGACGCGCTGGACGCGCTGCGGCGCGATTCCAAGGAGGTCCCGCCGGACGAGCGGCTCACCTCCGGCGACCTGTTCACGCTGTACCGGATCGTGCGCGAGCTGCGCCGGGCCCACTACAACTTCCGCGAGATTCGCCGGACCATCGTCCCGCTCGTGCAGGACGTCGCGTTCAACGCGATCCTCATCCGGGCCAACGAGCACCTGACCGCCATCGCCGCCGAGATCGGCGCGGTCGTTCCCGCCCGGCTGGCCCGGTCGATGCGCCGGACGCGGGAGGCGATCGCCGAGCTCGCCGTCGACGGCGTGTACTACAGCCGCGACTTCCGGACCCGGACCCTGCTGCGCCACGAGACCATCGCGGGTCTGCTGCCGCTGTATGCCGGGGTCGTGCCGGAGGAGAACGTCGACGAGATGGCCAAGCGGCTCGCCTCACCGCGGTACTGGTCCCGCTTCGGCGTGGCGAGCGTCCCGGTGGACGATCCGAGTTTCCTGCCGCGCTGCTACTGGCAGGGCCCGGTGTGGGTGAACATGAACTGGCTGATCGCGGACGGCCTGGAACGTTACGGTCGGCTCGACGCCGCCGACAACCTGCGTAGCAACACCATCGACGTGATCGCCGCCTCCGGCGCCATGTACGAGTACTACTCCCCGCTCGACGGCTCCGGCGCCGGCAGCAACCGCTTCTCCTGGACCGCGGCCCTGCTCATCGACCTGCTCGCCGGAAACCGTTAGCCGCACGATCGCCGCGCCGGCCGGGCGGGCGTGGGGACGACCCACACCCGCCCGGAAACCCCACCGGTCGGAGCAGGTCAGCTGCAGCCGCTGGTCGATCCGCACTGCTCGCAGACGTAGCAGCTACCCGCCGGGCGCATCGTCACGCCGCAGGTGAAGCAGAGCGGGGCGTCGACGACCGTCTGGGCGATCAGCGACTCGCCGGCGGCAGCCAGGCGCAGCTCACGGGCGACGAACTCAGGCCCATGATCACTCGCGACCCCGTTGCTGGCGGCAGTCACCGAACCGCCGTCCGCGGCGCTACTCGACGTCACCACCAGCCCCTGCGCCACCGCCGGCGCGGTCACCGCGCCGGAGTCGCCGACCCCGGTGGCACCCGCGGGTGCCGCCTCGCCGGCCGGGGCGCCGCCGTACTGGCTGGCGACGCCGCGGGTCCGCTCGGCGGCGGTGGAGATGCCGAGCTCGGCCCGGTGGTCGGCGTCGAGGTAGTCCAGCGCGAGACGGCGGAACAGGTAGTCCATGATCGACTGCGCGATCCGGACGTCCGGGTCGTCGGTCATCCCGGCCGGTTCGAAGCGCATGTTGATGAACTTGCTGACGTACGCCTCGAGCGGGACGCCGTACTGCAGGCCGATGGAGATGGCGATGGCGAAGGCGTCCATCACGCCGGCCAGGGTGGAACCCTGCTTCGACATCTTGATGAAGACCTCGCCGAGGCCGTCGTCCGGGTAGGAGCCGGCGGTCAGGTAGCCCTCCGCGCCGCCGACGGCGAACGACACCGTCTGGGACGGACGGGTCTTCGGCAGCCGGCGGCGAACGGGCCGGTACTCCACCTCGGGGGCCGGCGGTGCGGCGACGGCGACCGGCGCGGGCAGCGCCGCCGCGGCACGCGCGTCCGCCGCCTGCTTCGCGCCCTTGACGTCGGTGAGGGGCTGGCCGACCTTGCAGTTGTCCCGGTAGATGGCCAACGCCTTCAGGCCGAGCTGCCAGCCGGCGAGGTAGATCTCCTCGACGTCCTCGACGGTCGCCGTCGCGGGCATGTTGACCGTCTTCGAGATCGCGCCGGACAGGAACGGCTGCACCGCGGCCATCATCCGCACGTGGCCCATCGGGGCGATGGCCCGCTCACCGATGGCGCAGTCGAACACCTCGTAGTGCTCCAGGCGCAGGCCGGGGGCGTCGACGACGTGACCGTGCTCGGCGATGTACTCGACGATCGCCTCGATGGTCTCCTCGGCATAGCCGAGCGTGCGCAGGGCAGCCGGCACCGTCTGGTTGACGATCCGCATGCTGGCGCCGCCGACCAGCTTCTTCATCTTGACCAGGGCGAGGTCCGGCTCGATGCCGGTGGTGTCGCAGTCCATCGCCAGGCCGATGGTGCCGGTCGGGGCGAGCAGGCTGACCTGCGCGTTACGGAAGCCGTGCTTGTCGCCGACGGTCTGCGCGCGCGCCCACTCCTTCGACGCGATGGCGAGCAGCCGCGCGTCCTCGGCGTGCTCGCTGCGGACCGCGTCGCTCGCGGCGGCGTGCTTGCGCACGACCCGGCGGTGCGGGTCGGCGTTGCGGGCGAAGCCCTCGTAGGCGCCGACGATCCCGGCGAGCTCCGCCGAACGCCGGTAGGCGGTGGCGTTCATCAGCGAGGTGATGGCTGCGGCGAGGGCGCGCCCGCCCTCGGAGTCGTAGGCCCGCCCGCTGGCCATCAGCAGAGCGCCGAGGTTGGCGTAACCGATGCCGAGCTGCCGGTAGGCGCGGGTGACCCGGGTGATCTCCGGGGTCGGGAAGTCCGCGAAGCAGATCGAGATGTCCATCGCGGTGATGATCAGTTCGACGGCGGAGACGAACGCCTCCGCGTCGAAGGTCATGTCCGCGCGCAGGAACTTCAGCAGGTTCAGCGACGCCAGGTTGCAGCTGGAGTTGTCCAGGTGCACGTACTCGCTGCACGGGTTGGAGGCACTGATCCGGCCGCTCTCCGGGCAGGTGTGCCAGTCGTTGATCGTACCGTCGTACTGGATGCCCGGATCGGCGCACGCCCAGGCCGCCTCGGCGATCGTGCGGAACAGGCCCTTGGCGTCGATCGTCTCGATGGTGCGGCCGTCGAGGCGGGCGCGCAGATCGAACTCGCGGCCGTCGACGACCGCCCGCATGAACTCGTCCGTGACCCGGACCGAGTTGTTGGCGTTCTGGTACTGCACGGACGCGATGTCGCGGCCGCCGAGGTCCATGTCGAAGCCGGCGTCGCGCAGCGCCCGGATCTTCTCCTCTTCCCGGGCCTTCGTCTCGACGAACTCGACGATGTCCGGGTGGTCGACGTCGAGGACGACCATCTTCGCGGCCCGCCGGGTCGCCCCGCCCGACTTGATCGTGCCCGCCGACGCGTCGGCGCCGCGCATGAAGCTCACCGGGCCCGACGCGGTGCCACCGGAGGACAGCAGCTCCTTCGAGGAGCGGATGCGGGACAGGTTCAGCCCCGCCCCCGACCCACCCTTGAAGATCAGCCCCTCTTCCCGATACCAGTTGAGAATCGACTCCATCGTGTCGTTGACGGCGAGGATGAAGCAGTTGTGCACCCGCAGACCGCCGGAGAGGTACTCCCCGCTCTCGGTCTGGATGTCGTAGACCGGCATCGGCCCGCGCGGCTCGACCCGGGCGATCTCCAGCTCCTTCACCGCCTTGGCTGGGCGGCCAGGCTGGTCGAACGATGCCTCCAGCTTCGCCGCCTTCGCCGGATCGATGAAGCCGATCTCGTCGGCGAAGATCCGCCGGTCGCCCAGGTTCTGGATACCGAGGCTCCACAGGTCGTGCCGGTTGGCGTGGGGCTCGGCCTTGCGGCGCACGCGGGAGAAGATGCCGAACCGCGTCAGCAGCGCCTGGACTCCGCGCATCAACTGCTCGCTGATCATGTCGAGCCCGACCAGGGTGGAGCGTTCCTGGGGGCTCACGTACCCGTCGGCCTGGAACAGGCTGCGCAGGTACGCGGCCACCACGGGCAACGGGGCGTCGAACAGGCGCGCGGGCACCGTCATGTCGACACCGCGGGACCGCAGCCCCCAGGCCTCGGCGAAGGATTCGAGCGCAGTGCCGTACAGCCGCAGGCGACGGCAGTCGAGAGCCGAGTCCTGCGTCGTCACCCACCTCTCGTGCCGGTGCACGTCGGGCAGAACCGCGTCCACCGCGGCCGTCACCCAGACCCGCTCGGCCTCGGTGACCGTCATCGCCTCGATGGTCAGCGAGCGATTCGTCCCGGTGTACTGACCGACGAAGCCGTCCGCCTGCAGCCAACCCGCCAGCGCGGCCTCGGAGATCTCCCGCGAGGTGATCTCGCGCTCGCCGGGAGCGTGCACGCGATGCCATTCGAGCCGGTCGCCGGGGCGCAGATCGCCGGCCGCGACGAAGGCTCCGCTTCCCTTGCCCGAGCATCGCCAGACAAGGTGGTCGGCGGTGACGTCGAGAGCGTGGCCGGCCTTCGTCCAGACCCGGAGCACGTCCTTCACGCCATTGGACTTGGTGGCCACGATCCTGGTCAGCCCGTGGGCGTCATGGACCTTGGCTCCCACCGCGTCCGCCTCCACCAGACTGCCGATCGGCACCAGGCCATCCGGCGTGCTGACGAGGGCGTCGTACGGCTGGCAGGCGGACACCTGCTGCGGCGCGGCGGTTCCGACGTTGAACCAGACCGGGGAGTTGAAGCTGAAGACCTGGTGGAGCAGCATCCAGGTCAGCTCGTGCTCGAAGGCCTCGGCGTCGGCGTCGGTCGCGAAGTAGTGGTGCTCGCGGCCAGCCTTCGTGTAGGTGAGCACGACGCGGTCGATGAGCTGACGCAGCGACGACTCGCGGGCGGAGCTGCCGGGCGCCCCGCGGAAGTACTTGCTCGTGACGATGTTCGACGCGTTGACCGACCAGAAGTCGGGAAACTCCACCCCGCGCTGCTCGAAGTTGACCGAGCCGTCCCGCCAGTTGGTCATGACGACGTCCCTGGTCTCCCAGGTGACCTCGTCGTACGGGTGGACACCGGCGGTGGTGCGCGAGCGGCGGATCTTCAGCCCGCCCGTCCTGGCCGCAGACCTGCCCGCCTTGGTGCCGCGACTTTCGGTCATGACGCTCCTCGTCGTGTCTTCGGTTCTGGTCGGTGTACGCCGGCGCACTCTGGGACATGCCCGCCCGACGCCGATACACGGCAGGCGCGGACGGCGGCCCGTGGCGTGCCGGGTCGCGCGGATTCCACACCCGTCGGCAGGGACAGGCCGTCCTGTGATCAGGAGGGCACGCCGACCGGGCAGGTGTCGTTCGGATGGGCGGTTCTCGGCCCGGCGTCCCCACCGCGTTCCGCGGTGCCGGTCGCCTGATCCGTACCGTTCGGCCTAGGTGTCGACGGGCGCGCCGAGCGCCTCGACGACCTCGTACTCCCCCGCGGCCGGATGATCGCGGCCGGTGCCGCTCTCGACGATGTTCAGATAGTTCGAACCACCGCGACGGCCACGGTCTCCCGCACCGCCGGGCCCGGCCCGCTCGGCCGGATCGTCATCCCGGCGGGCGCCAGCCGTCTCTGTCCGTAGCGCGGCGATGGCCGTCTCGAAGTCACTCAGAGACTCGAAGGCCAGGTACACCGAGGCGAACCGCAAATACGCGACCTCGTCGAGTTCGCGGAGCGGACCGAGGATCGCCCGGCCGATCGCTTCCGCGGGAATCTCCGCGGAACCGGCGGACCGCACCGCGTCCTCAACCCGCTGGGCCAGCAGAGCGAGATCGTCGTCGCGCACCGGCCGGCCCTGGCAGGCCTTGCGCACGCCCGCGATCACCTTCGCCCGGCTGAACGGCTCGGCCACGCCGCTGCGCTTGAGCACCCGCAGCGACGCCTCCTCCATCGTGGTGAACCGGCGACCGCACGACAGGCACGAACGCCGCCGCCGGATCGCCGAACCTTCCTCGGCCTCCCGGCTGTCGACGACGCGACTGTCCGGATGCCGGCAGAACGGGCACCGCACGTTTCGCCTCCTCATCCGAACCGGCGCGGATCACCGCCGGGTCCCCTGTGCTCGTCGCCAACCTCGTCGCCGACCTTGGTATCAACCAGTGGGTATCAACCAGTGGTCGACGTACACCCCGATAGGCACCAGATGTTGTGTCCAACTTAGCGCACAACACCATTGATGGGGAGACCGACCCCTCGCGTGCCACATGAGGACATCGGTGCGCGGGGAAGCGGCGACCGTGCGCGAGACCGCTCGGCCGTCCGCACAGCCCGGATGCCGGCGCGTGACCACGGCGACCACCGGGGCCGGCCGGTGGAGACCGACCGTGTCCGGGCCATCGGGGGTACTCCGACCAGACCGATCGCCGGGCCGGCTAGTCCAACAACAGGAACTGACCGGGGGTGACGTCCGGAGCGGGCAGGTGGTTGATGCGCATCAGCCGGTCCACCACCACACGCGTGTCGGCGTCGGGATCCAGCGCGACCGCGACCTCCCACAGACTCTCCCCGGCCACGACCAGGTGCCCGCGCGGCGGGTCGCTCGCCCACGCCAGCGAGGCGCGCGGCACCGCCACCATCGACAGGACGGCGGCGACCAGCGCTGCGACCGCGACGACGACCACGCGGCCGCGCCGGGTCAGGCGCAGCGGCGGCTCCCGCCGCGCCGCGCGACGCTCCCGCGCCACCGGACGGCCCCCGGGCTCGGGAAGCACCGCCGGCCGCCGATGCCCCGCCGTCGCTCGGCCGGCGGGATGATCCGGCGACGGCCGGCGCCCGGAGCGCGCCCGCGGCGCCGCCGCCGACCGGGACCAGGCCACACACGCCGAGCAGGCCGACCCGGCGCACCGCGGGCGGCTCGCACCCAGGGCCCGGGAGTACTGGCCGGCGGCGCGCCGGCCGGCCCGCTCGCGGACGGCGGCGAGATCGACAACCTGCGTCGTGTAGCTGGGATCCACGGCATCCTCCCGGGGCGAACAGCTCGTCGCGACCACGCCACCGAACTCCCGTTCGATCGAACTGTTGGTCGATTGTCGCACTCGGACGCCGATCGGGAAATGGGACACGCTCGAACAGACGTTTGAGATTCTGCGATCGTCCGGTTACCGTCGAGACGATCAGGTGTGGACCGGGCGGTCTCCCGGTCGCAGTCGGCCGCACGCCGTGGGGGTGTCGGGCTCGCGAAGGCGGGCCAGCCGCCGCGCGGCTGCCCGGCGAGCGGCCGCGCGGCGGCAGCCCGGCGACGAGGTACGTGACGAGGAGAGCGGTAGGCGATGACCACCCAAGGCAGGGGTACGCGCCGGGCCGGGGCCCGCGGCAACGTGCGGGCCTTCCCCGACAACCCCGCGGACGCAGCCGGTCTGACCCCCCGGCAGCGCAAGGTGCTCGAGGTCATCCGGGCCGCCGTGGAGCGGCGCGGATATCCGCCCAGCGTGCGGGAGATCGGCGAGGCGGTCGGGCTGACGAGCACGAGCAGCGTGGCGCACCAGCTCAAGGTGCTGGAGGAGAAGGGCTACCTGCGCCGCGACCCCAACCGCCCGCGGGCGATGGAGGTGCTCAGTCCCGACCGCCCCAGGCGCAGGGCCGAGAGCGGGAACGCGGCGGTGGTGGCCGCGTTCCGTGGCGGCGAGTCCCGGGTGGCGCCCGATTCCGCCGAGGAGAGCACAGCTACCTACGTCCCGGTGCTCGGCCGGATCGCCGCCGGTGGCCCGATCCTGGCCGAGCAGGCGATCGAGGACGTCTTCCCGCTGCCCAGGGAGATCGTCGGCGAGGGGACGCTGTTCCTGCTCCGGGTCGTCGGTGAGTCGATGACGGGCGCGGCGATCTGTGACGGTGACTGGGTCGCCGTCCGCCAGCAGCCGGTCGCGGACAACGGCGAGATCGTCGCCGCGATGATCGACGGCGAGGCGACGGTCAAGCGGCTGCGGGTACGCGACGGAAAGATCTGGCTGCACCCGGAGAACCCGGCGTTCAACGACATCCCCGGCGAGGAGGCGACCATCCTCGGCCGGATCGTGGCCGTGCTGCGCCGGGTCTGACCGGCATCCGGTCTGGCCGCTGCGGCAGCGGCTCCCCGTGGGGAGCCGCTGGATCCTCGGTCAGACCGGCACAGGCCGGCCGTGGTGAGCGGCCGGCCTGGCGCGGGAACCGGTCGGAAGCGGAGCTGTCAGAAGCGGAAGGCTTCCAGCTCGGCGGCGAGCGCCGAGGACACCCGAGCGGTCAGCCGGGTGCCGTCCGCCGTGTGCTCGAGGTCGATCACCTCGCCGTCGGCGTGCACCCGGGAGACGAGGTCGCCCCGGGTGTACGGGAGCAGGACCTTCAGCTCGACATCCGGGTGCGGGACCCGCTGGCACAGCGCGTCGACCAGGGTGTTCAGCCCGTCTCCGGAGCGGGCCGAGACGAGGACCGCGTCGGGGGCGAGCTGGCGCAGCCCGGCCAGCATCGTGGGCTCGGCGGCATCGACCTTGTTGATGACGATCAGTTCCGGCACGTTGGCCGCATCGATGTCGGCGAGGACCTCCCGCACGGCCGAGATCTGGCCGGCGGGGTCCGGGGCGGAACCGTCCACCACGTGCAGGATGAGGTCGGCGTCGGCGACCTCCTCCAGGGTGGAGCGGAACGCCTCGACGATCTGGTGCGGCAGGTGGCGGACGAAGCCGACCGTGTCGGCGAGGGTGAACACCCGCCCGTCGGGCAGGGTGGCTCGGCGCACGGTGGGATCCAGCGTGGCGAACAGCGCGTCCTCCACCAGGACCCCGGCGCCGGTGAGCCGGTTCAGCAGCGACGACTTGCCGGCGTTGGTGTAGCCGGCGATCGCCACCGAGGGCACCTCGCCGCGCCGGCGGGCCGACCGTTTCGTCTCCCGCACGGTGGACATCGCGGCGAGCTCGCGACGCAGCTTCGCCATCCGGGCCCGCAACCGCCGCCGGTCCGTCTCGATCTTCGTCTCACCGGGACCACGGGTCCCGATGGGGGCGCGGCCACCGCCGCCGGCGGCGGCCCGGGACATCGACTCACCCCAGCCTCGCAGCCGCGGCAACATGTACTGCAGCTGGGCCAGTTCGACCTGCGCCTTGCCTTCTCGCGAGGTCGCATGCTGGGCGAAGATGTCCAGGATGAGTGCCGTCCGGTCGATGACCTTGACCTTGACGATCTCCTCGAGCTGGCGAAGCTGGCCCGGGGTGAGCTCGCCGTCGCAGACAACCGTGTCCGCGCCCGTCGCGGCGACGACCTCGGCGAGCTCGCGGGCCTTGCCGGAGCCGACGTAGGTCGCGGCGTCCGGCCGGTCGCGGCGCTGCACGAGCGCGTCGAGCACGACGGACCCCGCGGTCGTGGCCAGCGCCGCGAGCTCGGCCATGGAAGCCTCCGCGGACTGCAGCGTGCCCGACGTCCACACCCCGATGAGCACCACCTGCTCCAGCCGGAGCTGGCGGTACTCCACCTCGGTGACGTCTTCGAGCTCCGTGGCCAGGCCGGGGATCCGGCGCAGCGACGCGCGATCCGCCAGGTCAAACCCGTCGCCCGAATCGGCGAAAAAGCCTGAAAGGTCGGCCGAATCTCCGTCGGCAAGCGTGATGAGTGAGCTGTCGGAAGTGGACGCATCCAGGGCGTCGGCAGGAAGTGTCATACCATCCGTTCTCAACGCGGCCCGCTTCCGCGGCATTCCGCGTTGCTTCATCCGGCCTGGTCACGCGCGTGCGCGACCACTTCGGGGAATTCGCCTGGTCCGCCGCCGCACGGCGCCGGTCGCACCGCGTCAGGTCATCGCGGCGTTCCCGGGCGGATTCGGCCCGTCGCCTGCAAGGGTCCCACGCCCGCACACCGATCGCGAATGGTTTCGCCGGCCGCGTTCGGCCATCGGTGTGATCGGCTCGGCCATCGGTGTGATCGGCGTAGCCTCGGCGGGGTGTACCGCGAACGACGGGCCGGCCAGTTACCGGCCACGGCCTGGCTCGCGAGCGCCCGCCCAGGCCCGGAGGACCACCGGGTGCTGCCCGACGGCTGCATCGACATCATCTGGCACTCCGACGGCCGGTTGATCGTCGCCGGGCCGGACACTGCCGCCACCATGGTGCGCTGGATGCCCGGGGTGCGTTACGCGGGCCTGCGATTCGATCCCGGTCACGGACCCGCGCATGTCGGCGTCGACGCCGAGCAGCTGCGCGACAGCCGCGCCGACCTGGCCGATCTGTGGGGCGCCGGGCCGGCCCGCCAACTCACCGAGCGGATCGCCGCCGCGGCGGACCCGGTCGCCGCGCTGACGGCGGAACTCGCGGGCAGAACCGCGCATCCCGGCCTGTCCGATCCCCTCGCACCCGCCATCGTCGCCGGGATCCAGGGCCGAGCCCCGGTGGTCGACCTCGCCCGTGCCGCCGGCCTGAGCGAGCGTCAGCTGCTGCGTCGCTGCCGGCGGATGTTCGGCTACGGCCCGAAGACGCTGGCCCGCATCCTGCGGCTGCAGGACGCGGTACGGGCGGCCCGGCCGGGTCGGACCCTCGCCGACGTCGCCGCCGACGCCGGCTACGCCGATCAGGCCCACCTCTCCCACGAGGTGCGAGCGCTCACCGGCGTCACCGCGACCGGCCTGCTCACTCCGGTTTCGACCAGCCCCGAGGCCGCCTGATCACACGACCGGAGCCGGCGCCCGGACGGCCAGCGTCGTCGCGGCCCACGCAGGCGTGATCCGCCGGCCGGGCCGCGATCCGCGGCCGAGGGACGCTCAGGTGGTCGTGGCGGCGACCGGCAGGGGCGCGTACAGGTCGACGTGGTTGCCGTCGGGGTCGGCGACGGTGGCATAGCGCTGCCCCCAGAAGGCGTCCCAGGGCGGCAGGTGCCCGGAATGTCCGGCGGTGAGGAGGTCCGCGTAGGTGGCGTCGACCTCGGCGGGGTCGGCGCAGGCGAAGGCGAGTCCCACCCGCCCGGAGCCGCCGGTGGCCGGCGTCCAGTCGGGATCGAACGACCGGATGGTGGCCTCGGTGTCGAAGGCGATCCGCAGCCCCCCGGGCAGGGTCACCTCGACGTGCGGCTCGGACTCGGCTCCGGCCGGCACGTCGAGCCCCAGCATGCGGTAGAAGGCCACGCTGCGGCTCATGTCCGAGACGACCAGGCCGATCAGGTTGAAGGCGATTGTCATGTCCGCAGGCTAGGACGGCCCAGCAGGGCCGGTCTTGTCGGAAACGGACACCGTTCGCCCGCCGGCGCGGCCGGTGGGTGGGTGGGTCAGCAGGCAGCGGCGGTGGTGAGTCCGGCAGCGTCCAGGACCTCGGCGGCGGCCGCGGCCCCGGCGGCGTCCGCCGCTGCCGGCCGGCTGCGCGGCGCGAACGCGCCTGGCCGCACCACGCCGTCGAAGACCAGCTCGGCTGGTCCCCGCAGGAGCACGTTGTCGGCCCGCCAGATCACCACCAGGTTCCCGCCGGGCACGTCGACCGGAACCTCGACCTCGGGCGCGGCCACGGACGGCCGCCGGCCGTGGCGTTGCGCCCAGGCCACCGCCACGGCGCAGGCACCCGTACCGCAGGAGGCCGTCTCCCCCACCCCGCGTTCGTAGACCCGCATCGCCAGGCCGCCCGGCCGTTCCACCACGATCTCGACGTTCACCCCGGCGGGAAAGTCGGCCGGGGAGAACTCCGGCGGGCGGGTGAGATCGAGCCGGCGCAGCGCGGCGACATCAAGATCGTCAGCGAAGCACACGCCATGGGGGTTGCCCATCGACACGGCGGCGGCGGTGAACGAACGCCCGGCCACGGCGACCGGCACCCCGGGGCCGGCGGCGAGCCGCGGCGGGCCCATCTCGACCGTCACGTCGCCCTGGACCGGCACGTCGACGACCCGCAGGCCGGCGCGAGTGGCGACGGGGAACTGGCCGGGCGGTGCGTAGCCCGCCTCGACCAGGTAGCGGGCGAACACCCGGGCGCCGTTGCCGCACATCTCGGCGAGCGAACCGTCCGCGTTGCGGTAGTCCATGAACCAGCGGGCCGCATCCGCCAGGCCGGCGGCCTCGGGAGCCGCCGCCGCGAGCACCGCCCGCAGCACCCCGTCGGCGCCGATGCCGAAGCGGCGGTCGCACAGCCCGCGGACCAGGTCCTCGGTCAGGTCGAGATCGCCGTCCGGATCGGGCAGCACGACGAAGTCGTTGCCGGTGCCGTGGCCCTTGACGAAACGCAGTTCCTGGTCGTCCCGCACGGATCCATCGTACGGGCGTGCCACGCGCCCGGCTCAGCCCGCCGCGGCCTGCACCCAGGGCCGCAGCCGGTCGTCCGCCCGCGCCGGCGGCCGGTACCACCGGTCGGGACGGCCGCGGCCGAGCGCGATCAGCCGGGCGTCCTCCACCGGCACGGGCGGGCAGAACACCGGGCCGATGGCCCGATCGCAGTCGAGGGCGAGGACGCGCGCCGCCAACTGCGCCGTGTCCACCCCGTCGGCGACGACGGTCAGGCGCCGCTGGTGCGCGATCCGGACGATCGCCGCGACCACCGCTTCGCCTTCCAGGTCACGCATGGTCGCCCGCAGGTACAGCCCGTCGAGCTTCACCAGGTCCAGCGGCAGCAGGTCGAGCATGGCGAGCGAACCGAACCAGGTGCCGAACGACTCCACCGCGACCGCCACGCCGCGGGCCCGCAGCCCGTCGAGCAGCCGGGGAACGATGGGCGCGGACATACCCAGGGCCCGTTCGCTGAACTCCAGCCCGAGCGCGCCGGCCGGCAGCAGCCGACCGGCCATCAGCCGGTCGACCTCGGCGAGGAACGCGGGGCTGGCGAGCTGGCGGACATCGATGTTCACCCACAGCCGGGGCGGGCGAATCGCGGTGCCCACCGCCATCCGGTGCCAGGTGCGCGCCTCGGTCACCGCCATCCGCAGGACCCACTGGTCGACCTGGTGGACCAGGCCGGCGGCGGCGGCAATGGGCATGAACTCCGCGGGGCCGAGCACCCCCCGTTCCGGATGCTGCCAGCGTGGATGCGCCTCCATCCCGGGAACAGACCCGTTGCGCAGATCCACTTCGGGTTGGAAATGCAGCCGCAGGGAGCCGTCGTCGAAAGCGGCGTAGAGGGCGGGGACGAGGGTCAGATCAGGTGGCGGGCCACCAGCGGCCGAAGGCACGGTCACATCGATGTCTCCAGACGCCGAGCGAGGCCGTCGGCCGCGCGCCGGTCACCGGCGACGCCGCCCCGCGCCGTCTGGAACTCCGGCGATCGGTACGACCGGTGACCCGTCAGAGCAAATCCACCAGCCGCAACGCCTCGGTGACGTCGGGTTGGTCAAGCCAGAATATCCGCTTGTCCCGCCGGAACCAGGACCTTTGCCGACGGGCAAAGCGGCGGGTCGCGGTAATTGTGGCAAGCTTGGCCTCCGCAGCGGAGTCCATTGCGCCATCCAGCCAAGCGAGCAGCTGAGCATATCCAAGCGCACGGGACGCCGTACGCCCTTCCCGAAGTCCGCGCTGTTCCAACTCCCGCACTTCGTCCGGAAAACCCGCGTCCCACATTCTGTCCACCCGTTGCGTGATGCGATCGTCGAGATCGGCGCGATCGACCCCGATCTGGACGACGTCGTAGACCGCCCGGTGATCCGGCAGGGTTGCCTCGAAGGTGCCGGTCAGCTCGACGACCTCGAGCGCCCGCACGATCCGCCGACCGTTCGTCGGCAGGATCGCCGCGGCCGCCCGCGGTTCCCGGCGGGCCAGCTCGCCGTGCAGCGCGGGCGCGCCCAACCGGGCGAGTTCCGTCTCCCAGCGGGCCCGCACGACCGGGTCGGTGCCCGGAAAACTCAGGTCGTCCAGCGCCGCGCGCAGGTACAGCCCGGAGCCGCCGACCAGCACCGGCACCCGGCCGGCGGCCAGCAGGTCGTCGATCACCCGGCGGGCGTCCGTCTGGTAGGTCGCGACGTCCGCCGCCCGCGTCACCTCCCACACGTCGAGAAGGTGGTGCGGCACCCCGCGGCGCTCCTCGATCGAGACCTTGGCGGTACCGATGTCCATACCGCGGTAGAGCTGCATCGAGTCCGCGTTGACGACCTCACCGCCGAGGGCGAGGGCGAGGGCGATACCGAGGTCGGTCTTGCCGGCCGCCGTCGGCCCCACCACCGCCACGACCGGCCCCCGCGCGGTCACCGCGCGGTCACCGCGCGGTCCGATCACCTCGGGCGTCCCGGCTGGCCCAGACCGCGACCAGGTAGCCGACGCCGTAGGGCGCGTCGTCGTAGAGCAGGTCGCTGGTCCAGGCCCCGGACGGCTGGTCGGGCCCCGCTGCGGCGACCAGCACGCCGGCGAGGACCTGCCAGGACGCGCGGCCGGCAGCCAGCAGGTCCGCCGCCAGCGTCGGGTCGAGGGCGAGCAGACCAGCCGGGTCGGGGCCGGCCAGCGCGGCCGCGGCGGCGGCGTCGAAGGCCGCCGCCCGCTCGTCGAGGCCGCCGGGGGCCTTCAGGGTGCGACGGGCCGAGCCGTCCCCCATCACCAGCAGACCCAGCCGTTCCCGCGGCGCGGTCCGTTCGAGGACGCATGCGCCAAGATCGGCAGCCTGCTTCGGCGAGTAGGCGGCCGGGACGCCCAGCGCCGCACGGGCGCCGCCCCAGCCGGCAGCCGCCAGCAGCCATGCTCCCACCGTCAACGACAGCGGCAGCAACGGCGACCCGGCGGTGGACGGTGACCCGGCGGTGGACGGCGGCGAGGTCACCGGGTCGGCGGCGTCCTCGAGGGCGGACGGCGGGCCGAGCGGGACGGTCAGATCGACCCCGAATCCGGCCAGGGTCCCGGCAGCGTCCGGGCCGTAGACCGCCGCCGCCGGTGCGTCACCCACCACGACGATGCGGTCCGGCCGGCTGGCCACGAGCCGCCGCACCGCCTCCACCGCCGCGGCCCGCGCCGCGACCGGCTCGCCGCGCCCGACCTCGGGGACGAGCAGCGGCGGGTGCGGGCAGACCGCCGCCGCGACGAAGGTCATCGCCGCCCGGGCAGTGCGGCCGGGACGTCCTCGCCACCGGCCGCCCGTACCGTCCGCGCGACGGGGAACGGCTCGGCCAGCGGGACCGGCCCGGTCGACCCGCACGATCCGGCCGGCGCGCAGGAGTCCACCGGCGTCGGCGCGTCGACCGGGGCCGCCGGGCGCACGCCCGGCATCCCCAGGACGACCGCCGGCCGGGCGGCGTCCGCGGTCGGCGCGCGCCGGGACGCCTCCCAGGCATCGCCAGCGCGGGTGCGCCGATGGCTCAGCAGCGGGCCGTCGGCGGTCAGATGATGCGGCGCCGCCCGCGTCACGACGGTCTCCACGATGTCGCCCGGCCGGGGACCGGCAGTGTCGCCCGGCCGGGGACCGGCAGTGTCGCCCGGCCGGGGACCGGCGTCCGGCCCGGCCCGGAAGTGGACGAGTCGGCCGTCGCGGGCCCGGCCGGACAGCCGACCGGTGGCATCGTCCTTGCGGCCCTCACCCTGCGCGACCAGGAGCTCGACCCGGCGGCCGACGAGCTCGCGGTTCTGCGCCCAGGAGCTCTCGTCCTGCAGCGCGACGAGGCGGCCGTACCGCTCGGCGACCGTGGCCCGGTCGATCTGGTCCTCCATCGTCGCCGCCGGGGTACCGGGCCGCGGGGAGTACTGGAAGGTGAAGGCGCCGGAGAAACGGGCCTCGCGGACCACGTCGAGGGTGTCGGCGAAATCCGCGTCGGTCTCGCCGGGAAAGCCGACGATGATGTCGGTGGTGATAGCGGCGTCGGGCATCGCGGCGCGGACCCGCTCGATGATGCCGAGGTAGCGGTCGCGCCGGTAGGAGCGGCGCATCCGGCGCAGCACCGCGTCCGAACCGGACTGCAGCGGCATGTGCAGCTGGTGGCAGACGTTCGGGGTGGTGGCCATCGCCTCGATGACGTCATCGGTGAAGTCGCGCGGATGGGGCGAGGTGAAACGCACCCGTTCCAGCCCCTCGATCCGGCCGCAGGCGACGAGCAGCCGGGCGAACGCGCCGGGGTCGCCGAGCGAGCGGCCGTAGGAGTTCACGTTCTGGCCCAGCAGAGTGATCTCCAGCGCACCCTCCGCGACCAGCGCCTCGACCTCGGCGAGCACGTCGCCCGGGCGCCGGTCGCGCTCCTGGCCGCGCAGGCTGGGGACGATGCAGAAGGTGCAGGTGTTGTCGCAGCCGACGCTGATGCTGACCCAGGCCGAGTGGTGGCTGGCCCGGCGGGTCGGCAGCGAGCTGGGGAACACCTCGAGCGCCTCGGCGATCTCCAGCTGGGCCGCGGCGTTGTGCCGGGCGCGCTCGAGCAGGACCGGCAGCCGGTGCAGGTTGTGGGTGCCGAAGACGACGTCGACCCAGGGAGCGCGGTCGAGGATGGTGGAGCGGTCCTTCTGCGCCAGGCAGCCGCCGACGGCGATCTGCATTCCGGGATGGCTCTTCTTCACCGGAACGAGCTGACCGAGGTTGCCGTAGAGCCGGTTGTCGGCGTTCTCCCGCACCGCGCAGGTGTTGAACACGACGACGTCCGCCTCCGCGCCGGCGGCGACCGGAACGTAGCCGGCGGACTCAAGCAGGCCGGAGAGCCGTTCGGAGTCGTGGACGTTCATCTGACAGCCGAACGTGCGTACCTCGTAGCTGCGGCCCATCACGCCCACCAGCGTACGGCGCGCCCGGCGCGACCCGCCGACGTGGCTGCGGCGCGGACGCGGGACGGCGTCGGGGTTGCGCGGCCGGCCGGCGATGCAGCCTTATGTCGTGGAATTTACAAATTTAGCCGGATAAGCGCCTCTTGCGCTAACGTCCGCCGAAGTGATCGGCGGACCGGGACCCCACCGGACGCATCCGCCGCCACATCTGTCGGGCCCACGACTGATCCGCGCGCCTGGCGGCATCCGCGTGTCGCCACCGGCATGATCGGGGCTCAATCCGTTTTCGCGACCAGGTCGGGAGGTCGAGGTGCCCCTGGTAACCCTGGAGGAGGTCGGAAAATCATTCGGCGACAACCAGGTACTGACGGACATCGACCTGACCGTCGAATCCGGGGAGGTCGTGGTCGTCATCGGCCCCTCCGGCTCCGGCAAGTCGACGCTCTGTCGCTGCATCAACCGCCTGGAGACGGTTGACACCGGCCGTATCCTCTTCGAGGATAAACCACTCCCGACCGAGGGCCGGGAACTCGCCCGCATGCGTTCCCGGGTCGGCATGGTTTTCCAGTCGTTCAATCTGTTCGCGCACCGTACGGTGCTGGACAATGTGACGATCGGGCCGATGAAGGTACTCGGCCAGAAACGTCCGCAGGCCGAGGCCCGGGCCCGGGAACTGCTCGAACGCGTGGGAATCGCGGACAAGGCCGACCGGCTGCCGCGACAGCTGTCCGGCGGTCAGCAGCAGCGGGCCGCGATCGCCCGGGCGCTGGCGATGGACCCGGTGCTCATGCTGTTCGACGAGCCCACCTCCGCACTGGACCCGGAGATGATCTCCGAGGTGCTGGATGTCATGCGCTCGCTGGCCTCGACCGGCATGACCATGATCGTGGTCACCCACGAGATGGGCTTCGCCCGGTCCGCCGCGGACCGGGTCGCCTTCATGGCCGACGGCCGCATCCTGGAGATCTCCCCACCGGACGCCTTCTTCGACGCACCGCAATCCGAGCGGGCCCGGGACTTCCTGGCCCGCATCCTGCGGCACTGAGCCCTGCCCGGCGGCACTGGGACCCTGCCCGGCGGCACCGAGCCCTGCCCGGCGGCACTGGGACCCTGCCCGGCGGCACCGAGCCCTGCCCGGCGGCGCTGGGACCCTGCCGCCGTGCCGCACCGCCCACGGCGGCTCGACCGCGACCAGAACCGCATCCGTTTTCAGCCCCGCGTTCCGGTCCTCCACGGCCGGAGCACCTCGAGAGGATCGGTCATGCGCACTCCGTTCAGACGAGGAAACCCCGGCCGGCCGGCCACCTCCGGCCGACTGCGGGCCGGCGCGCTGCTGCTCGGCGCCACGCTGCTCGCGGGCGTCGGCCTGACCGCCTGCGGCAGCGACAGCGACGCGGACAGCGCCGTGCCCAGTACCTCGGCGAGCTTCGCCCCGGGCACGACGATGGCCCGCCTGCACGACGCCGGAAAGATCACCGTCGGCACCAAGTTCGACCAGAACCTCTTCGGCCTGAAGAACCTCAGCGGCAGGCCCGAGGGCTTCGACATCGAGATCACGAAAATCATCACCGACGCGCTCGGAATTCCGCGCGACAAGGTGAACTTCGTGGAGACCGTCTCGGCGAACCGCGAGCCGTTCATCCAGCAGGGCCGGGTCGACATGGTGGCCGCCACCTACACGATCAACGACAAGCGCAAGAAGGTCGTCGACTTCGCCGGGCCGTACTACATCTCCGGCCAGTCCATCATGGTGGCGAAGAACAACACCGACATCACCGGAAA
Source organism: Frankia sp. AgB32 (assembly GCF_023243045.1). GTDB lineage: Bacteria > Actinomycetota > Actinomycetes > Frankiales > Frankiaceae > Frankia. Next base: position 37,201 of record NZ_JALKFX010000039.1, read on the forward strand.
GGACTCGCTGGCGGGCAAGAAGGTGTGCTCGGTCAGCGGGTCGACCCCGGCCGAGAACATCCACAAGGTGGCCCCTCAGGCCAACCTCGTGCTGTTCGACGGATACAGCAAGTGCGCCGACGCCCTGAAGAACGGCCAGGTGGACGCCGTGACCACCGACAACGGGATTCTGCTCGGCCTCATGGCCAAGGACCCCGGCACCTTCAAACTGGTCGGCGGTACCTTCACGAAGGAGCCGTACGGCATCGGGATCCGCAAGGGTGACACCGCCTTCCGGACGTTCATCAACGACACCCTCCAGGCCGCCTACTCCGACGGCCGCTGGGCGAAGGCGTACAAGGACACGGTCGGCAAGGTCGAGCCGAACACCCCGACCCCGCCGCCGGTCGACCGCTACACCTCCTGATCGGAGGCACCACGGCGACGAAGGGAGCACCGCGATCCACGCCGTCCTCGACAACCTCGACATCTTCGCCGAGGGCCTGCGCCGCACGGTCGGACTGAGCCTGTTCGCCGCCCTGGCGGCGTTGGTGCTCGGGACCGCCCTGGCGGCGATGCGGGTCTCGCCGGTCGCGCCGCTGCGCTGGCTCGGCACCGCCTACGTGGAAACGGTCCGCAACACCCCGCTGACCGTGGTGTTCTTCTTCGTCGTGTTCGTCCTCCCGCAGGTCGACGTCGTGTTCTCGTACTTCACCTTCGCGGTCGTCGCGCTGTCGATCTACCACGCGGCGCTGGTCTGCGAGGCGGTCCGGTCCGGCATCAACGGGGTTGATGTCGGACAGGCCGAGGCGGCCCGGGCACTGGGGCTGACGTTCTCGCAGAACCTGCGACTGATCGTGCTGCCCCAGGCCTTCCGCAACGTGATCCAGCCACTCGGCAGTGTGATCAGCGCGCTGATCCGCAACTCCTCGATCGCCGCGGCATTCGGTGTGCAGGAACTGACCGGGGTGGTGCAGCGGCTGACGACGGCGAACCCGGACTCGGTCATCGCCGTCCTGTTCGGCGGCGTCATCGGCTATCTGATCCTCACCCTGGCGCTGGCGGGAGTGCTCACCGTGACCGAACGACGCGTGGCGGGCTCGCGGTGAGCGGCGCACCGATCGTGCTCGCGGATCCGCCGGGGCCCCGGGGCCGGCGGCGGATCCTGATCGCGAGCGTCATCGCGCTGCTCGGGGTCGCCGCGCTGCTCACACTCGCGGCGTTACGGCTGGCCGACAAGGGCCAGTTCGACAGCGAGCTGTGGAGCGTGTTCGTCGACCAGCCGGACCTGCGCACGCTGCTGTGGAACGGATGGCTCGACACGGTGCGGGCGGCGGCGGTCGGGATGGTGTTCGCGGTGCTGCTGGGAACCGGGTTGGCGATTGCCCGGATCTCCCGGTACCGCGCGGTACGGGCCGTGGCGACCGCCCTGGTGGAACTGCTGCGCAGCCTGCCGGTGCTGATGCTGATCCTGTTCGCCTACCTGGGGTTGCCCGCTCTGGGCTGGCAGCTCTCGGCGTTCTGGGCGCTGGTGCTCGGGCTGACCGCGTACAACGGCGCCGTGCTCAGCGAGATCATCCGCGCCGGCATCGGCTCTCTCGACCGGGGCCAGACGGAGGCCGCCGCCGCGATCGGCCTGCGACCGATGCAGGTCTTCCGGCTCGTCCAGTTCCCGCAGGCGGTGCGGCGGATGAGTCCGACCCTGGTCACCCAGCTGGTGACCCTCCTCAAGGACACCTCACTGGGCTTCGTGATCGCCTACAGCGAGTTGCTACGCACCGGCCGGGGCGCCGTGGAGTTCCTCGGCAGCCGCTACGCGCTGCCGATCTACACGATGATCGCGTTGATATACATCGTCACGAACGGTTCACTGTCGCTGCTGGCCCGGTGGCTGGACCGCCGGCAGAGCCGCCGCCTCGACCGCGGGCACGCGGACCTGGTGATCGATTCCGCCGCCGGGACCGGCCCGCCCGGCGGCAGCTGACGTCGTTCCCCCGGCGCGCGGGCGCGGCACCGTCGGGACGGTACCGACTCAGCGGGCGGTGCCCACCGCGCGGGTTTCCCGCACGACGGTGACTCGGATCTGGCCGGGGTAGGTGAGCTCGTCCTCGATCTGCCGGGCGACGTCGCGGGCGAGCAGGTGGGCCGCGGCGTCGTCGACCTCCTCGGGGACGACCATGACCCGCACCTCGCGGCCGGCCTGCATGGCGAACACCCGATCCACGCCCGGGCGGTCGCCCGCTATCTGCTCGATGCGTTCGAGCCGCTTCACGTAGGACTCCAGGCTGTCCCGCCGGGCACCCGGCCGACCGCCGGAGATCTGGTCCGCCGCCTGGGTGAGCACGGCGCACAGCGAACGCGGCGCGACCTCGTTGTGATGCGCCTCGATGGCGTGCACGACCTCTTCGTTCTCCCCGTAGCGCCGGGCCATGTCGGCGCCGATGATGGCGTGCGAACCCGGCACCTCGTGGGTCAGCGCCTTGCCAAGGTCGTGGAGCAGGGCGGCCCGTTTCGCCAGCGGCAGGGCCATCCGCAGCTCCGCCGCCATGATCCCGGCCAGGTGGGCGCTTTCGATCAGGTGCGCGAGCACGTTCTGGCCGTAACTGGTGCGGTACCGTAGCCGCCCGAGCAGGGTCACCAGCTCCGGATGCATCTCGTCGACACCCGTTTCCAACAGGGCGTCCTCACCCGCCCGCACGCAGAGCTGCTCGACCTCGACCTGCGCTCGCGCGTACTCCTCCTCGATGCGGTGCGGATGGATGCGGCCGTCGGACACCAGCGCGGCCAGCGTGATCCGGCCGATCTCCCGGCGAACCGGGTCGAAGCAGCTGAGCAGAACGGCCTCCGGCGTGTCGTCGATGAGGACGTTCACTCCCGTGACGGATTCGAAGGCACGGATGTTGCGGCCTTCGCGGCCGATGATCCGTCCCTTCATCTCGTCGCCCGGCAGGTGAACCACGGTCACGACGCTCTCGGTGGTCTGCTCGGAGGCGATGCGCTGGATGGCGGTGGTGACGATCCGCCGGGCGCGCTCCTCGCCCTCCTCCTGGGCCTGGGTCTCGATCTCCCGTACCAGCAGCGCCGCCTCGCGCCTGGCGTCCTGCTCCATGGTCGACACCAGCTCGGCGCGGGCCGCAGTGGCGGTCAGACCCGCGACCTGTTCGAGGGCCTGCCGCCGGGCTGCCTCGGCATCGGCCACCTCGGCCGTGCGTCGCTCCACCTCGGCGGCCTGGTCTCGCAGGTCCTGCTCCCGTCGCGCCAGCCGGTGCGCCTGCTTGTCCAGGTCGGCGACGCGTTCGGCGGCCTGCTGCTCACGGGTGTCGAGCGCCGCCTGCCGTCCCTGCAGCTCGGTACGGCTGACCCGGGCGTCGCGCTCGAAGGCGGATCGCGCCTCGGCGATCTCCGCGCGGGCCGCGGCCAGCTCGGAACGCGCCGCCTCCCGCGCCGCCGACTCGGCCCGGGCCGCCTCCTTCGCCACCTGAGCCTGCGCGCGCTCACGCAGTGACGTGGCTTCCTCCGCGCCTCGGCGGCGGATCTCCGCGGCCTCCCGCTCCGCACGGGCGAGGCGCTCTCGCACCTCTCGCTCCACACGGATGAGGACCTGCGCCGCCTCCGCCTCGGCCGCGAGGACCGACCGCCGGGATTCCGCCCGCAGTTCACCGCCCGCCCGCTCGGCCGCCACAGCCCGCTCAGCCGCCGGCGTCTTCTCGCGCGGGATCGGAGCCGCTGGCTGAACCACGCCAGGCTCGTCTCCGTCTGCCGTCGTGGTCTCACCGGCTGGAGCGGGCGGTAGCACCCGGACCATGGGCTCCCCGTCATCCAACGCGGAGTCGTCACGGAGGAGGTCGTCGGCCTCCGATGGCGCGAGGGGAACCAGGGAGCGGGCGCGACGTCGGGTCGCCGCGCCGTGAAACTGCGCCGACGGACGCCCCTCCGAGCGCATCAGCCAGCCCACCGCGGCGACCATGCCGACCAGGACGACGAGCACCAGCGACAGGAGGATGACTAACACGCCCTCCATCGCTGCTCCCTCTGCTGTCGTCAGGCCCGCCGAAGCGAGCTGGACCGGAGCGGCGAAGGACCCACGACCGGGCACGATCACAGCCGCAGAGAACGCGAAAGCCCAGAGTTACACAATGGCACCAGCAACACCACAGCCTGATCATCATCGACGGCCGGGCACCGGGCATTCTGAACTGGGCACCCGCGGGACGGCTGCCTGCGTGTGAAGTTGAGCGAGCTATCTACACCGCGTCACCGCGGGATCCTGCCACCTTTTCAAAAGAGTAGATCGGGACGGATTCCTGGGTCAAGAAATTCATCACATTGACAGCGACGCCGCAATCTACCCGCGGCGCCCACGCGGACTAGTCCCACTCGGGCGAGGGCTCCACCTCGTCCTCGTGATCGGCGACAGCGAGCTGTTCACGCACGACCCGGGCCGCCAGCTCCCCCGAGTAGCCCCGCCGCATCAGCATGGCCACCAGGCGGCGGACCCGGGCCTGCTCCGGTAGCCGATCCATGCTCACCAGCCGGCGCCGGACAAGATCGCGAGCGACCTCCGCCTCGTCCGCCTCATCGATGACCCCGGTGGCCGCGTCGACAACGTCCGGCTCGACTCCGCGCCGACGCAGCTCGGCTGCCAGCGCCTGACGCCCGAGCCCGCGCCGCTCCCGCGCGGAACTGACGTAGGCGGCGGCGAAGGCGTCGTCGTCGACGAGCCCGACAGCAGTCAGACGATCGAGGACTGTCTCCGCGACGTCCTCAGACACTCCCCGGCGACGCAGGGTCACGGCGAGCTCGGCGCGACTGCGCGCCCGCGCGGCCAGTTGGTGTAGGCAGATCTCTCGCGCGACCGCCACCGGATCGGTCGGCTGGCCGGCGTTGTCGGCGGGCCCGGCACCGAGACCGGTGGTAGGTCGGCGTTCGGCGTCGCGCCGACCGGCCGGCATCGGCTACAGGTCGATCGGGACCGGCGCCTCGGCGTCGGCCTCGAGGGTGGGCAGGATGCCGAGCTTCTCCTTGATCTTCTTTTCGACCTCGTTGGCCAGGTCGGGATTGTCCCGAAGGAACGACCGGGCATTCTCCTTGCCCTGACCGAGCTGATCTCCGTCATAGGTGTACCAGGCACCGGACTTGCGAATGATGCCGTGTTCGACGCCCATGTCGATCAGGGAACCCTCACGGCTGATACCCCCGCCATAGACGATGTCGAATTCGGCGGTCCGGAACGGCGGAGCCACCTTGTTCTTCACCACCTTCACCCGGGTGCGGTTACCCACAGCCTCCGCGCCATCCTTCAGCGTCTCGATACGGCGCACATCGAGCCGCACCGAGGCGTAGAACTTCAGCGCCTTTCCACCGGTCGTCGTCTCCGGCGAGCCGAACATGACGCCGATCTTCTCGCGCAGCTGGTTGATGAAGATGGCGGTCGTGCCGGAGTTCGCCAGCGCGCCCGTCATCTTGCGCAGCGCCTGCGACATCAACCGGGCCTGGAGACCGACGTGGCTGTCGCCCATCTCACCCTCGATCTCGGCCCGCGGCACGAGCGCGGCCACCGAGTCGATGACGATGATGTCCAGCGCACCGGACCGCACGAGCATGTCCGCGATCTCCAGCGCCTGCTCACCGGTGTCCGGCTGGGAGACCAGCAGGCTGTCGGTGTCCACGCCGAGCTTCCCCGCGTAGTCCGGGTCCAGGGCGTGCTCGGCGTCGATGAACGCCGCGATCCCCCCGAGCGCCTGCGCGTTGGCCACCACGTGCAACGCGACGGTCGTCTTACCGGAGGACTCCGGGCCGTACACCTCGATGATGCGCCCGCGCGGAAGCCCACCGATACCGAGCGCGACATCCAGCGCGATCGAACCCGTGGGGATGGCCTGAATCGGGGGCCGGGTGTCGTCTCCCAGCCGCATGACCGAACCCTTGCCGAACGCCTTGTCGATCTGGGCGAGCGCGTTTTCCAACGCCTTCTCGCGGTCGAGCCCTGCCGCCATTGAGGTCACTCCATGCTGGGGTCGTCGATTCTTGGCCACGGAGATGACGTTAGGCCGGGGGTCCGACAGTTTCGAGAGCCGGGGCCGATCTGTGGACGGCCGCGACGCGGACGCTGTGGACAAGGAGCATCATGGGGATAACTCTAGCCGAACAGGCGTTCGACCAGCGAACGACACGCCGGGCGGGGGCCCTCAGCGCTCCCGCGCGGGCACGTCGAACTGCTCGCACACCGCCCGCCAGACGACCTTCGCGTCGTCCCCACGGGCCAGCGCCGCCTCGACCGTCACCCCGCCGAGCTCGGCAAGAACATGATCGTGGGCGAACGACTCCGCGTAGGCAGAGCCGAACCGGTCGCTCATCTTCGCCCAGAACTCGGTCAACCGCACCCCGCCAGTGTGCACCGGCCGGAAGCGACCCGGTCAACCACATCCGCCCCCGCGCTGGCCGAAGCTCCCGCCGCCGCGACGGGTCCACGGCGGCCGGCTGCCCCGGACGCCCCGACGGCGGCCGACGGCGGCCGACGACAGATGTTGGACCAACCGCCGGACCAGCCGCCGCAAGGCCGGCCGAGGAAACCTGTCGGAGCCACGACGCAGACTGGACGACGTGAGCCTGGACAGCCCGGACGACCCGCAGGACCCGCTCGCGTCGTTCTCCGCACCGACGCGGGAGTGGTTCCGTGCCGCCTTCGCCGCCCCCACACCAGCCCAGCGAGGCGCGTGGGAGGCCATCCGCGCCGGCGGCAACGCCCTGGTCGTCGCCCCGACGGGCTCGGGCAAGACCCTCGCGGCCTTCCTGTGGTCACTGGACGCGCTGGCACGCGCGCCGCTGCCGGCCGAACGCACCCGCCGCTGCCGGGTGCTCTACGTCAGCCCGCTCAAGGCGCTGGCTGTCGACGTGGAGCGCAACCTGCGGGCCCCCCTGGCAGGCATGCGCGCGGCGGCGCAGCGCCTCGGCCTTCCGCTACCCGAGATCACCGTCGGTATCCGTTCGGGCGACACCCCGGCCGCCGCCCGGCGCAGCTTCGGAACGAGCCCGCCCGACGTCCTGATCACCACGCCGGAATCCTTGTTTCTCGTGCTCACCAGCGCGGCCCGAGAAGCGCTGCGGGGCGTGACCGCAGTGATCATCGACGAGGTGCACGCGGTCGCCGGCACCAAGCGGGGCGCGCACCTGGCGGTCAGTCTGGAGCGCCTGGACGCGCTGCTCGACCGTCCCGCGCAGCGGGTCGGACTGTCGGCCACGGTGCGGCCGATCGACGAGGTCGCCCGGTTCCTTGGCGGCCCGGCTCCGGTCACGGTCGTGCGTCCGCCGTCGAGCAAGACGCTCGAACTGCAGGTCGTGGTGCCGGTCGAGGACATGGCGAGTCTCGGCGAACCGGTCTCCGACGCCACCGCCGACGGCTCGGCCGCCGCCGCGCCGCCCCGCGCCTCCATCTGGCCGGCGGTCGAGGAGCGGGTGCTCGACCTGGTGCTCGCGCACTCCTCGACGATCGTGTTCGCGAACTCCCGCCGGCTGGCGGAGCGACTGTGTGCCCGGCTGAACGAGCTGCACGCCGAGCGGCTGGCCGTGGCGGCGCAGCGGGCCGAGTCCACCACGCGCGGCGGCGACGCCGCGATCGATCTGGATGTTCTCCCGCCCCTCGATCTGGGGCCGAACGGCGCCGGGGTACCCCGGATCGGGGGGGGGGGGGGGGGGGGGGGGGCGCCCGCGGGGGGGGGGGGGGGGGGGGCCCCCGCCGCCCCCGACGGCGAGCTGGTGCTGCGCCGCGGCGCCGGCGGCCTGGTCAGCGGTCTGAGTCAGGCGGCGGCCGACGCCCCGGCCGAGACCGGGCCGATGGTCTGGGTGTGTGCGGCGCTCTCCGACGCGGATCGGCGGGCGGCTCGCGCCGCTCCCGGCGGGCGGCTCGACCTCGCCGGACACGACACCGGCGGGGCGGCCGTGCGGATGCTCGACATCGACCGGACGGTGTTCGACCGGGCCTACAACGCGGTGGCCAACCGCGTCCTGTGGTTCGTCCAGCATCTGCTGTACGCGCCGGCGTCGCAGCCGGTCTTCGGGCCGACGTTCCGCCGCGACTGGGCGGCGTACGAGACGTACAACACGATGTTCGCCGAGGCGCTGGCGCACGAGGCCGCGCCGGGCGCCTCGGTGATCGTGCAGGACTACCACCTGACGCTGGTCGCCGGCCGGCTGCGCCGACTGCGTCCGGACCTGCGCATCGCGCACTTCAGTCACACGCCGTGGGCGCCGGCCGGGTACTTCCGGATGCTTCCGGACGACGTGGGCGAGCAGATCCTGCGCGGCATGCTCGGCGCCGACCGGCTCGGGTTCCTCACCGACGTGTGGGCCGACGCGTTCGAGGAGTGCGCCCGCGGGCTGCCCGGGGTCCGGGTCGAGCCGAGGGAACTGGTGGTGGCGTCCCCGGTGGCGCCCCGGACCGGGCCGCCACCCGATCCACGGGTGGTGCGGATCGGGGTGCACCCGCTGGGCGTGGACGCCGGCGAGCTACGCGGGCGGGCGGCGGCGGCCGACGTCGCCGCCCGGGTCGCGGAGCTGGAGAAACTCGCCGAGGGCCGGCGGCTGATCGTGCGGGTGGACCGCACCGAACTGTCCAAGAACATCGTGCGGGGCCTGGCCGCGTACCGCGAGCTGCTGCGGTCCTGGCCGCAGTGGCGCGGGAAGGTGGTGCATCTGGTCTGTGCCTACCCGTCCCGGCATGACCTGCCCGAATACCGTGAGTACACCGCGGCGGTGCAGCGGCTCGCCGCCGAGATCGACGACGAGTTCGCCGCGGACGGCTGGCGGCCGCTGCGCCTGGAACTGTCCGACGACTACCCTCGGTCGATCGCGGCGCTCTGTCTCGCGGAGGTGCTCGTGGTGAACCCGATCCGGGACGGGATGAACCTGGTCGCCAAGGAAGGACCGGTGTTGTCCCGACGCGACGCCGTTCTGGTCCTGTCCCGGGAGGCGGGCGCCTGCGCGGAGCTGGGCGCGGCGGCGCTGGTGATCAATCCGTTCGACATCCAGGCGACCGCGCAGGCGTTGCACGACGCGCTCATGATGGCGCCGGCCGACCGGCGGCGCCGCGCCGGCGAGCTCGCCGCGGTAGCCGGCCGGCTGCCACCGCGGACCTGGTTCACCGACCAGCTCGCCGCGTTGGCCGCCGACCACTGATCCGGCCGACCACTGGTCCGGCCGACCCGGCTGGACCGGCGACGCGACGGGCCGGCCGGGCGGTGGAGGGGCTCAGCCGCCGAGGCGGTCGGCGAGCACCTCCAGCAGCGAGACCATGCCGGCGGGCCCGCCGACCACGAGATCCGCCCGTTCCCGCAGCACGTCGGGCACCTCCGGGCTGTCGCTGCACACCGTGATGCCGGGGATGCCGGTGGCGCGTAGTTCGTCCACGGCGGTGAACGCGGGCAGGTCGCCGTAGTCGTCGCCGGCGACGAGGACGCTGCGGGCGCCGCGCTCCGCGACGAGCCCGCGCAGCGCGCCGCCCTTGTCGTGGCCGGGTGGGCGCAGCTCGAGCACCTTCTTGCCGGGCGCGGCCTCCAGACCGTGTTCCTCGGCCAGCGTGGTCAGCGCCGGGGCCAGCGCGCCCAGCGCCGAGTCGGGGTCGGCGGCGCGGCGCACGTGCACGACGAGCGCGTGGTGTTTGTCCTCGACGACGGTGCCGGCCGGCGCGTCGCGCAGCAGGTCCGGCAGGGCGGCGCGGACGGCGGCGACGCCGGGCAGCGGCTCGGGACTGGTGATCTCGCGGGTCTGCGAGTCCCAGCGCTGCAGCCCGTACTGGCCAAGAATGATCAGCTCGCCGAGGTCGGGCAGCTTCTCGACGCCGGTCAGTTCGAGCAGCGCGTCCACGGGCCGGCCAGTGATGATCGCGAGGGTGCCCACCTGGTGGGAGATCCTGCTCAGCGCGGCCAGCGCGCCAGGGGCCGGCGCGGCGTCGGCCGGTCGGGCGACGATCGGCGACAGCGTGCCGTCGAAGTCGAGGGCGATCAGGGCCCGGTCGGGCGCGGTGAGCAGCGCGGCCAGACCGGCACCACCGGCGGGGGTGCGCGGCGCGGGCGAGGCCGCAGCAGAGGTGGCGGAGTCGTGGTGGGTGGAGTCGGTCACAGGGCCTTCCCGGGTTCGTGTCGTCGAGATGGTCGAGGGCCGGCGATCGTGCCCACCACGGAGATCAGGGCGGGACGGTCACGCAATGATCATTTTTCCGGGTCGGCGGGGAAGTCCCGCGTGATGACGAGGATCAGTGGGTCGGAGATGGCGATCTGGGTCTGCGACCGGGGCGCGATCTTCTTGATCCCGGGGATGGCGTCCATGAGCGCCTGGGCGGCATCCCGGTGCGCGTCGTCATAGAAGACGGTGGGCACCGGCACGTTGTAGGTCGCCAGGTAGTTACCCGTCCGCGTGACGGGGAAGCCGGCCGCCTCGACCTGGCGGGCCGCGGACTCGGCCAGGCCGCCGATCCGGGAGTTGTTCAACACGACGACCGGCGCGGTCGCCACGGGCGGCGGACGTTCGGTTGCCGGCGGAGCGGACGTCGGCGCCGGCGACGGCGGCTTCTCGGCCGGACGGGTCGCCGACGGGCTCGGCCGCGGGGAGGGGGACGCGGAGGGTGTGGCCGAACGGGTCGCGCCGAGCGTCGCGCTGTCCGCCGTGCGGGTCGCGGCGGCCACCGGGCTGGCCGGGTGCTTCGGATCCGGTGCGCCGTTGAGCAGGTTGACGAGCAGGATGCCGGCGAGCACAGCGAGGATCGCGATGACGCCCGCCCAGACGCCGCGCAGCCGCTCGGGGCCGGGCGACGGGGACCGGCGCCGTCCCGGGGCGTGTGTGCCGTGCGTCATGAGTTGCTCTACTCCCCGCCCTGGTCCCGGCGGCCGGACCGGGCCGCCCGGCGCTGGTCGCGCAGCCGCCGCAGCCGCCGGACCAGCATGGGATCGGCGATCATCGCGGCCTCCGAGTCGATCAGCCGGTTGAGGATCTGGTAGTAACGCGTGGAGGACAGGCTGAATTCGGCGCGGATCGCCTCCTCCTTGGCGCCGGGATGGCGCCACCAGCCCTGCTCGAAGGCGAGAACGCGGCGGTCCCGGTCGGACAGCCCGGTGGGCGGCCCACCGGCCCCGCGGGGCTGCTCGGGTGGCAGGGGTGCGGCTGCCTGCACAGCGGGACCTCCTCGGGACGCGGCGGGGACAACGGGCGCGGCCAGGCGTGGAGTTGCCACGCCCGGTATGGTGCGCCGCCCACTATTTCACCCCCTGGGTCCGACAATCCCGCTCGTCCCCCTCCATGGGCCGCCGCGGGCCCACCCGCGCCGTACAGGGACGATCCCGCGCAACCGGGACCGCCCTCGCCGGGACCGTTCTAGGCTGGTCCGATGAGCCGACGCTTCACCCGCACGACCGAGGACTTCGACTGCCTCGTCTGCGGCGCGTCGGTGCGCGGTGACGGCTACACCAACCACTGCCCGCGCTGCCTGTGTTCCCGGCACGTCGACGTGCATCCCGGTGACCGCGCGGCCGACTGCGGCGGGGTGATGCGGCCCGTCGCCGTCGAGGCCCGCGCGCACGACACCGTGCTCACGCACGTCTGTGACCGGTGTGGCCACCGTCGCCGTAACCGCACCGGGCCGGCGGACGACGGCGATGCCCTGCGGACCGTCGCGACCGCGGCCGCGACAGCCGCGGTCCGCGCCGATCCGATGGCCGCCGGGGGGGCGCCGGGGGGGGGGCGGGGGGGGGCGGGGGGGGGGGGGGGGGGCGCGGGGGGGGGGGGGGGGGGGCCGCCGGGGGGCGCCCCCCCGGGCGGTATTGGCGGCCAGAGCGGTGCTGGCGGGTAGCCGCGCGAGTTGCCGAAGGTTCGCCCGATCGGTGGCCTTGACCGAGATCACCCTCGGCAACTCGGCGACCGGTACCGGCCGGGGACGTCCAGGGCTCGCAGGCCCGGGCGTCACCCGGCACGGCCGCTGTGGGGGTGGGCTGGGTCAGGGGTACAGGCCGCGGGTCCGATGCGCCTCCGCGACCCGGCTCACCCCGATGATGTGCGCCGCGCCGCGCATGCTGATGCCCTGCGTGGCGGCGACCGCGGCGACCTCGCCGTAGGCGCGTTCCATCAGGGTTCGCAACCGGTCGTTGACCTCGTCCTCGGACCAGAAGTACGCCTGCATGTCCTGCACCCACTCGAAGTAGGACACCGCGACGCCGCCGCCGTTGGCGAGGATGTCCGGCACCACGAGCACGCCCCGGTCCTCGAGGATCTGGTCGGCCTCGGCGGTGACGGGGCCGTTGGCGCCCTCGACGATGATCCCGGCCCGGATCCGGTCGGCGTTCTCGACGGTGATCACACCTTCGAGGGCCGCGGGGACCAGCACGTCGACGTCCAGTTCGAGCAGGTCGTCGTTGGTGATCGAGTCCGTCCCCGGGAAGCCCACGACGGTCTCCGCGCCGTCGGCGAGGTGGCGGATGAGCGCCGCCGGGTTGAGCCCCCGCCGGTTGTGGACGCCGCCCTTGACGTCGGAGACGGCGACGACCCGGCAGCCGGCGTCGTGCAGGTACTGGGCGGCCAGCGCCCCGACCTTGCCGAAGCCCTGGATCGCGACCGTCGTCGTGTGCGGGTCCCGGCCGGTCTGGCGCAGCGCGGCGAACAGCGCGAGCTGCACCCCGCGGCTGGTCGCGCCGGCACGGCCGGCCGAGCCGCCGATCGACATCGGCTTGCCGGTGACGACGCCGGTGGCGGTGTGGCCGGTGTGGGCCGAGTAGGTGTCCATGATCCAGGCCATGGTCTGCTCGTCGGTGCCCACGTCAGGGGCGGGGATGTCCTTCTCCGGCCCGATCAGGGGGACGAGCTCGGCCGCGTAGCGGCGAGTCATCCGCTCGCGCTCCTGGCGCGACAGCATCGCCGGCTCGACGGCGATGCCGCCCTTGGCACCGCCGTAGGGGATCCCCATCAGCGCGCACTTCCAGGTCATCCACATCGCCAACGCCTTGACCTCGTCGAGGTCGGTGTCGGGGTGGTAGCGGATGCCGCCCTTGCCGGGGCCGCGGGCGAGATTGTGCTGGACGCGGTAGCCGGTCAGCACCATCAGCTGCCCGTCGTCCCGTAGCAGGGGCACGCTGACGGTGATCGACCGTCGGGGTGTGCGGAGCAGTTCGTGCAGGCCGTCGTCGAGGCCCAGATGACGGGCCGCGTTCGCCAGTTGAACGCAGGCCGTGTCCCATGCTGAGCCGGATCCGAGGATCACAGGCACCTCCGCGGCGCGTTTCGAGCCACCCTCCGCCGCCGGACGCGCCGCCGGGTCCGCCGGCCACGACACGCTCCGTTGCGTGCCATGGCAGTGACTCGATATGGCGCAAACAATAGGTGACACTGGCGGGTCTCCGCCGGGCGCACGCGGGGTGAGCCTCGGCCCACCCACACGGGCCGGTACGGTCGCCGTCGTGCGCGCGGATCGGTCGTCCTCCACTGCCCGTCCGCGCCGCCCGGCGCCGGCCGCTGCGGCGCCGGCGCCGCGCGCCCCGGGGCTCGCGGTGGCCACAGCCCGGACCGGTCCGGGTACCGCCCGACCGGGCGCGTCGCGGCTGTGGATCGCCTGGCTGGTCACCCGGGCTGTGCTCGTCGTCGGCGTGCTGACGGGTCAGACGTTCGGTGCCCAGCAGAACGTGCAGGGAGACCTTCGGATCTACGCCGGCTGGGCCCACCAGCTCGGGCACGGCGGCGGGCTGCCGATCGGCGACGACCGGTGGCAGTACCCGCCTGCGGCGGCCGTCGCCTTCGTCCTCCCCGAGTTCGCGCACTCCCTCTTGGTGGTGCCCTATCGGGTGGGGTTCGTGGCGCTGATGATCCTTACCGACGCCGTTGCGACGGCCGTGCTGGCCCGCCGCGACCGCGGCGCGGCGCTGTTCTGGGTGGCCGGGATCACCGCGCTCGGCCCGGTGGCGCTGGCCCGGTTCGACCTGCTGCCGGCGGCGACGGCCCTCGGCGCCGTGCTCGCGATCGCCACCGGGCGGCCCGGTCGTGCCGGGGTCCACCTCGGTGCCGGGGCGCTGCTGAAGGTGTGGCCGGGGCTGCTGCTCGTCGCCCTGCCGCGGCCGGCCGGGCGGGGCCGGGTCTGGTCGTGGGCCGCGTTGGTCCGGGTCGTCGGCGGGCTGGCGTGCGCGGTGGCGGCGCTCGCCGTCCTCGTCGCGCTGACCGGATGGTGGCGGGACGTGTTCGGCTTCGTCGGCGCGCAGCGGGCCCGTGGGCTGCAGGTGGAGGCGGTCGCCGCGACCCCGTTCGTCCTCGCCCACATGGTCGGGGGAGATGCGCCCACCTACTCGTACGGCGCGTTGCAGTTCGACAGCCCGGCGGCCCGCGCCGTCGCGACGGCCTGCTCGGCGGTCGAGGCGGTCTTGATCATCCTCGTCGCGGTGTGGTGGTGGCTGCGCTCCCGGCCGGTGGCGGCGGGGAGCGGGGACGCGGACGAATCGGCCGCGGTCGGCGCGACCCTGGCCGCCCGGTCCCTCGCGCTGGTCACGGTGGTGGTGGTGACCGCCCGGGTGCTGAGCCCGCAGTACCTCGTCTGGCTGCTCGCGCTCGCCGCCGCCGGGCTCGCGGTCAGCGCCCTGCCCGCGCCGGGGGAGCCGCCGGCGGTGGCCTGTCGGCTGGACCGGGGCGGCTGGCCGGGCCGCGACCGCCGCCTGGCGGTGGCGCTGCTGGCCGTCGCGCTGCTGAGCCAGGTGATCTATCCGTGGCGGTACAACGACGTGATCCAGGGACGGATCGTGCTGAGTCTGCTGCTGGTGGTACGTAACGCCGGGCTGCTCACGGTGTGCTGGTGGGCGGCGCGGGCCGCCGCCGAGCCGGGACCGTTGCGGCGGGCCGCCTCGCGGACGAGCGCGGCGAACGTCGACCGGGCCGTCTCCTCCCAGGTGAACGTCGCCGCGTGGGCCAGCGCCCCGGCGGCGAGGCGGGCGTGCAGGTCCCGGTCGGTGAGCACGCCGGCCAGCGTCCGGCCGAGCTCGTCGGCCTCCACGAGCAGGCCGGTCTCGCCGTCGATGACCGCGTCGGTGTGCCCGGCGATGCGGGTCGCCACCGACGGCACCCCGCACGCCGCCGCCTCGGTGATCGTCATGCCCCAGCCCTCGCGGGCCGACGCCGAGGTGAGCACCCAGGACCGCTGGTAGAGCGCGCGCAGCTCGTCGTCGTCCACCCGACCGACGAGGTGCAGCCAGTCGGCCGCGCCGGCCGCGCGGATCTTCTTCTCCAGCTCCGGCCGCTCATAGCCCTCGCCGACGATGACCGCCTCCATCGTCGGGTGCTCCGTGCGGGCCCGCAGGAGGGCGTCGATGAGCAGGCCGAACCGCTTCACCGGGACGAGGCGGCCCACCGAGAGCACCAGCGGATGCGGCGAGCGCTCACCCGCCGGGGTGTAGGCCGGGTCGATGCCCGGCGGCACCACCGTGATGTTGCGCGGCGGCAGGCCCAGCAGCTCGATGATCTCGTGGCGGGACGACTGGGACAGCGTCAGGATCCGGGTCCGCCGGTACATCGGCGGGGCCACCCGGAACTCCATCGTCTCGCCGACCTTCGCGAGCCGGGGCGAGAGCACCATCCGCCACATCTCCGCGTGCACATGGTGCAGGAACACCACCCGCGGGCAACGAGCCCACACGGGGGAGAAGAACGGCATTCCGTTCCAGATCTCGACCAGGCCGTCCCACGGCCCGCCCCGGCCCGCCGCGCCGGAGAACGCCGTGCGGGGGAAGACGGAGTAGCGCCCGGCCTTGCGCACGACCGCGTAGCCGTTGCGGCGCACCGTCTCGGGGTGCCCCGGTGCCATCGCCGTGCGCAGGCTCACCTCGACGCCAGCCTGCGCCCACTGCTCCGCGACCTTGTCGGCGTGCAGCTCCGAGCCGCCGGACTCGGGATCGTCGAGGTCCCGCCAGGCCAGCATGTGCACCCGGCGCAGGCCCGAGGTCTCGACCAGCTCCGCCAGGGACGGACGCCGCGGCCCGATTCCCTCGATGCCGGGCGCGCCGACCTGCGGGGTGAGCAGCCCCGCGGGCACCGCGGCGCCGCCGGTCGCGGACGGCCTGCCCGCTGGGCCGCCGCTACCGGGCGCCGCGGGCCCGGCCGGCAGGATCAGTCCCGACGGGGTGGGCGGGATCGTCGCGCCGGGGCGCCGGCCGTTGCTCGGCGCGGTCATGCCCGCTCCGTCCGGCGGGCCGCGGCCAGCACGCACAGGCCGGTGACGATGGTCAGCGCCGCCTGGACCGCGAAGTCGACGCGAGCGGTCGACGTCGGCGATCCGTCCGCCCACAACAGCAGGGGGACGGCCACCGCGGCGGCGAGGCCCAGAGCCAGCAGCACGCCGCGCTCGCCGAGGGCGAGCAGGTAATGAGTGAACAGCACGGTAGCTCCGAGACAGGTCATCGCTGCGGCCAGGGGGAGGAGCGCGCCGGAGGCGTCGGTGAAGCGGGGGCCGAAGGCCAGAGCAAGAAGTTTGTCGGGTCCGGCGAGGGCGGCGCCGAGCAGCCCCACCGCGGGTACGAGGAGTATTGCGATGGTTGCGCCAAGTTGATGCAGGGCGTGCTGCCCGAGATGGCGCCGATCGGCGGCCTCGGGCAGCAGGAAGCCGGCCAGCACCACCGCGGCGAGTACCAGCACCTTGCTGGCGACCGAGACGGCGGCGTACGACCCCGACCGGTCCGGCGCCAGCCGGCCCTGCACCAGCACGTCGACGTTCTGGAGCAGCGCCAGCAGGGCGAGCGCGACCAGCGCGGCCCCCACCTCCGCGGCCAGCCGCGCGGGCGCCGGCCCCGCGCCCGGCACGGCCGGCACGGCCAGCGGGTTCGGGCTGGCGGCCGGGCCCGGTGGCGCGGCGGGCGTGCTCGCCGTCCCGGGAGCGGCCGCGTGAGCTGGGCCGAGGGCGTGCGGATGACGGGCCAACGACCAGCGGGCGTGCAGCAGCGCCGCCAGCACGCCGCACAGGACGCCGATCGCCACGCCGGACTCGTCCAGGCCGGCCAGTACCAGACCGATCGTCACCATGGACTTGATCGCGGCGTCGGCCAGCAGGTTCACGGCCAGGGCCGGGTAGAGCCGGGCGCACTGGAGCAGGCCGCGGTCGACGCACAGCAGGCACCAGGCCGCGCCCGCAGTGATGATCTCGGCGACGCCGCCCGGGCCGGGCAGGGACAGTTCGTGCGCCACGATCCCCCGGCCCACGACGGCCAGCACCGCGACGATCAGAACCGTCGCGACCCCGGCCCGCCGGACCCGGCGCACCCAGCCGGAGACCAGGTCCAGCTGACCGCTGTGCTGCCAGGTCGTGATCCGGCGGACGACGCCGACGAGCAGCGCGCTGCCTGGCATCGACACGACGAAGAAGATCGCGATGAGCTGGGCCACGGCGCCGTAGGAGCGGGTGCTCATCGCGCGGGCGATGAGCAGCGTGACCCCCATGTTGGCCGCGTTGGCCACGAGACCGGCCATGGCCAGCGGGATGGCGCCGCGCAGCGCCCCCCGCAGCCGGGTCCCACGGGTCTGCCGCAGCCGCCGGGCCAGCGCCGCACCACGGCCGGAACCTGTGCGGTCGACCGCCGGTGGCGGGGGAGCGAGGCCGGGGTGGTGGGGGTACCGGTCCGCCAGCGGACCGGGGATGACGGCCAGCAGGCCGGCCGACTGGCCGTCGGCGTCCACCTGGCCGGCGTCCACCTGGCCGGCGTCCTCGTCTGTGCCCACCTCGTCGGTGCTCACTTCGGCGACGCTCGCCTCGTCGGTGCCCTGTTCGTCGACGAGCGCGCCGGGGGCGCGTCGGGGGAGACCGAGGGGGCGATGGGGCCGCCGGCCCGTGGTGCGGTGTGGTGTTGCTCGCCGGGTGGCGGCCGATTCGTCCCCCGGCGGCACCGCGTTGCGGTTCACGAGAGCCCTCCCCGACGAGACACCCGGACATGGTCCCCGACCGGTGCCACGGAATACCCCACCCGCGGCCGTTTCACCCCTGGCGGGTGGCGGGTGGTGTGGTTCGTCCGGGGACCGGTGTTCACCGGATCGTCAGCGCCTTGCCCGCCAGTTCGGACTCCAGGACGAGGTCCGAGTCGACCATCATCGCGATCAGTTCCTCGAAACCGACCTTCGGTTCCCAGCCCAG
>NZ_JALKFX010000003.1:0-17903 GCF_023243045.1 Frankia sp. AgB32
GCCCGGGGCGCGGGCCGGCGGCCGGGGGGCGGGGGCGGGGCGGCGCCGGCCCCCCCCCCCCCCCCCCCCCCCCCCACCGCCGGGATCGAGATCACCGGGGTCAGCCGCCGCTTCGGCGACACCTCCGCGCTGGCCGGGACCGATCTGAGCATCCCGGCCGGCGCGCGGATGGGAATCGTCGGGCCGAGCGGCTGTGGCAAGTCGACGCTGCTGTCGATGGTCTGCGGGTTGGACGAGCCGGACACCGGCCGCATCGCGGTGCTCGGCGCCGCGTCCGCGCTCGACCGACTGGACCGCTGCGCCTGGATGCCGCAGCGCGACCTGTTGCTGCCCTGGCGAGGGGTGCTGGCCAACGCCCGCGTCCCGCTGGAGAACCAGGGGCTGTCCCGCGCCGAGGCGTCGCGGCGGGTGGCCCCGCTGCTCGACCGGTTCGGGCTCGCCGAGTTCGCCGAGCACCGGCCCGCGCAGCTGTCCGGAGGGATGCGCCAGCGGGTGGCGTTTCTGCGCACGATCGTCGCAGGCAAGCCGGTGCTGCTGCTCGACGAGCCGTTCGGTGCCCTCGACTCGATCACGCGCGCGGACCTGCAGGACTGGCTGCGGGCGATGCTCGCCGACGAGCCGCGCACCGTGCTGCTCGTCACCCACGACGTCGAGGAGGCGTTGCTGCTGTGCGACCGGGTCGCGGTGATGTCGGCCAGGCCCGGCCGGATCGTCGCGTCGGTCGACGTGCCGCCGTACGCCGGCAGCGGTGCCACCGCCCGGCGTGCCCGCCTCGCCGACCCCACGTTCGTGGCGCTGCGCGACGCCGTCCTCGGCCATCTGGAAGACGCCCGCCAGCCGGAGGCCGTCCGATGACCGTGACCCGGCCCGCCGAGACGCCCGTTCCCGCCCGCGCTGTCGGGCCCGCGGCGACACCCGCCGACCGCGGGCCGGCGGCCGGCGGCGCAGGGCGCCGCCGCGCGGGTCGGGTCCGGGCGCTGTGGCCGAGTGTGCTGCTCGGTGTGGCGCTGATCGGCTGCTGGGAGGTCGTCACCCGGGTGCTGCGGGTCGAGGAGTACATCCTGCCGGCGCCGGACCAGGTGGCCACCGCGCTGGTGGACCGGTGGGACAGCACCCTTCGCAGCGCCACCTGGGTGACGTTCACCGAGATCATCCTTGGCTTCGCCATCTCGGTCGCGGCCGGCCTCGTCCTCGGCTGTGCCCTGCACTTCTCCGCCACGGCGCGCCGCGCGCTGTACCCGCTGCTGATCGGCTCCCAGACCATCCCGGTCGTCGTGATCGCGCCGATGCTGGCGATCCTCTTCGGCTACAGCATCACCCCGAAGCTCATCCTGGTCGCGCTGATCTGCTTCTTCCCGATCGTGGTCGGCACGCTCGACGGCCTGGCCTCCGTCGACCCACGCCTCGTCGCGCTGATGCGCACCCTGCACGGCGGCCGCACGGCGATCTTCACCCGGGTGGAGTTCCCGGCCGCGCTGCCGTCGGTGTTCACCGGCCTGCGGCTAGCCGCCGCCTACGCGGCGACCGGCGCGGTGTTCGGCGAGTACTCGGGCGCCGCCGACGGACTCGGGCACGTCATGCGCCAGGCCGTGCCGCAACTGCAGTCGGCGCTGGTGTTCGCCGCGATCGTGCTGCTCACCGCGATGTCCGTGGCCCTGTTCGGGCTCGTGAGCGTCGCTGAGCGGCTGCTTGTCCCCTGGCACCATGCCCCCATCCGAGAAGGGACATCCACATGATGTCGCCGCGCAACCGCCGGCTGACCCTGATCGCGGCCGCGATCACCGCCGTCACGCTCGCCGCCACCACGGCGTGCGGTTCGGACGGGTCCTCCGGCGCCGGGCGGCGGTCGGCCACCGTGCTGCTCGACTGGGAGCCGAATCCGGACCACCTGGGGCTGTACTCGGCGCTGGCCGGCGGCGACTACACCGACGCGGGCCTGAACGTGACGCTGCGCTCGCCGTCCGACCCGTCCGACCCGCTGAAGCTGGTCAGCACCGGCACCGTCGACCTGGGCATCTCCTACGAGCCGGAGGTCGTCATCGCCGGTACGGAGAAGCTCGACGTGATCGCGGTCGGCGCGCTCGTCCCCACCGCGCTGAACTCGATCATGGCCGTGGGCTCGGCCGGCATCACGAAGCCCGCCGACCTGGCCGGCAGGACGGTGGGCACCGCGGGACTGCGCACCGACGAGGCATTCCTCGACGCCATCGCCAAGGCCAACCACTTCGACCCCGCGTCGATCCACCGCGTCGACGTCAGCTCCGACCTGCTACCCGCCATGATCTCCAAGAAGGTGGACGCGACCCTCGGTGCCTACCGCAACGTCGAGGGCGTCACCCTGGCCGACCGCGGCCTCGCGCCGAAGGTCATCCCGGTGACCGACGCCGGCGTGCCGCAGTACGACGAGCTGGTGATCGTCGCCCGGCGCAGCCGGCTCGCCACCGACCCCGCCTACGCCACGCTGGTGCGCGACTTCCTGCGGGGGACGGCGGCGGGCACCGCGCGGGCCCTGGCCGACCCGGTGAAGGCCACCGACGCGCTGGCCGGTGTCGCCGATGGCTACGACCCGAAACTGCTGCCGAAGATGGTCGCGGCGACCGCCCCGCTGCTGCGCAACCCGGCCGGCTTCGGTCGGATGGACGTCACGGACTGGGCCTCGTTCATCGGCTGGATGCGCGCCGAGGGCCTGATCAAAACCACGGTCCCGACCGCGGACGTGGTCACCGACGCCTACCTCCCGAAGCCGTGACGCCCGAAGCCGCTACGGCTCCGTTCACCGCCCACCTGGGGGCTTCCACCGAGCCGATCTACCAGGCGATCCTGCGTCATCCCTTCCTCACCGGGCTGACCGACGGCACCCTGCCGCGGGCCGCGTTCGCCCAGTTCGTCGTCCAGGACTCGCTCTACCTGCGGGACTATGCCCGGGCACTGGCGGTGTGCGCGGCGAAGGCGCCGACCGAGGCGGACGTCCGGGCCCTGGCAACCGACGCCGCAGAGGCCGTCGCCGCCGAACAGGCCGTGCACGCCGACTTTCTCAGCGCCCTCGCCGGCAGCGGCAGCGGCAGCGGCAGCGGCAGCGGCAGCGGCAGCGGCAGCGGCAGCGGGGCGTCGATACCGGCCGCGCCGACGACGCTGGCGTACACCAGCTATCTGCTGGCGACGGTCTACGGCGGGTCGTTCCTGGAGGGGCTCGCCGCGGTGCTGCCCTGCTACTGGGTCTACGCCCGGGTCGGCGCGGAGCTGCTCGCCGCGTCCTCCCCCGACCCGCTGTACGCGCGGTGGATCGCGGCCTATGGCGATCCGGCGTTCCAGACCGTGGCGCAGCGGGTCATCGCGCTCACCGACCGGGTAGGCGCGCAGGCGTCACCGACCGAGCGGTCCCGCGCCGCCGGGCATTTCACCGCGACCACCCGGTACGAGTGGATGTTCTGGGACGCCGCCTGGCGCGCCGAGACCTGGCCGGTCTGACCCTTCGGCACGACCGATCACCGCTGCTCGGTGACGAGTCCCAGCGTGCCGAGCCGGCGGGTCAGTGTCACCAACGCATCCGCCGACAGGAAGTCCCCGAGAACCGACCAGTTGGCCAGCATCCGCTGGGTGGCGTCATGTGCCCTCGCTCTGGCCGCGGAAACGCCATAGTTCGTGCGCCGTCCGATAGCATCAAAGCTCGTCGACGTCACCGCCTCGAACGCCTTGGAGCCATTCAGGTTGAGACCTAGATCGTCTGCTGGCATGTACAGAACGGTTGGCACGACGTCATACACCGGGCTCAGCGCCGGCCGCCGACCATCCGGATAGGTGACCGCCCAGTTCTTGAGATGGGCGTCACCGTTTCCGACCAGCACGTTCAGCACCAGCCGGTCTATGGTCTGGCCGACTTCCTCCGCTCCGCACAGCGCATCGATCAGCACAGCGATCGTTTCGAAGTTCGCCCGCATGTACTTCGCCCTGTCCTGCGCGGTGGGAATGTTGACTATCTGCGCCAGTTCTTCCATATGCATCCGGACGCCGTCTGCTCTCCGGTCGAACCGGCGCACGGCAAGCGCCGAGCCGCGCGCCCGCGCAGCCCACTCTTCGAGGCCGGGCACGTCACCAGGAGTAACGAGGAAGGCCTCCGGAGTCTCGATGCCGGCTGCTCGAGCCAACTCAAGACTTCCCAATTCGGCTTCCGGGACACCCGAGAACCCCGCCCGGCCGTCCGGAAACTTCAGGACAAAATTGCCGGCCTGCCCTCGCGCAGGCACCGTCAGACCTCGGTCCTGTCCATATACAGAGAACTTGAGCTGTACCCCGGCAAGACTGAACTTGAGCAGCGGGTCGTCATTCGTCAACGAATCCGACACCGCGTCCGCAGCGGAGGCCGGGACGTCCGTCAAACCTGACGATGAGACCTTCCTGGCACGAACCGCGCCAGGAAGGTCGGCCTCCCCAAGTCTGGCGAGCAGTTCGAACTCGCGCTTGCTACTGATGTGCGCGGCGTCCGATACGGCCGCCCGCAGCATCCCTTCGGGAAGCAGGTGCGAGAACCATCGCGGCAGCGCCACATGGGCGTTGGGTTCCCAGGTCGAACCTTTTTCCTCGAAGATCTGACCCAGCACCGGCCGATGCGCGGTATTCCAGTAGGAGTCTCGCATCTCAAACCAGTTCTTCTGCTCGCGACTATGTAGTTCTCCGACGTCCACCCACTCTCCGGTCGGCCGTTGCAACTGGACGGCGAGCGTGGCGGTGTTCGCCACTAGGGCTCACCCCCCAGCCCAACACGCAGTAGATCGTCAAGGGGCGGCCGAATAATTGCCCTGAACTCGATCCGGCTGTCCAGAAACTCACCTACCAGCTTGTCGAGATCACGCGCACGGGCAGCCAGAAACTCGTCGGTCTCGCCGGCGTGCAGGTGATGCGCCGCCTCTTCTCCGATGGCATGACTCGCGAGTACCCGCGGGTCCCGGATCTGCCGGATAGCGGGAGATCCGACCGGCCAGAAGGCCCGGACGGCAGCCAGGCCCCGCCGCCGACCCGGAACGATGTCCGTGATCGCATTTACGCCGAGCAGCTCCAGCTGTTCTGCTACATTCACGGGAGCACCCTCCGCGTCCAGCGGCCGAAGAGAGTACAAGGCCAGCAGGATGAGCCTGCTCTGCGCCTTCCTCGTGTTGAAACTTTCCAGACTCAGCCGAGGCAGTTCCCGGTCCGGCACGTAGTCCAACAGTTTCTTCACCGCGTCGTATTGGCTGGGAAATTCCCCGTCCTGATCGACCCGCGGGTTGATGGAGTTAACCGCCCGCCGCAGGACGGGAGTCTGTCCGCCCTCGTGGCCGAATCCATGCACCCAACCCCGCCAGAGCCATCTGGCCAAGAGTCGACGATTCCAGGAATCGGGCGACTCGTGCCGGAAGAAGAAAGCAGCGAGAACAGGTAGTGGAAGCGTGTTCGGAATAAGCATGAGATGCGGCACACCGACAGCCTTGAGAAATTCTATGCTTTTCGCCAGCGACTGTTCGGCGTGATCATACCAGTCAGCGGGATCCTCGTCCGCGGCGAACTCATCACGAAAATCGCGTTGGATGTCGCCGCCACGGATCGCGAGAAGACTTTGGACGACGCGATTTTCGTCGACCTGCCCGAACCCGAGGCCGCTGAGCCCTTGGACCACGCTCGCCGGACTACCCGGCTCGGTCTCGCTGGCGAAAAGCGCATGGAACACCTGAGCGCGGCTGATCGGCTTACCCGCGGAGTTTACCCGATCAAAAACGGAACGAAGCAGCTCCTGGTCGTCACTGGCGACCACATAGGCGGGAATACGAAAGTCGCGAAGAGTTCCACCGAGCCGCTCGGCGGCCGCAAAATTCTTGTC
Organism: Frankia sp. AgB32; assembly: GCF_023243045.1. Classification (GTDB taxonomy): domain Bacteria; phylum Actinomycetota; class Actinomycetes; order Frankiales; family Frankiaceae; genus Frankia. The sequence continues at coordinate 5,852 of NZ_JALKFX010000003.1, forward strand.
CTCGAGATCGTCCGGGTGGTTCCTCAGCCACCTGATCAGACTGGCGCCGTCCAATGCCTCACTGAGTGGAACAGCGCGCGGCGGCGTAACGCCGCCCCTGGGATTTACAAACTTCTCGGATTCCAGGTCAAAATAGACATCAAATCTGTCGTCGCCGACCTTCCGGCCGAGCCAGAGCGCCAGGGAAAGCGACACGATGCGCTGCTGCCCGTCAACTACCCAAAGGGCCTGGTCCACTTCAGGAACACTGAGGGTGACCGGGCCCAGCTGTACCTCGCCGACTGGACCTCGACGCTGCCAGAAAAGGAGAGTGCCGAGCGGAAATCCCCGGTAGAGGCTGTCGAAAAGATCCCGGACATCCTTTGCGTCCCACACGAAGGACCGTTGGAAGGTCGGAATTCTGATCCCGCCTGTCCTGGCCAACTCGACAATACTCGGGATGCTGTAGGAGACGGACCCGGATGTGTTCAGAGGCAGTCCGCCGGCCACGCCTGTTCCCTCCCAGCGCGCTTCTCACCGCAGCCCGGCCGAGCCCGGCGTTTCGACCAGGTTACTCCTGGTCATGCCGTAGGACGGGAGGGCCGCGGTGGTCAGACCTCCTTGCGGGCGATGATGAGGCAGGTGCTGCCGGACTTCTGGCTGTGCGCGTAGCGGCTGGTCAGCCAGTCGAGGACGCGGGCCAGGGCCAGCAGCGGGGTGATCATCCCGCGGACCAGTACCCAGAGGATCATGCGGACGGGGACGGCGGCCTGCCGTAGCCAGGGCATCGGGCGGGGCGCGATCGTGGCGGCGACGAGCAGGACCGCGCCGGTCAGGTCGCCGGGGCCGCGCGGGGCGGCGAAGCGGACCAGGACGGGCCGCAGCCCGCGGTCGGCGAGCGCGGCCAGCAGGTTGTCGACGGGAATGAAGTTGACCCGCTCGGGCACGGCCCAGCCCGACCAGAACCGGCCGAGCCAGCGGGCCTGGCGGCACTCGCTGTTGGGTAACTCGCAGAGCAGGTGGCCACCGGGCGGAAGCGCCTTCGCGAGCGCGTCAAGCTCCGCCGACGGGTCCTGGCTGCGTTCGAGGTAGCCGAACATGCTGATCACGTCGTACTGACCGGCCACCGCCTCGACCACGGCGGGCAGGCGGCCGTCGTAGCCGTGGTCCAGCCAGCCACGGTGCAGGCCCTCGTCCAGGTTCGCGGGCGTGTCGACGCCGTCGAAGACCGTCGCCGGCCAGACCTCGCGGGCAGCGTTCGGGAAGTGCCCGTAGCGGCAGCCGACGTCCAGCCAGGTCCGCGGCACCACGTACGGGCGGATCGCGGCGGCCTGCGCCCGGCGGCCCCGCGCGATCACCGCCAGTGCCTGCTCGGCGGTCTCGGCCCGCAGCCCGTCGTAGCGGTCACGTTCGTAGAACTCGTGGCCGGCGCGGCTCAGCGGCGGGTTGAGGAACACGTGGTCGCAGTGCCGGCAGCGTTCCAGCCGGAACTGGCCGGGCTTGCGCATCAGCATGTCGGGCGAGTCCAGCCGGGTGACCAGTTCGAGGGAGCCGCACCAGGGGCAGTCGTCACGCTCCCGGCCGAAGAACCGGTCGAGGCCGGCGCGCACGGCCCGGCCGTAGGACTCCCGGCTCGCCGCCTTGCGCTGCCTGGCCGCGTGCTTGACCGGGTCGGCCGGCAGGCCCGCGGCCTTCGCCTCGGCGGCCCGGGCGGACTGGCGGCGGTTCGCGCGCACCGAGTCGATGACGAACAGCACGCCGCTGAGGATGCGCACGATCGGGGACCTGATCAGGTCGCGCGGCGAGAGCGGCACCCGCCCGGCGCAGACGAAGAACGGCTGGAACCAGAACAGCGCGGTCGCCGCGATTCCCCACGGCCGATTGACCTGCGTGCCGATCGCAGTGCACAGCTGGGGCACGAACGGGAAGAGCTGGTAGTGCCGGGTGAACCGGTAGGCGCGCTGCTGCACCCGCACCCGCATCGCCGCGTCGTCGCGGGCGGCCCGCAGGCCGGGCAGCACGGCGAGGTCCGTGGCGTCGGCCGCGTACAGCTTGAGCCGCTCGGTGACGTCGACGAGTTCCACCGGGTCGTAGTCGTCGCGGCGCTCGATCCCGGCCCGGTCGAGGATCTCCGAGCGGACCAGCAGCGCCTGGAAGGCGCCCCGGCCGGACGCGGTGCGCGAGGTGCGGTAGCTGCGGGTGTCGACCATGCGGGCCAGGTCGAGAGCACGCTCGACGGTGAGGTCCGCCGGGACGAGATCGAGGACGGCGAGCCGATCGCGGCTGGCATGATAGCTCGCCGCGCGCCGGGCGCCGTCGCTGATCCGCACGCCGGCGGCGAGCAGGAACTCGTGGTCCGGGTCCACCGGGCGGCCGGAGACGGGCACGGTCTCCAGCCGGCGCAGCCGGCCGCGCAACCGCACCCCGTTCAGGATCAGCCCGACGCACACCAGGATGGGCAGCCAGGTGAGCACGCCGTCACCTCACACGATCAACTTCTCGACATGCTCCGCCGCCGCCGCTACTCCGCCGGCTCGGGCAAAGGCGTCCTGCAGCCTACCGGCGGCCTCACGGTAGCCAGGATCGTCCAGCACCGTCGACACCGCGGCCGCCACCCCCGCCGGGCCGGTCCGGCCGAACTTGATCCGCAGTCCCGCGCCGCTGCGGACCACCTGTTCGCCGATGATCGGCTGGTCGTCCCGCACGGGGGCGACGACCAGCGGCAGGCCGTGGGCGAGGGACTCGCAGACGGTGTTGTTCCCGCCGTGGCACACCACCGCGGACAGTCTCGGCATCAGCTCGACCTGCGGCACGAACGGCGCGACGAGCAGGTCGTCCGGTGCGTCGAGGTCGTCGACGAGACCGGGGGGCGCGACCACCACGGCCTGCACCTGATCGCGCAGCGAGAGCAGGCCCTCGGCGGCGGCGCGCAGGAACCGGCCACCGGCCTCCCTGGTCACCGTGCCGAGCGAGACGAGGACCGCTCGGCGGTCCGCGTCGAACCACTCCCAGGGGAACGGCGCGCTCGCCGCGCGCTGCCCGCCGACGGCGCTGCCGACGAAGACGGTGGACGGCGAGGCCGTCGACGCGTCCCCGAGCAGCTCCCGGACCGAGAACACGATCACCAGGTCGTCGGAGAAACGCAGGTCGCCATGGGCCGCCGCGGCTGCCGGCACGCCGTGCGCGACCTGGAAGCCGCGCAGCAGGTCGGCGACCCACTGACCGAGCCCGGCGAGCACGCCGTAGGGGTCGTCGAGCTCGGCGGACGTGGTCGCCAGGGTCACCCAGCGCAGCCCCCGGCGCCGCGCCACGACCGCCGCCCCGATCGCCTGCTGGTCCGCGACGAGCACATCGGGGCGGAACTCGTCGACGACGCCGTCGATCGCCGGCAGCGACGCGGTGCCCAGCGGGAGCAGGAACTCCTCCCACAGGAACTTCAGCGACGCCGGCCCGCGCAGCCCCTTGGACCGTTCGACGATGGCGACGCGCTCGGCTTCGGTGGCGTTCTCCGGCAGCGCGAACAGCCGCAGGCCCGGCGGGACCAACGGGCCGATCACCGAGGCGTGCCCGGCGACGGCGACCTGGTGGCCGCGGGCGGCCAGTTCGCCCGCGACGCCGACCGCCGGGTTGACATGGCCGGTCAGCGGCGGCACCACGAACAGCACCCGGCTCACGTGCGCTGCCTCCTCATGTATTCCGCCACCTCAGGTACCGGGCCGCCGCACGCACGGTGCCGAGGCACCGTGGCGCCGCGGGAATGCCGCCACTTCAGGAACGCCGCTTCGACAACGCCACCTCCTCAGGTGGACAGCTTCTCGGCGACCTCCGGCCGGCGGGCGGAGGTGAGGTCGGGCGGCGGCACCATCTGCGTGACCCACTCCGGCGTCTCGAACCGCCGCTCGGTCGGCGGGACGTGGTCCGGGCGCGGCGCGTCCCGGTCGAACAGCCACCAGCCCAGCAGTACACGCAGGTAGGCGGTCGCCTCCCGCAGCACCATGTGGGTGTGGTGGGCGAGGACGACGAGGGTGCAGTCCGGGACGAGCGCGGCGAGGCCCTCCGCCTGGTCGATGATGTCGGAGTTCTCCCCGTACACGGCCAGCACCGGCACCGGCAGGGCCGCCAGCGCGTCCCGGGAGAACGGCGGGGTCGCCAGCATGTCGTCGGCGATCGTCGTCTCCTCGATGAGCCGCCGGGCCGAGCGCAGCGCCCGGCCGGCGACCCGGCCGGCGCCGTTCTCGACCCACTCGGCGACCTCCTCGTCGGACATCGCGACGAGGATCTGGCTGAGCGAACGGGCCATCTCCTCGCCGAGCCCCTCGATCAGGAACGGCGGTTCGATGAGCGTCAGGCTCGCCACCCGGTCGCCGTGGCCCAGCCCGTACGCCAGTGCCATCGTGGCACCGTAGCTGTTGCCGATCACATGGACCGGGCGGTCCACGCCGAGCGCGTCGAGCAGGCCCGTCAGGTCGGCGAGCGAGTCGGCGAGCGAGTAGCCGTCCGGGGTGCGCTCGCTGCGGCCGTGCCCGCGCAGGTCGTAACAGATCACGTCGCAGCCGGCGTCGGCCAGCCAGGTGCCCAGCGCGAAGTAGAAGCTGGACATGTTGTCCATGATCATGCCGTGCACCATGACGACGACCGGCGCGTCCGGGGCCGCACCGCCCTTTGGCGCGAGCCGCTGAACGTGCAGCCGGATGTCGTTCGCGTTGATCTCAGCCACGGGCACCTTCCCTGTCGGCGGATGTTCGGTCAGGCCGAGCCGGCGGCCGCGGGAGCGGGCAGGCTGTCGACGATGAACGTGACGACCTCGCCGACATGCATGTTGATGACCTGGTCCACGTCCATCTTCGCGAGGAAGCCGACGAAGTCGACCGCCTCGCCGTAGCGCTCCCGCAGACGGTCCGCCAGCGCCACGAACTCGATGCTTTCCAGCTCGAGGTCCTGGCTGAACGTGGTATCCGCCGTGATGTCCAGGTCGAGCGCGTACTCCTCGCCGATGACCTCACGCAGATCCTCGGCGACCTCGCCGAGCACCCGGGCCTCGATCGCCGGGTGATCCGCCTGCGCCACACCAGTTCCAGACATGATCCTTCACTTCCTCTCGCTCGGTAGGCCGTTGGCCTCGACCTCGGGTGAGGTCCAGGCGACGACGTAGCTGGCGACGGCCCCGGCCCGACTGGTGGGGCCGCCTTCGGGGACAGGTTCTGGTACTGCCTCAACAACCGGCCCGGTCCTGGTCGCGGACCTGGTCCTGGCCACGGACCCGGAACTGATCGCGGGCTCGGCCGTCGGCACGGGCTCGGCCGCGGGGACGGATCGGCCGCCGTCGACGGGCCCGGTGCCGGCGATCCCAGCCCTGGCGGCGGCCCGGGCCGGGAAGTCGGGCTGCGCCGGCGCGAAACGGACGGCCTGCCCGTCCGGCCGGATCCGGCCAGTCCCATCCACCGTACGCAACGCCACCCAGCGGGAGCGACGCGGGACCGGTCCGTCCGGGCCGTCCCCGTAGGTGGTGACCCGAACCAGCTCAGGCGGAACACCCCCGGCCCAGACGGCCGTGGACCATCCCGGGCCGGGCGGATGGGGGCCGTCGACGACGAACTGGCGCGGGCGTCCCGCCAGCCCGGTGCGGTCGGCCTTCGCCGCCGCCTCCTTCGCCGCCCACAGCCGGGTGAACCACAGCGCGCGCAGACCCGGATCGTCGCCGGCCAGCCGGTCGAGCATGGTGCGTTCCGCCGGCGCGAGCGCCGCCCGTTCCACCCCCGGCGCCCTGGCCACGACCTGCTCGACGTCGATGCCGACCGGTCCGTCACCGGACACCACGGCCACCGCCAGCTCCGGCTTGTGGGCAAGGGACACCCACGGCGGGTCCGTGGCGGGTATCCCCGCACGGGCCGGCAGGCCACGTACCCGGGGGGCGCCCACATCGTCGTTCTCGATGCCGACCTCAAGGCCCCAGACCGGTCCCGCGCCGTGATCCCACAACCAGCGCCGGACCGCGTCCTGCACGGCGATGCGGCCGAGCAGCCGACCGCGGGCGGCCCGCGGGTTGAGCTGGGCGAGCCGGTCGCGGGCGGCCGCGTCGAGATAGTGGCGGACGATCAGTTCGCGGGACGCGGCGTCGGTCCACCGGTCGTGCGCGCCGTGCCAGCCCTCACCCGACGGCCGGGCGACGGTGTGCAGCTCCGGGGCCCGGACCATCGCCCACAGCACCTCGTCGTTGGCGAAACGGCGGTCCGTCCAGGCCGACACCCGTGCCCACAGCCGGCCGTCCGCGCGCCGCAGTTCCAGGTCCGCTGTCACCGTCCGCTCGGTGATCCGGCGGATGCGCACCACGCAGTCCACCAGGTCATCCTCGACCGGGGCCGGGCCGTACAGGCGCAGCTCGGTGATGGACGAGGGCAGCAGCAGCGAGTCGACCGCGAGGTGCTCCATCGCCCAGTAACCGAACAGCTGGCCGGCGTTGTCGAGCAGCGCGCCCGACGCCGACGGCACCCGCAGCCGGCCCCGGATGCCCGCCGCACCGATCCCCACAATGTCCTCGACACCCTGGTAGCCAGGGCCGTGGAAGAGGAACCGGGCGGCGTAGAGGTCGCGGCCCTGATGTCGGGACGGTCCCTCGCCGGGCAGGGGGCCGGGCACCGCGTCGTCGACGGGGGGCGCCGGGTAGTTGTCGGCGAACAGCACCGTGCCGCGGGCGTAACCGGCCATGACCACCCGGACCGCGTCCGGCCCCGTCGGGGTGAGGGTGATCGAGAGGTCGACCGCCGGTTCGATCGCCAGCCAGCGCAGCGCCCGGACGTCACGCAGGCCGACCGGCACCCGCCCGGGCAGCACGGCCGCCGCCTCGACGACCATGAGCTCCAGCACCTCGGTCATCGGCACGACCGGGAAGCGGTCGGTCAGGTCCCCCCAGCCCGGCGCCTGCCGGTAGAAGCAGTGATCGATGATGTGCGGCATCGAGTCCAGCGACACCCGACGCCGCACCGTGCGCGCGGCAGGCACCGACACCGCAGGCACCGCGGGCGCGGCAGGCGCGGCAGGCGCGGCAGGCGCGGGCAGGGGCGCGGCCGGCGCGGGCACGGCGGCAGGGGGTCGCACCGGGTGCCCGGACCCCGCGCCCGCACCGGCGGGCATCCCGGTCGGGCCCGTCGGCCGCCCGCGCGGACCTGGTCGCACCGGCCATCCTGCCCTGGCCTGCGGCCCGGTCCGGGCCGGCGGACCCGCCGCCCAGCGGTCGACGACCGCCGCCATCACCGAGTCGGCATCGGTCAGCGCCGCCGCCAGCTCGGCGAGCACCGCCTGACGCTGCGGCGAAGCTGCCGCCGTTCGGGACACCAGCTCCGCCGACGGGCCCCGCACCACCGAGCCCCGCAGCACCGAGGGCAGCGGCACCGAGGGCAGCGGCACCGACACGTCGGGCAGCGGCGCACCGGGCGTCGAGGCGGCCGGGGCCGGGGGGGTGACAGCGGTTGTCGGTCCGCCGTCGGTCCGTGGCCCGAGCAGGTCCGCCGCGGCGGCGCCGAGCCGGACCAGCGGGGTTGCGAGCGCCAGCCGGACGGGCACGCCATGCCGGCGCGGCAACTGGGCCCGCCGTCCACCACCGGCGGCGACCGGCACGGTCTCGGCGGCGGTGGGAGTCGGCACGGCCGACGGCTGCGGCCGGGTGCGGCAGGGCAGCAGGTCCAGTCGCGGCGAGGCGCCCTCGACCCACATCGCGGCGGCAACCCGGCGCAGCTGGTCCAGCCCGGAGCGCTTCGGCGTGTTCGTGACCAGGGCCGCGTAGTCCCGCCCGCGCAGTGTGTCGTCCACGAACCCGGCGACACTGCCGACGCCGACCTGCACGAACACCCGCACGCCGGTGTCGTGCAGCCGGCTGAGGAGTTCCCGGAACCGGACCGGTTCGAGCAGGTGGCGCATGGCGAGCGCGCGGATGGCGTGGTGCTCGCGCGGGTAGGGCGCCACCGTCGTCGCCGACCAGATCGGCACCGTCGCCTCGAGGAACGGCATCGAGCGGAAGATGGCCCGCAGCGAGCCGAGGTAGGGCGCGAGGAACGGCGAGTGGAACCCGGAGCGGAACGGCAGGACCTGGCCGAGGACGCCTTCCCGGCGCAACCGGTCGAGAACGGTGCGCACGCGGTCCTCGCGACCGCAGACGATCGACTGGTGCGGGCAGTTGTCGTGCGAGACGACGATCTCGTCCAGGTCGGCGATGACCTCGGCGGCCCGGTCGGCGCCGCAGCCCAGGGCGCCGAAGACGACACCGGGCACCTCCAGCGCGGCCGAGTCGAACCCGGCGATGAACGAGTCCGTGGCCGCGTCGGTGACCAGCCCGCAGGAGATCATCGCGTTCCACTCGCCGACGCTGTGCCCGCCGACGACGTCCGGGACGATGCCGAGGCGGCGCAGGGCGATGTCGAGCACCCGTCCGACCTGGATGCTGGCCACGCCGTGCTGGCCCAGCTCCGAGGTGCCCGGGAGGGCAAGCTCACCGAGACCGAAATGCGCGCTCACGTCGTCGACGCGCGGGGCGAACTTGTCCTCCAGCCCGCAGAACAGGAACGCGGTGCGCCCGGCGGCGGAGTCGAGCAGGCCCGCGGGGGTGAACCAGAGGTCGTTGCGCCCGCGCCAGGGCGCCCCGCGTCCCACGACCGTGCGGGCGAGGCCGAGCCGGCGCGGGTTCGGCGCGACCAGGGCGAGCCGCCAGGGGCCGCCGGTCGGCGGCGCCGCCGCGTCGTCCCGGTCGAGCAGCTCGGCGTCGGGCCGGTCGAGCTGGGCGAGCAGGTCCGCCGGGCCGCTGCCGGCAAGCATGAGCACGGCCTCGGCGTCCGGGTCGGCGACTCGCGGCGCCGCGCCGGCGACGGCCGGACGGGCTTGGTCGGCCCGCGCCGACGCGGTGGGTGCGGGGAACGTGCGGGCCGCGGTGACGGCGGCGCTCGGCGGCGCCTCCTCGACGACCAGGTGGGCGTTGATCCCGCCGAAGCCGAACGCGTTCACGCCGGCGCGGCGCGGGCCGCCGCCCGCCGGGGTGTCCCACGCCGTCGCGGCGCGAACCGGGGCGAAGCGGCTGCCGGCGAAGGCGGGATGCGGTTCGTCGCAGTGCAGCGTCGGGGGCAGCACCCGGTGGTGCAGCGCGAGCGCCGTCTTGATCAGACCGGCCGCGCCGGCCGCCGGCATCGCGTGGCCGATCATGGATTTGACCGATCCGATGCCGATGTCGGCCGCCGCGCCGGAACCGGGCGCCAACGCCCCGAAGATCCGGCCGAGGGTGGTCAGTTCGGCGGCGTCGCCGGTCGGGGTGGCCGTGCCGTGCGCCTCGACCAGGCCGCCCCCGCCCGGCGCCGTCGGGTCGAGGCCGGCGTCCGCCCAGGCGCGGCGCACGGCGAGCGTCTGTCCGTCGGCGGCGGGGGCCATCAGCGAGGCGGACCGTCCATCGCTCGACGTGCCGGCTCCGCGCAGCACCGCGTAGATCCGGTCGCCGTCGCGGCGGGCGTCGGCGAGGCGGCGCAGCACGAGCATGCCGACGCCCTCACCGATGAGGATGCCGTCGGCGCGCCGGTCGAACGGGCGGATCGCCTCGCTCGGCGACAGCGCCCGCAGCAGCGTGAACACGCTCCAGAACGACGCCTCGTGGACGAGGTGCGCGCCGCCGACGATCATCGCGTCGGTCCGGCCGGAACCGAGGTCGCGCATGGCCTGCTCGACGGCGATCAGCGACGACGCACAGGCCGCGTCCACCGTGTAGGCGGGGCCGGACAGGTCGAGGCGGTTCGCGATGCGCGACGCCGCGAGGTTGGGCACCAGCCCGATCGATGCCTCCGCCCGGACGGGGCCGAGCTGGTCGACGAAGGCCGCCCGGACCCGCTCGACGGCGTCGGCCGGCAGGTCGGGCAGCACCTCGTGCAGGGTCGTGACGAGCTGGCGGGAGGTCCGAACCCGCTGTTCGAGCCGGGCGACCCCGGAGCCGACGTAGCCGCCGCGGCCGAGGACGACGCCGACACGCTCGGCGTCCCCGAGCCGGTCGGCACCGCCGGCGTCGGTGATGGCCTCGGCGGCCAGGCGCAGTGCCAGCAGCTGGTCCGGCTCCACCCAGTCCAGGGCGTTGGGGACGATCCCGAACGCGGTCGGGTCGAAGTCGGCGAGTTCGTCGACGAAGCCCCCGCGACGGCAGTAGAAGGAATCCCCCGCCCCGTCCGCGCCGGCGGCGGCGAAGTACTCGTCGATGTCGAAACGTCCCGGGGACACGTCCCGGATCGCGTCGACGCCGCCGACGATGTTGCGCCAGAACGTGTCGAGGTCACCGGCGCCGGGGAACAGCGCCGACATGCCGACCACGGCGATCGGTGGCGTACCCGGCAGGTGTCGCCCGTCAGCCATCGAACGCCGCCGCGTCGGCGCACATGTACACGACCTGTGCGGGGCCGTCGGCCGGGCCGGCGAGTTCACGCAGCAGCGCGGCGACGCCCTCGGCCGGATCGATCAGACCGATGCCGCGCCGGGCGTACTCGCGGGCGAGCTCCGCGGACACCATCCCGCCCCCGGCGGAGCCCCAGGGGCCCCAGTCCACGCTGACGACCCGGCCGGTGAACCGGCCCGCCGCCGCGTGCGCGAGGGTGTCGAGGGCGTCGTTCGCCGCCGCGTAGTCGACCTGGCCACGGTTGCCGAACACCCCGGCGACGCTGCCGAACAGGGCGATGAACCCGATGTCGTCGCGCACCGCGCCGAACAGCGCCCGCGCTCCGTCGACCTTCGTCCGGAAGACCTGATCGAAGGACTCGGGCGTCTTGTCCCGCAGCAGCCGGTCGGCGAGGATGCCGGCGCCGTGCACCAGTCCGTCGAGGCGGCCGCGGCGGGCGTAGATGTCCGCGACGACCGCGGCGACGGCGTCGGCGTTCCGCACGTCGACGGCGTGGTAGCGCACCGAGGCGGCGAGACCGCCGAGGGTGGCCAGGGTCGTGCGCACCTCACGTTCGGCGAGCAGCCGGCCGATCCGCGCCTCGATCTCCGCCGGGCGGCGGACACCCGCCTCGATCAGCGCGCGGCGCAGTGCGGGCGCGTCGGCGGCGCCGGCGGTCGCCGGGTCCTCCGGCGCGGCGGGCGGCTCGGTGCGGCCGATCAGTTCGATGGCGCAGCCGGTGCGCCGCGCCAGCTCGACCGCGACCGCCGCGGTGATACCCCGGGCGCCGCCGGTGAGCAGCACGACCGAGGACGCGTCCAGCCCGCCGGGCAGCTCCCCGGCGCCGACGAGGGGCGCCCCAGCGACCCACGGCAGGGCGCGGGCGCCCTCCCGGTAGCCGACGACCACCGGCCCGCCGGGCAGCAGCAGCTCGGCGAGGAGATTCTCCGCGATGCCCCGCGGCTCCTCCTTCGGCTCGACGTCGACGGCGCGCAGCGCGAGTCCCGGCACCTCCCGGGCGATCGTGCGCACCAGGCCGGCCAGGCCCGCCCCGGGCGTCGGACGCACGGCGGAGGCTCCCGCGTCGCCGCGTCGCCGCTCGGCCGAACCGTCCTCCCGGCCCGACGGCTGGCCGAACCGGCCACCGTTGCCGGTGACGACGAGGACGCGCCGGCTGCCGCCGAGCGCCGCGGCCCGCAGCGCCGGGAACGCGCCGGGCAGCACCGAGCGCTCCCCGGCGCCCGGGTCGGCGGAGGCGATCCAGACGAGCCCGTCCGCGCCGACGCCGGCGCGGATCTGGTCGACGAGACCGGGATCGTCCGCGGCGAGGATCCGCGTCTCGCCGCCGGCCTGCTCGAGCCGGGTCGCGAGGGCCAGGCCCACGCCGAGACCACCCTCGACGAGCAGGAACCTCGCCCCGGCGAGATCGGGCCGCGGCGCGTCGGCCGGCAGCGCGACGGTCCGCGGCTCGACGACGTAACGCCGCAGCGGGATCGGCGCGTCCGGCTGGTCGGTCGCGCCCGGCGCCGCGGCCGCGACCGCGGCGAACTCGGGCTCACCGGCGTCGGCCCGGTCCCGGGCGACGGGGCCGGCCGGCTCGGCCGGTTGCCCGCCCGTCTCCGCCGGGGTCCGCCGGGCGACGATCCAGTCGACGATGCCACGCACCGTCTTCACCGCCGCGAG